>CBDCKN010000017.1:0-140955 GCA_965218295.1 Longimicrobiales bacterium | reverse complement strand
CCCAACTCGTTCGGTGCCGAGGAGATCAGGGCAGCCGGCGCGGTAGAGACCTTGAGCCCGACCATCCCGGCGGATGTTGGAATGCGCACGGTGGAGTTTGAGTCCGCCGAGGCTGGATCGGTAGACGTGTCCGAGGCGAGCGTCATCGTCTCCGGGGGTCGCGGAATGAAGGATCCGGAGCATTGGTCGCTCCTGGAGGACCTTCGCGACGCTCTCGGTCCCGGGACCGCCTTGGGCGCGTCCCGAGCGGTCGTGGATGCGGGCTGGAGGCCCCACTCGGAGCAGGTGGGCCAGACAGGAAAGACCGTGGCTCCAATGCTCTACTTCGCCGTCGGCATATCGGGGGCCATTCAGCACCTGGCCGGGATGAGGACGGCTCAAACCATCGTGGCGGTGAACAAGGACGCCGATGCCCCGATCTTCGGGGTGGCCGACTACGGCATCGTGGGCGACGTCTTCGAGGTGTTGCCGCGACTCGCTCAGGAGATCGCGGCCCTGCGGGCAGAAGGATAGTGTTCCGTTTCCGAAGTTCGCGAGCCACCAAGAGGGCCGGGGATACACCGTGCCTTCGACTGGCCGAGACACTTTGGTAACGGGACACTAGGTCACCGATAGGCGTCGTGTCACGGCCCTGGAGGGCCGCCCAGCATGGCCACGGGGTCGATCTGCACCCCGCGTCGCCAAATCTCGAAGTGGAGATGTGGTCCGGTGGCGTTTCCCGAGCTTCCGCTCAGCCCGATGATCTCGCCTTTGGCCAACTGCCCCCCGGTCTCGACCCGAAGCTCGGAGAGGTGGGCGTAGACGGTCAGGACGTCGTCGCCGTGGTCGAGCCAGACCACGACACCGAAGGCCTCCATGGTTCCGGCGAAGCGGACCCTTCCGTCGGACATCGCGGCCACCGGCGTCCCGGTCGGCACCAGGATGTCGACGCCTCGATGGAGATCGGGGAGAGCGCCGTCCCAGCGCACGCCGAAGGGGGCCCCGAGGGGTCCCTCAACCGGCCAACGCGAGACGCTGCAGGCGGCCGCACCGACCAGGCAGAGGAGTGCGGACGCTCGGGCGGCGACCCGCGATCTCACGGCCGGGCCGGCCCGAGCCAGGGGGTTCCGGTGGAGAGCCCGGGGGTGTCGTCGAGGAGGATGACGTCGACGGGCGAGCCCTCGGCGACGGTTTGGACCCCTTCCGGGACCACCGCCAGCCCGTCCGCAGTCGCCAGACTACTGACCAGGCCGGAGCCCTGAGGGCCCGTGAGGGAGGCTTCAGTGACGTTCGCCGTGTGACTCAGTGTCACTCGCAGGAAGGCGGTGAGTGATTCAGGAGCGCGAAGGTCATCACCGGCGCGAGCCGTTATCACGGTCCTATGAACGCGTGCGTGTCCGGCCAGCGCCAGAAGGAACGGACGCACCAGGATCTCGAAGGTCACGAAGGTCGAAGCCGGGTTCCCGGGTAGGCCGAAGATGACCTGGTCCGGACCGCCCTCCCGGGGCAGGTGGCCGAAGCTCGTCGGGGTCCCTGGCCGGACCTTCACCCGCCAGAAGTCCAACCGAAAGCCTGCGTCGTCGAGAACCCTCTTGAAGAGGTCCCCCTCTCCCATCGACGCTCCGCCGAGCGTCACCAGAACATCCGCCTCTCGGGCCTTTTCGAGGTACGCACGAATGTCGTCAGGGTCGTCCTTGGCAATCCCCAGTCGCAATGGTGTACCGCCCGCCAGGTGGACGGCAGAGGCCACGACATGACTGTTGCTCTCAGGGATTCGGTTGGGGCCGGGAGGCGCGACCTCGACGTCCTGGAGCTCGTCACCGCTGGCGAGGATGGCCACGACCGGCTTCCGGTGCACGGGCACGTTTGCGGCGTGGGCACTGGCGAGAACGCCCATCTGACCCGGACCGATACCAGTGCCCGCCCTCAGTGCAACGTCACTCCGGCCCCAATCCTCCGCGGCCGGCCGCACATGTCGTCCCCGATCACGGTCCGAAAGGATGACGATCCGACCCGACTCCCCTTGCTCGCGATCGGTGTCCTCCACGCGGATGATGGTATCCGCGCCGGCGGGTACGGATCCGCCTGTCATGATCCGCACGGCCTGGCCCGGAGCCACCTTCCCGTCGAAGCGCGTGGCCGGAAGCACCGCACCTACTACGGTGAGCTCGACGGGTCCGTCGGGGTTGGCGCCGGCCACGTCCCCACCACGGACGGCGTAGCCGTCCATGGCGCTGCTCTCCCACGGCGGTTGCTGGGTAGGGGCGGTGATGTCCGACGCCAGAGCGCGCCCAAGGGCGTCTCGCAGTGGCACCTCTTCCACGTCGAGGGGTGAGGCCGCAGCCAGGATTCGCTGCAAGGCCTCCCCGACTGAGAGCCAATCGGCGGCCCTGAACTCGAAGTCTGTCACCTCAGAAGCGCCAACTGGCTCCGATGGAGAGGTTTCGCGCCGATACCCATTCGTCCTCTGGAATCGCTCCCAGATCGGCGTCGGTGGTGAGCCATCCCGTCGGCGTGCTGATCTTCCAGAGATTCATTACGCCATCCAGCCGCAGCATGAAGCGAGATGAGAGGTGGAGGTTCGTGCCTCCCGAAAGAGTCGCAAAGAACTTGCTCCCGAAATCGTACCGGTCGAGGAGCGGCATGTCGGCTTCATTCTCCAGGGTGCGCTCCAGATTGCCGCCCAAGGCCATCCCACCCCCGAAGGCGATGAAGGGCTGCAAGCCCCGCCAGGTTCGGTGGCCCGTCAGGTTGAGCCTGAAGCGGGCGTCGATGGCGACGAGGTTGATGGTGGATTGCCCGAGAACCCGATCATCCTCGCTCCGGCGGATGTCGATCACGTCCCGCTCGCCCTCGAAGACAGTAGCGTCGCCTTCGAAGGCAAGAGCACTGCCGAACATGACGGAATAGCGACCTCCGAAGACGTTCGCCGACTTCGGCCCCAGGCCGAGCTGACCTGCATTGAGGCTCGCAGTTCCGATGAAGAGGCCTCCCTCCTGGGAGTTCTCGACGAAGCTGTAGGACGACGGAATGTCCTGGGCGGTGGCCGGGCCGGAATCGAGCAGAAACGCTCCTAGGAGCAGGAGGTAGATTGTTCTCGGGTGTGGCATGAAAGCTGGTTCGACGTTTGTTTTAGTGGTATTTGACGACCGTCACTGGTTGGAACACATTCGTCCAAGTGACGTCTGCCGTCGTCCAGAGGGCCGGAAGATCACCCTTTCAACACCGTCTGTCGAGGATCGTTTCAGGAAGATGAGCGAGGGTTTTCAGCGATTGCGGGCCACTACGATCTTCCTCGGCGCCTGTCTAGCGGTGGTTTTCAATCAGGGTCTCGTCGGACAGAGCGGAACCGTGACGGCAGACGAGAATTTTCGCGCCCAGCCGAACGGGACGCTGTTGGGCCAACTCCGCCCCGGTGCGGCCCTTGCGGTGCTGGACCTCGGCGACGATTGGCTCCAGTTCGAGCTGATGGGGTGGGTCTGGACCCGATCGCTTCAGGTCGTCAGCCGCGTCGACTCCGACCTTGTGGTGTCGGCCTCGGGCGGTGAGAACATCAGGGTTACTCCGTCGGGGGATGTCATCGGTCGATTGGAGGAAGGGACCCTCCTGCAAGAGGTGGAGAGGGTGCCCGGCTGGGTCAGGGTGCGCCGAAGTGCATGGATCTGGAGCCAGTCCGTGGAGCTCGAAGGCCCAGCGCCGGGCGATGCCCCTCGGGGGGCGGAGGTCATTCTCACCGAGCAATGGACCAGCAGTGGAGAGGCCGAGGCGACCATCCTCAGCACTCCCGACGGAGACACGTTGGCCACGGCCGTGCCCGGGGCGAACTTGAGGATCCTCGCGAGAGAGGGAAACTGGGCGAGGGTCAGGTTAGACGGGTGGATGTGGCTTCCGGAGGGTACGGCCGTGGAGGGCGAGACTGCGGTCCTCACCGACGTGAGCATCGAAGACGTCGCTGCCTCACCCCTCGAGTACCAGGGCCGGGTGCTCCAGTGGGATCTCCAGTTCATCTCTCTAGAACGGGCTGAGAAGATCCGAACGGACTTCTACGTGGGAGAGCCGTTCCTCCTCACCAGGATTGGGCGTGGAGAAGGCGTATTCGTCTATGTGGCGATTCCGCCGGAGCGGCTCCAGGAGGCCGAGGGCCTGAGCCCTCTGGAGCGTATTCGCGTCATCGGACGAGTCAGAACCGGATCCGCGACCCTGACCGGGAGCCCGATCCTCGAGTTGCTGGCTTTGTCGATCATCCCGCGGTGATGGACCCGTTTTCGCGCAGGCTCCTCGTCGGAGTCACCCTCCTCGCTTCACTGAGCATCACGACCTGCTCCAAGGACGGTCCTACCGAGCCGCCCACGCCGGAAGTTGAGCTGGTGGCCGTGTCGGGGAGCGGCCAATTCGGACCCTCCGGTCAGTTCCTCATCGATCCCCTGACCGTGTCGGCTCTGCGGATCGGCGATGGACGGCCCGTGGAGGGCGTCGTGGTGGAGTGGACTGTCGTAGAGGGCTCCGGCGCGCAGTTGGACCCCGGGACCAGCCAGAGTGACTCCACCGGGCTGGCGACAGCACGCCTCCGCTTGGGCAACGGCCTGGGCCGCTATCTGATACAGGCTCGGCTTCGAGACCAACCCGAGCGGTTCGTGGAGTTCGAGGCATGGGCCGTGCTTCCCCCACAGCTCACGGGGCTGTCTACAGTCACCGCGGATGCCGGAGACCTCATCACGCTGGACGGAGACAACTTCAGCGCGATCGCATCTCATAACGTGGTGCTCTTCTCGGGGATTCGCGGATCCGTCGTGGCCGCAGAGCCGACCCGGCTCTCCGTAGAGGTGCCGCCGTGTCTGCCCAGCACGACGGTGGACGTGTCGGTGCGTTTGGGAGGCGAAGCGAGTGGAGCGCTTTCCCTGGGCGTTCAGGCTTCCGGTGAGGCGCTCGATCCGGATTTCGGCGCCGATACGACCGTCGTCATCGGAGACGGCCCTTCGTGCCTCCGCCTGGCGGCGGGGAACTGGCTGGCCGTTGCCCAGTCTGCGAGCTCCATCGGTGCGGCACGATTCGATTACGCACTCACGGGCCTGCGGCAGTCGTCGCAAACACCGGCAGCCCGTCTGGTGTCTCCTTCGAGTGGAGGGCTGACCGCTTCCGAGCCTCGTGACCGGACGATTCGGGAGGAGTGGAAGGTGTTCCTGCGGGCCCTGGAGGAGGAGCTCCTCGCCAAGCAGCGAGCATCCTTGGGGCGGCCCGTGCTCTCACCGGCGGCGCGAGCGCCCAAGGTGGGAGACCGGAGGGATTTCAAGGTGGTGGGGGCCGACGGCGAGTTCGATCAGGTCACGGCGGAGGTTCGCGTGGTGTCGGAGCGAGCCCTTCTGTATGTGGACGTCGAAGCCCTCGGTAGCCTCCCACCGGCCGACGTGGAGGGCTTCGGCAGCGTCTTCGACGATCCGATCCACACAGTGGACGTGAGTGCCTTCGGACAACTCTCCGACGTGGACGGAAACGAGAAGGTCATCATCCTCTTCACCCCCAGCGTCAATCGACTGACCCCACCGGGCTCCGACGACTTCGTGGCCGGATTCTTCTTCGGCCTGGATCTCTCCACCGAGGCCGAAGACAGCAATGCGGCCGAGATCTTCTACGTCATGGTTCCCGACCCCACGGGGCGGTACGGCAACGTCCAAAGCCTGAACCTCGTCCGGGCCACCGTGCCGGCCATTCTCGCCCACGAGCTCCAGCACATGATCCACCACAACGAGCGGATCATTCAGCGAGGCGGGCAGCGTGCCGACGCGCTCTGGCTCTCCGAGGGGCTTGCCCAGATGAGTGAGGACCTCGTCGGAGAGGAGTTGCGTAGGCGAGGGAGCCTCGATGCCGAAGACTTTCAGACGGGCAATTGGCGACGAGCGAATCGATTCCTTTCGGATCCGACCGACGTGAGCCTGATCGTCGTCATCGGCCAGGGGACACTCGAAGAGCGTGGCGCAGGCTGGCTGTTCGTTCGCTACCTGAGGGATCAGGCGGGCAGCGACGCCGTTCTGGCGTCCCTGACCCAGACCACGCGGACCGGAATCGATAACGTGGAGGCGGTGACGGGCCGGGACTGGGAGGATCTATTTTCGGACTGGAGTGCGGCGATCGCGGTGGAGGGACAGCTCTCTGGGAACAGCCAGCTCCCGGTGCGGGCGGCCTTGCAGTTCCCGGGTATCGATCTGGTGGAGACCCTCTCGGAAGGCGTCGGGTCCTTCTCGTTGAGGCCCACGGTCATCACGGTCGGGGATTTCTTTGCCGAGGGACGGCTCTGGTCGTCCTCAGGTGCATACTTCTTGCTGGGAAGTGGGGAAGGAGGATTGGCCTTGAACCTGGCGGGCCCGGAGGGAGGGCCGGCTCCCCTGCAGGCCAGTCTGCGACTCAAGCTCGTGAGGCTGTTCTAGCTCCTCAGTGGCCCGCGGAAAGGCTGAATCTTCTCCGGAACGAACACGTAGTGTCGAGTGTCTACCCTTGAGGAGACTCCTTGGTCGAGGATAAATGCGCTGTTCTACCTGTGGTGAGCATCTGAGAGAGCCCGAAACCGCTTGTCCCACTTGTGGGGTGGCGGTTTCATTTCGCTCGGTCGCGCGTCCGGTGGGGTTGGGAGTGCGGAGCTGCCCGCGGTGCGCATACGTGGGGAACGGAATCGAGTATTTCAAGCGGCCCGGACACATGGGTCTCCTCATCGGTGTTTCGCTGTTCACGTACGGCCTGGGGGGACTGGCATACTGGCTGGCCCGCCGTAAACACAGGATCTGCCCCCAGTGCGGCCTGGGCTGGGAGAACGCGGCAGTGCTGGGTCCCGGAGCGGCCCGTGCGCCGGCGTTGGCGGGCTCGGTCGGAGTCGGTCCGCATTTCGAGACCGACGAGCCGCTTCCCAGACGTGGGATCGGCCGGAGGGTCTTCGGTGTGGCTCTGGTCCTCGCGGCTGCACTCATGATCTCCGTGGGCTTCGTCTACTTCGGTCTCGCCACCGTGGCGGTGGGCAGCGTCATGGGCGCCGGGGGCACCGCTACCATCTGGTGGGGGCTCAAGGCCCGCCAGGATCGTCGAACGGCCCTCATGACGCGGCTGCAGCGCCGTGTGCTGCTCCTGGCCACGGAAAAAGGCGGGACCCTGACCGTGACCGAAGTGGCCGCCTCGCTCAACCTCTCCTTGGCCGCGGCCGAGAGCGTGCTGGAGTCCATGGACGACGGGCTCAGGGTCCGATCGGATGTGACCAACCAGGGGATCATCGTGTACGAGTTCCCCGAGGTCCGGCATCACCCGAGGCTGGAGACGGGCTCGAAGGGCTAGGCGGACGATCCCTCTCTGGCCCTGGCCACACGGGCCAGCCACACCCCTCCGATGATGGTAATTGCGCCTGCCATCTGGAGAGCGGAGGGCTCTTCGCCGAGCCATAGGGCCGCGGTGATGAGCGCGACGACCGGAACGAGATTCGAGAACGCCGCCGTCCGCGCACTGCCGATGTGCTCCAACCCGTGGTTCCACAGCAGATACGCGATGGCGATGGCGAGAATACCGGCGTAGGCGACCCCGACCCATGCCATGGGCGAGATCGCACGAAGGTCCATCTCGGCGACGGAGGTTGCGCCGGCTGCTACAAGACCCACGGTACCGATCCAGAGGGTCCAGGATGTAACGGCGAGCGCCCCGTACCGGCGGGTCAGATCCTGAGCTCCGACGGTGTAGACGGACCAGGTGACGGCAGCGGCAACCAGGAGTAGATCGCCTCTGGGGAGGCCGTCCGCGAAGCTTACGGCGTTGCTGCCTCCGGCGACGACGAGCACCATGCCTCCCAGGGTCGCCAGCACTCCCACCCAGACGGCCACCGCATACTGCGCCTGACCGAGAGCAGTGGAGAGGACCAGGGTCCAAATCGGCGTCGTTGCCAGGACGAGGCTCGCGTTTCCGGCCAGAGTCCCGTCGATCCCGAAGATGAACAGAAACTGATACACGAGGTTCCCCAGGAGCCCCAGAAGGACGATCCGAGCCCGGTGGTGCCGTTGAGGAAGGGGGATAGGACCCCTCCATCTCAAGAGGACGAAGAGCGTTACGGCGGCGAGAGGGAACCTGAGGGCATTGAACGCGAGCGGCTCGATCTCGACCAGCGCCACCTTGATGACGGAGAAGTTCACTCCCCAGATGACACATAATGCGACAAGGGCGATGTCGGTCCGAAGTACGGATCTTTCGGCCCGAAAACCCAGAGATGGCGGGGCGTTTGACCCTCCGCTTTCGGCGGTTGGGGCCGTAGACGAGGTGTGATTAGGGATAGACGCCATCGTTGTTTTTCCCCCTCTGGACACCTAGCTTTTAGTGTTCCCCCCAACAAGCTATTTGGTCCTGCATAGATGTCTACTTCGAACGTTTCACGCCTCGCAGATTACCGCAGCGGGCGGGCAAGGCGGTCCGAGCAGACCGCCGCGCTCTACCGGGGGGATCCGGCGCGCTCATGCCTCCTGGGGCATCTCGCCTCTGCCCAGGAGCTGGTCGGGGCCGATCGCGCCGCCGTCGTGTGGGTCGACGAATACGGACCGGGCTTGGTTCACGTTCACTGCCTGCTGGACCTCGTGGGGAATCCTCCTCGACGAGACTTCGCGACGCAGGCGTGTCGCGTCGTGTGGGGCAAGGGTGTGCCAGGCCTCCTCGACCTGCCGGACACCGAGCGCGCCGGAGAAATCCCGATCGCGGGCGTCCGCAGCTCCTGCTGCGTCGCCATGGGCAGCGACGGAACCAGGGCTTGGTTCCTCATAGTCGACTCTCTGACGCCCCGACCGCGGCTCGCGGTGGAGGTCACGGACGAGCTCATGTTCCTCGCTGGTGAGGCGGCGGCCGTGGTTCTCCATCAGGATCTGGACCGCAAAGCGGCCGGTCCGAGGCGCCTGCGGAAGGGCGCCGGTCCCAAGGCGGGGGAGACCTTCTCCGGATGGGCGATCCTCAAGGACCTGGAGGGGCGAGAGGCCGACGCCGAGACGAATCGCCGGATCGCCACGCGCTTCCTCGTTGCCCGTGCGGTACGGTCCGCACTGGACGAGGAGCTCACCTTGGATCCCGAGGCGCTGCGGCAGCAGGTCGAGGGAGTTCGGCGCGAGCTCGATGCGGTGGACCGGGGCGATCCCGAGCGAGCGAGCTGGAGCGCGGTTCTGGAAGCCCTCGGCTCCGGCGACGGGGTAGAGCTAGGACGCTCTCTCCTAGAGCTGGCGGACCGCGTAGACATGCTCGGGCATCTGCACGGGGCTCGGGAGGTCTTCAACCTGGCTTACCTGGTAGCGGTGACCTGTGGATCGGGAGCCATCGCCGGGTCCGCCGCCCGCTTCCTCGGCAGAGCCCATCGCCGGCTCGGTGCATGGGACGAGAGCGAGCAGTGGTACGGGGTTGCCCAGGACCTGGGAGGGGCGCTCGACGACGGCCAGCTGTCGGCTATGGCGACTCTGGGGCTGGGGAACGCTCTCCGGGAGAAGGGGAACCTGCCGCGAGCGCTCGAGCTGCATCGACAAACCCTGGAGTGGGGAGAGGCCGATGGCGACCGCTACGTGCAGGGGTTGAGTCACCACGACCTCATGACTGACGAGAAGCTGTCCGGTCGGTTTGGGAAGGCGATCCGGCACGGTTGGGAGGCGGTTCGCCTCTATCCTTCGGAGCGGGACCAGCTGCAAGCCCTCACGGACTTGGCCTGGGCCTTTGTCGAGGTGGGTGAGCTCAGCGCCGCGGAAGACGCGTACACGGTGGTGGCACACCGTATGCAGGACTTCCGTTACCGGGTCTACGCGCTGGACGCCCTGGCCTACATCGAGGCTCTTCTGGGCCGTCGCAAACACTTCGAGGATCGACTCGAGGCCGTGGACGAGACGGCCTGGCGAAGCGGACCGCCCTTCATGGTCTCCGAGCTCCTTCTCTATCGTGGTAAGGCCTATGGCCTCCTGGGGGACATAGAGTTGGCTGAACGCTGGCTCACGGAAGCGAAGACACACTCCGAGGAGCACGGCAACAACCAGATCTCCTTCCAGGCGGAGGCTGCCCTCGAAGCCCTAAGCGCCGGAGAATTCGCAGCAGAGGATGCGAGTGCACCCACCGAACCCGTGACCCTCGAAGGCATCGACGGAGTCCGCAGCGAGCTGAACGCTATGCGGGGCCAGCTGGTCTCGACGGCGGGGGCGCTGGTTACGTAGCCTTAGCCGTTACTGCCCGGGTTGTGCCCGTTGCTCCCGGGGTTATGCCCATTGCTTCCAGGATTATGCTGCTGGCACAAGCTATCTCCGGCGGCGCAGTCTAGGCCGGCGGGGGACGAGCAGGCACCCAATGCGAAGGAGAGGGCGGCGACGGCGAATAAGAGGCGAAGCTTCCTCATGAGACCGATGTCCTCGGAAAGTGGGGCTGGTAAGGCTCGACTGCACCACATAACTTGATAAAGGTGGATGCGGCATCCCTGGATGCCGCAATCATTTCCGACCACGGGTATATCTTTTCCGAAGGTCATGGCGCTCGCAAGCACGTTCAACAAGGGATCCACGGGTCCAGTCCAGCCTCCGAGATGCCCTCTCGGCGGTACACGACGTCGCCGAGTCCAGAACGCTCGGCTGGCTTGCGCTGTCGCTTCGGGAGCGGCCGGTGAGCGTGTGCCTGGTCGATCTGACGTCCATGGGATGGGGTCCGGGCGGGCTGGAGCGGCTTCTGAGGTTGCGGCGGGACTTTCCGAGCGTGGGATTCGTTCTTCTGGCCAGTGCCAAGGAGGATCCGCGAACTCTCTTCGAGGTGGGACGCCTCGGTTTCCGGAGCCTGGTTCTGCTGGGCAGTGAAGATCAGGCCTGGCGACTGTTGAGAAGCGTCGACAAGGCGAGAGAGAGAGGCGTGACGTCTCGGGTGCTTCGTGAGGTGAGCCCGGAGCTTCCACCGCGTGAAACGAAGGCTCTGAGGCTCGCACTGGACCAAGTCCACAGTGCTGGTCGGCCGAGGAGTTTTCCGACCTCATGGGTCTCTCTCGACCCTTCTTGAGCGTAGGCCTGAAGAGGGCCGGTCTGCCGGCCATCGGACGCCTCCTGGTGTGGTCGCGGCTCCTCCATGCGGGTCACTGGCTGGGGGATCCCGGGCGGACGGGGCAGAGCGTCAGCCGGCAGCTGGAGTATTCATCCGGGGCGGCGTTCCGCAGGGCTCTGAAGAGCTATACCGGCGCCACACCCACGATGGTGGCCGCGAGGGGGGGGCTGTCATTCGTGCTCAGGCACTTTCTCCGCGATTGCGGGTTCGAAATCTCGGCTGCGTCGCGAGCATCAGTGGCCTGATTTCGGCCGGCGCTTGTGGGTGCCCAAATGATCAACGGCAAGCGAATCTCATGACGGAATTCCTGGACGAAGACCGACGCGCCTGGGTGGCCCTCGTACGATCGGAGTCGGGGACGGACTACAAGGGTCGCTACTACCTCCACCTCCACCCCAGGGGTGGGACTGACGATGAAGGCGTGAACCTCCTGGACGTGCGCTGGAACAGCCTCGGCACTGCTGAACGAGCGCTGGCCACGATGTCGGAGGTTGAGCTGCGCAGGCGACTGCGCTCGGCGGTGGGACGCGCCTCCAGTCCTCCTCTCGTGGCTCGCCCCATTACTCGGGCAGGCTCCTAGCCTGGTGGGTCGAGCGCGGCTCTCCGAAAGTCGGCGAGCCTGGCCCCGATCCGATCCTCCACCCGTTTGGCGGCGCTCGTCGATGGGACGTCGTTGGAGAGGATGCTGAAGAGCAGCCTTTCACCGTTCCGTGCCGAGACTACTCCCGTAAGGGCTGAGACTCCGTCAATCGTCCCCGTCTTGGCCCGGAGATTTCGGGCCGCCCGGGTCCGGTACATCCGGCGCAGCGAACGCCCCGCTTCGGGAAGCGTGGAGACGAACGCATCCCAGTGAGGCGTCGCGGCTACGTACCGCAGGACCCCTACCAATCCGCCTGCCGTCGCCCGGTTGCTGTCCGAGAGCCCCGAGCCGTCCACCGCGACGATGTCGCGATCGTCCAGCCCGACTTCACCAGCCGTGAAGGCCCGGACCGCTCGTGCGCCTCCCTCGAAGGATTGACCCATCACGACCTTGCCCATGGTCTTGAAGATGGTCTCGGCGAAGAGGTTGTGGCTATCGTGGTTGACCACGTTCAGATACTCGATCATCTCCGGTGAGGAATGGCGGGCCAGAATGCGCGGCTCTGCGTCTTCCATGAGCCTCGGGGCCCAAGCCTCCCGGCCGGTGATCCGGGATCGGTCGGCTCGGTGAACGGCTCTGGAACCGTCGCCCACGGTGAAGCCCCGGGATTCCAACACCTCGCGCAGGGCTCGGGCGGCGAACAGGGCGGGATCCGGAACGGTGAGACGCCGCCAGATGGCCGGGCCGCCCTGGGTGATCTCGCCGTCGACCCGAATAAGGGAGGTCGGCGTTGGCCGATCGAGCCACAGTCTCGGCCGCGGTCGCCCCGCGACCGTCTCGGCGGTGTTGTTCATTTCCAGGGGGAATCCGGGCGGGATGGTCTCGATGGTGGGCACGCCCCCCAGGCGGGCTGCGGGAGTGATCCGCAACGTGACGATATTCTCGTTGAACGAGAGCGCGGAGGCGGGCGCCGCGAACCTCTCGTTGAGATCCCTCGGATTCCACTCGGGCCCAAGGTCTGGCCCCGAAAAATACGTTGCGTCACCCACGATGGCTCCGTCGATGTGGGTGATGCCCTCGGCGGCCAGCTGCTCCGCCAGGTTCTCGAACACACGAGTGCGTGTAAGGAAGAACCGATCCGAGATCCCCGGGTCTCCGGTTCCATACAGGATTAGATCACCCCGGAGGTGCCCTTCTTCCACGGGGCCGTCGCCGAGGAGGAAGGTCTGGTACGTGAAGGAGGGGCCCAGGAAGTGGAGCGCGGCGGCCGTCGTCACCACCTTTATGTTGGAAGCCGGGGTGACGAGGAGGCTCTCGTTCCGGGCAAAGAGCGTATCCCCCCGATCGAGCGAGACGACGAGAACGCTCCACTCCGCGGATCGCAGCCGCGTGCCGTCCAGGAATCCGGACAGGTCGCGGCGGAGCGCCTCGACCTCGGGGCCGGGCGGCCGTGGGGGTGGAGTGCTCTCCTCCGGGGGGCTCTGTTGGTCTGACGACGTCATGGAGTCGGCGCCTACCGATGCGCCGGGCCTCCAGAGCGCGGACGTGATCAGCAGGGCGCCGAGGCCCAGCAACAAGGCACGAGGGCTCGTCACGACGCCCCGCCGTACCGGGGCCACAACCCCTCCAGTGGGTCCTGGCCGGGAAGTGGCAGGATCACACCGGGATTGAGAATGCCTGTAGGATCGAGAGAGTCCTTGATCCCACGAAAGGCTCCAGTCAGGGAGGGCCTCCAGATCCGCTCGAGAAGCGGTGCCCGAATGCGCCCGTCTCCTTGTTCAGCGTTCGGCGAGATGCTTACGGGTCCGGATGCGGTGCCGTAGGGGGCGAGGGAAAGATCGTCCAGGAGAATCTCACCCCTGAGGGCTGGGAGCCGAGCGAGCACGCCCAGGGTAATATCTTCAGCCGACGGCGGCGGCCGCCTCGCCATCTATCTTCTGAGCGCACTCCGGGCAGTATCCCGTGAGCTCCAGCTGATACCCGGTGACGTGGAAGCCATTGGCCTCCGACCGGACGTGGGAGAGCTCGGAGTCACGGAGCTGGCCCGGGACGTCGAACACGGATCCACAGGCGAGACACCTGGCATGGTGGTGAGGATCGGTCCTCCCGTCGTAGCGAGCCGACCCGTCGGCATGACTGAGCTTGCTGGTGAGATCGCACGACACGAGAGTCTCGAGGCTCTTGTACACGGTGGCCAGCGAGATTCCGGGCACCTCGTCCCTCACGCCGAGAAACACTTCGTCCGCCGTGGGGTGGACGGTGGTATGAGCGAGAAGCCGATAGACCGCCGCGCGCTGATCGGTGAAGCGATGCCCCCGTGCCTCGAGTGCCTCACGGAGGATCTGGTCGCTGAACTTGGATGCTCTGGACATGTTGCCGCCATACCCTTGAACCTCGGTGTTGATCCATGACGACGACGAGTGAGCCACTTCTGACCCTGGAGCCGCTCATCGAAGCCGTTCAGGATGGGGTATCGAGGGCAGGCTGGGAACTGTCGGGTCTACAGAAGACGACGAGTCACCAGTTCGAGGGACGGTGGGAAGGGGAGACCTCAAGGAGCGCCTACCTCTTCTTCCACAACGAGCGAGCCCCCGATTTCGTGAGCATCGATGTGTTCCTGGACGAGACCTCGAAGGGTCTGAAGGGCAATCTGGCACTGGTCGTGGAAGGCCCGGAGCTGGCCAGCCTCGGGCCCATGAAGGAACTCCTGACCTCTCTCGCCCGCATGACTGAGGAGTGCATGCCCGAAGGGTATCGGACCCCCCTCACCGTTCGCCTTCGCCTCAACGGACCGGACCAGGATCCCGACCAGGCCGAGAGTGAGGTTCGCCTCAAGCTCCGAATTCCCGCCAAGGCAATGAGGGCCGGGGCGAATGCCGTCTCGGCTCTGGCGTCCGCCGCCGTGGCGGCGTTCGAACGGGCCATGGCTCGAGAGGAATTCAGGCTGCTTCACGACGGCGGTGGCTAGCCGAACACGTCCGCGGAACGCTTGCCCGACTCTACAACACTCCCCTAATCTCACGCTCCGACGCCGGTCGGACCTTTTCCCTGCCGCCCCGGATCCGACACGCCGATCGAATCGTCCCTACGCTTGGAGGTAGCTGAATGAGTGCCGAAGGCGGAATTCTCGATGTACTCCTGACGGAAGAACGTCGCTTTCCCCCACCGAAGCACTTCAAGGGAGGGGCGGTCGTGGAGGATCGACGACCCTACGATCAGGCCGCCGACGATCGTCAGGCGTTCTGGGAGTCCTGGGCGGAGGAGTTGGATTGGTTCGAGAAGTGGCACACGGTTCTCGAATGGGATCCGCCCCACGCGAAGTGGTTCGTGGGCGGAAAGCTCAACGTCTCCCATAACTGTCTGGACCGCCACCTGGACGGCCCTCGTCGTAACAAGGCGGCCCTGATCTGGGAGGGAGAACCCGGCGACACCCGAGTCTACACCTACTGGAGCCTGCACCGGGAGGTGTGCCAGTTCGCCAACGCTCTGAAGGGCCTGGGGGTTGGGAAGGGCGATCGGGTGGCCATCTACCTGCCCATGATCCCGGAGGCGGCCATCGCCATGCTGGCGTGCTCGCGGATCGGAGCCCCCCATTCGGTGGTCTTTGGCGGCTTCAGCCCGGAGTCCCTGGCAGACCGGATCAACGACGCCGAGGCGAAGGTGCTCATCACCGCCGACGGAGGCTACCGACGAGGTGGGATCGTGCCCCTCAAGGTCAACTCCGACAAGGCCGTCGAGTCGTGCCCGACCATTGAGAGCGTGGTGGTCGTGGCCCGTGGCGCAGGACTCACCGCCGAGGTCGACGCGCATATGGAAGAGGGCCGGGACCACTGGTATCACGAGCTCGTCGCCGATGCCGGCGCCAACTGTCCGCCCGAGATCATGGATGCGGAGGACCTGCTCTACATCCTGTATACGTCGGGGACCACCGGCAAGCCGAAGGGTGTGGTCCACACCACGGGTGGCTACCTCACGCAAGTGTACGCCACGACCAAGTGCGTCTTCGATCTCAGGGAGGACGACGTCTACTGGTGCACGGCCGACGTGGGCTGGGTCACGGGGCACAGCTACATCGTCTACGGGCCACTGGCGAACGGCGCTACGGCCCTCATGTACGAAGGGGCCCCCAACTGGCCGGAGAACGACCGATTCTGGGAGCTGTGTGCCAAGTACGGAGTCACGGTCTTCTACACGGCACCCACGGCCATCCGCGCCTTCATGAAGTGGGGTGACGAGTGGCCGGCAAAGCACGACCTGTCCAAGCTGAGGCTCCTGGGGACTGTGGGGGAGCCCATCAACCCCGAAGCCTGGATGTGGTATCGCGAGGTGATCGGAGGCGAGCAGTGCCCCATCGTCGACACGTGGTGGCAGACCGAGACGGGGGCCATCATGATTACACCCCTCCCCGCTGTGACCGAGACCCGCCCGGGCAGCGCCACCGAGCCCTTCCCCGGCATCTCGGCCACCATTCTCGACGATGACGGCAACGAGGTGAAGGCCGGCTTCCTCGCCATCACGGAGCCATGGCCCGCCATGCTGCGCACCATCTACGGTGACGAGGAGCGGTACCGCGCGACGTACTGGTCCAAGTGGGACGGGATCTACTTCCCCGGCGACGGCGCCAAGCTCGACGACGACGGATACCTCTGGATTCTGGGCCGCGTGGACGACGTGCTCAACGTGGCCGGCCATCGAATCGGGACTATGGAGGTGGAGAGCGCGCTCGTCGACCACGAGGCCGTGGTCGAAGCGGCCGTCGTCGGCAAGTCGCACGACGTGAAGGGTCAGGCCATCGCCGCCTTCGTGACGCTCAAGCAGGGCCTTAACGGCAGCGACGAGCTCGAAGGCGAGCTGAAGGGCCACGTAGTCGAGAAGATCGGGGCCATCGCCCGTCCCGAGATCATCGTCTTCACCGCGGACCTGCCCAAGACCAGATCAGGCAAGATCATGCGACGTCTGCTGAAGGACGTGGCAGAAGGCCATGCTCTGGGCGACACCACGACGTTGGCCGAACCGGCGGTTGTGGAGCGGCTGCAGAAGCAGTACGAGGCCGAAGAGGGATAAGCCTTCGGGACTCGTCAGAATCCGGAGTCGCCGGTACCCGTTCCGAGGTCATCCCCGGCTGGCCTCGCGACCTCCGCGGGGGATTGCCTACTCGTCCGGATCGTCGGCAAGGGGATCGGGCGTGGCTGGCGGCCGCTCGCGAACCGGCTTGTCATTGATCTTCTTTGCCGGGATCCCCGCGTAGATGGTGTGGGGGTCCGTGTCCCGGGTGGCCATCCCGAACGACCCGAGCATGGTGCCGTCGGCGAGATGGACCCCCGACATCACGGTGGCGTGGTAGGTGATCCGGACGCCATCCCCGATGACGGTCACGGGAGTGGTGATGTCCCTGACCTCCACCACGTCGTGGGAGTGGCTGTAGATGTTGGCGAAGTCCGAGACGGAGGCGCCATTCCCGAGCCGGATTCCGCCCCGGTCGTCCAGGAGCACGTGGCGGTGTACCACGACGCCGTCTCCCACTTCGAGGTTGTAGCCGAAGGAGAGCTTCACGTGGTGAAAGGCCTTGAAGTTCCTTCCGCAGCTCCGGAAGATGCGCTGCGCGAGGATCCTCCGGAACTTGACCCCCAGGTAGACGTTCTCGCCCAGGGCGCTCCTGTCGAACCCCTCCCAGAGCCAGATGAGGGGCTTCACCCGAGCGTAGCGCTCCAGGTCGGTCTCGGCGTAGTACTCGGGCTCCAGGGTGACGCTCCGGGCGTCCATCTGCGCCAGAAGGACTTGAGTCGAAGGGGGAAGGGTCTCGGGATCGACACCGGCCAGATCCGGGTAATGGATCTCCGTCAGGACCGTCCGGCAAAGCTCGTAGCGATCGCAGGAGGGGTCTTCTAGGCGCTCCTCGATGGATCCGAGCCAGGCGTCGTAGAGACGACTCGCGTGGGCATCGATGTCGACTTTGCGGTTGGGGAGAAAAACCATGCGGCCTCTAGCCCCGTAGGGATGGGGGAGTTCCGGAACGGGGGTGCACGATATTGGCCTCGATCGGCCCTGCAAAGCCGTCGCTTCCTCCCCGGGGCCTGTGTTAACTTGCTCGAAGCCCCTTTTCACCGGGACCTGCAACCAACTCGGGAATAACGGTCATGCACGACGTACTCCGGCAGCGCCTCATGCGAAAGATCGAGAGCCTGCCCGAGGAGCAGGTCTATCAGATCCTCGACTACATCGAGTTCCTCGAGAGCAAGTACGCCACCGACATCGCCCAGGAAGCGTCGGGTCTCCAGAGATTCGCGGAGGCCATGGAGGACAAGCTCCGGAAGAAGGCCATGAGTCCCGCGACGCTACGGGAGGCCTTTCAGCTCATCTCCGCTGCCGACCGTGTCCTCTCCACCGTGTCATCGGCCGGCAAGCAGCTCATGGAGGAGTTGACGCCGTCCCTCGGAGAGCCCTCCCTGCCCGACGTCCCGAGCCTCGATGAATCGAAAAACGACGAGGGCGGAGAGTCCAGCGACCCTCCGGAAGAGGAGGGTTGACACCCCGAGACGCCTTCAGGTAAGATCTTCCATGGTGACCAATAAAGCGCCTGTTCGCCGAGGGTCTCAGCCGGAGATTCTGGGTGGGCGGGCGTCTCGTTTATGGGTGATCGGAATGGCCTCATGGCGGTGATAGTCAAGGAATCCCTGACGTTCGATGACGTGCTCCTGGTGCCCGGGCATTCGACCGTGCACCCGAAGGACACCTCGGTCAAGTCTTCCCTGACGAAGCAGATCGAGCTCCACATCCCACTCCTCACGGCTGCCATGGATACGGTGACGGAGTCGGGCATGGCCATCGCCATCGCTCGGCAGGGGGGGCTCGGGGTCATCCATAAGAACCTGTCCATCGACCGCCAGGCCGAGGAGGTCGACCGGGTCAAGCGCTCCGAGAGCGGCATGATCCTGGATCCCATCACGCTGCCTCCAGAGAAGACGCTGCGCGACGCCCGCGGGCTCATGGCTCGCTTCTCCATCTCGGGAGTGCCCATCATCGAGGACGGGGGTCGCCTGATCGGGATCGTCACCAACCGCGACCTGCAGTTCGAAACCGACCTGGATCGCACGATCCGTGAGGTCATGACGGTGGATGGGCTGGTGACGGCTCCAGAAGGCACGACCCTCGAGGACGCGGAGCGGGTCCTTCACGAGCATCGCATCGAGAAGCTCCCGGTGGTCGACGCGGATGGGGTCCTCAAGGGGTTGATCACCGTGAAGGACATCTTCAAGCGGCGGCTGTTCCCGGACGCCTGCAAGGACGAGCACGGGCGTCTCCGCGTCGGGGCAGCCATCGGCGCATCCCACAGGGACCTGGACCGTGCGGCGGAGCTCGTGGCGGCCGGCGTCGACGTGCTGGTGGTCGATACCGCCCATGGCCACTCGGAGGGCGTGCTCCAGGCTGTGGCTCGTACCCGGGAGAGGTTCCCCGACGCACAGATCGTGGCGGGCAATGTCGGGACGACCGAGGGAGCCGCCGCTCTTCTGGAAAGGGGCGCGGACGCCATCAAGGTCGGAGTCGGCCCGGGATCGATCTGTACGACTCGGGTAGTCACCGGGGTGGGGCTGCCGCAGCTCACCGCCATCATGGACGCCGTCGAGGGCGTTCAGGGTGAGATTCCGATTATCGCCGACGGCGGTATCCGCTACTCCGGTGACATGGTCAAGGCGCTGGCTGCAGGAGCCGAGTCGGTGATGATGGGGTCCATGTTCGCCGGGACCGAGGAATCGCCGGGCGAGAGCTTCCTCATGGAGGGCCGGCGCTTCAAGACCGTCCGAGGCATGGGCTCGCTTTCCGCGATGCAGGAGGGATCGGCGGACCGCTATTTCCAGGATCCGGAGACGGAGGGGCAGAAGCTGGTTCCCGAGGGCATCGAGGCCCGGGTGCCTTACAAGGGCCCTATGTCCGACACGGTCTTCCAGCTCGTGGGGGGACTCCAGAGCGGAATGGGCTATTGTGGGGCGGCGAGCCTCGAGGAGCTGAGAGAGAAGGCCACGTTCGTATGCGTGACCCCCGGCGGGCTCCGGGAATCGCACCCCCACGATGTCACCATCACTCGGGAAGCCCCGAACTACTACATGTAAAGGCCGCCGCACTTACCGATGCGAGTACACGACATACTGGCCCGGCTCCTGCTGGGTCCAGGGCCCTCTCCGGTCTCGGAACGGGTTTTGGCCGCCATCAATTCCCGCTCTCGGCGATGATCCGTTGGACCTCGGCCAGGCCGTCCTCCGTCCACTCCGGATCCTCGTCCCCACCGGCGATGCGCGCGCCCAGGTAGAACACCATTTTCGCGATGCGCGCCGTCTTCTCCGAGTCGATGAGATGTGCTTCGTCGGAGGGCTTGTGGTAGTCCTCGTGGTCCCACGTGGTGAAGAAGATCGCGGGGATGTCCTTGTTGACGAACTGGAGGTGATCGCTCCGGAAGAAGGCCTGTTCTTCGGGCTTCGGATCCTCGATGACCGTGAACCCGAGCTCGGGGTGCTCCTGGAGGATACGGTCCGTAAGGGCGCCGAGATTGGTGTACTGTCGGCCCACGGCGATGACTGTGTCGGGATAGTTTCTGCCCACCATGTCCATGTTGATGTTCATGATGATGTCGCCGATGGGCACCGTGGGATTCTCGGAGAAGTACTTCGATCCGAGGAGCCCCTTCTCCTCTCCACTCACGGCAAGGAAGATCACGGAGCGTGCCGGGATCACATCCATGGCCGCAAACGCGGCCGCGGTCTCAAGGAGCACCGAGGTGCCGGACGCGTCGTCGTCGGCCCCGTTGTAGATGGAGTCCCCGGCTTCGTTGGGCATCCCGATGCCCACGTGGTCGAAGTGGGCGCTGTAGACGATGTACTCGTTCCGGAGGACGGGGTCACTTCCCGTGAACATGGCTACTACGTTGGGGGGAGTGTGCTCCGATATCTCGAAGGGTGCTGCCACCGTCATGGTGACCCCGTCCAGGGTGATGGCGCTCTCCGGAGGGGACTCGCGCAGGGACGGCAGGTCCAGGCCGGCAGCCGCGAATAGCTCACGGGATCTCTCGGGGGACAGGCCGACGACGGGAAGTGGGGTGGCCAATCCGGCGCCCTGGATCCCGCTGGCCAGGTCGAGGATGCTGTCGGGAGTGTTCGTGTCGTCCAGAAGGAGGACCACCGCGGAGGCTCCTCCCTGCGCGGCAGCCTGGAACGCGTTCATGAGTGCCTCGCCCGTGCCCACCACCGGATTCCCGTCGGTAGCGAAGAGGAGGACCTTGCCCTGGGCCACCTGTACGAGGTCGGCGGCCGGCTGCCCGGCCCGGCCGCCGAAGACGGCCTCCGTGTCGTCGGCGATCTGCTGTCCGGGAATCACGTAGTAGTCTCGTCCGAACTCGAGCTCCTCCGCTCCGGAGGGACTCTCGTATCCTAGACGCCTACGCTCGGGGACCATGGCGGTGCGAGTGTAGGGGAAGCGCTGAAAGAACGTGCCGTCGTCGCCGGCGGGCTCGAGGCCGGCGCTTTCGAGCTCCGCGGCCAGGTATTCGGCCGCAGCCTCGAGGCCAGGGCTCGGAGTGTCGCGACCCCCCAACTCGTCGCTGGCGAGGAACTCGATGTGCTCGAGAATCTCGTCCGCCCTGATGGTTGCTGCCGCCCGGGTAGTGGAGCCCGTGTAGTCGGCTCCGGGGCGCGTGGCCTCCAGTTGGGCTGGAGGCGCCGCGGGCTGGGTGTGGGCGCCGCCGCCGGCGCAGGCGCCGACCTCGAGGATCACGAAAAGAACCGGGAATGGGTGTCTCACGGACGCTTCTCTGAGAGTGAATCGAGTTGCCTTCTGGCGTCTAAACATCGGCGGACCACCGACCGGACTTCCCACCCTCCTTCAGGAGGAGGCGGACTCCCTCGATCACCATGCCGCGATCCAGGGACTTGGCCATGTCGTACACAGTAAGCAGGCCTACGGTCACAGCGGTGAGGGCTTCCATCTCCACTCCGGTCTGCCCGGCGACCTTCACCTCGGCTCGCACGACGACTCCCGGGAGGGCCGGATCCGTCGCCACCTCAATGCTGAAGGAGGCTCCCGGAAGGACGTGGCAGAGTGGAATGAGATCTCCGGTGCGCTTTCCGGCCGAGATGGCGGCCAAGCGGGCCACCTGGAGCACGTCGCCCTTCTTCACGTCGCCTGCCTCGATGGCGGCCAGGGTCTCGGGCGACATGCGGATACGGCCTTCGGCCACGGCGATGCGCTGGGAGACGTTCTTTTCTGAGACGTCCACCATGCGGGCGTGCCCTTTGGGGTCCAAGTGGGTCAGACCTCCGTTACCCGGGATGTCGTCCTGATCAGACGCTGCCATTCAGTGCCTCTCGGATCCCGGTCAAGAGCCCCGCCACCACGAGTTGAGGGTTGACGTTCCCCGCCGCCAGCTCCTTGGCTTCCTGCAACCTCTCGAAGGCGTCGGCGACCGCGACAGGATGGATATCCCACTCGGTCCGGGTCCGTTCCAGGAACTCTGCAGTATCGAGGCTGATGACCTTCTCGGGAGCTCCCGCGGCCGTGGCGGACAGGTCCCTGAGGGCATCCTCCAACAGATCGAGGAGCGGTATCAGGCCGCGACCACGGACGGGCTGGAATTCGAGAGACTGCCTGTAGATGGAACCGGCATCCGGGGCGGAAGCCACCTTCAAAAGACGAAAGGCCTTCTGTCGGAGCTCTTCCAGCGGCCCCGGGTCGTCACCGGCAGGGAGAAACCCCAGGGCGCGGCCTATGGAGCCTCTCCCCAAGAGCGCCGCCCGGCCCGCGCTCTCCGGGTCCGCTCCGGCCACCTCGACGAGGAACGCCTCAACCTCATGGTCCGGGAGTCCAGGCAGGTGAAGCGGCATGGTCCTGGAGCGGATCGTGGCCAGGAGGCGACCCGGCTCGCTGGAGGTCAGGATGAGGAGCGTGCTGGAGGGTGGCTCCTCGAGGAGCTTCAGCAGCACGTTGGCTGCGGCCTGGCTGGACTCTTGGGGCACGAGGGTCTCCGCTTCGCCGATGACGAAGACCTGCCTGGGACCCATGGCCGGCCGCTTCTGAGCCTGCGAGCGCAGGTGCTGGGCCACAGCAAAGTAGAGGCCCGTCGGCTCCTCGGCTGTCACGGCCGGTCTGAGCGTGTTCTCTCGGCGGTCGGCCAGGGCCTGGTGGCGGGCCTCTTCCATGGCGTCCCCGAGCTTGTCCGGCCGGACCCGTTGCGGCTTCGGGAGCGGGAAGTACCAGTGGAGATCCGGATGCTCCAAGGATACGGACAGCCGGCACGCCTTACACGCGGCACAGGGACCGTCCGGCGTGGGATCCGTGCACAGGAGAAACTGGCCCAGCCACAGGGCCAGTCGCTGCTTCCCGACGCCTCTGGGCCCGCGGATGAGCAGGCTGACGGAAAGAGAGCCCCACTGCCAGGCGAGGGCGAGCGAGGAGCGGACAGCGTCGTGCCCGACCAAGGGGTGGAGGCTCACCTTCCTCGGGGCCGAAGCCATTGGAGCGGATCCCTGGCCTGGGGGGTCCCTCCGTCCACCGGCGCCCTGACCTGGAACTCGACGTGTGGACCTTCCGACGTATCGGACCCCCCGACCGTCCCTACGACCTGACCCGCCTCGACCTGCCGCCCCTGGATTACTCCGATGTCCTCGAGGTAGAGGTAGAGTGTGTAGAAGCCCTCACCGTGACTCAGGACCACGGTGGGTCCGTACCCCTCGAAGGGCCCGGCCAGCACGACCGTACCGGATCGGACGGCCCGCACCGGCGTGCCGGTGGAGGCCTGGATCCCGATGCCGTTCCATCTGAGGACGATCCCGTTCGGCCTCTGCTCTCGACCGAAGCGATAGATCAGCTCGCCGTCCACCGGCCAGTCCAGCGAGCCCGCGTCTTCGGAGGAGATGGACGGGGTGCCTCCGCGGGCCGCCCGGCGCTCAACTTCGATGCGCCGGGCCTCCAGGTCGGTGACCAGCCGCGTGAGACGAATCTCGTCACTGTCCAGCTCCTCCAGACGGCTTCCCGCCCGCCGTTCCTCGGCTCGGTAGTTCTCCAGCGCCCGCCTGTGCCGCTCCTCCACCGAGCGGAGCGAGGCGACCTCTCCCTGCTTGGCCTGCCTCAGACGGCCGAGGTTGGACATGTGGCTCTGGAGATCGTCGTTCTCCACGACCAGCTCGGACTCGAGCTCCTGAACCCTCTCCAGCAGGGTGCGATCGTACGAGGCGATAAGGCGCAGGTACCGATACCGGGTGAGCATGTCCGGGAAGGATGCGGCTCCAAGCATGACGCGCACCTCATGGAGGGGGCCCCGCTTGTAGATGTCCCGGAGCCGGCGGTTGAGCACGGCGGCACCAGTCCGCAGCCGTTCCCTGGTGACCACCAGGTCCCGTGACGTGCCCTCGATCTCGTCGGCGACGACGTTCACCTGAAAGTCGACTTCGCCCAAGGCCGACCGGGAGGCGCTGAGCTGTCGCTCGATGTTGGCGAGCTCGCCGGACGCGTCGCGGACACGACCCTCCAGGTTGGACATCTCCTGCCGAAGGAGTTCCCGCTCGGCCCGGACCTCCTCGAGGCGGCGCTGGCTCTCGAGGATCTCTCTGCGGATGTCTCCAGCCTGGCCGGCGAGATTCGGCGGCCCCAAGAGAGCCGCCGCCAGTAGTGCGGGGATAGCCACGGACCGAACCGGGGACACGGTCAGACTTCCCTCAGGTGCTTGCGCACGGCGAAGCTGCTGGCGATGACACCGAAGACGACTCCGATCAAAAGCCCCGCGCCGGCCCACTCCACGGGGATCCAGGCTATGGAGAAGAGATAGTGGAAGACCGCTCTGAAGGTCGCGTACGTGAGTCCGATCGCCAGGGCTCCGCCCAAGGCCCCCGTGATCCCGCCTTCGATGAGAAAGGGACGCCGAATGAAGCCGTCCCGGGCGCCCACGAGTTGCATCACCTTGATCTCCTCACGCCTGGCGAAGATGGCGATCCGTACCGCCGTTCCTATGATGAGGGCGGCCACCACGGCGAAGGCGGAACCCAGCACAGTGGCGGTAACACCGCCCATGCGCCGGAGGGTGAAGAGCTTTTCCACCCACTCCTGACCGTACTGGACCTCCTCCACGAAGGGATACAGCCTCGCCTGCTGGGCCAATCGCTCGACGGTGGCCGGCGTCCGGCTGCCCGGTCGGAGCTCTATCTCCAACGAAGCCGGGAGAGGGTTCACCTCCAGGTCCGTCATCACTTCGCGGAATTCGGGGAGCTCCCGGCGTGCCTTTGCGAGCGCCTCGTCCTTCGTGACGAACTCGATGGTGAGGACCTCGGGCAAGGCCGAGAGAGCCCTCTCCATGTTGGCGATCTCGTCGGTGCTCGCGTCGTCCCGGAGGTACGCCACGATCTCCACCCGTTCCTCCAGGATGTCAAGGGCGAGCCTCAGGTTGTGAGCCGCCAGCGCAAACAATCCGACCACGAAGAGCGCCAGGCCCACCATGGCGGCCGACAGGCTCGTCAGGAGCGGGGCTCGCCGGAAAGCCATGACGGCTTCGCGTGTGGAATACAGCACGTCAGTCCGCGCTCTCGGATACCGCTTGCTTCTCGTCCGAGTCGTAGACCAGCCGGCCCTGGTCAAGCTCGAGGACACGCGCCGACGGATACCGGCGGACCAGCTCCAGGTCGTGTGTGGCCATCAGCACCGCCATGCCCATGGCATTGATCTCCCAGAATAGCTCCATCATGCCGCGCGTGGCGCGGTCGTCGAGGTTGCCCGTGGGCTCGTCGGCCAGGAGAAGGAGGGGCTCACTGGCGAGCGCGCGGGCGATGGCCACCCGCTGCTGCTCTCCACCGGAGAGCTCGTGAATCGCGGAGCCGGCCTTCGGGGCCAGCCCCACCTGCGCGAGCAGCCGCTGCGCACGGGGCCGGATCTGTTTCCTGGAGGCACCCGTCACCTCGAGGGCGAAGGCCACGTTCTCCATCGCGGTGCGGTCCGGAAGCAACCGGAAGTCCTGGAAGACGTAGCCGACACGGCGGCGAAGCTTCCAGACTTCGCGGTGAGAGGTGCGCTCCGACGAGAATCCGCTTACCCGGACCTCTCCCCGGGTAGGTCGCTCCACCATGTGGACGAGCCGCAGCGTGGTGGATTTGCCCGAGCCCGAATGGCCCGTGAGGAAGGCGAACTGTCCCTTGGGCAGGTGGAAGGAGATGTCTTCGAGGGCCGGCTCTGCCCGGGCGTACTCTTTCGTGACTTGAATGAGCTTGATCACGCGGTTGTCGCGACCCCGTAAGTTGGTGTTTCCCATGCACTTCCGGGAGCAACGAGTGCCCGGAAGGAAAAGCTAAGCCTGGGGGGCCAGCGTGTCAAAACGGTTCTGCACGATGCATGCCGCCAAGCGGATCGCCTCTTCCATGGAAGACGGGTCGGCACGGTCGGTTCCCACCAGGTCGAAGGCCGTGCCGTGGTCGGGAGACGTTCGTACGAAGGGCAGTCCCAGGGTGACGTTTACGCCCCGCCCGAACGCGACGGTCTTGAACGCGGCCATCCCCACGTCATGGTAGGGCGCCACCACGGCGTCGAACTCCCCCCTGAGGGCGCGGCCGAAGACCGTATCCGCTGGAAGAGGGCCCCGGACGTCCACCCCCGCCTTCCGGAGCTCCTCCACGGCAGGGAAGAACACTACGGCCTCTTCGTCCCCGAAAAGGCCTCCGTCGGACGCGTGGGGATTGAGAGCGCACAGCCCGATCCGGGGCTCCTTGATTCCCCAGCCGGTGTTGAGTGCTTCGCTCAAGAGGGCCGTTTGAGCTACCAGCACTCGGCGGCTGACGAGATCGGGCACGCTTCTCAGCGCGACGTGGGTCGTGGCCAGGAGCACGCGGAGGGGGCCACCGCCCTTGGTCTCCTCGGCCGCCATGAGCATCCCTACCTCGGGGGAGCCGGTGAGCCGCTGGAGCATCTCCGTATGGCCTGGGTCGGAATAGCCCGCCGCCCGTAGCGCCGGTTTGTGAATGGG
This sequence comes from Longimicrobiales bacterium, assembly GCA_965218295.1. Taxonomy (GTDB): domain Bacteria; phylum Gemmatimonadota; class Gemmatimonadetes; order Longimicrobiales; family Gaopeijiaceae; genus CBDCKN01. The sequence continues at coordinate 114,355 of CBDCKN010000017.1, read as the reverse complement.
ACCCGTGACGATGGCCGAGACCGACCCTTCCCTGGCCAGGGTCACCGCACGCTCTATGGCGAGGGCGGCCACCACGCCCGCCGAAGCCTCCGACCCGTCGAATGGACCCACCGACTCGTAGGGGCCAAGTCCGGGGTCGAAGCCTTGCGGGCCGACCAGAACGACCGGGGAAGCGGCATTTCGGTCCTGAAGGCTCCGGATGGCCTTCGCTACGATCTCGGGCCCGATGCCCCGTGGGTCACCGAGCGTGACCGCTAGACGGATCGCCGACATGGCCGATACGCTGCGTCAGCGCGCTCCGACGAGGCGGATTTCGATGAATACGCGGTTCCTCAAGCCTTCGACCACTTTCTCGCTGAGGAGCTGGGACTTTAGGCGGGCCTCGATCTGATCCCGGACGTCCTCGAACTGGAGCTTCCCGCCGCCCTTGATTTCCATCACCCTCACGATCCCGATCGTGTTCTCGGATCGGGGGTCTTCGAAGCGCAGGGGGCCCAGGATGTCACCTGGCTCCGCGTTCTGGAGGGCGCGAGCGTAGGCGCCAGAGATCTGGTTCACCTCCGCGATGGTCAGATCCAGCGTGTCCACGGGCTCGTCGGACAGATCCGCCATCTCCTCTCCGGCGAGGAGCCGATTCCTGAACTCGATGGCACGTTCCAGGTTGGCGGTGATATCCGCCTCCGTGATCTCCGGCTGGATGAGGATATGCCGCACCCGTCGCTCTCCGCCTCGCACCCGTTCGACCAGGATCAAGTGGTACCCGAAGTCGGTCTCCACCGGGACGCTCACCATCCCGGGCGACAGCAGGAATGCGGCCTCTTCAAACTCCTCGACGAAGCTGCCGTCACGACGGATCCAGCCGAGCTCTCCCCCGCTCCCAGCCGACGGTCCGTCCGAGTACTGCTTCGCCAGCTCTCCGAAGTCGTCGGCGGTGCCGTCCCTGATCATCCGCAGAATGCTTTCCGCCTCCGCGACCGCCGCTGCCTTGGCGGAGTCGGACGGTTCGGGCTGTAGCTGGAGATTCATGAAGCGGACGGTGGGAGGGAGCTGAGGCATCTGCTCCCGGTTCTCGTCGAAGAAGGCCCTGAGCTCCGCCTCGGAGACGTAGATCTCCGCGGCGCTCCGGCCCTTCTTCGCCATGTACCGCTCCTGCAGTAGCTGACGCTTGATAGCGCCTCTGCGTTGGTCCCGGAAGACGGACATGGTCATGTTCTGCGCCGCGAGAGCCTCTTGTAGCCGCGCGAGGGTGCCGAACTGACGGACCTGCCCGTCGATCTCCAGCTGGAGCCGATCTTCCAGCTCCTCCTCACTGACCGCGAGAGTGCTGTCCCGCCCTGCATCCTGGATCACCAGCTGTTCGTTGATGAGGAGATCGAGCACGTCGGCTTTGAAGGCCATGAGCTCGGCCGTGGTCTCGGGGCGCGTCCAACCCTGCGAAGCCAACCGAAGAAGGTAGGAATCGATCTCCGTCATCAGGATCACGGAGTCACCCACCACCGCGGCGACCTGCTCGACTACGTCGGTGAGGCCCGGGGGGTTCTGGCCGAAGGCCGGCCTGGCCGTGCTCGCCAGGGTCACCCCGATAAGCAGCACGGCGCCAATGGCCCGACCACGGGCTCGGATTACGGTTTCTGGTCTCGTCGAACGGTATCTCATCCGTTGTCTAAACCTCTTGGAAAAGTCATGTTCCGGAAAGCACCGACGAGTTTGTCAATTCCCGATCGTGTCCTGCGGGGCTCCGCCTGGCACGGTGGGCACCGCCTGAGGCTGGGTGCCTTCCGTGGATCCAACAAGCTCATCGATCCGCGCGACCGTGGCCGTGATCGAGCGACCCGAAATCGACCAGTCCGTCTCTCTTCGGAGTGCCACGGTGACGACGCTGAGGGAGATGGCGTTGCGTGTGCCGGCCACGAGCTCCCGCATGACCTGAAGCAGCGTGCGATCGAGCGCCTCATCGGGCGTCTCGTTCTCCAGCACCGTTATCTGACGGATCCCTAGGGCATCGGATGCCTGGATCACCTGTTCACGCGTCATGCGATACAACGTGTCCTGGCGTTCCTCAGATAGGGTGACGCTGGCATCCTCCGCCCTGGCGAGCAGCACTCGTGCCTGACCCAGCCGCCGGAGAAGCGCACTCAGGTTCTCGTCCGGCGAGCCCAGCACCTGGGCTGCGAACTCCGGAGGCGTGGTCTGCAGGAAGTCGAGGAGATCGCCTGCCGCATAGGCTCCGCCTCGATAGTCGACCATCGTCCGACCGGCGGCCCGTCCACTCAGGGCGCCCCGTGGCCTGGCCGCGAGCTCTCTCAGGACTGTCACAGCTTCCGGCGTGACCTCGATGCCAGCTTCCTCGTCCAAGGCGGCGAGGAAGGTCGAGTCGGCCTCACGAACGCGTTGAGCGACCACGACATCTCGGAAGGAGGCTGCACCACTCTCGAAGGTTGTTGGTTTACGGTCGACGAGCTGGATCACGTGCAGCCCGAACGAGCTCTGTACGGGATCACTCACGGCCCCCACCTCGAGGGCGTACGTCGCCTCCTCGAAAGGCTGTACCATGGCGCCGGGCCCGAAGTAACCGAGATCTCCGCCGAGCGGCCCACTGCCTGGATCCTCGGAGTATCGGCGTGCCAGCGCCTCGAAGGACTCCCCCGCCATGGTCCGGTTCTTGAACTCGATCGCAAGGTTTACGACGCTGTCGACCTGAGCCTGGGTGGCTGGGTCCGGAAAGGTCAGCAGGATGTGCCGTGCCCGAACGGAATCCTCGGGCGGATCCGCGTCCCACAGCTCCCTGAGCTCGTCGTCCGAGAGGGCGGTGTCCGGCGCTACGACCGATCCGAGGTAGTTGTCGATGATCTCCTGCTGGAACTGAGGCTCCAGGAGAGGGCTCAGATCCAGATCGGTGAAGAGGGAGTCCTCCTGGGCCGCTATGGCCAGGAGGGTGTAGTCGACCCAGAAGTTGGCGAGCGCATCCACGACCTGCGGCTGACTGGCAACCGTGTTCTGGCGGGCCAGGAGGTCCACCAATTGGTCGACCGAGAGCTCGTGGTCGCCGGCGGTCGCCACGATCCGGTCGGACCCCGCATCACACGCCATGAGGATCGCGCCCAATCCCAGAGCCGTCGCGCGGACGGCACGTCCCACCCGGTGGAGGGGTTTGGTCAAAAGCATCGCTGTCATCCTTAAACTGTGATATGGCATATGGTTAGGAGGTGTCACTTCGAGTATTTAATAAAGTCGAAAGAGCGAGGATCAGCGTCGAAACTAGCGTATCGGGCCCGGCTTGATGAAGGGCCAGGGAGAGAGGCGCCATTCTCCGGACCTCGACATCGACCTGACGGTCGCGGAGTGGACCCTCCAACACGGCGAGACGGGGCATGGCGGTGGAGCGGAAGTTCACCCTCGCCTCTCCGTCTCGAAGGAGGATACGCTCAATCCCCAGCTTGCGCCCGAGGATCCTCAACCCGGCTCCATCGAGGAGGCGCTGTACCTCCTCCGGAAGAACCCCGAATCGATCTTCCAACTCTTCGCCGAGGGCGTCAACTTCCGCGATGCGGGTGAGCTTCGACAGGCGACGGTAGAGGTGCAGCTTCTGCCCCGAGTCCGGCACGTATTCGTCGGGTAGGTACGCCGATCCCGTCATGGTGATTTCCGGGTGCGGATACTCGGGCTCCTCCTCGCCTTCCTTGACCCGCTTCACGGTCTGCTCCAGAAGACGCATGTAGGCGTCTATGCCGATGGCGTGGGCGAACCCGGACTGATCGCCCCCCAGGAGGTTTCCCGCGCCTCTGAGCTCCATGTCGCGTAGCGCTACCGAGTAGCCGCTCCCCAGCTCGGTGTAGTGCTCCAGCACCCGAAGGCGGCGCTCGGCTTCGTCCGTGAGGTAGTCCGGCACGATCAGGTAGCAATAGGCCCGGCGGTCAGAGCGCCCCACCCGCCCCCGGATCTGGTACAGTTGGGACAGTCCGAAGTGGTCGGCCTGGTTTACGATGAGCGTATTCGCGTTCGGTACGTCGAGCCCATTCTCGATGATGGATGAGCACACCAGCACGTCGATCTCGCCGTCGACGAAATCGCGCATGACCCGGTCCAGCTCCCGCGACTTCATCTGCCCGTGGGCTACGTCAACCCGGGCTTCCGGGGCCAGGTCTTGCACGTGGTCCGCGGCCCCGTGAATGGTCGCCACCAGGTTGTGCAGGAAGAACGCCTGCCCCCCCCGGTCCAACTCCCGCTGGAGGGACTCGGCGATGATCTGATCGGACCATGGAACCACGTGGGTGATGATCGGAATGCGGTCCCGCGGCGGTGTTCGTATGAGTGAGAGGTCGCGAATCCCCGTGAGGGACAGGTACAGCGTCCGGGGGATGGGGGTCGCCGTGAGTGTCAGCACGTCCACGGAGGCTCGGAGCTGCTTGAGGCGCTCCTTGTGCCGGACACCGAACCTTTGCTCCTCGTCCACGATGAGCAGGCCGAGCCGTGCCAGCTCCACGTCCTTGGAAAGGAGGCGGTGGGTTCCGATGACGATGTCCATTTCGCCGGTCTTCAACTTCTTGAGGAGCAGCTTCTGCTCCTTCGGCGTCCGGAAGCGGCTCAAAGCGCCGATTTTCACTGGGTAGTCGGCCAGTCGCTCTTCGAACGTGTGGCGGTGCTGCTCGACGAGAACAGTGGTGGGGGCGAGTAGGGCCACCTGCTTGCCGTCTTGGACTGCCTTGAAGGCCGCCCGGATGGCGACCTCGGTCTTGCCGTATCCCACGTCTCCGCAGATCAGCCGATCCATCGGCCCGGAAGACTCCATGTCGCGCTTCACGTCCTCCGTCGCGAGCCGCTGGTCCGGAGTATCCTCATAGAGGAACGAGGATTCCATCTCCTTTTGCCAGAGGGTATCATGGGAGTAGGCGAACCCCTGGATCGTCGAGCGCCTCGCGTAGAGCTCGAGCAGCTCGATCGTCATCTTCTCGATGGCTTGGCTGGTTCGGCGCTTCAAGGTCTTCCAGCGCTTGCCGCCGATTCGGTGCAGGGTGGGGGGCTTGGCCGTGTCCGATTCGCCGACCCACCGCTCTACGAGATCCAAGCGGGATACGGGCAAGCGGAGGACCTCCTCCCCGGCGTACTCGATGGCCATGGACTCGAGCTCCTCGCCTGCGATGTCGACTCGCTCCAGCCCTCTGAAGACTCCGACCCCGTGCTCCATGTGCACGACGTGGTCTCCGGGGGACAGCTGCGAGAGACTTTCCAGCGCCACGGCTCCCCGGAAGCGCCGACCCCTGCGCACTCTCCTGGAGCGCCGGAAAATCTCGTGGTCCGTAAAGACCTGAAGCGGAGGCTCAGCGCACTCGAGGACGAAGCCAGCGGCGAGGGAGCCCACTACGACATGGGCTCCGGGAGGGATCTTCTCGGGGCCACCGAGGATCTCTTCGAGCCGGTCGCACTGGCCGCGGTTATCGCACAGGACGAGGCTCTTCTGCCCCATGCCGGAGGCCGCCCGAAGGGCCGCTCCCAGCCGGGACATGTCGCGGTCGATGACGGGCGGCGGTGTGCACGCCAGCTCGAGGGCGTCGTTTGACTCGGGCGAGACGTCGACCCGGGCGAGGCTCGAGAGTCGCTCCTCGGCCTCCTGAGCGTCGACGAAGAGGGTCTCGGGCCCGTCGGGCGCCTTTCCTTCTGCCTCGAGCTCGTCGTGGAGGCGACACACGTGGCCCCAGGTGCGGGTGAGCTCGGCCGACCAATCCTCGTCTCCGAACCGGAATAGGAGCACGTCCGCGGGGAGAAGCTCCAGAAGTGACCGGGAGACCACGGCCCCGTCGTCTCGCTCCCTGTGGAAGTCCACCGGAAGGATATGGACGTCGTCCGTCGACCCCTTCGAGCGCTGGTCCAGGATGTCGAAGAAGCGAAGCGACACGATCTCGTCGCCCCAGAACTCCACACGGAACGGCTCGGGAGTCCCGAACGAGAAGATGTCGAGGAGGCCGCCACGCACCGCGTACTGTCCCACTTCCTCCACCAGGGGAACCCGCTCGAAGCCCCGCTTGTCGAGGTCTTGTATCAGGCGATGGAAACCCGGCTCCCCTCGCGTTCGCAGAGTGATCCGGAGCTCTGCCAAACCTGCCGGGATCGGGGCCCGCTCCTGCAACGCGCGCAAGGTCGTCACCAGCAGCCGTGCCCGGCCCCCCAGAAGGGCTTCCACGGCTTCGACCCGGAGCCCTCCGATCTCCAGGTGTGGCTCGCTCGACTCGTAGGGGAGGGCCTCCCTCTGGGGAAACAGGAAGGACTCCTCTCGACCGAGCAGGGCCTCCAGGTCCGCCTCCGCATTGGTGGCCGATTGTGGCGACGGTGTGACGACCACCAGCATCCTGGTCGCGAAGCGCTCGTGCAGGGCTGCGACCAGGGCCGTGGATGCCGAGCCGACCGCGCCACCGAGAACGCGACGCTGCCCGCGGTCCGGTAGCTGACGGCACAACCGCTCGAAGCCGGGGCACGTGCTTATGGCCTGAACGATGGGGTGGGGACTGCCGGACACGATCAGGCGGGTGTCGGATCCTGAGCCGTGTGGATGGCGGGAGCCGAGGGTCGACCGGTTGCGGCAGGTCCGGAGGCGGCCACGAGGCTTTCGGCCAGAAGGACCAGCACGGCGGCGGCCAACAGCCACCGCCAGATCTCAGGCCCCTGACCCGTGGAGAAGAGAGCACGGGTCCATCGAGCACTGTCCGCCACCACGGTCATGGGTCCGGGAACGAGAGCCTCCAGGTCGTCGAGCTCGATGGGTGTCAGGACCGACTCCGACAGGGGCGCGTTGACGGCCACCACGTTCACGATGGAGTCACTCTGAAGGACCTCGTACAGTCCCGTCCATCGGGTGGCGCGGAAAGGTTGCGCTCCGTCCACGGGGTGCAGGGCTCCCTGTGGGTCCCGGATTGCCGTGGCTCCCGGCGGTGTGGGTATGGCTCCACCCGCGATGATGCCTGCCGATCCGGTGTCGGTATTTCCCCAGCGGGCCACCATCCATTCCAGGAGCGGGACCATGGCTGCGGTTACCGCCAGATTGGTGGATTCCTGCTCCAGGTCCGAGGCCATCAGGAGATACGGACCCCTGGGGGTCGTGCCCTCCACCAGCCAGGGCTCCCCCGACGACAGGCGCGCGAGAACGCCCGCCCCCAGTCCGTCGTCGTTGGGAGTGAGTAGGTAGTGGGACCGGATTCGGACTTCGCTCAGGTCCACCGGGCCAGTCCAGCGTGTGACGGCGGCCTCCCCCCGCCCTTCGGTGAGCTCGTATCGCCATGGAATCCCCGCTGCGGCGAGGGCTCTGTTGAGGCCCGGGAGGAGTGTGGCATCCCCCGGCGGCACGACCACCGTGGCGCGCCCGGCTGCGGTCGCCTCCCTCACCCCGGATCCGGCCACGCTGACAAGGACCTCCGCATCCTGCGGCGGAGTCAACCGAATCCGCCCCGCGTCCGTGAGGACCGGGAACGCCTCGGAGAGGAAAAACGAGGATGCCCCAGCGGTGGCCACGGTAGGTGGCCGCCGCACTCGGAAGGTGAAGTAGCGTCGGTTGTCTCCCCGCAGGTCGTCGGGATCACTCTCCACGTAACCGCTCACGCGACCGATGGTGAAGGGCCCGAGGGGGAGGATCGTCGACCCCCCGGTACGGGCGGTGGCGGCGCCACGGATGCGGTTCCCGATCACCAGGCGGAGGGGCACGCCGCCGCCGTCGGCCGTGCCGGACACCCGGACGGAGAGTCGAGTGCGCTGGTTGGCCAGGGGCGGCAGACCCCCTCCAATCAGCAAGCTGTCGAGGTGACCGTTCCACGGGATCGGGGCACGTGCGTTGAAGACGACGACGGGGATGTCTTGGAGCGCCAAAGTCGTGGGTGCACCTGCGAACGCCGAGGCCTGCATGTCGGAGATCAGATGGATCTCGCTCGCAGGCAGATCCGCGCCGGAGACCAGCACGACCGCCCTTTCAAGAGCCGGGAGGAGATCTCCGGCCGCGTCGGTGACTTCGGTCGCGAGAATGGCTTTCCGCAGCTCCGCCCGTGTGCTACTGATGGCCACCTCCCACGGCTGGCCTGCCCGGATGAGCCAGACGCGGTCTTCGTCGCTGGCGCCGTCGACACTCTTGAGGGCCACCGCCTTCAGGAGGTCGAGAACCCGATTGCCTCCCCGAATTAGGCCCGAGCTCATGGAGTTGTCGAGAACGATGACCGCAGCGGTGGCATCATGCACCCCACCTCCACCTCGAAGGAAGGGTCGGGTACCGGCCCCAACCAGCAAGAGGATGGCAGCCATCCGGAGCAGGAGGAGGAGCAGCTGGCGCAGCCGGATGGTGTGGGCATGCTCCTTCTCGGTCCGCAGGAGGTAGCGAAGGGCCGGAAACGCCACGCGGCGAGCGTCGTGACGGTGGAAGAGGTGCAGTATCAGGGGTACGGCCACCGCCAGTCCGGCCAGGAGGAAGACCGGTGAGAGGAATCCCATCAGCCCAGATGCTCTCGCTTTCGCAGATAGAAGCGAAGGGCTCTGGAGAGGGGTGTCTCGGTTCCGACGACCACGTAGTCGATGCCGTGTGGCCGGAGTCCCCGGTCCCACTCGGCCAGAGCGTCTCGTACCGCGTTCCGATAGGCCGAGCGTACGTCGGCCACGTTCACGTTCAGCTCCTCCGCGGTCTCGGGATCGTAGAAGCGCGTGTCACCCGCCGCGGGCAGCTCACGCTCGCCGGGGTCGATGAGATGGAAGACGAGCACCTCGTGTCCCTGGTGCCTCAAGAAGCGCAGAGCGGTGCGCGTGGTCTCGGGGTCGACCAGCAGATCCGAGAGGAGCACCACCAATCCGGCTCGCCGAAGGCGGACGGCGATATCCCGGAGGGCCGGGTGGGCCGACGTGCGCCCCTGCGCCTCGAGGGGCGCCAGCCGTCGAAGGATCTCGTGCCAGTAGCGCTGCCCTCCCCGCGGCGCCACGCGGGCGACGACCTGATCGTGGAACGCGGCCAACCCCACAGCATCTCCCTGTCGAAGCAGGATGAGCGAGAGGGAGGCGGCCAGGTGCTTGGCGTACCACAGCTTGGTCGGGAGGCTGTCCGGGTTCGAGCTCCAACCCATGGAGGTGCTCACGTCCACCAGGATGTAGGCCCGGAGGTTGGTCTCCTCCTCGAACTGCTTGACGTAGTAACGATCGGAGCGCCCAAACATCCGCCAGTCGATGTGGCGCAGGTCGTCGCCGGGCTGATACGCCCTCAGCTCCGCGAACTCGGCCGAGAATCCGCGGTGTGGGGAGCGGTGCAGTCCCATGATGAAGCCCTCGACGACCTGACGGGCGATGAGCTCCACTCCCCCCAGTTGTGAGAGGGTGTGGGGATCCATGAGGTCGGGTCGCGAGCGCAGCCGGCTCGACGCCTGGGAGGTGATGTCAGTCATGGCGCCACACTAGCGGGTCACCCGAGAAAGGCAATGGGTTGTCGTGAGACCTCATGGGGTTCCCGGCGGTCGCTAGAGCCGCAGAACGAAGCAGGTAAAAGTGTCCAGGCCTTTCCCGGTCGCCGTCCACTTTTTCGGACGATCCGCGGCCCTAACCGCGCGATTCTCCCCGCAGTTACCGGATCGAGCGCTGGCACGAGTCCTGCCAACTCCGAGGGTGGAGGATGCTCAAGGAGGAGCATATGTGGATCACAGGAGCTGTCACCCTACTCTCGGTGCTCACCGGCGGGCCCGAGCCGTGGGACCTGATGCGTCTCGCGGCATTCCGGCATCAGGAGCCCGTGCCCGAGGCCCGGATCTGGCTGGACCGGGGGATCGATCCGGTCCTGCAGAGGGGTGACCGGGTCCGCGTCCACTACCGGTCGAGCGTGAGCGCGTACGTGGCCATCCTCCAGTTCGACACGGACGGTACCGTGCGGCTGCTTTACCCCCGTTCGCCCAGCGAGAACCACTACGCCCGGGCAGGCCGAGACTACCGGCTGCTCTTCCCCCGCTCGCCGTACTGGCACGTGGATGATCGCCCGGGCGAAGGGTACTTCTTCATTGTGACGTCTCCCAGGCGGTTCGATTTTTCGGATTTCCGTTACTCCTACTACCAAGGTGGGTGGGATCTCTCGCTCGTGGGGAACCGGGTCTACCGGGACCCCTTCGTGGCCATCGACGACTACGTCGCACGGCTCGTTTCCGACTGGGAGTACGCTGCGTACGGCCTCGACTTCGTCTCCTACAGCGTAGGCGTCGCGCACGCGTATCCCCGATTCCTGTGCTACGACTGTCACGGCTTCAAGCCGTACAACATCTGGGATCCGTACCACTACACCTGCACCAACTTCAGGGTCATCGTCTACGACGATCCCTATTTCTACCCCTCCCGGCGCTATCGGGGAGATAGGGTCGTGTTGGTGGGCAGGAGCGTCCCAGGGGGGCCGCGCTTCGGGTTCAAGGAGCGGGCACGTGGTGAGCCGGGAACGCCCATTGTCCGGCGCGTTCCGGCCGAGGGTCGTGATGACGCCTCGGCGGCCCGCGACAGACAGCGCGGCCGAGCGATCCCGCGCGGCGTGACGGCGGCCCCGGACGCCCGACGTCCAACTACCGCCGGTACTCGGGAGCCGTCGTCCGGTGACCGCGACGCTCGAGTCCGGGCCCCGGCGACCCGGCAAGGCGCAGCCGACGGGCGGGAGGGCAGCCCTGGGTCCCGTCGAGCCCCACCGGCGACGGCTCCGGATGCGAAGCGGCCGGTGCTGGAGAGGCGCCCGCCCGCCGCCTCTCGCCCCTCGAACGGGGCGCGCGTGACTCCGGCGCCGCGGGTGGACCGCCGCCGATCCGGCTCTTCGAGCCGGGTGGCGCCTCCTCGGGCCAACCCGCCTCGGCTTCAGGGCTCCGCGACCCGGGGCAGGTCGTCGCCTCCGGCGGTTCGGAGGCCACCGCCCCGATCGGGTGGTTCGGCTATTACTGGCAGCAGCCCGACCCGGTCTCAGCCGGCGCTGAAGAGACCGCCACCCCGGCGTTCGAGCGGAGCCTCATTCGGTAGCTCGCGACGGCCGCCACGGTCGCGCAGACCCGGCGGCTAGTGAGCCGGGTGGACTAGCGGAGGACCACTAGGAATCGTGGGTTGGCACGGGGCCGGCTGCACAGGCCGTCGGCCCGTCTTCTTTGGTCCATTCGGCCCGATTATCTTCATGAATTCAGCCCAAGTCCGACCCTCTAGGTGGAATCGCCTCCCCAGTGGACCTCGACCACATCCGCAACTTTTGCATCATCGCACACATCGATCACGGCAAGTCGACCCTGGCCGATCGGTTGCTCGAGGAGACCCGCACGCTCGATGAGCGCGAGATGCGGGAGCAGGTCCTGGACTCCAACGAGCTGGAGCGGGAGCGAGGCATCACCATAAAGCTCCACGCGGTCCGGATGGTTTACGGTGCGGAGGACGGTGGCGAGTACGTTCTGAACCTCATCGACACGCCGGGACATGTGGATTTCACGTACGAGGTCTCGCGGTCCCTCGCTGCCTGCGAAGGCGCTATCCTCGTGGTCGACGCCACGCAGGGCGTCCAGGCTCAGACGCTCTCCAACCTGTTCCTGGCCCTGGACGCCGATCTCGAGGTCATCCCGGTCATCAACAAGATCGACCTGCCAGGGGCCGAGCCGGAGCGACGGCAGGCGGAGCTCGCCGACCTCATGGGCGTCGAGCCCGAGACCATCCTCCTGGCCAGCGCTAAGGAGGGGATCGGCATCACGCCGGTGCTGGAGGCGGTAGTCCATCAGGTGCCGCCTCCCGTGGGGGATGCCAAAGCGCCTCTTCGGGCTCTGATCTTCGACTCCTGGTACGACCAGTATCAGGGAGCCGTCCCCAACGTGAGGATCGTTGACGGCGTAGTGAAGCCCGGGATGTCCATCACCTTCGGAGCCGTCGACCAGCGCTACGAAGTCACTGAGGTGGGCTTCATGCGCCTGGGGCGAGTGCCACAACCCGAGCTGACGCCGGGCGAGGTGGGGTACGTCATCGCGGCCATCAAGGTTGTAGCGCACACCCGTGTCGGAGACACGATCCTGGACGCAGACAATACGGCCGAGGAACTCCTTGAGGGCTACAAGGACGTACACTCCATGGTCTTCGCCGGCCTCTACCCCACCGATGCAGACGACTACGAGAACCTCCGTGACGCCTTGGCTCGCCTCCAGCTCAACGACGCCAGCCTGCACTACGTCGCCGAAACGTCTGCCGCACTGGGCTTCGGCTTCCGCTGCGGGTTTCTCGGGCTCCTCCACATGGAGATCGTCCAGGAGCGTCTGGATCGTGAGTTCGACGTAGACCTAATCACCACCGTGCCCAACGTGGAGTACCACGTGAACCTCTCCGATGGCACCGAGGTGATCCTGGAGAATCCTACGGCGCTTCCAGAGCACGGCCGCATCGACAGCATCTCGGAGCCCATCGTGAGGGCTCGCATCGTCTGCCCCGCCGAGTACATCGGCAACGTACAGAAGCTCTGCCACGACCGCCGGGGGATCTTCAAGGAGATGCAATACCTCGACACCCAGCGGGTGGAGATGGACTTCGAGCTGCCTCTGGCCGAAATCGTTCTGGATTTCTACGACAGGCTCAAGGGTGGGACTCGCGGCTATGCGGCTCTCGACTACGAGTTCCTGGAGTTCCGGGCCGACGATCTGGTCAAGCTCGACATTATGGTGAACGGCGACCCCGTGGACGCGTTCTCGGTGATCATTCATCAGGAGAAGGCCTTCGAGTACGGCCGTGATCTGGTGCGACGGCTCAAGAAGCTGATCCCACGTCAGCAGTTCGAGGTGGCCCTGCAGGCCGCAATCGGGACCCAGATCGTGGCGCGCACAAATGTGAAAGCCCTTCGCAAGAACGTGACCGCGAAGTGTTATGGCGGTGACATCACGCGGAAGCGGAAGCTCCTGGAGAAGCAGAAGGCCGGAAAGAAGCGGATGAAGCAGGTCGGGGCCGTCGAGATTCCGCAGGAGGCCTTCCTGGCGGTCCTCCAACTGGGTGATTCATGAGCGCCGACGCAGAGGCCTCCGCGCCGGGGCCCTCGCAGGCCGAGCGCGGCGTGCGTCCCTCGGTCATCCTCACCACGTACCGGCAGCCCCAGGCTTTGGAGCTCGTGCTCTGGGGCTACGCCAACCAGACGTTCAGTGATTTCGAGATCGTCGTGGCCGACGACGGATCGGGTCCGGAGACGGACCGCGTCATCGACCGGGTCCGCGAAGAAGCCGCGCTCACGATTCGCCGCGAGTGGCATGAAGATCGGGGATTCCGGAAGACGGAGATCCTGAACCGTGCCGTGGTGGCGGCAACCGGCGATTACCTGATCTTCTCCGATGGCGATTGCATCCCGAGGGAGGACTTCGTGGCGGTGCACGTCCGCGAAGCCCGTCCATCCACCTTCCTCTCAGGGGGATACCTGAAGCTCCCCCGGGAGCTCTCCGAGGCCATGACCCTCGAAGACGTGAGATCAGGGAGCGTGTTCAAAAGCTCGTGGCTGACGGCCAGGGGGTGGCGGGGAGGGCGTCGCCGCCTTCGCCTGACACGGTCGCCGAAGCTGGGGTCCCTCCTTGACCGGGTCACGCCGACTCGCCCCACCTGGAACGGACACAACGCCTCCACCTGGAAGAGTGCCGTCGTGGCCGTGAACGGCTTCGACATGGATATGGGCTACGGTGGTCTGGACCGGGCCCTCGGAGAGCGCTTGGTGAACCTGGGAGTCCCAGGACGGCAGATCCGCCATCGGGCACCCTGCCTCCACCTGTGGCATCCGAGGCCGTATCGCAGTCCGGAGGTGGTGGCCGGCAACCGAGCGATCCGGGATCGCATACGAGCGAACGGTGAGGTGCGAGCGCGACGCGGTATTGCCGAGCTCGAAGAGGCTGATGCAGGCGTGTGAGACGGGCCCCAAGCGCCTCGGCGTGGTGGGGACCCTCGTGTGGGACACGATTCGGCATCGGGACGGCCGGAGCGAGCCTGTGGAGGAGTGGGGAGGGATAGCCTATGCCCTGTCCGCCTTGGAAGCGGCTCTTCCTGCCGCATGGGAGCTGGTGCCCATCGTCAAGATCGGATCCGACCTCTCCGAAAAGGCGTGGAGGTTCCTTCGCGACCTTCCCCGTATGGATGTGGAGACGGGGATCCGCATTGTGCCGGAGCCCAGCAACCGGGTCGAGTTGGTCTACTCCGGGAACGAGCGCCGCAGCGAGCGGTTGACCGGTGGCGTGCCCCCATGGTTGTGGGCCGAGTTGGGTCCGCTAGTGGGGACCTGCGACGCCCTCTACATCAACTTCATCTCCGGCTTCGAGATGGAGCTGGATACGGCCCGGGCTCTGAGAAGCGCCTTCCCAGGGCCAACCTATGCCGACCTCCACTCTCTCTTCCTGGGCGTGGCGCGGAGCGGGATGCGGATCCCCCAGGAGCTCCCTTCCTGGGGTGCCTGGCTCCGCTGTTTCGACGCCGTTCAGATGAACGAAGAGGAGTTCGAGCTGTTGGGACGGGCCATGGGCGATCCCTGGGAGGTGGCCTCCCAGATCGTCGGCCCCGAGCTCAAGCTCATCGCCGTCACACTAGGCCCGACAGGGGCAGGCTACGTGGCGGGAGCTGGGTTCGACAGTGACCCGGCGCGCTGGCCCGAGACGCGTCATCGGGTCGCCGCGCCCGGCCCCGCGCGCAGTGGTCGCGCCCTCTCGGAGACGGGGGAGCTGCGAGGTGACCCCACTGGCTGCGGAGACGTTTGGGGAGCTACTTTCTTTGCCCGACTGCTGGGAGGAGATGAACGTCATACGGCCATGACCCACGCGAACCGCATGGCATCCAGGAACGTGGAACACCGAGGCGCCAGCGGCTTGCACCGGCATCTGAGAGGCCGACTATCCGTACAGGGGGACGCATGAAGGTCATCGACCTCCCAGGCTCCCTCGACTTTCACAGCTACGACGCCCTCCTCGCCGAAGTCACTGAGGCGGGGCACGAGAAGGTCCTCTTCGACGGACGGCACCTTCGGTGGGTCGGCCCCAACGGGATGGTGAACCTGTTGGCCGCCGGCTCCGTTGCACGCGATCGGAGCGGAGAGACTCCCCACCTGGAGCTGGCCGACGTCGGAGACGTGAAGAGCTACATGGGTCGCATGGGGTTCTTCCAGGCGGCGGAGGGGGTGTTCGCCACCGGCCCGACTCCCCACAAGGGATCGATGGGAGAGTCCGACGTTCTGCTCGAGATCACACCCATCACTACCAACAGCGACGTCCACGAGGTGGTGGATCGGGTCCAGAAGCGCGCTGGCGCCATCCTGTCCAAGACTCTGAGCTATCCACCGACGAGCGTGGTCCAGTTCAGTGTCATCCTGAGCGAGGTATGCCAGAACATCATCGAACACGCTGAGGCTGCCGGGTGGGTGGCGGCCCAGTCGTACAACTGGTCCAGGAGGTTGGGTCGCCAGGTAGTCATCATCTCCGTATCCGATCTGGGGAGGGGCTTCCGAGGCTCTCTCGCCGACGAGCATTCGGCTCGCTTCGCCGATCGTTGGGGCGACGCCACGGCTCTGGAAGCCGCGTTCATACATGGCCTCACACGTTTTCCCGACTCGGGCAGGGGACAGGGGATTCAGCAGATCCGGAAGCAGGTCCGGCGCTGGGACGGCCTCATCTCCATCCGGAGCGGCACGGCGCGTATCGCGGACGTTCCCGATTGGTTCGACTCACCACCCATGGAAGAGGGGCTGCCCGACTTCCCAGGGACGCAGATCAACATCATCCTCCCGGAGCGGGTCGCCGATGAGGCATGAGTTGGGGGTCGATCCCATCGCCATCGACGTGGGCTTGCTCCTGCAGCGCTCCATCGCCTCGCTCTACTCGCACCTCGTCACAAGGCCCACCGGCCGGGCCGTGCGGATGGCCATCGAGGCTCAGCTGGCAGAGAGCGGCCGGACCTCCCTGTCCCTCATCGATCTTTCCGAGGTCACGGTCATCGACTTCTCGTGTGCCGACGAGGTCGTTGCCAAGCTCATCCTCCACTTTCTCGAAGAGGACAGACCGGGGGACGCCCTGTTCGTGTTCAGGGGCGTCAGCCAGATCCACCGAGAGCCCATCGAAGCCGTTCTCCAGCGGCAGTCCCTGCTGGCCGTCGCGGAGGTGAGTGGCGGCCAGTTCGAGCTCCTCGGGAGCCCGACCCAGGACGAAGACCACGCCTGGTGCGTCCTGGAGACCCGCCGCCGCATCGAAGCCGCTGAGGTGGAGGAGGTGTTTCCCGGAGCGAACCACCGTGAGGCCCTCGACGACCTGGTCCTGAGGCGAGTGGTTTTCGAGGCTCCAGGGGGGGGAGGGTATCACGCCCTCAGCACGCTTCTCGGCCGGCTGAGCGGCTGAAGCGCGGAATCCGAACCCCCTGAGGACTCTCCCCATGGGGTTTCCTCTTGTTGACCGTTTGCGCCGTTCCTACTCCGCGTCCATGAACGGATAGCGATAATCCGTCGGGGGCACGAACGTCTCTTTAATGCTCTGCGCCGAGACCCAGCGCAGCAAGTTCAGCGCCGAGCCGGCCTTGTCGTTCGTCCCGCTGGCCCGGCCTCCGCCGAAGGGCTGCTGGCCCACCACTGCCCCCGTGGGCTTGTCGTTGATGTAGAAGTTGCCCGCCGTGAACCGAAGGGCGTCGCGGGTCTCTCTCAGGGCGACCCGATCCCGGCTGAAGACCGCCCCCGTGAGGGCATAGGGGGAGGTGGATTCCACCAGCGAAAGCATGGCGCTCCACTCAGCGTCGGGGTACACGTACACCGTGACCACCGGTCCGAAGATCTCGTCGCGCATGGACTCGTAGTCCGGCTTGTGGGACTGGATGATGGTGGGCCGGATGAAATAGCCCTCGGAGTCGTCGTATTCCCCACCGGCGACGATGTCGGCGTCGGAGCTGGCCGCCGCGCGGTCGATGTAGCCGGTGATCTTCTCGAAGGCCGACGCGTGGATCACCGCCCCCATGAAGTTCCGGAAGTCAGTGGGCTCCCCCATGGTGATGGCGTTGGTCTCATCGACGAGGGGATCCTTCAGTTGCCGCCAGAGGCTCTCGGGGACGTAAGCGCGGGACGCCGCGCTGCACTTCTGGCCCTGGTACTCGAAGGAGCCTCGCACTATGGCGGTCCGCAGGGCGTCCACGTCGGCGCTGGGATGGGCCACGATGTAGTCCTTCCCTCCGGTCTCCCCGACGAGGCGTGGGTAGGACCGGTAGTTGCCGATGCGCTCGCCCACGGTCTTCCAGAGGCTTTGGAACACACCCGTGGAGCCAGTGAAGTGAACCCCGGCAAAGTCGGGACTGCCCAGCACGAGCTCGGTCGTGTCGGCCGGGGGTCCGGGCATGAAGTTGATGACTCCCGGGGGGAGCCCCGCCGCCTCGAAGAGCCGCATGACGTAGTAGCTCCCCAGGAGCGCGGCGCTCGAGGGCTTCCACAGAATCGTGTTGCCCATGATGGCAGGGGAGGACGACAGGTTGCCGCCTATGGCCGTGAAGTTGAACGGGCTGACCGCGTACACGAAGCCCTCGAGCGGGCGGTACTCGGTGCGGTTCCATATCCCCTCGCTAGAGAAGGGCTGACCCTCGTAGATGGTCTGGGCGAAGTGGACGTTGAAGCGGAGGAAGTCGATGAACTCAACAGCCGCGTCGATCTCGGCCTGATATACGGTCTTGCTCTGGTCTAGCATAGTGGCTGCGTTCAGCGTGTCCCGCCACGTGGTGGCCAGGAGCTCGGATGCCGTCAGGAAGATCGAAGCGCGGTCCTCCCAACGCATGGCGGACCACTCCCGGTGGGCGTCGGTGGAGGCTTGGATCGCCTGTTTGATCTCGTCTGTCCCACTGCGGTGGCAGGTGGCAAGGACGTGGGAATGCCGGTGAGGCATGACCGCGTCCGTAGTCCTTCCGGTACGGATCTCTTGGCCCCCGATGATCAGCGGAATCTCGATCTGGTCGGCAGCCATGGTGGCCAATCTGGCCTTGATGGAATCGCGCTCGGGTGTCCCGGGCGCGTAGCTTCGGAAAGGCTCGTTCTTGGGGTGGGGAACTCTGTACGTGCCGTTCATTGAAGTAGGCTCTCGAGGCGGATAGTTGTCTTTGGAAGTCAGCTCTTGCCGCTGGGGGGCTGCTCGGCATCCCAAAAAAGCGACGGGGAACATTCGCTGTTCACCCGTCGTACGGCTGGGCTACCCAGCCCGAATTTTCCCTGGAAATTCTAGGGCAATCTCGGGGGTGGGGGCCTCCGCCGCAAGCGCACTAGGAGAGGACGATCAGGAGGTGACGACGACCCGACGGGCCGCGGCTCGGAAAAGTCGGATGGGGGGTTGAAGCGGGGAGCTTCTACCAGATCTTCGCCTTCTGTAGCCCCTTGGCCAGCTTCTTGAGTCCACCATCCTGGCGTGGATGGTAGCTGTAGTAATACTGCATATAGTAGCTCTCCTCCACGGTGGCGGAGGACACCTCGTTCAGCACCGCCCCGAAGACCCTCACGCCGACCCTTCGGAGCTGATCCACGGCCCGCTCGGCTGCCCGTTGCTCAGTCTCTCCAGACCGCAGCACGAGAACGACACCATCGGTGTGGACGCCCAGAACCGCCGAGTCGGTGACGGCGAGGATGGGTGGCGTATCCAGGATGACGTGGCTGTACTTCCCTTCGAACTCCTCCAGAAGACGCTGCATGGTCTTGGAGTTGAGGAGTTCGGATGGGTTGGGCGGGAAAGGCCCGCTGGGTAGTAGATCCAGGTTCGGGAGGACGTTGGGCCGAACAGCCTCGCGCAACTCCGCGTCTCCCACCATCAGGTTGGTTAGCCCCGGCTCCCGGAGCACGTCCATGGCCCGGTGCAGAGCGGGGCGACGCAGGTCCGCGTCGATGAGCAGCACACGCTGCCCCTGTTGCGCCAGCATGACGGCGAAGTTGATCGCAGTTGTGGACTTGCCTTCGTTGGGGCCTGGGCTCGAGAAGAGCAGGGTCCGGATGGGCTCGTCGTCGGTGCTCATGAACATCAGGTTCATGCGCAGGTTGCGGTACGCCTCGGCGGCCGGATCGAGAGGATCCAGTGCCACCATGAGGGGAAGGGCGCCGTGGCCGTCGTCCTCTTCCGACTCGGGCCTGAGCTTCCGGAGCCGCGGTATGATGCCGAGGACCGGAATACTGAGGAGTGTCTCGACGTCTGCGCTGGTGCGGACCGTACGGTCGAGATACTCGAGGAAGAACGCCGCCCCAACCCCGAGGATCAGCCCCAGGAGCGCGCCGAGGAGAAGATTGGTCCGTCCGCCAGTCGTCACCGGGCTCACGCTGTCGGCCGAGTCGACGACGGCGACATAGGCCGACGCACCCGCGGCGGTGATCTCCCCCTGGTACTGCTGGGACTTGAGAAAGCGCACGGTCTCCTGGTCGAGTCCGAGCTGGATGTTCAGCTCCTCGAGCCGGTTCTCGAGCTCGGGGAAGTTCGCCTGGTCGGCCCGAATCTGGTTGAGCTGGGCCTGCTGGTCCGCTATTTGGGTGTCGAGGACGCCCAGGTTCTCATCGACTGCGGTTCTGAGTTCGGCCTCCTTTGCCTGGAGCTGGGCCCGCACCGCCCTCACCTGTGGATGATCCTCAGTCTTCCGCTCCTCGGTCAGAAGCGTCTGGACCAGGTTCTTGCGGTCCTGTACTTCGTCGGCGAGGCCGCGGATCTGCGGATTCACTCCGGCGGGCAGCACCGCCATGAAGGCTACGAGGTCCACGCCCCCGAGGCCGGTCGTCTCCAAGCTCACCGTGATCCCGTGGAGGGCGTCCAGCTGGGCGACCGCTCCTGCATTCGGTCGTCGGTGCGCTGGTAGCGATTCAGGAGCTGCTGCTCCTGGATGGTCAGGGTGGTGAACGAGGCGCTCTCCTTGAAGCGCCGAATCGCCCGGGACGAGCTCTGGAGCTGAGACAGGGCGCTGTCGAGACGCTGCTCGATGAACGCCAGATCGCGCTCAGCCTGCTGCCGGACTCGAGCCTCTCCGAAGCTCTGTAGTGCGACCGTGGCCCCGTTCAAGATCTTCGGTGCCAGGATGGGATCGGGACTCCGGTAGCTCACCTGGATGATGTTCGTCGATTCCAGGGTTGCCGCCGCGACTCGTCCCTGAACCTCACCTTGGACTCCCGATGCCGGATGGATCACCAGGCGGTACCGGCGAGCTTCTCCGGGTGGAAGCTGCGTCCTCAGCCTAAGCCAACCGCCGTCGAGCTCCGTGCCCACGGGGCCGGCCGCGACGAAGTACCCGGTACCGTCGAAGATCTGCGCCTCGGTGCCGTCCACGTCGTAGACGAGATCAAGGACACCGTCGGGCGCCTCCGGGTCGATCCAGGCGTCCACGAAGAGATCGGAGCGTACGAGATTCGGATTCTCGGGACGCAGCCGCATACCCACGTGGTGCACCACGCTGCGGGCCACCTGGGCCGAGGCCAGCACCTGAATCTCCGACTCGATGGGATCCACGAAGATGCTCATTCGCGACACCCCCCTGGGGACCGTAAGCTGTCGGGTCACCTCGAGCGGATCGTTGATCTGGAGGGTGGCTCTCGTCTCGTAGATTGTCCGCTGCTTGGATACCGCCCAGATGGCCGAAGCGGTCGTCACTCCGAAAATGAGGAGCACGAGCCACAGGCGACGGGTGATGACGTGCCAGTAGTCCGAGATGTGGGGCGAGGCACCCGACAGCTCAGACTCGAAGGGGGCAAGGGACGTCGTGTCTTCGTGCATGCAGCCTCTCAGCAGTTATCCCCGCGGTCTGCCTCTGGACCCGGCAGACGACGGAAACATATGTTTACGAATCTCCGTTTTCGACCCTTTAACGGAACCTTCACGGAATATAACAACGGTCATGTTGACTCATGCAATAAAATATTCGTAGATTTTCTCGGTTCGAGGCAGCGTGGCACGGGACGCAATCGCATGCCGAAGACGGCGGAAGCAAGAATCGAGGAAGTCCTGGAGTCGATCCGTCCGGCACTGTGGGCGGATGGCGGGGATCTGGAGTTCCTGGGCTTCGACGAGGTGGATGGTGTTGTGGAGTTGCGTCTGTTGGGGGCCTGCGAGGCCTGTCCCATCTCCCTGATGACCCTGAAAGAGGGGATCGAGCGTCGCCTCAAGGGCAGCGTCCCGGGTGTGACCGAGGTCCAGGCAGTCTAAAACGAAGAAACGGGCAGGGCCTGCCTTGGCCAAGACCCCGTGCCGGCGTCCCGGAGACCCCGGGGGCGCCCCTTTTTTTGGGGTCATGAGGCTCATGGCGATGAGTGAGCATGCCCTGTGTACCGTTCGGGAGCGGAAATGGGCGACGACAACCTCCGGAAGACCGTGCTCCAGGCCTTGGCCGGCGTACGCCATCCCACGACCGGCCGTGACATCATTGAGAGTGGACACGTCCAGTCTGTGGAGGTGGCCGACGGTGGCGACGTGCGCTTTTCCTTCGTCCTCCAAGGTGACGATCCCGGGGACCTTGTTCGCGAGGCAAGGGGGGCGGTGGAGGCTGTGAAGAGCGTCGGTAGCGTGAAGATCAACGTCCAACTGCCTCAGACCACGGGTCAGGCCCCAAGAGGAGGACCACCTTCTGGCGGCCTCCAGCCGGGGTCGGTACCCGCGCCGACGCCCAAGCCCGGGATCCTCTCCGAGGTGTCCCACGTCATCGCGGTGAGCTCGGGCAAGGGTGGCGTGGGCAAGTCCATGGTGGCCACGAACCTGGCGGCGGCCATGGCCGCCTCGGGACGGTCCGTCGGACTTCTGGACGCGGATATCTACGGGCCCAACATCCCCCTCATGTTCGGTGAGGACCGCCGTCCGCCGGTGACCGGAGGCAAGGGTCAGGAGATGATCGAGCCTCTGGAGGCCCACGGTGTGCGCCTCATGAGCCTCGGATTCCTGCTGGAGAAGGAACAACCAGCCATCATGCGGGGCCCCCTCGTCTCCGGGATACTCAAGCAGTTCCTCGAGCAGGTCAGCTGGGGGGCTTTGGACGTGATGGTCGTGGACATGCCGCCGGGAACCGGTGACGCTCAGCTCTCGCTGGTCCAGACCATCGACATCGCCGGTGTGGTGATGGTGAGCACGCCACAGGACGTGTCCACCGGTGACGTCCGAAGGGGCATAAAGATGTTCGAGCGCGTGAACACGCGAATTCTGGGGATCGTCGAGAACATGGTTGGACTCGTATGCCCCCACTGTGGAGAGGAGATCGACGTCTTCGGGAGCGGGGGGGGCGAGCGCCTGGCCGAAGAGATGAATCTACCCGTCCTGGGCCGGGTCCCCCTGGACCCCATGGTCCGGGCGGCCGGGGACGAGGGCATCCCGACGGTGGTTTCAGCTCCCGATTCGGCTGCAGGGCAGGCCCTCAGGGGGATCGCCGAAGTCGTGCTGGAGGCGCTGGGGGAGACGGTGCGAGCTTAGTGTCCCCTAACCAAAGTGTCTCGGCCAGTCGAGGGCACGGTGCATCCGTGGGCTCGGCGTTGGGACTCCTTGCGACCACGCTTCGCGCGGTGCCCGCTTGCGCTACGCCGCGTCGTCCCGCCTTGATCCCACGGCGCCCCGACCCTCTTGGTGGCTCGCGAACTTCGGCAACGGAACACTAGGATCTGGTCCCGTGGCGCTCCTAACGCGGCTCGCCCCATTACTCCGACAGGCTCCTTATTCGCCTTCCAGCCAGCGACGGTCGGCGGCCGACAGGCTGCCACCCTTCCGCTTGTCGATGATCTTGAGCACCACCCACCCGACTAGAAGGATGGGCGCCACCTTGAAGAGCAGGAAGGCGGCGAGGCCGAGCCCCAGCGACAGGACCGTCCCCAAGATCGACAGCGTGATCCCGGCGACGACCTGGGTGACCAGTCCGACGGCGAAGAAGGTCAGCAGTGTACCGATCATCTCTCTATCTCCTATTCAGCGCACCCAGAGGACACGGATGCTACCGAAGGCGGCGTCGACATCCGCTGTGACCTGGTAGTCCGCCTCGTCGTAGTCCAACGAATAATACGCATCGCCGCGCTTGACGAGCCCCTCCGAATCCAGGGACGTCAGGAAGGTGTCTTTCACGAGCCTCACCCCGAGTCCTTTCGGGAAACGCAGAGTCAGGGCGCCGAGTCCCATGTCTACGGAGACTCGTGCGTCTCTCTGCCACTCGCCGGTGAAGTCGAGATCGATGTCACCGAGGCCCGCGTCGACCTCGAGGCGGCTGGCGTTCAGGTTCCCCAGCTGACGGGCCGTAAACTCGGCGGCTCCCACCTCGAGGCTCGCCTCGTCCATGATCTCCGGATTGGGCTCCGACACGACCAGTTGTGTCTGAGAGGCGCCGGTCTCGATGTCCAGTCCCGTGAGACGCAGACCGCCCAGATCGATGTTCGCCTTCACGGCTCCGAAATCCATGCTCAGGTCCATGGCAATGTCCCGAGCCAGCTCGAGCTCCATCTCGCCACCCGTTCGGTTCCTACCGATCCTGAAGCTCCGTCCGATGCTCTCGGTGCCGAGGCGGAGGGTAGAGCCACGACGCTCGGCCACCGGCTCGAAGACCTTTTCATCGTATCGGAGCTGCATCCGGTAGAGGATGCCGGTCTCGGCCGGACCAACGCTGAGTTGGCCGGCTCCGTACCGCACCTCCACGGCCACCGGCTGCCCGTCCTCGATCTGTCGTGACATGGTCACGGTGCGCCAGTCCTGGCCGTGCGCACGCTCTGCACCGACGCCGATCAGCAGCAAGGCCAGCGCAAGTCTCGTCACTTGTCTATTCATCGTCCGCATCCCGGTTCTCCCCCACCTCGTCTGAGTCTTCATCGGCCACGTCGGCCGTGGCCTCTGCCAGGTCCTCACTGTCCACCTCGGCCTCGGGCTCTTCGTCGACCTCTTCGGCCTCGATCACATCGTCAGAGAACCCGTCTTGCTCCCAGGCCGGCTCGTCGTCGAAAGGGTCACCACCGTCGTAGAACTCGGCCTGGCGACCACCTCGTGTCAGCAGCACGGCACCGAATCCGACGAACAATGCCGCAATGGCGAGCATGGATCCCAGGGCGGCCAGCAGCCCGCTGAAGAAGCCGAAGAACGGCACGACGTCCAGCACGTTGGCGGCCACGGAGAAGGCCAGAATCGCGCCCACGCCGGTGACCACCGCATAGAAGGTGTTGGTGGGCTGCAGCCACTCCAGACCGTTTATGTCCTTGGCGGCCACCCACTCACCGATGTTTCTGGCCACGGCCAGGTACCCCAGCCCGGCCCCCAGAGCCACCGCGACGGGGAAGAGGATCAGCCAGAAGGGCAGGGCGATGATGCCCACGATCGAGACTACCAGAGCCACACAGCCCAGCAGCCAGGTCGGAAGGACCAGGAAGGCACCAGCTATCCCCACCAGCCCTGCACGCATGGGGTTCCGCCGGGCGGTGTCCGCCACCACCTCGAGGTTGTCCTTGGCGAAGTAGATCACGCTCAGGGCGATGAGGGAGACGATGAGGAAGGAGATCAGATCGCCCATGACGGCGGCGATCCCCCGTCCCACGGCGCGGAAGGGTGAGAAGCCCCTCCCGCTATTCCGGAACTCGCTACGGAGCTCGCTCCGTATCTCGTCTCGGATCCGGTCCTCGAGATCCTCCAAGTCCACCGACGACCCGCTGTCTGCGTCGTCGGAGTCGACGCGGATCACCCGTCCCCCGAGGGACGACTCGTCGACCCCGAAGTAGCGCGAATCCACCAGCCGGATGTCGCCGTGGACATCCCCTCCGTCGTTGACCGTGATGGAGCCCTCGACGATGACGACGTCATCCTCGATGGTGCCGTCCACCGTGAGATCGCCGTCTACGACGACGATGGTCCCCTCGATGGTCTCGTCCTCGGCGACCACCACATCTTCTCCGATGTAGATGGCGGAGGTCAGCACATCGATGGCCTCGAGGGCCCGTCCGAGCTCACCCAGGATCTCCGTGCGGCTGAGGAGCGCCCGGAGACCGAGTCCCAGGTCCGCCGAAATGTTGAGATCGATCTCCGCTTCCGGGTCGGCCTGCACACTCGACTCCAGCGGACGCAACGCCTGCTCCAGGGACTCGTCCAGGAGCCGGGCCGCCTCCATGGCATCTCCCGAGAGGGACGAAGGCGGAGCCCATTCCTGCAGAGCCTGGCCCAGGGGCCCGTCCGAGAGGTTGACGATCTCGCCGAGGAGCAGTCGCCAAGCCGTGTCCAGGGCGTCGCCCCGGTCGAAGCTTCCCACGACCTCGTCGTCCACCATGATCACCCCGTCGCGCAGCGAGATCTCCAGCACGCCGTCGTCGACGAAGTCGAGGACCAGGCCCGCCTCGCGCTGCGAGATGGCGAGCTGGTTGGACACGACCTCACGCACCTGTCCCGTCACCGCGACGGGCAGGAACGCGAGGAGAAGGACCGGCACGAGAGACCGGCTGAGGCTAAATCGATGCTCTGGCATACTGACCATCCACCGTCTGGGTGGGGACTAGGTTCCGATACAAGACCCATCCAGACAGGCTCGTCGCCGCGGCGAGAGACACGGCGACCATGGCCGCCAGCGCAGGCGCACCTGCTAAGGCCTCCAGGGCTGAATAGGCTTGGAAAATGATGGCGCTTTCAAACAGGGTATCCGCCAGGACACCGGCGATGGTGGAGACTCCACCGCTGACCTTCCACCAGAGGAAGGACGCCAGGTATGCGGGTGTGACTGCTGGGTTCGAGAAGACGGCGTAGACCAGGAGGGCCACGACGGTGGCCGGCGTGACCGCCACACCGGAGATGACCGCCCAGGCCTTCTGGGTACGTGGGAGCAGGCGTCCGGCCCATGCCAGGGCGCGGCTGTGGGTCGAGACGACCACTGGCTCACGGACCAGGCGCCCGATACGGACTTGCGCCATGACCCGCCGCGCGAACCCTGCGGACGGAGCCAGCTCGGGCAGGGTCTTGATCCCTTGGACCAACTCTCTCCAGGCGGCCGCCTCGCTGCTGCAGGCGCCACATCCGTCGAGATGGGCCTCGACCCTGGTCATCTGCGGCCGGGGAAGGATGCCTTCCACGTAGTCTTGCAGGCGCTCGGGGGTGAGGTGCTCCGCCAGCCTCGCCGTTCGACGACGCAGCCACCCGAACTTGCGGGCCTCCGAGGCCTCGGGTCCCGTCAATACATCCAGGTTCGGTACGGGCGAGACGTCCAGCTCGGCCAACACACGGCGCGCAAAGCCTTCAGAGGGCTCCAGCTCCGGCAGCTCGCTCAACTCGGAATATAGAAACTGCCAGGCGTCCAGCTCGGCCTGACAGCGCGCACAGAACGTAGCATGCTCCTCGACCTGGACCCTCTCCCCTTCCGGGAGAGCGCCGTCCAGAAACGCCTGAACCCGCTCGGCGGTCAGATGCATGTCTACGTCCTTCTTTGCCACTTCATCGACTCCTGTCGTTTTCCTAATCGATCCTACGGGGGGCACTTCCCGAAAGTTTCATGAAAAAGCCCTCATGAGGCGAGGTGTGCGAGGAGGACCTTCAGCTCGCTGCGGGCGCGGTGTAAGTACGTCTTTACGGTACCCAGCGGTAGCTCCATGATTTCGGCAATTTCGTCGTAAGCGTACCCCTCCACGTGCCGGAGCAGGATGGCGGTCCGATATTCCGGCCGGAGCTCCCCGATGGCCTGCTCGATCTGGTGGCCGAGCTCGCGATGCTCCACGTATTCGTGCGGGTTCTCGTCGGTGGCCTCCACAACGAGGCTGGTCTGCTCCTCCTCGCGCGCCGTGCGGGCGTGTGGAGAGCCGTGGATGGAGACGGTATCGAGCTTCCGCTTTCGCAGATGATCGATGGTGTGGTTGTTGGCGATCTTGAAGATCCAGCTGCTGAACTTGTAGCGCGGATCGTATGAGGAGATGGCGTTGAACGCCCGGATGAACGCCTCCTGGGCCAGATCCTCGGCCAGAGATCGGTCACGGACCATCCGATAGATTAGGGCGAAGATCGGCCGTTCGTAGCGCTTGAGCAGCTCGCCGTAGGCCTCCTCCCGTCCGTCGGCCGCCAGGGCCGCTAGATCTTTGTCGGTCTGGGCCGGGAAATCCAAGTAATGAGGCTCCGAAAAGCAGTGGGTCCGGTGAGGCGACAGCGCCCCGTGAGTTCGCAGCCGTGTTACGGTTGGGAAACTTCGGATGTTTCCCGGGTACGCGGCTGACCACTCGTATGGGTCAAAAAAACTAACAAAAACGCCGATTAGATGGCGACAATCCCCGAAGCCAGGCCGTCTCGCGGCGCGGGCAGAGCCGACCAGGTCCGGACTCTCTTCTCCGAGATCGCACCGCGCTACGATCTCCTGAACCATGTCCTCAGCCTCAACATCGATCGACGTTGGAGGCGGCAGGCCGTAGAACTCCTCGGTTGGAGGGATCACTCGGACGGACGGTTCCTGGATGCCTGCGCCGGGACTTTCGATCTGAGCCTCGAGCTGGCCCGTCAGCCGGGCTTCCGTGGGGCCGTCGTCGCGACCGACTTCGCGTTCCCCATGCTTGTGGAGGGTCGTGGCAAGCTCCGTGACTCGGTGCAGCCCGTGTGCGGCGACTCGCTCCGACTGCCCTTCCCGGATGCCTCCTTCGACGGTGGGACCGTCGGCTTCGGTGTCCGAAACCTCTCGGACCTGCGGGTCGGGTTCGGTGATCTGGCCCGGGTCCTGCGCCCGGGCGCCCGCCTCGTGATCTTGGAGTTCACCGACCCACCGAACCCGCTCCTGCGTCGCCTGTACCACTTCTACTTTTACAGGATTCTACCGATGGTGGGGCGTGTGGTCTCGGGTCACCCATGGGCCTACACGTATCTCCCCGAGTCCGTGAAGGAGTTTCCTGGGCCCGATGAGCTCGCCGCCCTACTCCGCGAGTCCGGGTTCGGGGATGTGGAGTGGAGGTTCCTGACCGGCGGGATCGCCGCCATCCACGTCGGCGTCCGTCTCTGATCCCTCTCTCGAGGCCTGTTGAAGGAGTACAGTGGGTCGCGCACAGGGGTCTTGCGAGGCTCAGAGTAGGAACGACGACGAGTCGTAGCAGGGCTACGGCGAGGAGGAGAGACGACCTATGAGACCGCAACCCTCCTGTGCCCTTCGGGTTAGGGCGGCGAGGGCCCATCGCGGGTGTTGGCGCTCCTCCCCGATACTACAGCATCGCGTCGTCGCGCCGCCTACGCGCTGGACCCTCGGCGCTCCTAACGCGACCCGCTGTACTCCTTCAACAGGCCTCTAGAGGCGTCGCCGTCACCCGAGACGCCCTCGCTCCGCCTCCACGTCGTGGGTGCCCGGTGTGCTGGTGCCTTGAAGAGGAGATGCTCCAGGAGATGGACCATGCCGGTCGTGCCGGGGACCTCGTTCACGCCCCCCACGCGGTACTGCACGACGAAGGAGGTGGTGGGAGCCCCCCGGCGGGGCAGCACCAGGAAGCGCATGCCGTTGGCGAGCTCGTGCTCGACGACGGGGAGGTTGACCCCGGTCGCCGTCTGAGCGTTGGCCTCGTCCGGGCCCCAGGTGAAGCGAAACCTCCCGCCAGCATGGAGACGAGCGCTGGGATCCACCAGAGGGACATGGGCCGGCCGTGGAGAGCGCAGCCCAGGGCCGAGCTCCGGCTCGACGGTGCGTTGCGCCACCAGGACCGTCTCACGCGCGGCGCCCCGCCGTCTCCGGCTGACAGCGCGGGCAGAAAAAGGCTGAGCGATTCCCGAAGACCAATCGACAAATCCCTGTGGAGCAGCGAAGGCACGGCTCACCGGCCCGGGCGTAGACCCGCAGCGCCACGGCGTTCTCGCCGGGCGCGCCCGAGGCGTCTCTATAGTCCCGTAGCGTGGTACCGCGATTCCGAATTGCTTGGCGTAGGACCCTCCGTATGGCGCGATGGAGGGCTCGGGCCTCGGTCTCGCTCACGGACCTGGCGGGACGGCGCGGATGAATACCGGCCAGGTGTAAAGCCTCGTTGGCGTAGATATTCCCTACCCCCGCTACTCGACGCTGGTCCAACAGCCACGATCGGACTGGTGAAGACGATCGCGAGAGGTCGGCGTGGAGCCGCGCTGCAGTATAGGTGGCCGAAAGGGGCTCGGGCCCAAGGCTTCCAGATCGGCGGTGCCAGTCGACGGCCGTAAGCACCTCCAAGGCTCCGAAGCGGCGTGCGTCGTCGAAGACGAGGGCCGGTCCCTCGTCCAGTGTGAAGCGAACCGCCGGATGTGTCGCCTGGGCGGTGGGACCGGCAAGGAGAAGGCGGCCTGTCATGCCCAGGTTCACGACGAGAACGGCGTCTCCCGTGAGCCCGACCACGATGTTCTTCCCGCGGCGCGAGACGGACTTCACGATCCTTCCTCTCAGTCCGGCAGAAAAGCTCCGTGGAGGCTGGCGCAGGACATCGGGCTGCAGGACG
Organism: Longimicrobiales bacterium; assembly: GCA_965218295.1. GTDB lineage: Bacteria > Gemmatimonadota > Gemmatimonadetes > Longimicrobiales > Gaopeijiaceae > CBDCKN01. The sequence continues at coordinate 85,032 of CBDCKN010000017.1, read as the reverse complement.
CGGACGCGACGGACCGAGCGGTCCACCAGGTTCGGCCGGAGGCCGCGGACGATGGTCTCGACCTCTGGGAGTTCCGGCATGGGATGGACGTCCGGGAGCCTAGGGTCGTTCTCGCTCGGATCGGGCGAACTCCCTCCACCCGATGTCCGTGCGGAACTGCTTCCCCTCGAACTCGATGGCCGCGGCCGCTTTCCGGCTCTTGGCGGCGGCCTGGCTGAGGGTTGAGCCTAGGCCGGTGGCGGCGATCACCCGTCCCCCGGAGGTCTCGAGGCCGTCCGAGCCTAGCCTGGTGCCCGCGTGGAAGAGAAGGACGTCGGGATCCGAATTCAGTCGGTCCGGTATCTCGATGGATCGGCCCTTCCCGTAGTCGCCGGGATATCCCTCCGAGGCCACGACCGTGGTGAGGGCCGCCCCACCACTCCACTCCAAGGCGGCACCACCCAGCCGTTCTCCCCGGGCCACCTCCAACATGGGATCCAGGAGCGAGGACTCGAGGAGCGGCAGCACCACCTGTGTCTCGGGGTCTCCGAAGCGGCAGTTGAACTCCACGACGCGGGGGCCCTCTTCGGTGAGCATGAGGCCGGCGTAGAGCAGTCCCCGGAACTCAGAGTCGTCTTCCGCCAGGGCTGCCAGGGTCGGCCGGATGATGCGGTCCAGGATGTCGGACAGGAGCTCGGGGGTCGACAGGGACACCGGGGCGTACGCACCCATGCCCCCCGTGTTGGGTCCCGTGTCCCCCTCGCCGACCCGCTTGTGGTCTTGGGACGGAAGCATCAGCAGGGCGTCCCGACCGTCGGCCAGGGCGAAAACCGAGAGCTCCTCCCCGTACATGAACTCCTCGACGACCACCTCCCGGCCCGCCTCGCCGAAGACCCGGTCCGTCATTATACGCTCGAGGGTCTCGAGGGCGTCGTCGACGGTCTCGCAGACGACGGCACCCTTTCCCGCGGCCAAGCCGGAGGCCTTCACGACCACGCGGGCACCGCCTTCCTTCACGTAGTCCGCGGCCTCTCCCGGGTCACTGAACGCAGCGAAGCCCGCCGTGGGGACGCCGGCCCGCTCCATGAGCTCCTTGGCGTATGCCTTGCTCGACTCGATGCGCGCGGCGGCCTTGGTCGGCCCGAACACGGGCACGCCATTGCGATGGAGGCGGTCCGCGAGGCCGGCGGCCAACGGTGCCTCCGGTCCGATGACAGTCAGGTCGATCCGCTGAGCCTGCGCCCAGCCCGCCAGGGCCTCCACGTCTCCGGCGGTGATCTCTAGGGTCTCGACCGAGCCGGCCATGCCCCCGTTTGGCTGTGTGACGAAAAGGGTCGCGCCGGGTGCGTCCCGGCGGAGCTTCCAGGCCAGGGTGTGCTCCCGACCCCCGTTTCCAACGATGAGGATGCGCATGGGAGGCTAGGTGATCCGTTACCGCTTGGCCGCTCCCATGATGTCGTCGGCCATGCGTTTGGCGGCCCCCGCCATCTGGCCGAAGAGATCTTTGGCGCCCTGTGCATACGCCTGGGCGGCATCCTGGAGATCCTCGTTGTAGGCCGGGTCCGGCTCACCGCGATGCTGGTACTCGCCCCGGAGGATGCGGTCGTACTCGCCTTCTTCGATCCACGAGCGAATCTCGGCGACGCGCAGCACGTAGAAGGGATGGCTCTGGCCCATCAGGTTCAGCACCTTGAACACCTGGTCGGCCACGTCCCCCGACTCCCGGTACTCCTCGGCCTGGATGATGAACTCGTCGAGATTCATCTCGTCATCATCACCACCGCCCGCCATTTTGAGCATAGTATTCATCACCCGCTGGGGGTCCTGTACGGACAGGAGACCGGCCCGGTCACTGGAGAGCTCGCTCTTCCGCGACCACTCCAGGAGTGCCACTAGGATGGCCCGTGCGGCCAGACCGACGATGGGGAAGCCCATCCCGGCGAGCTGGATCAGGAGCACCGTCATCGTCCGGTAGAGGACGTGGTCGCTCATGATGTGGCCCAGCTCGTGGCCCATGACGTACGACAGCTGCTCGTCGTCCAGGAGCTTGACGGTCCCGGAATTCAGGATGATGAAAGGCTCGTCCATCCCATACGCGCCGGCGTTCACGATGGGCGTCTGGGAGACGAAGAGGGGATACTCCTCGGGGGCGTCCAGGGTCTGGAGAACGTCCTCGTACAGGCTCTTGACTCTCGGGAACTGCCGGTCGGAGATCCGTACCGAGTTCGCCAGGAACGCCAGGCGAATAGGCTTCTCCCCGAAGAACCCGAAGAGCTTCCGGAGTATGTCGTCGAAGACGGGGATTTTCCGGAGGGCCGCCAAGGCCGCCCGGTCCGCCGGGTGCTCCCAGGCTCGGGGCGCGATGTCGGTCAGGATGCGCCGCGCACGTGAGTCCTGCTCGTCGCTGCCGTTCTCGCCGTTCCCGTTGTTTTGGTCGTTCTCATCAGCCATGGCTGTCTATCTCCTTGTGTCCTGGCGGCTACCGCTGGGGCCGCCGCACTCTTATCGGCTGTACGCGGCTCCCCCGGGAGAAGTTTCAGGCCAGGGCCTGATCCAGATCTTCCAGCAGATCCTCCAGATCTTCGATGCCCACCGAGAGCCGTACCAGCCCTTCCGTGACTCCCATGGCTTCCCGGAGATCCCTCGGCACCGAGGCGTGAGTCTGCAGCGCCGGGATGCTCACAAGGGATTCCACGCCCCCGAGGCTTTCGGCGAGCTGGAACACTCGAGTTCGAGTGGCTACGGCCCTGGCTCGATCGGGATCGCCCAGGTCCAGGGTCACCATCCCCGTGAAGCCCGACATCTGCCGGCTCGCGAGCTCGTGCTGTGGATGGGAGTCCAGACCCGGATAGACGACACGGCTCACCGCGGGGTGTTCCACGAGGTAGCGCGCCACCGCTAACCCGTTCTCGTTGTGCCGTGCCATTCGGACGTGGAGCGTCTTCGTGCCCCTGAGGCAGAGCCAGGCATCCATGGGCCCGGGGACGGCGCCCGACGATTTCCTTACGAAGTGGATCTCCTCCGCGAGCTCGTCGTCGTTCACCACCAGGATTCCACCGATGATGTCCGAGTGGCCGTTCAGATACTTCGTGGACGAGTGAACCGTGACATCGGCACCCAGCTCGAGGGGACGCTGGTTGAAGGGCGATGCGAAGGTATTGTCCACCATGAGGAGGGCGCCGCCGTCATGGGCGATGTCGGCTGCGGCCTGGATGTCGCAGATGCACATGAGGGGGTTGGTGGGCGTCTCCACGTGCACGAGCCGGGTGTTCGGCTGCATGGCCCCGCAGATGCGGTTGGGGTCACGGGTGTCGACGAAGGAGAACTCCAGACCCAGCTTCTCAAGGACGCGGGTGAACATGCGCGTCACTCCCCCGCATGTGTTCTCCTCGCTGACGATGTGATCCCCGGCCGAGAGGCGCTTGACCACGGCCTCGATGGCGGCGAGTCCGCTGGCGAACGCTATTCCGTGCTTCCCCCCCTCCAGAGCGGCCACGTTTCCTTCGAGGGCCTCTCGGGTGGGGTTCTTGACCCTGGCGTAGTCGTACCCCTTCTTGGGCTTGGCGACGTCGGGCTGGACGTACGTCGAGGTCTGAAAGATCGGAGGCATGATGGCTCCGGTTTCGGGCTCAGGCTCCTGTCCGGCATGGACGGCGAGCGTCCCGAATCGGGCTCCGTCCCACGATGTCCTCGTCATTCACTCCTCGCGATCGGTGATCTCAGATGAGCCGATGTCGGGCGCCCCATCCGAGGCCGCAATGGAGCCGGCGGCGAGGGGCACCCGAGAATGGCCGGAATGTACCCGACCCCCTGTAGGCTGTGCCACCACCCATCGTTGACGGTCCTCATGGAAATCTCGATAGTCTAGGAGCGGGCTCTACGTCTTCGGTATCTACGCTAGGTGGCTCATGCCCCTGACGATTCCAGATGGGCTGGTGGTGAGCGTCTCCGGGTTTCGCGGGCGGGTCGGCGATCCGTTGACGCCGGACCTCGTCTGCGCCCTTGCCGCCGCGTTTGGAGCATTCCTTGACAGGTCGGGTGACGAGGGCGCGGTCCTCATCGGGCGTGACACTCGGACGTCCGGAGGCATGCTGGCCAGTGCGGCGGCTTCGGGCCTGGTCTCGGTGGGTTGTGACGTGGTGGACCTCGGCATCGTGGCAACGCCGACGCTCATGCTGGAGGTCGGAAGGGGGGAAGCCGCCGGAGGCATCGAGGTCACGGCCAGCCACAACCCCGCCGAGTGGAACGCACTGAAGTTCGCGGCCCCAGGGGGCACCTTCCTCGACGCGGAGACCATGGAGGCCTTCCTCGACTTCGCTCTGGGGGAGGAGATCCCCAGGGCAAAATGGGACGAGCTCGGTGCGCTGCGTGAAGACGGCGGCGCTTCCGAGCGTCATCTCCGAGCTGTCTTGGCCCTGCCGCAGCTCGACGGGGACGCCATCCGCAGCCGGAACCTCACGGTGGCGCTCGACTGCGTCCGCGGCGCGGGAGCGACGGTCATGCCCCCTCTTCTCGAGGCTCTCGGCTGTCGGGTCGTGGCGATCAACGCCGAGATGGATGGCCATTTTCCGAGAGATCCGGAGCCGACGGCGGAAAACCTCGAGGATCTGGGAGACCTCGTTCGAAGTGAGGGGGCGGATCTCGGCTTGGCCGTAGATCCGGATGTGGACCGGCTCTCACTCGTGAACGAGAGGGGAGAGGCGCTGGGTGAAGATCTGACCCTGGCCCTTGCCGCAGCCGTCGTCCTGCGCCGAACACCCGGAACCGTGGTCACGAACCTCTCCACCAGCCAGGCCGTGGACGACGTGGCGGGCGCCCACCAGAGCACCGTCGTTCGGGCTCCCGTGGGCGAGATCAACGTGGTTCGCCGCATGCAGGCCGAGGGAGCCGTCGTAGGGGGGGAAGGCAACGGGGGCGTCATTCTCCCCGAGCTTCACCACACCCGGGATGCGGCCGTGGCCGCGGCACTTATCTTGCAACATCTGGTAGACGAAGGCTCCTCACTCTCGGAAGCTGCCGGCCGGTGGCCCACGTACGCCATCGTCAAGAGGAAGGTCAGCTTCCCCCGGGAGTCTCTTGCCGACGCGTATGGTGCGCTGGAGGAGGATCTGGACGGTGACGGGGCCGACCGATCCGACGGCCTTCGGCTGAGCTGGTCCGGACGCCGATCATGGCTGCACGTCCGGCCGTCGGGGACCGAGCTGGTGGTGCGACTCATAGCGGAGGCGCCGGACCGCAGTAACGCGGAGGAGCTGATCGAGCGTGCGGCACGGGTTCTCGAAGGAGTGATCTAGTGGTCCGTTCCATATCTCCAACAGGCTGCTAAGGAAGCCGGACATGTGCGGAATCGTCGGATACGTGGGCTCCAAGGAAGCGGGGCCGATCCTCTTGGAGGGTCTGCGCCGCCTCGAGTATCGCGGGTACGATTCGGCGGGCCTGGCGATCCTGGGAGCCGACGGGTGCCTGCGCGCGGTGAAGCGGGCCGGGAAGCTCAGGGAGCTCGAGCGTATCCTGGAGGTCGAGATGCCGCCGGGAACCTGTGGCATCGCCCACACCCGTTGGGCCACCCACGGCGCCCCCAACCGACAAAACGCCCATCCCCACTGGAGCCATGCCGGCGACATCGCCATGGTCCATAACGGGATCGTCGAGAACGCGGACCTCCTGCGCCGGAAGCTCACCGACCTGGGGTACAAGTTCGAGACCGAAACCGACACCGAGGCCGTGGTGCATCTCATCGATGAGGCGTTTCGTGAGAACCCGACCCTGGAGGACGCCGTTGTGGCCGCCCTCCATCAGGTCGAGGGGGCCTACGGAATCGCGGTCATCAGCAGTCGGGATCCGGGGAAGATCGTGGTCGCGCGGAACGGGAGTCCCCTTCTCGTGGGCATCGGCAAGAATGGCGAGAACCTGGCGGGCTCCGACGCGTCGGCGGTGATCCAACACACCAAGGATGTCGTCTATCTGGACGACGGTGACTGTGCCGTGCTCACGAGCGACGGATACCGCGTCTTCCACCTTGAGCTCGGTGAGGTCCGACGCTCCATCCACCGCGTCGAATGGGATCTGGAAGCCGCCGAAAAGGGCGAGTACGACCACTTCATGCTGAAGGAGATCTGCGAGCAGCCCACCAGCCTGCGCGACGTCATGCGGGGCCGCCTCCTCGAAGAGGAGGGAGCCGCGCGGTTGGGCGGGATCACGCTCACGGACGAGGAGATCTCTCGGGTCAAACGCATCGTGATCACGGCTTGCGGAACGAGCTGGCATGCGGCCCTCATCGGCGAGTACATGCTGGAGGAGCTGGCCGGGGTCCCGGTGGAGGTGGAGTACGCTTCCGAGTTCCGATACCGGAGCCCGGTCATCGAGCCCGGGACGCTCGTCCTGGCCATCAGCCAGTCCGGCGAGACCGCCGACACGCTGGCCGCGCTCAGGGAGGCGCGGGGCAGGGGCGCGCCCACCATGGGGATCGTGAACGTGGTCGGCTCTACCATCGCCCGTGAGACCGACTTCGGCATCTACCTTCACGCCGGCCCGGAGATCGGCGTCGCCTCCACCAAGGCGTTCACCAGCCAGATCGTGGCCCTGGCGCTGTTCACACTCTACCTGGGTCGCCGGCGGAGCCTCTCCAACGTACAGGGTCGGGAGATGGTGGCCGCCCTTCAGCGGTTGCCTGAGCAGGTGGCCGAAACTCTGGAGCTGGAGCCCATGATCAGGGGGCTGGCGGCAGACGATGCCCATGCCCAGAACTTCCTCTACCTGGGACGGGGGTACCAATTCCCGGTGGCCCTGGAGGGGGCGCTCAAGCTCAAGGAGGTGAGCTACATCCACGCCGAGGGCTATCCGGCGGCGGAGATGAAGCACGGGCCCATCGCCCTCATCGACGAGAACATGCCGGTGGTCATCCTGGCTCCCAGGGACGCGGTGTACGACAAGGTGGTCTCGAACATCGAAGAGGTGAGCACGCGGAACGGCCGCATCATCGCGGTTGTGAGCGACGAGGCCCCGGAGCTGATCGGCAAGGTGGATCACCTCATCCAGGTCCCGCAGACCGTCCCGTCCCTTTTGCCCGTGCTCACCACCATCCCCCTCCAGCTTCTGGCCTATCACGCGGCTATCCAACGCGACTGCGACGTCGATCAGCCGCGGAACCTCGCGAAGTCGGTCACGGTGGAGTGAGCCGCCCGGGCCCTGTATGTGACGGCCTTCGCTCCGTGCAGGGGTAATGCCCCCATGAGAGTTGTGTTGCAGCGCGTGAGCCAAGCCCGGGTGATGGTCGACGGTCGGGCCGTCGGTGAGATCGGTATCGGGCATCTCCTCCTCGTTGGATTCACCGGGGGCGACTCGACGGACGAAGCGGAATGGATGGCCGACAAGGTCGTGGGCCTCCGGGTGTTCAACGACGCGGATGGCAAGATGAACCGAGACCTGGAGGACGTGGGTGGCTCCCTTCTGGTGGTGAGCCAGTTCACCCTCTACGGTGACACCAGGAAGGGACGTCGCCCTAGCTTCGTCCATGCGGCGCCGCCGGAGATCGCGATTCCGCTCTACGAGAGATTCGTCGAGATCCTGGAAGCCCGGCTGCCCGGACGCGTGGCGACGGGTGAGTTCGGCGCCATGATGGACGTGTCCCTCGTGAACGACGGGCCAGTCACGCTCGTTCTCGAGAGATGAGCGGTCTCGAGAGATGAGCGGTCCTCCTCCTTTGGTCCTGGCGTCGGCGTCACCCCGGCGTAAGGAGTACCTTGGCATGCTCGGCCTGACCTTCACCGTCGAGCCCGCGCACCTTCTGGAGGAGGTGCTGCCGGGTGAGACACCCGAGGAGCACGTGGAGCGCCTGGCGCGTGAGAAGGCCCTGGCGGTGACCCGTGTGCGACCCAATGCGGCTGTCCTGGGCGGAGACACCGTCGTCGTGCTGGACGACGAGATCCTGGGAAAGCCCACCGGTCCGGAGGATGCCGAAGATATGCTCCTCCGCCTCGCCGGGCGCTCCCACATCGTGGCCAGTGGCCTGGCCCTGGCCCTCCCGTCGGGAGAAGTGCACAGCGGCGTGGCCACTACGGAGGTCTCGCTTCGCTCCTTCCGAACCGAGGTCGCCCGTCTCTATGTCGAGACCGGAGAGCCTCTCGACAAGGCCGGAGCGTACGGCATCCAAGGACTGGGAGCGGCGCTGGTGAGCGAAATCCGGGGCGACTACTTTACCGTCGTCGGCCTGCCGATCTCCCTCCTCATGAACCTCCTGGAGGAGTGCGGCTGGGAGTACCGGTTCGGGTCTCTCCACATGGCGGACTCATGAGCAAGACCGCTTCCATCCTCGCCATCGACCAGGGGACGACCGGCTCGACCTGTCTTGTCATCGCCCAAGACGGCCGCGTGCTCGGGCGGGCCTACTCCGAGTTCACCCAGCACTTTCCCCGGCCCGGCTGGGTGGAGCACGACGCCGGAGAGATCTGGGATGTCACGCGAGGCGTGGCACGGGAGGCCCTCGAGTCGGCCACCGAAGCGGACGTTCGGGGGATCGGAATCACGAATCAGCGGGAGACAGTCGTCCTGTGGGACCGGAAGACCCTGGAGCCGGTCTACCGGGCCATTGTGTGGCAGGATCGGCGAACCGCGGGCTTGTGCGCCGAGCTCAAGGAAGGGGGCCACGAGGAGGAGGTGAGGAGCCGCACCGGTCTGGTCCTGGATCCCTACTTCTCGGGAACCAAGCTCATGTGGCTCCTCCGTGAGCGGCCCGAGCTGCTGGCCCGAGCGGAAGCGGGCGATCTGGCGGCGGGCACCGTCGACACGTGGCTGATAACTCGTCTGACCCAGGGCGACGTGCATGCCACGGACCCTACCAACGCTTCCCGAACGCTCCTCTACAACCTGTCCCAGGCGTCTTGGGACCCGTGGCTTCTCGATCTCCTGGGGGTGCCGGAGTCCCTGCTCCCGGAAGTACGATTGAGCAGTGGTGACTTCGGAGTGAGTCGTGGGGAGGCCCTGGAGATCGAGGCGCCCCTTGCCGGCGTCGTTGGGGACCAACAGGCGGCGCTCTTCGGGCAGGGGTGCTGGTCGGCGGGGCTGGCCAAGAACACATACGGCACGGGGGCCTTTCTGCTCATGCACACCGGAACGGACATCGTTCCGTCCTCCCATGGGCTGCTGACCACCGCAGCCTGCGACGCCCGTGGCGGTCTCGCATTCGCACTGGAAGGGTCGGTGTTCATAGCGGGAGCCGCGGTGCAATGGCTCCGGGACGGACTGGGGGTTCTCGAGCACGCGGCCGAGTCGGAGCGAATGGCGTCCGACCTCGAGGGCAACGACGGCGTATACTTCGTACCGGCTTTCGTGGGCCTCGGCGCGCCCCACTGGGTGCCGGAAGCCCGAGGAGCCGTGTTCGGGCTCACCCGGGGAACCTCCAAGAAGCACCTCGTGCGGGCGGCGTTGGAGGCCATGGCGTACGGAACCCGAGAGGTGATCGGTGCCATGGAGGCCGACTGTTCCGTCCGGATGACGGAGCTCCGCGTAGACGGTGGGGCCGCCAACAACGACTGGCTCATGGACTTCCAGGCGGGTGTCCTGGGCGTCCCGGTGCGGAGACCGGCCATGGTCGAGACCACCGCCCTCGGGGCGGCTGGCCTTGCCGGGCTGGCCACGGGGGTCTGGTCCACCGCCGACGAGTTTCTGGCTTCCCAGGGCGAGGGCGAGCGGTTCGATCCTACAATGCGGGACTCCGAGCGAGACGATCTACTCGACGGTTGGGCTCGGGCGGTTCGGGCGGTCAAGACGTGGGCTAACGTTTCCGGCGGCGCTTTGTGACGTCCCAGGGACGAGCGGCGGCTGAACGGCCACTGCGGATCGCCATCATCGGGGCCGGGAACGCCGACGACGCGGACCTCGAGCGGGCCCGGAAGCTCGGGGCCCGACTGGCGGAGGCCGGCGCCGTGGTCATCTGCGGTGGCCTCGGCGGCGTCATGGAAGCGGCAGCCCGGGGCTGTGTGGAGGGGGGAGGAACCACGGTGGGCCTCCTTCCCGGCCGCGACGACTCCCGGGCGAACCCCTGGATCGCCTTGCCGCTGGCCACGGGGATGGGGGAGGCCCGGAACGCCTTGGTCGTCCGTGCGGCGGAGGCGGTGGTCGCGGTGGGTGGCTCCTGGGGAACGCTCTCCGAGATCGCCCTGGCGCAGAAGATGGGGATTCCCGTGGCGATCCTGGGAGCGCCGCCGGCCCAAGGGCTGGGCCTGCACCACCCGACCGATCCCGATGAAGCTGCCGACTGGGCTCTCGCACAGGCGGCGAAGGGCCGGAGAGCCCCCGGCTGACACCGCCTGGACCCTGCGTGGCCGGGCTTGCGCCATCGAGTGGGGCCCCGCGGGGCCTCCCGCGCCGGGGAAGCTTGTAGAGAACCCCCCGGGGGGGAGGGAACCTCCGTGTAGGGGGTAGTCTATATGGGTGTAGGACGGGCCCCGAAAGTGCGGGTTTTTGGGGTTGTAGGAGCTTTGCCGGCCCTTGCGAGGGCCCTATATTTGGCGGAGCCGTAGAGGTGGTCCGCCGACCCCACTCAGAGGGGCCTGAGGTGAAAAACAACAGCAGATTCTTCGTGGGTTTAGCGGGCGTGGCCATGGTCGTCACCTATCTCATCTGGACGGGTGTGAGCCAGACGATGTTGTACTACCTCACACCCATGGAGCTTCTGGCTCGGGTGAAAGACGACCCCACCTTCCACCAGGTGGGTGTCAAGGTGAGTGGCCGCATCGTACCAGGCTCCTGGGAGCGGGCCCGAGAGGGGAGCCCGCATCGCTTCCGGGTCGTCGACCTTCAAGACGAGACGGTCAGCTTCCCCGTCGAGTACGCGGACATGCTGCCCGATACTTTCAACGATCACGAGCAGGTCGACGCGGTCGTGGAGGGGCGTTTCCGGGAGGATGGTGTTTTCGAAGCCACCCTGGTTCTGACCAAGTGCGGTAGCCGTTACGAGGCGACACCCGAGGAACTCACCGGGTGACGATCCTCGGGGAGCTCGCTCTCTGGTTCGCCCTTCCGGTCGCAATCTGGGGAGCGGTCCTCGGGTTCGTAGGCGGGCGAAAACAGCGCGGCGACCTGATCCTCATCGCAGAGCGTAGCGTCTACGGGGTCTTCTTCCTCCTGGTGCTGGTCTCGGCCGGGATCATTACCGCGTTCCTGAGCGACAGCTTCGAGTACTGGTACGTTGCCAACTACTCCAACCGCGAGCTCGACACCTTCTTCAAGGTGTCGGGACTGTGGGCGGGTCAGAGGGGATCACTGGTATTCTGGGCCGTTCTCCTCTCGCTCTTCTCCTCCATCGCCGTCCTCACGAACCGCCACAAGAACCGGGAGTTCATGCCGTACGTGGTGGGGGTCCTCCTCTCCGTATCGAGCTTCTTCCTGGTGGTCCTGTTGTTCGCCGACGTGAATCCGTTCGAGCGGCTGGCGTTCACACCTGCGGACGGACGGGGGCTGAATCCCCAGCTGCAGAACTATTGGATGACCATCCATCCACCCACTCTCTACCTGGGATTCACGGCGTTCACAGTGCCGTTCGCGTTCGCCATCGCCGCACTTCTGAATGGCAAGCTCGACACCCGGTGGATCGTCATCACACGGCGTTGGATCCTGCTGTCGTGGTTCTTCCTCGCGAACGGCGTCATCTTCGGCATGCGCTGGGCATACGAGGAGCTGGGGTGGGGAGGATTCTGGTTCTGGGACCCGGTGGAGAACGCGTCACTGCTTCCATTGCTCACCGCCACCGCCTTCCTACACTCCATACAGATTCAAGAAAATCGAGGGATGCTGAAGGTGTGGAACATGGGCCTCGTGAGCCTCACGTTCCTCCTCACGATCTTCGCTACGTTCCTGACCCGCTCGGGGCTCATCGAGTCGGTGCACACGTTCGCCGAGAACACAACCATCGCCTTCATCTTCCTGATCTTCCTCGGGGTGGTGACCGGGGTCTGTGTCCTGTTGATCGCGTGGCGTTATCCGGACCTGAAGAGCGAAAACCAGATCCAGTCGTTCCTCTCCCGGGAAGCGGCGTTTCTCTTCAACAACCTGGTATTCCTCGGGATCGCCTTCGCCATCATGTGGGGCACCCTCCTTCCCCTGATCTCCGAGGGCCTGACGGGACAGGCGATCACCGTGGGTCCGCCGTTCTTCAACCGTGTGAACCTGCCCATAGGGATAGCGCTGCTGGCCCTGATGGGCATCGGCCCGGTCATCGCCTGGCGGAAGGCATCGCGCCGCAACCTCACGAAGAACTTCGTCTGGCCCGTGGTGGTCGGAATCGTGGTGGTCGCCGGCTTCTACCTGCGGGGTGCGAGGCAGTGGATGGCCCTCGTCACCTTCGGCGTGTCTGCCTTCGTGTTGACGATCATCGTCGTGGAGTTCGTGAAGGGCACGCGGGCCCGGGCCTACATCGAGGGGGAGGGCCTGCTACCGGCCTTCGTCCATCTGGTCCTCCGGAATCGGCGCCGCTGGGGTGGGTATATCGTGCATGTGGGAGTGGTGTTGATCTTCACGGCCTTCGCCGGCGCGGCCTTCGACCGGGAGGTCACGCAGACACTCGATCCCGGTGAGTCGGTGACCATCGAGTCCGCCTTCGGTCACGAGTACACGCTGACCTATCAAGGACTCTCGTCGCCTCGGGGCCAGAACATGCTCCGCCAGGCCGTGGCACTCATGACGGTCGAGAAGAACGGTGTGCCCGTGGGATCCCTCACGACGGAAAAGCGCCTCTACGTCACCTGGCAAGCTCCGGTGACCGAGGTGGGCATCCGGTCGACCTTCCTCGAGGATCTCTACGTGATCCTTGAGCGGGTGGAGGATCTGGGTGGGGCGTTCGAGAACGACGCCGCGGCCCAGAGGGCGACGTTCGAAGTGCAGGTCAACATCCTGGTGGGTTGGATCTGGTATGGAGGACTGATCCTCACCCTGGGCAGCCTCATCGCCATGTGGCCCTCCAGAGGCTCCGTGAGTCCTGCGCCGCGGCGCTCTTCGGAGAAGCGAGCGCCGGCTGTCCCAGTCGGGGCGTAGTGTGGGTCTCATCGTCGGAGCGACGCTGCTCACCGTCGGCGTCATCCTTTTCCTGCTGATCCCCATCCTGCGAGGCGAGTGGGCGTCGCTCCAACGGTCGTACGAGGAGCCCACCGAGATCGAAGCCAGAAAGCGCGTCGCCCTGAAGGGCCTCCGTGACGCGGAGTACGACTACCGGTCGGGGAAGCTCGATGAAGACGACTACCGGGCGCTCAAGGCGGAAATGTCCCGAGAGGCCCTGGCGGCCATGGAGGAGGGGAAGGCCGATCCGGCTCTTTCCGAGGCGGACGCGCTGGAGGAGGAGATCTCCCGAGCACGCCGCGGTCTCGCCGAGGGGCGCACGTGCCCTGAGTGCGGACACGTGAACGTGGAAGGGAGCCGGTTCTGTGCCGGTTGTGGTCGCCCCCTGGCGGCCGCGGCTCCCAAGACCCCCACCGCGGGCTAGTGTGGGAACACTAGGTGCCTCGAGCTTCGGCCTGGAGGCCGAGGGACTCGTCCGCACCTTCGGGGGCCTTCGGGCCGTCGACGGAGTCAGCTTCCGGCTCGCCCCCGGTGAGCTTCTTTCGGTCTTCGGCCCCAATGGAGCCGGAAAAACCACCCTGCTCCGCATGCTAGCCGGTACGCTGAGGCCGACGGGAGGTCGCGTGCGGGTGGCGGGTGAGCCCGCAGACATCGGCGAGCGCGAGTGGCGTAGCCGGGTGGGCGTGGTTTCTCATCAGAGCCTGCTCTACGGTCGGCTCTCGACCGAGGAGAACCTACGCTTCTTCGGACGCCTCTTCGGCCTGAAGGACCTTCACGACCGTATTCCGGAGCGACTCGCCCGGGCCGGGCTGACCGAGTGCGCGTCGACGCCTGTTCGAGATCTCTCCCGGGGCTTCAAGCAGCGAGTCGCGTTGGTGCGGGCGCTCCTGCACGACCCGGAGGTCGTCCTCCTGGACGAGCCGTACACGGGACTCGACGCCCACGCTGCTGCGGTCCTACGTGATCAGCTCGCCTCGCTGAAGGATGGACGACGCACCGTCGTCCTGGTCACCCACAATCTCGGACAGGGTCTCGAGATCGCGGACCGGGTGGCCATCCAGTTCCGCGGCCGGTTTGTGGCGGTCGAGGATCGGGGCAGCTGGGACGCCGACGGCTTCGAAGGGTTCTATCGGGCCACCGTCGAGGCTGCGGAATGATTGACTACCTTCGCATCGTCTGGACCATCGCCCGCAAGGACGTGATGATCGAGATGCGGACCCACGAGCGGCTGGCGGCCATGGGCGCTTTCGCCGTGCTCGTAGGCGTCCTCTTCAACTATGCCATCGATACGTCTCAGGTCCGGCCTCAAGCCATCGCGGCCGGACTGATATGGATGACCATCCTCTTCGGGGGAATGTTAGGCCTGGGGCGGACCTTCCAGCTGGAGGAGGAAGACGGTGCCCTGGCGGGGCTCCTCCAGAGCCCCATTCCGCTGGACGCTCTCTATCTGGGCAAGGTCCTGGCGAACTTCATCCTGCTCGCGATCATCGTCGGGCTCGTGTTCATCGTCTTCGGCGCCTTCTTCAACCTGACGTTCACCGGGAACCCCATGGTCCTGGCCGGGGTTGTCGGCTTGGGGGTTTTGGGCTTCGTGGCGCTCACCACACTCTTCAGCGCCATGGCGACGAGGAGCACCATGGGAGAGAGCTTGCTTCCCGTTCTCGTCTTTCCTCTGGTTGTGCCGGTGGTCATCTACGGGACGACGGCCACGGGTCGCTTGTTCGCGGGGCGGCCCATCGCCGAGGTGAGCGGAAACATACGGATGTTGGCTGCGTTCTCTCTCGTGTTCTTGATCGCGGGAGCATGGTTGTTTCGTTTCGTGATCGAAGAATGAGGGGGGCCCAATGAACCTCAAACGAGTCCGGTGGGGAGTCGTCGGTCTCGGCACCCTCGGGATCGCGGCGGTGGTGGTCTTGCACTGGATGGTGTTTTTCTGGGTGCCCACCGAGTCAAGCATGGGCATCATCCAGCGGATCTTCTACGTCCACGTGCCTGCGTGGTGGATCACCTTTCTTGCGTTCGGGATGGTCGCCCTATGTAGCGCCGTGTACTTATGGCTCGGAGACGAGCGGCTGGACATGGCCGCCGTGGCCGCGGCCGAGGGAGGGATGCTGTTCGCCACCATTGGCCTTCTGACCGGTCCTCTCTGGGGCAGGGTCGCCTGGGGCGCCTGGTGGACCTGGGAGCCCAGACTTACGCTGGCGCTCCTGCTGTGGTTCATCTATCTCGGGTACTTTCTGGTGCGGAAGAGCACACCCAACCCGGAGCAGGGGAAGCGTCTGGCGGCCGTGGTCGGCATCATCGGCGTACTGGACATCCCCTTCATCCACATCAGCGTGAGCTGGCTGCGTTCGCTCCATCCCGAGGCCGTCGTCTTGAGGCCCGACGGTCCGAACCTCGACTCCGCCATGCTTTTAACGCTCATGGTCGGCCTCCTGGCCTTCACCCTCCTCTTCTTCTCACTTTTCCTGGCGCGTTATGCAGTGGAGCGCTTGGAGCGCGAGCTGGCCCTACGAGAGGTGACCCCGGCGCTTGCCCACGGAGCGGAAGTCTCATGAACGACCTCAAGCGATACACCCGGCTCGTCACCGTGGTCGGGATGCTGCTTCTGGCGGTGTATGCGAGCCCACTGACGCTTCTGGCCCAGGAGGCCGGCGCCCTGGGCCGACAGACCCTGGGCCGGCCGTACTGGCACGTCTTCATCGCTTACGCCATTGCGTGGGTCCTCGTCTTCGGCTGGCTCATAGCCATGGCCCATCGCCTCCGTCGTGTTGAGGAGCGACTCGGCAAGGGATAGTGTCCCGTTTCC
Organism: Longimicrobiales bacterium; assembly: GCA_965218295.1. Lineage (GTDB taxonomy): Bacteria > Gemmatimonadota > Gemmatimonadetes > Longimicrobiales > Gaopeijiaceae > CBDCKN01. The sequence continues at coordinate 69,194 of CBDCKN010000017.1, read as the reverse complement.
AGAGTGTCTCGGCAACGGAACACCCATGAGGAGTCCGCCGCGGCCGTCTTGAGCGGTCTTCGCTCCGCTCCGTAATGCTGTGTTCTACGTGGCTGACAGACCTCACCCCGCGAGGGTAATCACCATGTCGCGGAATGCCACCCAGGCCAGAAAGGCAAGAACCGGCGGGATGACGTAGCGGATCAGGGATTTCCAGCTCACTCGTCCCAGAACGTACTGTTCCATGAATTGGGCACCCCACCAACCGTGATCGACTTTGATGAGGTTAAACACGACGTCGTGCAGGCGGTCCGCGAGGACCGTCTCCTCGGGGACATGATCTCGAGGGCTCCCACTCAGCGGGTGCGGCGCGCCGGAGACGGAGTTCTGGCACACATCTGGCAAGGTGAGTAGGGTGGGGCTCGTTCGGACGCCCTATAACGAGTCGGGAGGCTGGACGAAAGAAGGGAGGCCGCCGTCATGAAGACCACGCTCAAGAGGACCCGCGCGGTCGTGCTTCACACGATCGTATTTGTCCTGACCATCGCCTTCGCGGCGTCAGGACAGTCCACGAAAATCTCCGGCACCTTGCGGCACGGCTCCGGATTGCTGGACATCCCGGTGGCCAGCGTCCTCCCCCATATGGCGCTCACGGGCACCTATTCAGGGTTTTGGACCAGCAACGACGTCGACTTCTCTACCGACGGAGAGGGTGGGATCACGGGCACTGAGCCCTTCGAGGGTGGCTGGAACGGAGATCTGGCGCTTGCTCTAGGACTGTTCGACCTTCTCGAGGTGGGGGCCACGGTCCAATCTCTGGAGGGAACGGAGGGAGGTGGCGCCCTTTGGGGCGCCTTTGGACGCCTTTCGCTCCTCAATCCCCAGGTTCACGGACTGGGCCTGGCGGTCGGTGGTCGCTACCTGAACAGCCCCGACTTCGGCGACGGGGTCGAGTACGCTCCGACTCGCCTGGGTAGGGCCGATCGTCGAATGCGCGACCGGATCGGCACGTCGAGCATCGGCACCGAGTTCTCCTTCTACGCCGTGGCTGGTGCGGATCTTCCGGGATTCGCCTCGGGATTCCTCCCGAGGCACGACTTCACGTTGAGCGCCGGGTGGGGCAACGGACTCTTCAAAGAGGGAGACGGCCTGGACTGGCACGAGTTCTCGGACAGCGAGGGCTGGTTCGCCGGTGCCGCGTGGCACCTCCAAGTGGGCCACAGCAAGATCTTCACCCTCATGAGCGAGTACAACGGGTTCGACTGGAATCTGGGAGGCCAGCTGGATCTGGACGGCGTGGTCGTCGGAGCGCACGTCCTGGGCGTGAACTACTCCACGGATGCGTCGGTCTACCGAAGCTCGAAATTCGGCCTGAAGATGTCGGTGGCCCTCTGCGGTGCCCGCCTCTGCAAGGCCACTCTTCGTGACCGTCCCGTGGGAGAGATCGTCGTCCTACCTGCGCCGCCACCGGATACGGTGGTGGTGAGAGCGCCGCTTCCCACGGGCACGCCCACCACGATCTGTCTGGCGACCGGCGAGTCGGTGGACGTGCTCATCACCAAGGGCGGCGCAACCCTGGTGGGTCCTTCGCGGGTTCCACTGGAGGAGCTGAGGCCCGCCGTGGACTTCGCCGGCACCTACGCCGAGGCCCGGTCCTGGTTCCAGGCAGAGGCGTCGATCCTCTTCGACGGGCGTAACTTCGACCCTTCGCCGGGCCCGGTGCGGCTCAGCTGCGACGCCATCCGACAGGTCTCGGAGTACATGGGCGTACCCCTTTTCGTGATGCGGAACGTGCGCGAGCCGTGGGAGATCGTCTACGTGCCCGTGCGGCCCGGCGTGTGGCAAGCCTACGCGGGTTGAGGCAACCGCAACTGCGGTGGCCCTAAAGGTCGGCGGCCGTGTCCACGTCCCTCAGGGTCTTCAGCGTACACACCCTGAGTCCCAGGCCGCGGGCCGCCTCCAGGGTGCGGTCAAGCACCTCGGGGGTGCTCCACGGGATGTCATCGAACAACTCCGGGATGGGACGCTGGAGAGCCACGAGGTAGTACCCTCCGTCGGCGGCGGGCCCGATCACTACGTCGGCCTGCGACAGCGCGTCGAACGATTCTTCCACCAGGCCGGCATCCAGGTCGGGCACGTCGGTTCCCACGACGCACGCCTGGCTCGCCACCTCCAGGCCGTCACGCAGTGCACACCACATGCGATGCCCCAGATCTCCCTCTGCCTGAGGCGTGAGTGTGGTGTCGTCCCCCAGCCAAGCCTGGACCTCTTCGGCCGCGGTGGGCGGGTCGTAGCACACCAGCAGATCGTACGCCGGAGACCGGAGACGCTCCACGGCGTCCGAAGCCATGGTGGCGTACAGGTCGGCGGCGGCCTGCGCGCCGATCCCTACCGCCAGCCGCGTCTTGACCTTCCCAGGTCTCGGGGCCTTAACGAAGACGAGGGCCAGCCGGTTGGCGGGCGCCGTGGCCCTCCGCGCGGGATAGAAAGGGGTGAACCTCTCGGGGGCCGCTCCTGCGAGGGTCATGCTCAACACCCTGATGTTGCGGAGCCAGGCGCGCCATCGACCCTCCTCCTCGAAGCGGCGGGGGCTGGTGGGAAGAGCGGCCGGAAGGCGTTGCACGGCTCCCCTGGCGCGGAGCGCACGCAGGATCGCCACATCCTCCATGATAGGGATCGGCGGAAAGCCCCCGACGGCCTCCAGGTCGATCCGGTGCACCAGCAGGCCCTGATCACCGTAGGCCAGGCGAGTGATGCGTTCCCTCAGGGACTGCCCGAGCTCGATGAATCGCCAGAACCAGCCCCTCCCGTCGAGGGAGAAGCGAAAGTACCCGGGCCTCGTGTCGGAGTCGTTGGCCAATCGCTGGGCCAGACAATCCCGGGCCTCGGGGGGGAGCCGCGAGTCGGCATGGAGGAACAGGATCCAGGGGGTCCGGAGGACGCGGGCTCCGGCGTTCATCTGATGCGCCCTTCCTCTTCTGGCCACGATCACCGTGGCGCCGCCGGCCCGTGCCAGCTCACGGGTGGCGTCCGTCGATCCACCGTCGGCTACGACCACCATAGACGGGATAGTCATCTCCGACAGGTCGGCCAGGAGGGAAGGGAGGTACTCGGCCTCGTTGAGGGTGGGGACCACCACTCCCAGGCAGTCTGGAGAGGGGGGTCCTGCGCTCCGCACCGGTGCCTCGTCAGCGAGGGACGTCGTTCAGAGTCCAATCGTACTCGAAGAACTCGATCCTGGTGTCGGGACTGAGCCTGGTGCCGCCTTCGTCCCCTTCGAGGTAGGACGCGAAGAACTCGCGGAGACCTTCGGTCCCCCCGAAGTCGTCGCCGTACCAGTCGAGAACCTTGTTCAGCCGGAGCACGGAACGCTCTCCGGTCTCGAGCTCGAAGTTGACCGGATTGCCCATAAAGGCGCGTACGATCCGGTCGAGCTGCTCGTCGAGCTCATCGGCCGTATGCGCCCAGGTCTGGAGCGGCGGGCAGCTCATGGCTGCACAGTTCACGGCGAAGTGAATCCTGGGGTCGCCCATGGGCCGGATGATCTCGTGCTCGATCTGGTCCTGGGAGCGAACCTCGCCGGCGATCGTGCAGTGCTCGCGCTTGAACACGTCGGGGATCTGCCACACTGAGTTCTCGGGCCGGCTCAGGATCGCGTTCGTGGCGCGGTCCAGAAGGCGTGTGTTCTTCTGTATCGGATAGTGATCGACGACCTGCCGGAGCATGCAGGCGTTGTAGGCGTTGATCCAGAAAGCCAGGCGGGACGAATGGGAGGCCGCGGCCAGGACTTCTGGGTCCGTTTCGGCCATCGCCTGGAGATAGGCGTCCAGGCCGTGACGGTTGGCCTTGAGTGCGGCGTAGTCGACCAGTGACTTCTTCACCGCGTGCTCGAGGACCATGTCAAATGCGGAGTGGTCCGGTAGAGCGCCGCTCTTCTGGCCCGGCAGACCGTTCGGGATCAGGATCAGGGCGAGGAGGAGTGGCGAGAGGCCCGGGATCTTGATGTTGAGTCGTTTCATGATCTTCGGCAGGAAGCTGAGGAATACCAACAGAGCACCCGATATCAGAACTCGGATCAGGGCCTCGCGCGAGGCCTCCTGCGAGCCCTGGAGCAGGGCGTCCGCAAACATTGTGTACACGACCGTACCGGGGAAGATTCCGATGACGGTGGCCAGGGCGTACGTGCGCCAGCGAAGGGCGGTGAGCCCGGACCCGAAGTTTAGGGCGTTGAAGGGCACCAGGGGAACCAGGCGCAGCAGAAAGAGGCCCTGGAACCCGTGCTCCCTGGTGGCCTCGTCCAGCTTCTCGAGCCGTCGCCCGCCGAGTCTCTCCACACCCTCACGACCCAGGAAGCGCGCCACGAAGAAGGCCATGCTGGCCCCGATGTTCGCGGCGATGGTGTTTAACACCGTCCCCCAGAAGAACCCGAAAAGGGCGCCCCCCGCCAACGTCAAAATCGTACCGGGGATCGCCATGGCGGTGGCCCCGGCGTATAGCGAGATGAAGAGAACGGGTGCCCACACCGAGCCCCGCAGCTCTCCGATGGCCCGGCCAATCCCTTCCTGGGTGAGGAGGGCGCCAAGAGGGGTGAAGCGGGCCAGCAGGAATCCGCTGAGGATGACGAGAGCGAAGAGCGCAAGCTTCACATAGGCGCGCCCTCCCCTGTTGGCGTGGCCGCTCACGCCAGCCATGAGACCACCTTCTTCAAGACACGTCCGGCAGGACCCTCGAGGCGCGTTCGCTGATAGACGTTGGCGGCTTGCTTGACCCCCTCCGCCATCGTGGGATACGGGAAGATCGTGTCCGCGATCTTCGAGAGTGGCAGTCCGTGGGTCATGGCCAGAACGATGGGCTGGAGAAGCTCGCCCGCACCGTGACCCAGGATGGTCGCGCCCAGGATGCGGCCTTTAGAGTCCGCCGAGATCTTCACGAAGCCGAGTGTCTGGGCGTCCGTGATCGCCCGGTCCAGGTCGTCGAACTCGTACGTGTACGTCTTGGCTCCCCGGGCGGAAGCATCGTCGGCGCTGAGTCCCACGTGGGCGACCTCGGGATCCGTGTAGGTGACCCACGGGACCCGACTGTAGTCGACATGGGAGCTCAAGGGGAGGAGCGCGTTCCGGAGAGCCTTCTTCGCCATGTAGTCGGCCACATGGGTAAATTGGAGTCCTCCGGTGACGTCACCGGCGGCCCAGACTCCGCGGTTCGTGGTTCGTAGCGTGGAGTCGACGCGAACCGCCGCGCCGTCCTGCTCGATCCCTGCACGTTCCAGATCGAGTCCTTGGGTAATGGGCTGCCTTCCGGTGGCCACCAGGATCTCGTCGACGGGGAAGCGGCGCCCGTCCTCCGTGAGGATCACCTTGCTAACGCCCTCGACCTGAACGGCGACGACGCGCGAGCCGAGCTCTATGTCTATGCCTTCACGTCTCAGGATCCCGAGTAGGGCCTCGGCTACGTCGGGGTCCTCGCTCGGAAGGATGCGATCGAGCATCTCGAGCACGACGACCTCGGAACCCAAACGGCTGAACACCTGCGAGAACTCGAGCCCGATGGGTCCGCCTCCGAGGATTCCCACTCTCTGGGGATAGCGCTCGAGATCGAAGATCGTCTCGTGCGTCTGGTAGCCTGCCTCCTCGAGACCCGGGATCGGGGGGATCGCCGGTCGCGCACCTGTCGCCACGATGATGTGCTTCGACTTGAGGGCGCCCACGCCCTCTACGTCCAGGGTGTCGGCTCCGATGAACCGGGCGGTGCCGAAGTAGACGTGGACTCCCATCTTGCGAAAGCGCTCGGGGTCGTCGTGGTGAGCGACCCTGGCCCTAGCCCGGCGCATGCGCTCCATGACGCTGTAGAACACCTGGGTTGGGGTGGCCCCTTTGAGCCCCAGGGACTCGGCGTTGCGCATGGCGTGGGCCAGCCTTGCCGACGCCAGGAGGGCCTTGGACGGCACGCATCCGGTCCACAGGCAGTCTCCCCCCAGGGCGGCCCGCTCGACGAGGGCGGGGCGAACACCCAGATAGGCGGCCCCTGCAGCGGAGACGAGGCCGGCGGTTCCGCCACCCACTGCGATGAGATCGTGTTCCTGTACGGTCATGCGTTACCCGTGAGGCCGTCCGACCGGCTTCGCTCCAGAACTGATCGGTTCGGTGCATCAACCCGCCGGCGCGTGGTGCGGTTCCCAAGCTGACACCTAACGGGCCGACGCGCGAACGTCGCGGAGCGACATTCCTGGGCCCGCAGGCTTGCTTTACTTTGCACAGATCGCCTCCCGGGCGTCAAAGGACTTTCGCTTTCTCTTCGGGTGTTGTAGAATAGCCTCCGACCCCACCGCTTTTCCGCGAGGATGGAATGTCGACCGCAGAAGTCACGCATGAGTTGAGCGACCAGAAGTTGAGCGACAAGAAGAAGAAGGCCCTCTCCACGGCCATCACCCAGATCGAGCGTTCCTACGGGAAGGGCTCCATCATGTGGATGGGGGATGACGGGATGAGGGTCGAGATCAACGTCATCGGCACCGGCGCCATCAATCTGGATGCCGCCATCGGGATCGGCGGTATCCCGAGAGGACGGATCACCGAGATCTACGGCCCCGAATCGAGCGGTAAGACGACCCTCTGTCTGCACGTCATCGCCAACGCGCAGGCGGCCGGTGGGATCGCCGCCTTCGTGGACGCCGAGCACGCTCTGGACGTGACGTACTCCAAGAAGCTCGGAGTGGACGTGGACAACCTGCTCGTATCCCAGCCCGACACGGGCGAGCAGGCGCTCGAGATTACCGAGGTCCTGATTCGCAGCAGTGCCGTCGACGTAGTCGTGGTGGACTCGGTGGCGGCCCTCGTCCCGCGGGCCGAGATCGAAGGGGAGATGGGCGACTCCCACGTGGGGCTCCAGGCTCGACTCATGAGCCAGGCATTGCGCAAGCTGACCGGTGCGGTCGCTCGATCCCAGACCGCCGTGATCTTCACGAACCAGATCCGGGAGAAGATCGGTGTGATGTTCGGGAACCCGGAGACGACGTCGGGAGGCCGTGCCCTCAAGTTCTACTCGTCCCTTCGTCTGGACATCCGGCGCATCGGCGCCATCAAGGACGGCACGGACATCGTGGGCAACCGGACGCGCGTGAAGGTGGTGAAGAACAAGTGCGCCCCCCCCTTCAGACAAGCCGAATTCGACATTCTCTACGACGTCGGCATCAGCCACGAGAGTCTTCTCATCGACATTGGCGTCGAAGAGGGAATCCTCGAGAAGTCGGGGTCCTGGTATTCGTACGGGGACCTGCGACTGGGTCAGGGGAAGGAGAACACCAGGGAGTTCCTCACGGAGAATCCCGACGTGCTCGAGGAGGTGGACGCCCGTGTTCGCGAAGCGTTGGGAGTGGGGGGCGATGCCCAGGAAGCCGAGCCACTCAAGGAGGCTACGGCGAACGGCGAAGGCTGACGACCTGGAGAGCACTCCCCGAGAGTCTCCTGAAGCCCGGTCGAGCGACCGGGCTTTTTCGTTGATCTGCGGGCTCCTCGAAGCCCCGTTTCCGGGCCCCGGACGTTGTTGGGTCAGGCTCGTCAAGTCGTTATAATTGGCGCCCATGGACGCCTACAAATCGTCATCATGACCACAGCCGAAATCCGCTCGAGGTTCCTCGAATTCTTCCGTGCTCGGGGACACGAGGTTCGACCGAGCTCGCCCCTCGTGCCGGCCGACGACCCGACATTGCTGTTCACCAATGCCGGAATGGTCCAGTTCAAGAGTATGCTTCTGGGCATCGGCGAGCTTCCGTTCAAGCGGGCGGTTACGTCGCAGAAGTGCGTGAGGGCCGGAGGGAAGCACAACGATCTGGAGGAAGTGGGGAGGACAACCCGCCACCACACCTTCTTCGAGATGCTGGGCAACTTCTCGTTCGGGGACTACTTCAAGCGAGACGCCATCGCATACGCGTGGGAGTTCCTGACCGAAGACCTGGGGCTGGACGCGGACCGGCTGTTCATCTCGATCCATCACTCGGATGACGCAGCGTACGAGCTCTGGCAGGAGGTCGCTGGCGTGCCGGCGGGGAGGATCTTCCGGTTCGGGGACAAGGACAACTTCTGGCAGATGGCCGACACCGGCCCTTGCGGTCCGTGCTCCGAGCTCCACTACGACCTGAGACCGGAGGAACTTCGCGGGGAGCTGACCCAGGAGGAGTTCGAGGAGCTGGGTGAGCAGGGGGTGCTCATCGAGCTTTGGAACCTCGTCTTCATGCAGTACGACCGGGACGAGGACGGGACGCTGAACCCGCTGCCGGCTCCCTCAATCGATACCGGCGCCGGATTGGAGAGGCTCGCCACGGTCCTCCAGGACGTCGACTCCAATTACCACATCGACGCCTTCGCGCCCATCCTGGAAGCCGTGGCCGACGTCATCGGACGTCGATACGAGCCCGAAGGGGACGAGGGGGTGTCCTACCGTGTGCTGGCCGATCACGCGCGGGCGGTGGCGTTCTTGCTCGCCGATGGCGTATTCCCGTCCAACGAGGGGCGAGGGTACGTGCTGCGCCGGATTCTCCGCCGCGCCGTACGTCACGCCTGGCTCCTTGGGCGTCGGGATCCGACCCTGGTCTCTGTGGTGGAAGCGGTGATCGACAGCATGGGTGACGTGTATCCGGAGCTCGAGGGGCGGCGTGACCATCTCCTGAGCACCACACTGGCCGAAGAGGAGCGATTCCTGGCGACCATCGAGGGTGGCATGGACCGCTTCGACCAGGTGGCTCCCTGGGGTGGAGCCGGGGAGGGAGAGGATTCCGTCGTCTCAGGCTCCGACGCCTTTAAGCTCTACGACACGTTCGGCTTCTCCCTGGACCTCACCCAGCTCATGGCGGAGGAGCGTGGCTACTCCGTGGAGATTGAGGCTTTCGAAGCGGCTCTTGAGGAGCAGCGGAAGAGAAGTCGGGCGGACCGGGCCGAGTCCGACATCCGGCTCTCGGGTGCCGACCTCATGGAGGGCTGGCGAAGCCTCTCGAGTGACGGCGAGCAGCGCTTCCTGGGATACAATGAGCTGGATGTGGAGACCCAGGTCCTGGCGATCAGGATCTCGGAGGATGGCGTGGCCCTTCAACTGGCTGACAACCCGTTCTATCCCGAGGGAGGGGGACAGGTATCCGACACGGGAACGGTGGAGGGAGAGGGTTGGTCTCTCCAGATCCGAGACGCCGTCCGGGTCGGGGATCGGGTGGCGGTCGTCGGCGTGCCGTCCGACGGCTCCCTTCCCGAGGATACGGAGGGGCCTTTGCGGGTCCGTGCCCGTGTCGACGTGTCGTCCCGGCGTGATACGCAGCGCAACCATACCGCTACCCATCTTCTCCACGCCGCCCTGCGGGGAATCCTGGGCACGCACGTGGTCCAGCGAGGATCGTTGGTGGCGCCCGACCGACTCCGCTTCGACTTCGCGCATACCGCCCCCCTGACGGATGAGGAGAGAGGCCTGGTCGAAAAGATCGTGAACGAGGGCATTTGGACCGATCATGTCGTGACTGCCGGCGATCGTCCCCAGGCAGAGGCCGTGGCCGCGGGAGCGATGGCGCTCTTCGGGGAGAAGTACGCCGACGTCGTCCGGGTCGTGGAGATTCCAGGCGTCAGCATGGAGCTGTGTGGAGGAACCCACGTCCGTCACACCGGAGAGATCGGGCTCTTCAAGATCACGAGCGAGAGCGGGATTTCTGCGGGCGTCAGGCGTATCGAAGCCGTCACGGGCCGCGGGGCCTTCGGTCATCTCGAGGAGCAGCGCCATCGGCTGGACGAGGTGGCGGCGATCCTGGGGAGCTCCACTACTAACGCTGCCACGCGAGCCCGGCAGCTCGTCGACGAAAAGCGGGAGCTCGAGACGCTCCTGGACGAGCTGAGGAGCGCCGGGGGCGCGGGCGAGACCGTGGTGGTGGAGGAGGACATCTCGGTCGACGGGTCCACGACCGCGTACAAGGCTGTACGACTGCGGGCCCGGAACGCCGACGACGTGAGAAAGTGGGGAGACGCGTTCCTGACCGGCGCCGGAAGCGCGGTGGCCGTCGTGGCTGCGGACCTCCCGGGGGACAAGCATACCCTCTTCGCCTTCGTGACCGACGACCTCATCGGCAGGGGCGTGCGAGCCGACGCCATCGTCCGGGAGGTCGCCGTCGTCGTCGGGGGCCGGGGTGGGGGACGGCCGCACATGGCCCAGGCCGGCGTGGAAGACCCGGAGCGGCTCGACGAGGCGCTCCGGGTCGGACGGGACGTCGTGGAGAAGCTCGGACGGGACGCCGGCGCCTGATGGACGATCTGAAGGGATGGGTGGCCGATCGGGAGCCTCCGGCACCGGAGGAGCTGCGCCGCTGGCTCGAGCCTGGACCTTTCCAGGGCAGTTCGGTCAGCGAGGCGCTGGGCGACGCTGCAGCGCACCACGTGGACGAGGCGCTCAAACGGCTGGGGCGAAACCGGGAGGGAGCGTTCCACCTGCTGGCCGCCGACGCTCTCCTCACCTACGCGTGCGAGGCTGCAGCCGGTGAGGAGGATACGGAGGCCGCGCTCGTCGACCTTCTCGACCGACTCCATCCGGACGCTGCCCGCCCCGCCCCACCCACGGGCCGCTGACATGACGTTCCGTGAGTCGGGGACGGCGGCTGATCTCCACAGTCATCTCGTGCCCGGTGTGGACGATGGTGCGCGCACCCTGGACGAGGCTTTGGAGGCGGTGGAGCGGATGGCAAGTGCCGGAATCGGCCGGATCCTCACCACTCCTCACCTGAACGCGAGCATCACACACGACCCCGCGAAGCTCGACGAACGGCTGGGACAGCTCGACGATGCATGGGAGGAGGTGTCTCGCGCGGTGGCGGATCGCTTCCCCGAGCTTGAGTTCCAGCGCGGATACGAGATCATGCTCGACGTCCCGGATCCGGACCTCTCGGATCCCCGGCTCCGGCTGGCTGGAACGCCCTTCGTTCTGGTGGAATGGCTGCGACTCCAGATTCCTCCTCGCACCGAGCACGTCATCCAGCGGATCTGCGCTGACGGGTACCGACCGATCCTTGCGCACCCGGAGCGATACCAGGGAATCGAGCACGAAGTCGAGCTCGCTGGCGCCTGGCGGAGGTCCGGAGCCTACTTGCAGGTGAATCACGGATCCTTCGCCGGCCGCTACGGGAGAGAGGCCAGGGACGTGGCGTGCAAGCTTCTCGCACGGGGTTGGGTGGACTACCTTGCGAGCGACTTCCATGCCCGGCGCCATCTCGGCATCTACCTTAGAGAATCCGAGGCCTTCTTCCGGGAGCGTGGTGGCGGTGAGCAGCTTCGGCTTCTCACGGTGAGCAACCCGTGGCGGGTGTTCCTGGGTGAGGCGCCCCTACCCGTCCCGCCGTTGGTGATTCAGAGTCGGTTCTGGAATCGCTTCAAGAGCATATTCAAAGGGTGAGCCCCTTGTCGGACAAAGCGCAGGGATCGGGAGAACTGCTCGAGCTGGCGGAGCTCGCGGCAACGTGCGCGCGCGACCTGGCCGGTGACATCGAGATAGTGTCCTCCATGGCGCTGCGGGCGCTGGCGTTCACCACTGACAGCTCCGTTCTGACGGCTGCGGCGAACGACTTCGGCTTCGAGGATGTCTTCGCGCGGCAGGTGGAGGCGCTGGGCCGGGAGGGCGACCTCCTCCTCGTCCACTCCACTAAGGGATCCCGGTGATCCGGCCGGGAGTCGGGCTTTCACTCGTGCTTGCTTCCAGTGTGGTGTTACAGAAGTGTCTCGGCCATTCGAGCACCGATGCATCCGGCCCTGCGGCGTTCCTCCTCCTTGAAATAGCGTTGCTATTCCTCGTCGTCGCGCCCGACCCACGCCTAGCGGCGCGGGTACCCCGGATCCGGCGCCTCGGCACTCTCGGTGGCTCGCGAACTTCTGTGACACCACACTAGGTGAACCACGTGTCACTCATCGATCTGAAGGGGCGGACCGCAGTCGTAACCGGTGGCTCCCGGGGTGTGGGGCGCGCCACGGCCCGACTCCTGGCCGAGGCCGGCGTCGACGTCGGCATCGGCTACCGTACCCGTGAGCAGGACGCCGCAGAGGTGGTGGAGGAGCTGCGTGGCCTGGGGGTGAAGGCGTGGGCGGAGGCAGGGGACCTCTCGCGATCGGAAGACGCGGGCCGGCTCTTCGAGCGGGCAGACCGGGAATTCGACGGTCTCGACTTCTTCATAGGGAATGCCGGGATATGGCCCCCGGAGGATGTCGCGCTGGCGGACATGGACGAGAGCCAGTGGCGCAAGACGCTGTCGTGCAACCTGGACTCGATCTTCTATACGTCGCGAGAAGCGGCCCGACGTCTCCGACCGGGTGGAGCGATGGTTCTGGTGAGCTCCACGGCGGGCCAGCGGGGCGAGGCCTACCACGGAGACTACGCTGCGTCGAAGGGAGGCGTCATCTCACTTGTCAAGGGGCTCTGTGTCGAATTGGCCCCCAAGGGTGTAACGGTCAACGCCGTGGCCCCCGGCTGGATCGACACGGAGATGATCCAGCCGGTCGTGGAGGCCGACGATAGTCCCCGGATCGAGGCCACAATCCCTCTGGGCAGGATCGCCACCGCCGACGACATCGCCGGACCCATCGTCTTCCTCTGCTCACCCCTGGCGCGCCACATCACCGGCGAGATTCTCAACGTCAACGGGGGAGCGGTGCTGGTGGGGTAGTGGACTTCACCCTCGCCGCTCCGGAGGCCGTGCGCTGGATCACCACCACGCTGGAGGACGCCGGGTTCGAGACCTGGGTGGTGGGAGGCGCCATCCGCAACATCCTCCTCGGGCACCCCGCAGGGGACTGGGACATGGCGACCAGGGCGAGGCCGGAAGAGATCATGGCCGCCTTCTCCCGGACCGTACCCATCGGAGTCGAGCACGGCACGGTAGGCGTTCTCGCCCGAGGAGGAACACTCTACGAGGTCACGACCTTCCGCCGGGACGTAGAGACGTTCGGGCGCCGGGCCGTGGTGGAGTTCGCCGACGACATCGAAGAGGATCTGGCCCGGCGGGACTTCACCTTCAACGCCATCGCGTGGCACCCGCTCCGGGGGGAGCTCCGGGATCCTGGCGAGGGGCTCGCCGACATGGAGGCGCGTGTCCTCCGGACAGTGGGCGCTCCCGCAGACCGCTTCGGCGAGGACTTTCTCCGCGTGCTGAGGGCTCTCCGCTTCTCGGGCCAGTTCGGCTTCACCATAGAGGAAGAGACCTGGCAGGCGCTTTGCGATGCGGTACCGCAGCTGCACGCGCTGTCGGCCGAACGGATCCAGGAAGACCTCATGAAGGTGCTGTCCCAGGCCGACAGCCCGTCGATCGCTCTCCATCTCTACGCTCGTTCCGGGGCCCTGACGAAGCTGTATCCGGAGCTCGCCGAGGCGACCGCCACCTCGGGTCCATCCTCCCTGGACGGCGCCCTCATGGCCTGTGACGCCGCGCGACGCGGGCGGCCGCTGGTTCGTCTGGCGACCCTCCTCTCGCCAATAGCCTGCGACCGTTCGGGTGACGTCCGGGGGGTGCGCGGGACGGTAGAACGGCTCATGGGCCGGCTCAGGTTCTCCAACGCGGACACCAGGCGAGTCTCGACCCTGGTGGCCAACAGGACCTTGGGGATCCCGTCTGACGAATCGGCCGATATCCGGCGCTGGCTCAACCGGACCGGCGCTGCGCTCTTCCCGGACCTGGCACGGATCTGGTTAGCTGAGGCACGTGCGGGCGTCGATCCGGTCGGCGTTTCCGGTCCCTCGTCGGCAGACACCGCGGTCGGGCGCATCGAGGCCATCCGCTCCGTTCTGAGAGCGAAGCCGCCTCTCGCCGTCTCGGACCTGGCCTTGAACGGAGAGCATCTCCAGGCCTTGGGGCTCAGCCCGGGTCCCAGATTCCGGGAGATCCTCGAGCTTTTGCTGGAGCACGTGCTGGAGCACCCGGAGACGAACACCCGGGCCCAGCTCGAGGCGCTCGTGCGGAAGGGCGGATTCCTTTTGGAAATGTCGGAGCCGTTTGACGCGGATCACGAAGGCCATGAGTGATCTCAGTCTGTTTCCCGCGAGCGAGCCGCCGGCGGATGCGGCGGCGCGAAGTGCCGCTCCCGAGGCCTCCACCGACGCTCCCCTCGCGGCCCGCATGCGCCCCCGAACGCTGGAGGAGTTTCGAGGTCAGGAACACGTCCTCGGGCACGGAAAGGCCCTGCGCTCCATGATCGAGCAGGGCGATCCCGGGAGCATGATCCTCTGGGGACCTCCGGGCAGCGGAAAGACGACGCTGGCCCGACTGGTTGCCGACAGGACGGACGCTGCGTTCGTGGCTTTCTCGGCCGTCACCGAGGGCGTGGCGAGGGTGCGGGAGGTCATCAAGGAGGCGAAGGAGCGGAGGAGGGCCACGAACCGAAGCACGATCCTCTTCTGCGACGAGATTCACCGATTCAACAAGGCGCAGCAGGACGCTTTTCTTCCCCACGTGGAGAGTGGCACCGTTGTCCTGATCGGGGCCACGACCGAGAATCCGAGCTTCGAGGTCGTGCGACCTCTCCTCTCCCGGGCCCCGGTGTTCACCCTGAAACCGCTCTCTCCCGAAGATGTTGCGGACATCCTTCGCTCGGCGCTGGAGGACGAGAAGCGAGGCATGGGCCGCCTGGAGCTCGAAGTGGACTCAGACGCCCTCGAGGCCATGGCTCGGGCTGCCGACGGAGACGCACGGAGGGGACTGGGCATCTTGGAGACGGCCGCCAAGCTGGCAGGGGCCCGAGGCACCGTGGACCTATCGAGGGCGGAGGAGGCCGTACAGCATCGGTTTGCCCTGTACGACAAGTCGGGGGAGGAGCACTACAACCTGATCTCGGCCCTCCACAAGGCCGTTCGGGGCGGAGATCCAGACGGCGCCATCTATTGGCTCGCCCGCATGATCGAAGGTGGAGAGGATCCTCTCTACATCGCCCGCCGCCTCGTTCGCATGGCCAGCGAGGACGTCGGCCTGGCCGACCCCGGAGCCCTAGGAGTGGCCATCGCCGCCAGGGACGCTTTCCACTTCCTGGGTCCTCCCGAGGGGGAGCTGGCTCTCGCCGAAGCCGCCGTCTACCTGGCGTCCGCCCCCAAGTCGAATCGCATCTATGTAGCGTGGAAGGCTGCTCTGCGGAGCGCGCGGGAGACGCCGTCGGCGCCTGTCCCGCTCCACATACGCAATGCTCCCACGGACCTCATGAAGGAACTGGGGTATGGCACGGGGTATCGGTACGACCCCGATGAGCCGGAGGGGATAACGCCGCAGGAGTACCTTCCCGGCGAGGTGGCGGGACAGAACTTCTACCAGCCGGGATCAGCGGGCTTCGAAGAGAGTATCAAGGATCGGCTCGACCGCTGGAAAGCCTGCAAGGAAGAGGCTCGCCGGCGAGATTCGGATATCCAGGAGTCATCATCCCCACCCAGTTGATAGATAACCAGACGCCCGTCGACCGGGCCGTCTTGGTGGGAGCTCTGCTCAAGACCCTCGACGAGCGGGTTGCTCAGGAGCACCTCGAGGAGCTCACACGCCTCACCGACACGGCCGGGGGGGAAGTAGTGGATGTCGTGCGGCAGTGGATCGACGCCCCCCATCCCCGTTTCTACATCGGCCAGGGGAAGGTCGACGAGCTTCGGGAGCGTGTGAAGGCGGAGGCGGCCGACCTCGTAATCTTCGACGAGGAGCTGACGCCTGCCCAGGGCAAGGCCATTGAGGACCGCGTAGGCGTCCGGGTGATGGATCGCTCCGAGCTCATTCTCGATATCTTCGCGACCCGGGCTCGCACCAGCGAGGCCAGGATGCAGGTCGAGCTGGCCCAGCTTCAGTATCTGCTGCCACGTCTCAAGCGGATGTGGACCCACCTCTCGAGAATCCGTGGTGGCATGGGCCTCCGGGGGCCGGGTGAAACCCAGCTCGAGTCCGACCGTCGCTTGATCGGTCGGAGAATCGCCGATCTACGTAAGAAGCTGGAGGGGGTCGCCCGTGCGCGGGAGATCCAGCGCCGTTCCCGTGACGGGAGCTTTCGGGTGGCTCTCATGGGCTATACCAATGCCGGCAAGTCCTCGCTCCTTCGTGTGCTGTCGGGGTCGGAGCTCTTCGTAGAGGACCGGCTGTTCGCCACACTGGACTCCACGACCCGATCTGTGCCTCTCGGCGACGGGTTCGAGGTGCTCGTCACCGACACCGTGGGCTTCATCAGAAAGCTTCCGCACCATCTCGTGGCTTCCTTCCGCTCGACCCTGGAGGAGGCCCGGGAGGCGAATCTCATCGTTCACGTCATCGATGCGTCCCATCCGGACTGGGAGGAACAGAAGCGGGTCGTCGAGGAGGCCTTGGACGCCCTCGACCTTGCCGATCGGCCGCAGATGTTGGCCTTCAACAAGATCGATCGCCTGACCCATAGCGAAGAGGATGCCCTCGGAAGGCGGATTCGTGCCCTGGAGCCGACACCGGCGGTTTTCCTGTCCGCTCTCGATCCCCTGACCCTGGAGGGACTCACGTCGGTCCTGAAGGCTCGGATACGCAGCGGACTCCAGCATCTGTCCGTACGGGTCCCGGCTCACGATGGGGAGACGCTGGCACTTCTCTACAGGGAGGGTGAGGTGCTGGAACAGTCCCAGAACGGGACGAGCCTCGAGCTCGAGATCAGGGTCACTCCGGCGCTGTCGGGTCGGCTTCTTCGGATTCAGGGCGTGGAGTTGGTCCGGGAGCACGACCCAGGCGCATGAGTGACCGTCTGGTCATCATGGGCCCGGGAAGACTCGGACTTGCGCTCGGCCACGCCCTCTGGCAGGCCGATGGCGTGGAAAGCCTCGAGTACCAAGGACGACGTCAGGAGCCGCCGTCGCATCTGCTCTTCAACCAGGGCGTAGCCCGCTATGTGTATGGATTGGAGCGGCCCTCTTCGGGGACGACCGGGGTCTTCCTCGCCGTTCCCGACGACGTCGTCCCGGAGCTGGCTCGGGCTCTGGCCGCACAGGGAGAGGCGCCCGATCGCTGCGCTGCGTTCCACATGTCTGGCGCCCTGAGCACCGAGGCCCTGAGCCCTCTCCATGCCGTGGGGTACCAGGTGGGCTCGTTCTATCCGCTTCAGACCGTGGCCCACCCGGTGACCGGAGCCGATCGACTTCCGGGATCGTCGGTGTCGATTGCAGGAGAGCCCCAGGCCCTGCAGGTGGCCCAACGGCTGCTGCGTGCTTTGCGCTGTAGGTCGCTCTCGGTACCCACCCGACACCGTCCAACGGTGCACGCAGCAGCCGTGCTGGGATCGAATTATCTTGCTGCTGTGCTCGCGTCGGCATTTCGCCTTCTCGGCTCGGCCGGTGTCTCGGGGGAAGAGGCCGTCGGCGCGCTGCTGGCGTTGGCGCGCGGAACGATCGACAACATCGAGGAGATGGGCCTGGAGCGGGCCCTGGTCGGACCCGTCACCCGAGGGGAAGTGGAGACGTTGAGCCTTCACCTGAGGAGTCTCGACCCGCGATCGAGGGAGGTATACAAGGTCCTCGGCCGCGAGCTGCTCGAGCTCCTGGCGTCGCAGGACCTCGATGAGGAAGCCATGCAATCGGTCAGGAAGCTATTCGAGGTCGAGCAATGAGGTTCTACGTCAACATCGATCATGTGGCGACCGTGCGAGAGGCCCGTCGCACTGACGAACCCGATCCGGTTCGTGCCGCCGTGTTCGTCGAGCTGGCGGGTGCCCATGGGATCACGGTGCACCTGCGTGAGGATCGGCGCCACGTCAACGAGAGGGACGTCCGACTTCTCATGGAGACCGTGCGCACAGGGGTCAATCTCGAGCTCGCTGCCGCCACCGATGTCCTCGACATCGCGTGCGAGCTCCGGCCCATGCAGGCTACGCTCGTCCCCGAGAAGCGCGAGGAGGTGACGACGGAGGGGGGGCTGGCGCTCCAGGACGACGGGGTGCATGCGTCCACCGGTGCGGCTCTGGCGCGGCTCGCCGATGCCGGGATCCGCACTTCTCTGTTCATTGATCCCGACGAGGAGCTCGTCCGCATCTGCGCCGACCTTGGTGTCGATGCCATCGAGCTGCACACAGGTGAGTACGCCAACACGTGGTCGGAGGCGGAAGGCGACGCTCAGCTCACCCGCCTGGCAGATGCCGCCGGGCTCGCCGAGAGCATCGGCCTGGCGGTTCACGCAGGACACGGACTCACGTATGAGAACGTCATGCCCGTGGCCGCCATCGAACCCATTGAGGAGCTGAACATCGGACACTCCATCGTCTCCCGTGCGGTTCTCGTCGGTATGGAACGGGCAGTCCGCGAGATGGGTGAGCTCATCCGGGCCGCCAGGGGTGGAGTGACCGGCACTTGAGGCTGAGCTGGAAGGCCGTCGTCGGAATCGGCGTCAGCGCGTTCTTCATCTGGTGGGTGCTGCGTGGGGAGGATCCCGGGCAGATCGTGGAACAGATCTCCCGGGCCAATCCGTGGTATTTCCTGGCCTCGATTCTGGTGGGAACGGCCGGTTACTTCATCCGCGCGCTCCGCTGGAACGTGCTCCTCCAACCGGTGAGCCCCGACACGAGGCTCCGGTCCCGATTCGCAGCCATCTGTATCGGCTTCGCCGTCAACAACGTCTTTCCGGCGAGGCTCGGGGAGCTGGCCAGGCCCTTCGCACTGAGCCGGGCCGAGCCGGTAACGGTCTCGGGAGCCTTCGGGAGCCTAGTGGTGGAGCGCTTCCTGGACTCCATCGTCCTGGTGACCCTGTTCCTCGTGGCGATGGCTCTTCCGTCTTTTCCCGGCGCGGAGGATCTCCTGGCCGGAGCCGTCGGGGCGGTTCTCAAGACCACTTTCGTGATGCTGGCGGTTTTCCTGCTGGGGCTCATCGCACTCCTGATCTTTCCAGAGCCTCTCATTCGATTAGCCGAAACGTTGTGCGGCCGGCTGCCCGGTCCCTTGGGCCAGAGGCTGGTGGGGGCCTTGGAGTCCTTCCTTCATGCTCTCAAGGTTCTACGGCATCCGAGGCTGCTCACCGAGGCCATCGTGTGGAGCTTCGGTTTCTGGCTGTGGCACGGTTGGTCCTTTTGGCTCGGCATGAAGGCGTTCGGGATCGATCTCGGGTTCGACGCAGCCGTCTTTACCACGGCCGTGGTGGGCTTCGCGGTGGCTATCCCAGCGGCTCCCGGCTTCTTCGGCACCTTCCAGCTCGGCGCCGACCTGGCTTTGAATGGTGTCTACGGCGTGGCAGCACCCGCCACGCTGGCCTTCGCCTTCGGATATCACCTGGGCGGCTTCTTCCCGGTCACGATCATCGGCTTCTACTATGCGTGGCGCATGGGCTTTTCCGTGTCGGACGTACGCGGAAGTGCGGCCCTTCGGCACGCAATGGAAGCCGAGGTACTCCCCACTAGGGAAGCGAATGTTGTCGGTGAGGGCGGGCATCGGGATGGTGGACACGGGCCCTCCGACCATGCCTGATCACGGCGTTGTGCACGTGCGTGCCCCGGCCAAGATCAACCTCTTCCTTCGGGTCCTCGCTCAGGAGACTTCCGGATATCATCAGATTGAGACGCTCTTCGCCGCCGTCGACTTCTGCGACGAGCTACGCCTGGAGCGTGCGGGCGACGGTGTGTCGGTGGAGGTGGTCGGGCCCGACGTTGGACCGGAGGAGCAGAACCTGGCCTACCGGGCGGCGCGGAGATTCCTCGAGGCCGCCTCGGCAGATGTGGGTGTTCGGATTCGCCTGACGAAAAACATCCCGGCAGGCGCCGGGCTGGGGGGTGGATCGTCGGATGCGGGGGCGACGCTGCGGGCGCTGAACGTACTCCTCGGCAGCCCGGTGCCTCAGTCGGACCTGGTCCTTCTGGGCGTCGACCTGGGCGCCGACGTTCCTTTCTTCGCGTCCGGAGCCGGGAGAGCGCTGGCCCGGGGGCGCGGGGAGCGGCTCCTGAGTATCCCCGGGCACGACGACGTCACGGTACTGTTGGCTCTATCATCCGTGAAGGTGTCCACAGCCGATGCCTATGGGGAGCTCGGCGCCCGGGCTGGGGTCACGCCGTCTGTTCACGACCCGGTCGCGTTCGAGCAATCCGAGGGTCTCGCCGAGATTTCCGTGAACGATTTCGAGGCCTCGGTCTTCGCTCGCCATCCACGGCTGGGCGCGCTGAGGGAAGCGATGGACTGTCAGGGCGCCCTCACGGCCCGGCTTGCGGGAAGCGGCGGGGCGCTCTTTGCACTGTTCGACGAGAAGGCGTCTGCGGAGTCGGCGCGGGAGTCGCTGTCAGCCGCCTGGAGCGACGTCCGATTCGTGGTCACACACACGCTGGCGACCCAGCCGAGTCCCACCTTCGCGTCGTAGATCCTCGGGCGTCACGGGTTGAACCGAGGACGGCCCTCGGGTAGGATTGTGTCACCTGCTTCGTGCCCGAGGGTCCGTCCAGCAGGGACAGCTGCACTTTCCTTCATGGCCCGTCGTCTAATGGCAGGACACCGGTCTTTGGCACCGGCGGTGATGGTTCGAATCCATCCGGGCCAACTCTCCAGAACCCCCGTGATCGTTCGGCTTTCCCGGGGGTTGTTCTTGCCCATCCAAGGGGCCGGGACAACCTTTCCTCCGATGTCGTGCCCTAGGAGGTCGACCCGTATCCGGAAGTGTGGCGCTCCGCCCACGTTAGGCCGTTTTGTGGAGGTCGAGTTCTCCGGTGGGGACAGGTCGGCCCGATCCGGGCCGCTCCCGCTATTCGAGGTGCCGTTGCCGCAATGCGCATGATGCACGGACGCGGATCATGACCCGGATCCTGATCGGACCCGCACTCTTCGTGGCCATGGGATTGGGGTTCGGACCCGGGGAAAGTAGAGCCCTCGCCACCACCGCGCGGGATTCGACTCCGGGGGTTCTACAGGAGCCTCCCCGGCCCATGGGCCCCGACTCCTCCGACGTGCTCGGAAAGGCCCGAGACGCTCAAGCTCGCTTCGAGCGCCGACGCCATCGCCTCCTGCCGTGGGCTTTTGCCGAGAGCGGCCGCCCCTGCGAGAACCGAGTAGGGCGGTTCTGCATGTGGCACTCCGGGGACGACAGCTGGAAACCCATTCCGGATCCACCGGAGCTGGTGGATTTGCGGGAAGCACTGCTGACCGAGCTCTCCGAACTTTCCGCGCAGATTACGGGTGACAGGTGGATACTCGGGCAGCGGGTCTTCTACCTGGCCGAGGCGGGCCGCTGGAGAGAGGCTGCGCAGTTGGCCGGAGCGTGCGGCGTCGAGCCGAACTGGTGGTGCGACGTACTCGCGGGGTTCGCTCTTCACGGTGCGGGGGATTACGGGCCGGCCATGGCGGCCTTCCGGCACGGACTCGCCGACATGGATCCGGAGGAGGCGCGCAAGTGGCGCGATCCCGAGATCCTCCTGGACGGGAAGGCCCAAGACCTGATGAACGACGCCTTCGAAGAGGAGTGGGAGGCGCTGAGGGCCACGTTCTGGCATCTCGCCGATCCACTGTACCTGATGCCGGGAAACGATCGAGAGACGGAGCACTATGCTCGGTGGACGTTCTCCCAGATGAGCGATCGCGCCCGCAACCCGCATAGACTTCGCTGGGGAAGCGATCTCGAGGAACTGACGGTTCGCTACGGATGGGAGAAGGGTTGGGAGAGACGCCGACCGAACGTGGGTTTCGTCCGTCCCGACGGGAGCACCATCGGACACTCCCACCCGGATGCGCGGGAGTTCGTGCCACCCGGGTTCGTGCTGGGGCGGCCGTCGCAGACCGAGCCCGGTGCGTGGATTCCGGCCGAGCACCCCCGGAGCGCCCACGTCGCGGCGTACTCTCCCGATCTCGAGCCGGGGGTCGGGCAGGTAGCCGTTTTTCACCGGGGGGACTCCATCCTGGTGGCAGCCGCCACGAGGATGCCCGAGCCATCAGACTCTTCGGCCGCGCAGTCGTTTCCCAGCGAGGTCCCCTCCGACGAGCCGGATGGCCCGTTTGCGTGGGCGCAGCCGGGGCTCCTGGACGAGCCCGACCAGGTAGGCCTCTTCCTGATCGATTCCGAGAGGCGATTCAGGGAAGCGCGGCATCGAGGCGACAGCGAGAGCGTGCTCGCACTCTCCGTGCCGGCGGGTCGGTACCTTCTGAGCCTCGAGGCCTGGTTGCCAACGACAGGTCGGGGTGGACGCCTGCGGCATGGGATCGTGACGGATACGATCCCCGAGGATCTGGCCACCCTCTCCGACCTGATCATTCTCTACTCCGCCGATTCACTGCCGCAGCAGCTCGACCTGGCCCTGCCGCTCATGCGACCGTCACTCGAGCTGTCCTCGGGGCAAGAGATAGCGGTCGGTTGGGAGATCTTCGGGTTGGGCTGGCGGCAGGAGAACGTGGACTTCGTGTTGAGCCTCTACAAAGAAGGGGAGGGGTTCTTCGGCAAGGTGGGGCGCTGGCTGGGCTTCGGCGGAGGACGTGACGAGCCTCTCCAGATCGGTTGGAGAGAGCCCGGTCCCGTCGAGACGGGACCCTGGTTCCGCTCTGTGAAGGTGGACATGCCCGACCTGGAGCCCGGGGAGTATCTCTTTCGACTCGAGGTGTCCATTCGAGGCCGCGAACCGCTGGTTCGAACCAGGGCCGTCGGCGTCTCTCCTTGAAGGCCCGAACGCAGCCAGCCACAAGGGGTTTGGCGTTGACGCCCCCCTCCTTAGCTCTAACTTTTTTGGCTGTTGCTGCCTAGCGCCACATTCGAGCTGAGGTCAATGGACGACACGTTTCGCAGAGGACCGCTCCTCCTGCTTACAGGACGGGCCAACCGCCCGCTCGGAGTGGAGATCGGACAGATCCTCGGGGAGGACGCCGAGTCGGCCACTATCCGTGATTTCGCCGACGGGGAGATCTTCGTTCGTATCGATCGGAATGCCCGTGGACGCGACGTTTACATCATTCAGCCGACCGTGGCTCCGGCCGACAGTATCATGGAGCTGCTCTTGCTGATCGATGCCGCGAAACGCGCGTCGGCGGCTCAGGTTACGGCAGTCGTCCCGTACTTCGGGTACGGCCGGCAGGACCGCAAGGACCAACCTCGTGTGGCCATCGGGGCGAAGTTGGTGGCGAATCTCATGGTGGCGGCCGGTGCGGACCGACTCATCGGGATGGACTTCCATCAGCATCAGATCCAGGGGTTCTTCGACATCCCGGTGGACCATCTGTACGCCGCGCCGGTCCTGACCCACTACTTCCGGGAGAAGAGACTGCCGGATCTGGTAGTGGTGGCGCCCGATGTGGGTTCGGCGAAGATGGCCAGGGGATTCGCGAAGCGGCTCGACGGGACCTTCGCCATCATCGACAAGAGGCGACCCGCCGCGAACGAAGCCGAGGTCCTGAATGTGGTCGGTGAGGTCGACGGCCGGACATGCCTTCTCGTGGACGACATGGTCGATACGAGTGGGACGCTGGCAAACGCCGTGCAGGCGCTGTGCGACCGAGGGGCGAAGAGTGTCTACGCAGGCGCCACCCACGCCCTGCTCTCCGGGAACGCGGTGGAGAAGCTGGCTGCGGCCCCCCTCGAAGAGTTCGTGGTGACCAACACGATCCACGTTCCGGAGGAGCGGCGCTTCGAGGGCCTGAAGATACTTTCGGTGGCCAGTCTTTTCGCGAAGGCCATCGAGTGCGTTCACAAGAACGAATCGGTGACCAAGCTGTTCGAGCTGGCCGTCGAGGCGTAGCCGAGAGGCCCCATGTCTCGGCGGAACTACAAGAGACCAGGAACGAGAAAATGAGTGTTAAGTCGGGACTTACGGCGAAGCGGCGCAGCGAGACCGGTAAGGGTGCGGCGCGGAGGATTCGGGCGGCGGGTCAGATCCCGGCTGTGCTCTACGGCAAGGGTCAGGATCCCATCGCGCTTACGGTCGATGCTCAGGAAACCGGTCACCTTTTCCACTCCATCTCCGTGGAGAACACGATCGTTAACGTGAAGATCGAGGACGAGGCCGAGGAGTTGGAAACGCTGGTGCGCGAGATCCAGATGCACTCGTTCCGGCCGGACATCGTCCACGTCGATTTCTACCGCATCCAGAGAGGTGTGGCTATCGAAGTCGACGTTCCCGTCAACTACATGGGGACTCCAGAGGGCGTGAAGGATGGCGGCGTTCTGGAAGTGATCCTCCATGAGCTCCGGGTCAAGTGCGTCCCGTCCAAGATCCCCGAGATCATTGAGGTCGACGTCTCCGGGCTGGAGATCGGTGACTTGATCCACGCCAGGGAGATCCAGGTCGAGGGGGATGTGGAGCTCCTGACCGATCCCATCCGGACACTGTGCCTCGTGGCTGTGCCCAAGGTCGAGGTCGTCGAAGAGGAAGAGGAGGAGGAGCTGGAAGAGGGCGTCGAGGTCGAAGGGGAAGAGGGTGCAGAGGGTGCAGAGGGAGCCCCCGCCGACGATGCCGATGCTTCCGCGGGTGGAGACGAGGACTCCGAGGGCTGATCGCACTCGTCGGATCTCGTGTCGTGAAGGTGATCGTCGGGCTCGGCAATCCCGGGCCCGAATACGACGACACCCGGCACAACGTGGGCTGGTGGGTCGTGGACCGGCTCGCCTACGACTGGGGCTTCGGGACCTTCGAGAAGAAAGGCCGAAGCCTGCAGGTAGACGGTATGGTGGGCGACGTTCCAGCCCGCCTCATGAAGCCAACCACATTCATGAACAATAGCGGGGCGGCCCTCGTCGCCCTCGCTACGATTCGGGAATTCGACGTCGGCCAGGACCTGTTGGTCGTGTCGGATGACGCGGCGCTGGGCCTGGGCCGTGTGCGCTTCCGACCCGGAGGTGGGTCCGGTGGCCACAAGGGCCTGAAGTCGGTATCCGGTGCCCTCGGCACCGAGGAGTACGGGCGGTTACGCGTGGGAGTCGGGCAGGCGCAGGATGGCGAGGACCTCTCCGACTGGGTGCTGTCACCCATGGGGAGTGCGGACGAGGACGTGGTGGTGGCGCTTCTTCCAGAGCTCAGCAAGGCCGTGGAGGTCTGGATGACGGATGGTATCGAGGAGGCGATGAACCAGTGCAACCGGTGATCCGCGCGGAGGCCGTGCGTTTCACGCTGATGCTGTCAAAGACGCTGTCAACAGCACGAGGAGCCTGATGAGCCAATTCGTGACGATTACCAGCTGGTCCTGGGCGCTGGGCCTCGTGGGCCTGGTGGTGGCCGGGATCATCTATCGCTACGTGAAGGGTCAGTCGGTGGGAAGCGAGGCGATGGATGAGCTGGCCGACCAGATCTATCAGGGGGCCATGGCCTTCCTGCGCCGAGAATACTACATGCTGGGCGTTTTCGTCGTGATTGTGGCCGCCCTGTTGGCATGGGCGGTCTCAGGCCTGACGGCCCTCGCCTATCTTGTGGGGGTGCTCTGCTCGGTCATGGCCGGGTTCTTCGGCATGACCGCCGCGACGCGGGCGAACGTACGAACCTCCGCCGCGGCCAACCAGGAAGGGCAGGGCAAGGCGCTCCGGGTCGCGTTCTTCGGTGGAGCGGTGATGGGACTCTGCGTGGCGGCCCTCGGCCTGGTGGGCATTGGGGCGCTCTATTGGTTCTTCGGGGCCACGGCCATCGGTGCTGCCGAGCACGCCAGGTTTGCGGAAATCATCTCTGGATTTGCCATGGGCGCCAGTTCCATTGCCCTCTTCGCCCGCGTCGGAGGTGGGATCTACACAAAGGCTGCAGACGTCGGAGCGGATCTCGTGGGGAAGGTCGAGGCGGGGATTCCCGAGGACGACCCCCGGAACCCAGCGACCATCGCCGACAACGTCGGCGACAACGTCGGCGACGTGGCGGGCATGGGGGCGGACATCTTCGAGTCTTATGTCGGCTCGGTCATCGCCACCATCGCCATCGCGGCGACTGCGGCGTCTCTGGCCGGAAACGTCGGCAACGCCATAGCGCTCCCAATCTTTACGGTCATGGTGGGTCTCATCGCCTCGCTGGTCGGAGTCGGCATGATGAAGGCCCTCGAGCGCACGGACCCGGCCGCAGCTCTTCGGAACGTCACCTTCATCGCCGCTGGCCTCTTCCTCGTGGCCATGTTCTTCATCGTCCGCGCGCTGGACCTCCAGATGGTGGAGGGTGGCCGGATCTATCCTGCCCTGGGGCCCTGGTTCGCCATCGTCGCGGGCACTCTGGTGGGTACAGCCATCGGGCTTGTTACCGAGTACTACACGTCCTCGAAGCCCGTCAGGAAGATCGCCGAGGCCAGCAAGACCGGCGCGGCCACGAATCTCATAACCGGGCTGGCCGTGGGCATGGAGTCGACGGTCGTCCCCATCCTGCTCATCTGTATCGCCATCTACGCATCGTTCACGTCCGCCGGTCTCTACGGCATCGGCATTGCCGCTGTCGGCATGCTGGCCACGGTGGGTGTCACCATGTCCGTGGACGCCTACGGGCCCATTGCCGACAACGCGGGTGGTATCAGCGAGATGAGCGGCTTGGGACCGGAGACTCGCGCGATCACCGACTCGCTGGACGCCATCGGCAACACGACCGCCGCCCAGGGCAAGGGCTTTGCCATCGGCTCCGCCGCGCTCACGGCGCTGGCG
The DNA here is from genome assembly GCA_965218295.1 of Longimicrobiales bacterium. Taxonomy (GTDB): domain Bacteria; phylum Gemmatimonadota; class Gemmatimonadetes; order Longimicrobiales; family Gaopeijiaceae; genus CBDCKN01. The sequence continues at coordinate 42,697 of CBDCKN010000017.1, read as the reverse complement.
CTGTTCTCGGCGTACAGCTCGAAGGTCGGGCTGGCGGAGACGGGGATCGATCTCGTGAAGCCCATCGTCGTCATCGGCCTGTTCCTCGGTGGCATGCTCCCGTTCTTCATAGCTGCGCTCACCATGACTGCGGTGGGGCGCGCCGCTCAGGGCATGGTCGAGGAGGTCCGTCGGCAGTTCCGGGAGAGGCCGGGCATCATGAAGGGAACCGAGAAGCCGGATTCGGCACGGTGTGTAGAGATCTCCACCGATGCCGCGCTTCGCGAGATGATCCTCCCCGGCGTGATGGCCATCGTCTCTCCGGTGCTGGTGGGCCGCTTCCTGGGCGTCGAAGCCCTGGGCGGACTCCTGGCCGGTGCCACGGTCACCGGCGTGCTCATGGCGCTCTTCATGGCAAATGCCGGGGGCGCATGGGACAACGCCAAGAAGCTCATCGAGGCTGGCGCCCACGGAGGCAAGGGCTCCGAGCCCCACAAGGCCGCGATCGTCGGTGACACGGTGGGAGACCCGTTCAAGGACACCTCGGGGCCGTCTCTCAACATTCTCATCAAGCTGATGAGCGTCGTGTCACTCGTGCTCGCGCCGTGGTTCGTGCGAGTGCACGAGATCGACGCGGGCGGCCGGATCTCCGGTCTCCTTGGCTGGGTTGCCCGCCTGTTCGGGTAGGGCCGCCCGGACCCACGAGCCATGACAAAAGATCCCAGCTTCGAGAACGCCCTGGCGTTCGCCCAGGACCTGATCCGTATCCCCTCGCCCTCGGGGCAAGAAGGTGAAGTGGCCGATCGGATTCGCAGCGAGATGGAGGCCCTGGGCCTGCAAGACGTTCGTATCGACGAGGTGGGGAACGTCATCGGCCGCGTGATGGGCCGGGGAGCCGCCCCGCCCGTGCTCCTCAACTGCCACACCGATGTGGTGGCCGAGGGCGATCATGCCGAGTGGGAGCACCCGCCATTCGGAGGAGACATCTCGGCGGGTTTCCTTCATGGTCGCGGGTCCATGGATATCAAGGGTCCACTGGCCCTGCAGACGTACGCTGCCGCCGCCTTGACCGGGCGTGCCGCGGGAGACGTGGTCGTGGCGCACACGGTCTTCGAGGAGCGGGGTGGTCTGGGCATGAAGCACCTCCTCGAGTCCGGGAGTGTGGAGCCGGGCGCCGTGGTGATCGGGGAATCGACGCAAGGAGACGTCTGCATCGGCCACCGGGGGCGGGGAGAGGTCGAGGTGGTGGTGCACGGTCTCGCCGGCCACGCCTCCGCCCCGGACCGGGCCCACAACGCCCTGGACCCCGTCCCTGAAGTACTCGCCGCCGTCCACGAGCTGGCACGTGACCAGCCGGAGGATCCGGTTCTAGGTGCGTCTAGCCTGGTGGCGACTGGTGTGGACGTCCTGCCGGAGAGCCGGAACGTGATTCCCGACCGCGTCACCATCGTCCTGGACTGGAGGGTTCTGCCTGGCACTGACGACGAGGCCATGACCTCGCGCGTGCGGGAGGCCGTGGATCGTCGGCTCGGGAAGCTTCCGGACGGGTTCAGCGTAACCACATCCATGGCCAGGGAACGGCAGGCGACCTACACGGGAGTAACGTGTGAGCGGAGCCTGTTCACTCCCGGCTTCCTCATGGAGCCACTCGATCCCCTGGTCCTAGCTGCGGCTTCCGCGGTGGGGCGCCGCGACGGCGAGGGGCCAGCCAGGGTGCGTCCGTGGACGTTCGCCACCGACGGTGGATGGAGTCGAGGCGTTTTCGGCATCCCCACTGTGGGGTTCGCTCCGGGTGAGGAGCGCTTCGCTCACACCAATCGCGAGCGGCTCGACGTAGAGGAAGCCCGTTGGGCCTACGCCCGTTACCCGGACCTGATCCTCGCGCTACAAGAGGAGCTCTCCTAGGAATGGTCCCGGCGGGCGGTCTTGGAACTCTATCCCCGGTAGCTTACCACCCTCATGCCGGTGGCTGCGCGGGGGTACAAAACGCACGGGCATGGCATATATTAACTGGCTCATCCCGCTCCGCCCGCGTGGCGGGGCCCGTGTACATACGGACCGTGGGAGAACAACCATGCGGCTATACGAGATCGTCTACATCTTCGACGCTACCCTCGATGAAGATGCGGTCAATAAGAAGCTGGAGAAGTTCCATCCCCTCGTGATCGGAAGCGACGGCGAAGTCATGGCTGTCGATCACTGGGGGGTGCGTCAGATGGCCTACCCCGTGAAGAAGCAGAAGACAGGCAATTACGTGGTGGCGCAGGTTCGCGCCGGCTCCGACGGACTTCCGGAGTTCGAGCGGGTGCTCAGACTCGACACCGACCTCATGCGGTACCTGGTCGTCGTGAACGAGGGGGAGCCTACGTCCGGGAGGTCGACCCTCGGAGAGCGCCCCCCCCGCACTCAAAAAGAAGATGATGACGACGATGACGACCATGCGGATCCCGAGGACGAAGCGTCCGAGACCGATGACGACGCACCGGTGCGGCACAGCCCCCCTGAGTTCAGCGGTGGCCGGGGACGCCGGCGTCGTATGGAGGGGCCGGTCATCGAGCTCCTCAACTACAAGGACGTTTCGACGCTGTCTCAGTTCATGACCGAGCAGGGCAAGATCTTGCCGAAGCGTACGACGAAGGTCACGGCCCGCTTCCAGCGACAGCTCGGACGTGCCATCAAGCGGGCCCGGTATCTGGCGTTGATCCCATACGTCCGGGACCACGAGGTCTAGGCCTCTTCGGAGCGAGATCTCTTGGATTCCACGGCGCGGCCGGAGCGAACATGGCTGCGCGCCGCCGCACTCCTGCTCGTCACTCTCGCGCTGGCAGTTGTCAGTGCAGGGGTGTTGGTGGCGGTACCGTTCCTGGTCCTCGCGCTGGTCTTGGGTGCCCGCAGGTTTCCGACGGTGATGGCCGCCATTCTGGCCGTGATGGTCACATTGGGGGTTACAGCACGCGGCGGTATCTGGTATCTGGAGCGCGGGTGGGCGGTCGTCTTGGCGGGATGGTTCGTGGTCCTGACGATGCGCTGGCCCGGCAGCCGGTTCTTCCCGCGAGCCTTGGGGGCCGTCCTGGGCACCTTCGCCCTCGTAGCGGCACTTCTGGCGCTCCAACCGGGCTCCTGGGCCATGGTGGACTGGCTCGTTACCGACGGAATCATGAAGAGTGTCAGCCTGGCCATTAGCCTGCTGACCGCCCTGAACCCCGAACGGGACATCCCGACTGCCATGGTCAACACAGTGTTCGCGACTGCGGCGCAGCAGGGAAGACTCTTCCCGGCGCTTCTCGGTCTGTCGTCACTAGCGGGACTCGGAGTGGCCTGGTGGGGCTACGTTAGACTCGCTGCGGGGAGTGACCAGGGATTGGGGCCGCTCAAGGATTTCCGGTTCAACGACCACTTCGTGTGGCTGTTACTGGTGGGGCTGACCTTGATCGTGCTCGGATTGGGTGAGGCATGGACGTTGGCGGGGACCAACGCCGTCGTGTTCATGGGCGGGCTCTATGCCATCCGAGGGGCCGCCGTGGTTCTGTTCTTCAACGGTGGTATCTCGCTGTTCGGTTTCTTGGCGGTCGCGCTCGGCATGTTGTTCCTTGCGCCTGTATTGATCATGGGGGCGCTGGTCATCGGCGTCGGCGATACTTGGCTCGACCTACGCGCCAAGGCCGAGGCGTCGGCCAGCGGCACTGACTCGTAGACGGAGACGGTCCATGAAGCTCATTCTGAGGAAGGCGGTGGAGACGCTCGGAGGTGAGGGCGACATCATCGACGTAAGGCCGGGTTACGCGCGGAACTATCTGATTCCCCAAGGACTCGCGTACGTGGCGAGTGACGCCAACCTGAAGAGGTTGGAAGAGGAGCATGCGCGGGCCGAGGAGAGCGCCAGGCACGACTACCTGGAGGCGCGTCGTCGGGCATCCCAGCTCGAAGGAACGTCGCTCGTATTTCACGTCAGGGCGGGGGATGACGGCAAGCTGTTCGGCTCCGTAACGAACGCAGACGTCGCCGATCAGTTGAACCATGGAGAGCTGGATTTCGAGGTGGACCGACGCACCGTCATACTCGAAGAACCGTTGAAGCTCCTGGGGACCTTCAAGGTGCCGGTTCGCCTCCACAGTCAGGTCGAGGTCGACGTGGAGGTTCGTATGGAGCGAGGCGAGGAGTAAGCCTCTAGAGGTCGGCATGGGAGATCAGTCGAGAACCGACGTGTCCGAGATTGGCCAAGACGTGCAGCGAGCAGCGGAGTGCGCCCTCGAACGCAAGGCAGCCGACGTGGTTGCACTCGACCTGAGGGGCATCTCGAACGCCACGGACTACTTCCTGCTCGCCACCGGGCAGTCCCACGTCCAGGTGAAAGCTATCGCCGACCACGTCATCGGGGAACTGAAGAAGGAGGGTATCCGACCGGCCCATGTCGAGGGACTGCAGGGGGGCCGCTGGGTCCTCGTCGATTACATCGAGTTCGTGGTGCATGTCTTTCACCCGGGGGCCCGGGAATTCTACCAGCTCGAGGTTCTTTGGGGGGACGCTACGATGTTTGAGTTCGAGTGACGAGGACTGCCGTACCGCACCCCCTGTCAAGCCTGTTTACAAGCGTCCGGGTGGACATGTAGCTTGAGGTGGCAGCCGAAACGAGTTGCCCATGGACGCATCGACGGAGGCTGCAATCCAACCCTCGCTAGGAGCGTAGGGCCCGTTGGATCGGGGCCACTCGCAACTATACCCGTTCGACCCCGACTCCGGTCGTCTACCGGTGATCGCGGCACCCGGCGCACTCCTCTCCGGCGCCGGGAGGGGCGTCGTCACCCTCATCGTCGCCCCGGACGTCATCCGGTCATCCTGGAGTCCCACTGCTGCCGTGGCCCTCGCCCGGGCTTGGTCCGGTCAGGGCCACCGTGTCGTCCTCCGAGAGGCACCGATCCCTTCGGTGGCACAACAGGTGGGGACGCCGGGCTTCCAGTTCGTTTCTGTCGGGACGCCGATCGAAGATCCCACAGAAGTCACTCTGAGTGATGAATGGGCCGCCTTCGTGGAGGAGGTGGGGGACGCTCAGGCCACGATCCTGTTCTATGTGCCCGCAGAACTACCGGGCGTGGATGCTCTGGTAGCCCGCAGCGCTGCGACGCTGCTCTTGGCCGGCGACCCCACCGAGGCGGAGTGGGTGGCCCAGTCCTTCGCTCTCGACGATGTGGCAGGCCTCGTGGAGGACCGGGGTGCGAAGGGGGCGCAGGCGGCAGAGCCGCCGGAGGCACCCCAGCAGCCCGCTGCGGATGACTTCGGCTCCACTGCTGATTCGAGCGCCGTCGCAGACGTGCAGCAGGAGACCGAGACCATGGGTGAAGAGCCCAGTCCTGAGCCGAGGGTCATCCTGTGGCGGCCGGCCCTGGCCGGTACCCTCGTGGGGCTGGGGGCCCTGGCCCTGTGGCAGGTCATGTTCACAGCCTCGGAACCCGTACCACCGTTAGTGGAGGCTACTGCTCCCCAGCCACCCGTTTCCTCGGCGCCATCGACGTCGCTGGCCGGGCCGCACCAGGCGTATTCGCTGGCACTGGCTGCCTACCAGGCGGGCGAGACCGCCGGACGGCAGGCCCAGAGGATGGCCCGACGGCGTCCAGACCTGCTCTTCATCGTCGCTCCGGTGCGAGTGTCGGGCCGCGTCTATCATCGGGTCCTCGCCGGCCCCGTCGAGGACTCTCTGGGGGCCGAGCGCCTGCGGGCGTCCCTGGCGGAGACGCTTTCCGACGAGAACGCGGCTCGTTGGATCGTGCGTCCGACCCCTTTGGCATATGGTTTCGGGGAGTTCGAGTCGTCGGAGGCGGCGCAGGTCCGGGTGGCGGAGGTCCGCAACGCGGGTATCGGCGCATATGTCCTCGAGGTCGGCGGCATGCAGAGGCCCCTGTTCCGGGTGTATGCCGGAGCCTATCAGAGCCCTGCGGAAGCCGAGGTCATGGGGGCAGCGTTGAATGCTTCGCCGGGGGGCGCACCGGAGCTCGAGCGACGGATAGGTCGATATGTGCGTTGAGGGCCGATACTCCTACGATTCCAGTGGACCTCCTCTGGAGGGTGGGTTACCTTTGCCGCCATCAAGACGGGGATCGCGAGGTCTCTGTTCCTCTGGTGCATCGTGCCCGTCGCGGCGCGGAATCTTCACCATGCGAAGGGTGCACGGATGAGCCCATATAATCCAGCCTGGCAGCCCATAGATCCGGCCAACGAGGGTCTGCCCGAGCACATCGACGCCGCACTGGATTCCTTCGATTCCACCACGGGCTGCGTCGTTCTCCTGGTGGCACCTGAGATCGATCGACGCTGGGGGGCGGAGGTGAGCCTGCTCGTCGCCCGGGGCTGGGCCGCCAAGGGCCGAAGCGTCCTGCTCGCGGACGCGTCCCTCGAGGACCCGGTTCTCCACGAGTCGGTAGACGGCACGAATGATGAGGGCGTGTCCGACGTCATGCTCTACGGAGCGTCGGTGAAGCGTGTGGCCCGATCCGTCGGGGGCGGGATCCTCTTTGCCCCGGCCGGGACCCCCGTGGACGACGCCGCGGAAGTCTTAGCGCATCCCAAGTGGGATACCGTGATCAGCGGCTTCCAGGAGGCGGGGGCGGTGCTCCTGCTGCATTTGTCAGCGGCCACGACCGGAGCTCGGGCCCTCCTCGACCAGGCGGCGGGAGTCATCGTTGTCGCGGAGGCGGCGGAGGACGTGTCGTCGATCCTGGGCTCCGCGTCGGATCGCATCCTTGCCGTGCTCGGTCCGGAGGCCGCTGGGGAGGTCGGCGCCGACGAGATCGCCCCGCCGGTCATGGAGCCGGAAGTCGACATGACGTCGGAGCCTGAGCCTGAGTTCGTAGCGCCGCTCGAGGCAGAGTCAGAAGCAGAGCCGGAGGTGGAGATGATCTCTGAAATTGATGACGAACGGGAGCCCGAGCTCGAGGTGGAGCCGACGATAGAGTCCGAGCCGGAGCCGGAGGTCGAGACTCCCCTCGGGGCCGAAGTCGTTCCGGCCGGCGTCACGGAAGAGCCGGCTGGTGACGCGGGACTCTTCACCATGGAGGGACTCCCCGACTCAACCGGTAATGCGGCGGACGAAGTTGATGATTCGGACGGGTTCAGTCTCGAAGGTGTGGCGGGATCGCAGTACGACGCGTCTGACGAAGCCGAGCCAGAGGCTCGAGCTCCTCTCGTCGGAGCCCCTGATGAGATGGAGCCCTTGGAGGTCGAGCCGGTAGAGGTGGCCCCCCCGGAGGCGGAGGCCGCGGAGGTAGAGGTCACGGAGGTGGAGGGACCGGCAATTGCCGATGAGGCGGCCGTCGAAGAGCCGGGCATGCCAGCCGTCGAGGGTGTGAGGGGATCCACGATCGAGATGGACGAGGCGGCAGCCGCCGAGGATGCCCATCTGGACATGGAGGGCTTCGAGACAGGGGCCGGATTCGAGCTGGAAGACGCTCCGGACGACTTGGAGAGTGGCGTTGTCGAAGAGGGTGCCGCGGCCGGCTTCGAGGCCGGTCCGGGTGCGGAGCAGGTAGGGGAGGCCGAGGACTCAGACGACCTCGGCTTCGGAGACGGCGACCTCGAGGTGGAAGCCAGCCCCCTCGCGGAGGACGACCTGCTCGACGACGAGGAGCTGGTGCCAGCGGAAGATCTCAGCGGGGCCGCGGGAGACTTGGCATTCGACGATCCCGATCTGGGTTCGCCCGAGCCTGTGGCATCCCTGGCCACCAGTGACGCGCCTCCCGGGGATCCCTCGGTAGGCGCCGACGAGTCCATCGCCGTGGATGCGGCCGTAGAGGCAATGGGAGCCGGCACTGATGCGCTCCCCGAAGACACGGCAGGCGAGACTGCCGTCGACCTGGAGGAAGGCCCGCCTCGCAAGATGTCGGGGTTGGAGGAGTTGGATCGGCGGCGAAGGCGGGGAGCCAGGGTCCGGCAGCTGCTGGTGGGTATGGCCACAGCCTTGATCGTGGGGGGCGGAGGTATCACGGCTGCGTATTTCGGCTTCATCAACATCCCCGGGGTCACACCGCCTGAGCGCGTGCGCTCTGGCGTGCCACCCCCGGTAGAGCTACCCGGCCCGACGCCCGAGACGCCAGTGATAAGCCATGTGCTCATGGTCGATGCCTGGCGCAGCATGGAAACGGCCTCGAGTACGGTGGACGCGCTCCGGGGGCGGCTTCCCGAGCTTCTGTTCTTCGTGACCGTTATCGACGTGGCCGGGGCCGACCAATACGCGCTGCTCGCAGGCCCCGCCTTCAGCGCAGTGGAGGCAGACGCCCTGAAGGAGCCTCTGGCTCAGGTCCTGGACCGCCTCAATCCGGCTATGTGGACGGTTCAGGAGGCGAGATACTCGTTCTTCTTCGACGAGTACGCCGAGGCGGCGGCCGCGGCCGGTAGGGTCCAGTCGCTGGCCGCTCTCTCCATACCGGCTCACGTACTGGAGGTGAGCTATCCTGATGGAACCACGGGGCTGCGCGTCTATGGCGGAGCTTTTGTGGACGAGTTCCAGGCCGCTGCGATGGGGCGACTCCTTCGTGCGAACGACCTGGGTGACGTACGTCTGACTGAACGGAGGGGCCGACTGCCCCAATGAAACTCCGATCACTTCGCGTACATGGGTTCAAGTCTTTTGCTGACGCCACCGTCATCGACTTCCACGAGGGCATCACGGCCATCGTCGGGCCCAACGGCTGCGGAAAATCGAATATCAGCGACGCCGTTCGCTGGGTACTGGGAGAGCAACGCCCCTCCGCCATCCGGGGAGGGAAGATGGAGGAGGCCATCTTCCAGGGCTCTCTGAATCGCCACCCCGTGAACCGGGGCGCGGTTACCATGGTGGTGAGCAACGAGGACGGGGTTCTCCCGGTTGCGTACGAGGAGGTCGAGATCGGCCGTACCGTGTACCGAGACGGGGGGAGCGATTACTCGCTCAACCGCTCGACCTGTCGTCTGCGCGACGTGGTCGACCTCTTCCGTGACACCGGGCTCGGCGCCAACGCCTATTCGGTGATCGAGAACCGGATGATCGACGCCATTCTCTCCGATCGGGCGGAGGAGAGGCGGCAGCTTTTCGAGGAGGCTTCGGGCATCGGTAAGTACAAGGACAGGCGAAAGGCCGCCCTCCGTCGCCTGGAGCACGCCGAGAACGATCTCACCCGTTTGGAAGACGTCATCGCCGAGGTCGAGACCAAAGTGTGCTCTCTGGCTCGGCAGAAGGGGAAGGCAGAACGGTACGGGGCTCTCCGGGAGCGGCGGCTGTCAGTCGAGGTCGCCGTCGTGCGCAACAACTTGGCCGATCTGGAGGTGCGCCTGAAGGAGCTCGATGCGGCCCTGGAGGGCGATCGAAAGACAGGTCAGGGGATGGTGGCCGAGCTCCGTGCTGCGGAAGCGACCTACGAGAGGCTGCGGCTCAAGGAGGTAACGGCGGAGCGCTCCAGGGCAAAGGCTGCCGCGGCCCTCGCCCAGGTGAAGGCTCAGCTCGTCGAGTGGGAGCGGGATCTCGCGGTGGCGGAGGAGCGCGGAGGCTACGCCATGCGACGGTTGAGTCAGATCGGAGGTGACCGCGAGGCCTGGTCGAAGCGCCTGGATGATGTCAGGGGCGAATCGGCCGAGCTTCAGGGAAGTCACGAGGGGCAGGAACGGGAGCTGGAGCGGGTCAGGGCGGAGGTGAGTCGTCAAGCGGACGCGTCCGCGGTCGTGAAGGCGCGTCTCCAGGAAGCCCGCGACCGTGTAGAGGAGAAGGAGCACCGGGAGCGGGATTTGGTCCGGAGGGGCGCGCAGCTCGAGGGCGATGCCGAGGCTTCCCAGGGCCAGGCCGCCGAACTCGAGCGCCGCATCAAGCACATTACCGCGGAGCTGAGTGACGCCTCCAACGTTCTGAATGACCTGGAGTCGCAGGGCGATCTTTTCACGACCCGCCTCGACGGACTGGAAGCGGCCGTGCAGGACGTCCGGAAGCGCCTCGATGCGGCTCAGGAGGCTCTCGGCGGCCAGCGCAAGGCCTTCGACGAAGCGAGGCGTAGGGAGCTCGATGCGGTTCGGACGGTCCAGGGCATGGAGGTGGAAGTCGCGGCTCTGGAGGCCCTCGGCCTCAGACGAGAGGGAATCGATCCCGCCGCCAAGGCGGCCCTCGCCCTCGAGGACGCCGGCGTCGTGGGATCCCTCCCGGACTTCATCGAAGCCCCGGGCGAGGTGGCATCGGTGGTGGAGACATACCTGGGCCCCCTCGCACAGGCTCTCGTGGTGCGCGATGGCGCCTCCGCCGACCGGATCGTTCGTTGGTTCGCCGACGATTGGGCCGAGGGAGGCGGCCTGGTCTTGCTTCCGCTCGATCGAGTTCCCGATCCGGCGGGGGGCTCTCTGCTGAAAGCCGTCAAGGCCAAGGGAGAAGGAGCCCCCTGGATCGAAGCCCTACTCGGCGAGGTTGATCTGGTCGAGACCCAGGAGTCCGTCGGCCCCGCTCCCGAGCGCGCACAGCTCTCAATCGCAGGGATGGTCACCGATCCACGAGGCTTCATCAAGGTCGGTAGACCCTCGGGCACGTCCGGTGTGCTCGAGCGAAGGGCTCGCGTCGAGTCAATCCGCCAGGCACTGGACGAGGCAGTAGGCGAAGCGGCCGGTGCGAGGCAAGAGGTCGAGAACGCAGAGGCTGCCGAGGAAAAGGCCGAAGAAGTCCTCGCAGTCGCCCGGATCTCATTCCTCGAGGCCGAGGATGAGCTGAGGCAAACCAGCGCCGAGATGGTGGCCCAGGTGGACCGCCGCGCCAGGGTCGACACCCACCGGGACGAGCTTGCCAGACAGCTGGAGGGAGGCAAGGCGGCCAGGGCCAGAGCTCTGGAGCGAGCCCAGAGTGCGCGGGAGGATCGTGAGAATCTCCTGGCCCAGGAGGGTGATATCCGGGCCGAGCGCGAGAAAGTGCGGGAGATCCTCGCCAGCGTTCAGGACGAATGGGAAGAGGCCCATGGAGAAGAGTCGCGGCTGTCGGTGACGCTGGCCCGCATGGAGGCCGAGTCGGAGAGAATGGCGGAGCGACTCCAGGATCTGGCTCGTGAGGCTGCCGTCGGTGACGATCGGCTGGGCGAGCTGGATGCCGAGGAGAAGGTCCTCACCGACGAGCTGAACACGGCCCAGCGACTCCAGGAGGAAGGTCGGGTCGCGACGGAGCGGCTCTTCGGCGAGCGTGACGAAGCCGAGAGCGTGCTCGAGGAGAGGACCAAGCTGCTATCCGACGTGGCCGAGGCGTTGGCCGATGCGGACAAGGCGGCTCGGCTGGCGCGCAGCGCCGAGCGCGAGGCGGTGGACCTGCGTCATCAGCTCGAGCTGGAGCGACAGGAGGTCTCGGGCCGCATCGGACTCATCCAGGAGCGCTTGGAGGGAGAGTGGGGTCGTCCGTTGGAGCGTCTCCTCGACGAGGCCGAGCCGGTGGAGGGCGAGCCCGAGGCTCTGAGGGAGGAGCTCGAGGAGCTCGTGGTCAAGCTCGAGCGCATCGGGCTGGTCAACATGCTCGCGGTCGAGGAGCATGCCGAGGAGAGTGCCAGGCTGGCCTTTCTCAACGAGCAGCGCGAGGATCTGGTAGCCGCGCACAACGACTTGAAATCGGCCATCCAGCAGATCAATGAGACTGCCATCGACCTCTTCGAGAGCACGTTCGAGAAGATCCGGGGGAACTTCCAGTCCACCTTCCATCGGCTGTTCGAGGGAGGCGAGGCTGACATCTGGTTGGCCGATCCCGAAGACCCGCTGGAATCGCCCATCGAAGTCCACGCCTCGCCGAGGGGGAAGAAGACCCAGAGAATCGACCTACTGTCGGGTGGAGAGCGGGCGCTGACAGCCCTCTCGCTGCTCTTCGGCATCTACCTGGTCAAGCCCAGTCCGTTCTGCATTCTCGACGAAGTCGATGCCCCGCTCGACGAGAACAACATCGGTCGCTTCATTCGCCTGCTCCAGGAGTTCAAGGAGCAGACGCAGTTCGTGATCATCACCCACAATCCGCGGTCTATCGAGGCCGCCGATTGGATCTACGGCGTCACCATGGAGGAGCCCGGAGTGAGCACGGTCGTCGGGGTGCAGCTCGAAGAGGCTCTGCACGTGGGCGGCTCGGCGGCCTAGTCGGACCTCGGAGCCGATAGTACGGTTCCCGGGGGGGCGCAGGGTCGGCTAGATCACTATGACCGCCAGCGTGACGGTCCTCGGCTCCGGCACCCTGTTGCCGGACCATCTTCGCCACCCGGCTGCGTTCCTCGTCGCGGAAGGTGACGCGCTCCTCCTCCTCGACTGCGGCTCCGGTGTCCTGGACGGCATGAGCCGGTTCCGGATTCCGTGGGCCGACCTGACTCACATCGCCCTCAGCCATTTTCATACTGACCACATCGGTGGGCTGGCTCCTCTGATGTTCGCTCTGTCGCACGGGGTGTCGCCGCCCCGCACGACCCCACTCACTCTTGTCGGCCCACCCGGCCTCGGCAGCCTTTTGAGCGTCCTCGTCGAGGCCTATGGTGGCTACGTTCTCGAGCCCGGCTTCGAGCTCTCCGTGGTGGAGCTGGCCCGGAACGACCGATGGAGCGACGGCACGGTGGACTTGAGGACGTGCGAGACCGTCCACACGGAGCACTCGGTCGCGTATCGTTGGGCCGGAGGGGCTGGGACTGTCGGGTATACGGGCGACACGGGGGACAGCACGCTCCTCGGGGGCTTTCTAGCGGGGTCGGACCTTCTGATCGCCGAGTGTGCGTACCCGGATCCTCCATCCGTTGATACTCATTTGACGCCCGGCGGGGTGGCGGCACTCGCCTGGGAGGTCGCCCCGGCATTGGTGGTGACGACGCATGCCTATCCCACGCTTTCGCCCGATGAGGTTCCGGAGCTGGTCCGCCAATCGGGGTACACCGGGCGCGTGCTGGCGGGGTACGACGGAATGTGCGTCGTCCTCGAACAAGGGGCGCCCCCGTCCATCTGGTAGACTACATCTGTTCCCGCGCGTACACTTCCGTGCGGTGCTAGACACCGGATACCTCCTGAAGACCCGGAATTCGAGAATCACATGCTGGTAGTCATGAAGCACAACGCCTCCGAAGCCGAGGTTGGAGGCGTGGTCGAGGCAATAGAGGACATGGGGTACTTGGCACGGTCCATGCCCGGCAAGCAGCGGACGACCGTCGGCCTCATGGGCAACGACGGGCGAGTGGATTCGGCGCGGATTGAGGGGCTCCCCGGCGTCCTCGAGATCATTTCCGTAACCAAGCCGTACAAGCTGGTCTCCAGGGAATGGCGCGACGTGGACACGATTGTCGAGTTGGGAGGCGGGATCCGGTTCGGTGCAGCGGAAGTCCCCATCATCGCCGGACCGTGTGCCGTCGAGGGTGAGGATCAGATCCTCGATACCGCTCATCAACTGAAGGACATGGGTGCCAGCCTCCTGCGTTGGGGGGGCGTTCAAGCCGAGAACCTCACCCTACTCCTGGCAGGGACTGGGCGAAGAAGGTCTCAAGATGCTGGCCCGGGCCAAGGAGGCCACGGGACTGGCCATCGTCACCGAGGCCTTGGAACCAGACGGCGTAGATCTGGTGGCGGAATATGCCGACGTGATTCAGATCGGAGCCCGGAACATGCAGAACTACCCGCTGCTGAGGCGGGCGGGGCAGTGCGGCAAGCCGGTCCTCCTGAAGCGGGGCATGTCGGCAACCCTCACCGAGTTGCTCTTGGCCGCCGAGTACCTTCTGGCGGAGGGGAACGATGATGTCATCCTCTGTGAGCGAGGGGTGTGGAGCTTCGACAATCACACTCGGAATCTCCTTGATCTCACCGCTATCCCGGTGGTGAAGTCCCTCTCCCATCTGCCCATCATCGCTGATCCGAGCCACGGAACGGGGATCCGGGACAAGGTGATCCCCATGGCCCGGGCTGCCGTGGCGGCGGGGGCCGACGGGCTTATGGTGGAGGTTCATCCGAACCCGCCCCAGGCGCTGTCCGACGGAGCCCAGTCGCTGTACCCGAATCAGTTCGGTGAGCTCATGGACCAGATCCGCGTCATCGCGAAGGCCATCGGCCGGTCGGTGCGAGAACCCTCCTAGACGGCTGGTCCGGAGCCGGATCCGGAGCCACAGGCTGGCGACAAGGGAGGTGATCTCGACCCCTGTGGCTATGTCCAGGCCCGGTTCCTGCCGCGATCATAGGCCCTCTAGGCATTCATCCTTTGACCTGGGGCCTCAGTGTCGTGAGCACCGTAGATTGCGGCAGACATTTCGAGGATCTCGCCGAGGCCCTTCTTCGGAATCGGGGGTGGAGGGTTCTGGATCGGAACATCCGTTTCCTGCGGAAGGAGATCGATCTCGTCGTGGAGGGAGAAGGACGGGCTCGTGGCGTTCGTGGAGGTAAAGGGACGTAGCGGCCCGGCCTTCGGCCATCCCCTGGAGGCCATCACGTGGCGCAAGCGCCGGGCCATCTCCATGGCGGCTCGCCTTTGGATTGCCCGGAGCCGTGTGGAGGCACGATCCTATCGATTCGATGCCGTCTCGGTGTACTCGGACGGAGCCGGGACCGTCGAAGTGGAGCACATCGAGGGAGCCTGGATGGAGTGAGCCGATAGGGCGAAAACCCGCATAATTCCTACTTTTTCGCACTGCCAGCCGTTGACGCTCCGTCTGAGGCACTCTAACTTTCCGGTGCCCCAGGTCCGTAGGGCGAAAGCTTCACGAACTCCGTCAGGACCTTGCCGGTAGCAGCGGTAAGTGCAGTGATCGTTGCTTCGGGTCGCCTGGGGCATTTTTCTTCTAGTGTGGCTCTCTGCCACACCAGCCGGCTCTCGAAGCGTACGTCCGTGTCCCACACAGCCCTGGCCAGAAAGTATCGCCCGCGGCGATTCGCCGATGTGGCGACTCAAGAGCACGTCTCCGAGACCCTGTGTCGCGCCGTGGCGGGCGGTCGAGTCGGACACGCCTACCTCTTCTGTGGTCCTCGTGGGGTGGGTAAGACCACCCTCGCTCGCGTCCTCGCCATGGCCCTCAACTGTGCCCGGCGGGAGGACTCGGGTGAGCCCTGCGGCGAGTGTGAGAGCTGCTCCAGGATCTGGGGTGGGCAGACGGCCCTCGATGTGGTCGAGATCGATGCCGCATCCAACCGGGGTGTGGACGACGCGCGTCAGCTGCGTGAAAGGGCCATGTACGCCCCGTCACAGGAGGGACGGCACAAAGTCTACATCGTCGACGAGGCGCACATGCTCACGCGGGAGGCGTGGAACGCGCTCCTGAAGATCCTCGAGGAGCCGCCGCCCCGGGTGATCTTCGTCTTCGCCACGACTGAGCCGCAGAAGATTCAGCAGACCGCCGCACCTATCCTTTCGCGTTGCCAGCGCTTCGACTTCCGGCGTATTGGTGTTGCTGACATCATGTCACGCCTCGCGGTTGTCCTTGAGGGTGAAGGATCCGCAGCGCCCGACGATGCGCTTCGGACCATAGCCCATAAGGCCGACGGGGGGATGCGAGACGCCCTCTCGCTCTTGGACCAGGTCATCGCGCTGACCGGTGGGGAGATCACCCAGGAGTCCGTGAGGCAGGTGCTCGGCCTGGTGGAGAGCGAGCGTTATCTGGAGTTCATGGACATCCTGGCCAGCCGCCAGCACGGCGAGGTCTTCGCCTTCGTGGAGCGACTCCTCGACGAAGGCTACGATCTCGTGGAGTTCTACCATGGTCTCGTGGATGTGCTGAGGTCGCTTCTCCGACTCTCCCTCGGTGGAGACCCACCGGAGCTGGACGGGGAGATCCGGAAGGCATTTGTGGCCCGCCTCAAGCCGTTCCAATCCGCGGACATCATGCGAATGCTCTCACTGGCTTCGGAGCTCGAGAGCTCCGGAAGCCTCAGGCGCAGCGCGAACCCACAGGTTCTCCTCGAGATGCTCCTTCTCCGGCTCAGCTACGTAGATCGCACCGTGACGCTCGAGGAGCTGCTGACGAGTCTCGGCGGGGCGTCACCAGCCGCCGACCCGCCTTCAGGGGCCCCGGATGGCGGGAACGCGCGCTCGTCGGGAAGCTCGGAGGCCGATTTGGCCGGTGAGCCGGTGGCACAGGAGTCCGCGGTGCCGGCGAGGAGGAATGTCGAAAGCGCTTCCGATCTCGAGGTCTCGCCCGAGACCGACGAGGGCTCGGAGACGGGGGAAGGCGGTGGGTCGGCTTCGGTCGTAGCGAGCGCCACCGAGGCTTGGGCCCGTCTGATGGACCAAGGGAAGGGGATCCCTCCTGGAATGGGGCCCTTCCTGCGGGCGGCAGTTGTGGGGCTCGGTGAGGATGGAGCCCTGGTGGTCGAGCTTCCGGATGGGCCGGGGCTTGAGCGCTTGAGGGAGCAGACGGCGCTGAGGACGATTCAGAATACCCTCGAAGCCCTCATGGGTGAACGACCGGAGATCGTCGTTCGGGCCACGAGTGAGCCGTCGTCGGAGAAGTTGAAGCGAATCATGCCCGAGACGATACGTAGCGACCGGCTGCGGGAGCTGATCCAGCGGGAACCGCTTCTCCAGCACGCGGTAGAAGAACTCGACTTGGAGTTACTGGATTGATTGCAACGTGTTGTAAGGCAATGACTTGACGATGACGAATCTCCAACAGCTTATGCAGATGGGCCAGGAGCTCCAGGCGCGTATGACAAAGCTGCAGGAAGAGCTGTCCGGCCGGGAAATCTCCGCCTCGGCCGGTGGAGGAATGGTCACCGTCACGGTCGACGGGAAGGGTACCGTATCGAGAATCGTCATCGACCCCACCGTTGTCGACCGCGACGACGTCGAGATGCTCGAGGATCTGGTGCTGGCGGCCGTTACCGAGGCGCAGGGCAAGGCTCAGAGCCAGTACGAAGAAGAGATGCGGAAGGCGGCGGGTGGTATGCCGATCCAGCTTCCGGGCCTGTTCTAGTGTGGTGTCCCAGAAGTTCTCGGCCATTCGAGCACCGATGCATCCGGTCCTGTGGCGTTCCTCCTCCTCGGACCACGGCCTTCGGCCGCGGTGCCCGCGTTGCTATTCCTCGTCGTCGCGCCCGACCCACGCCTAACGGTGTGGGTACCCCGGATCCGGCGCCTCGGCACTCTCGGTGGCTCGCGAACTTCTGGGACACCACACTAGTGTCCCGTTACCAAAGTGTCTCGGCCAGTCGAGGGCACGGTGCATCCGAGGGTTCGCCGTTGGAACTCCTTGCGGCCACGCTTCGCGCGGTGCCCACTTGCGCTACGCTGCGTCGTCCCGCCCTTCTCCCACACGGAACTGCCAGCTCTTAGTGTCGGTCATTCAGCAGCTTACCTCCGAGTTCTCGCGGCTTCCGGGCGTCGGTCCGAAGACAGCGCAGCGCCTCGTGTACCATCTCATGAAACGGCCCCGCGAAGAGGCGATCAGGCTCGCCGCGGCGATTCGAGATGTCGCCGAGCAGATTCGGCCCTGCGTGGCCTGTGGAAATTTCAGTGAAACGGAGCGGTGCGAGATCTGTAGCGATCCGAGGCGCGATGGGACGGTGATCTGCGTGGTGGAAGAGGCCTTCGAGGTTGGGGCCATCGAGCGAGCGGGCGAGTATAGAGGCCTCTATCACGTGCTGGGAGGACGTCTTTCACCCCTGGACGGGATCGGACCGGAGGAACTGTCCGTGGATCCCCTTCTGGTCCGCATTCGGGAGTCCGGAGGCACAGTCGAGGAGGTGATCCTAGCCACCAATTCGAGCGTCGAGGGTGAGGCCACGGCCGTGTACCTGGACGGTCTGATCCGGTCCATGGGTCCTCGCGTGACGCGCCTGGCGAGGGGCATTCCGGTGGGGAGTGACCTCGAATACGTGGACGGTTCGACCATCGTAGAGGCCCTGACCGGTCGACGGGAGATGTAGGGGATGGACAAACGGCTTCGAAATGCTGGGTTCGCAGTGGTGGTCGCCGCAGCGGCGGGGGCCGTAGCCGCCCTGGTGGTCCGAGATCAGATCTATCGGCACAGTAGAGATCTGTTCAGTCGGTCCTTCCTGCGACGCCTGGCCGCCCTCGGCTATATGGCGAAAGCCAAGGCCTCCGTAGACAACATCAACCTCCTGAAGGACTTCGTAGCGTGGGAAGCGAGAGGCATGCTTCGCCGTCGTGCGCAGGCGATCATCGGACGCATGGAGGGGGACGCCATGCGCGGCGTCCTGCCGGCCGGGTAGGTTGCCCATATCGTCTGGTTGTCCGACCTTTACACGGCCCTTTACCGCCAGGGACGAATGCCTCATCTTCGTCGCCGTCGTAGACGACGCTGAATCCCAACTTGCTCCACCTGTAGGGGCTGAGATCGCGGGGGACCGTTTGGCGGAATCGACCCACCTATGCTGCCGGAAACGAGTGTAGCCGATCATGTCAATGATCAACTACGCCAGCCGGGAGATCAATTGCAAGATCGTCTATTACGGCACCGGCCTGGGTGGGAGGACCACCAATCTGGAGTACGTGTATTCCCGTGTTAATCCAGGGGCGAAGGGGAAGATGATCTCCCTCGCCACCGAGACCGAGCGGACCCTCTTCTTCGACTTCCTCCCCATCGACCTGGGAGAGGTGAAGGGCTTCAAGGCCCGCTTCCACCTCTACACCGTTCCCGGACAGGTGTACTACAACGCGAGTCGCAAGCTCATCCTCAAGGGGGTGGACGGAGTCATCTTCGTCGCGGACTCGCAAAGGGAGCGTATGGAGGCCAACATCGAGGCCATGCACAACCTCTACGAGAACCTGGAGTCGTACGGGTACGATCTCGCCAAGATCCCGTTCGCCGTGCAGTACAACAAACGGGACCTGTCCAACGCCATGGAGGTCGAGGAGTTGCGGGCGCAGCTCAACCCCATGAAGGTCTCCGACTTCGAGGGTGTGGCGATCGAAGGGAAGGGGGTCTTCGAGACCCTCGGCGCCGTCAGCAAGATGGTTGTTCAGACCCTGAGCTGAGGCGACCATGGACGGGAGCCGCAACCTCCCCAACCTGATCACCATTGGGCGGATCTTGGCTTGCCCTGCCATCTTTGTCCTGGCACTGACCCCGTCCGTGGGCGCACGCTTCGTCGCCTTTGTGTTCTTCGTGGTGGCTGGACTCTCCGATCTCTGGGACGGCTACCTGGCGCGCAAGCACGGGTGGATCACGGATGTCGGCAAGCTCCTCGATCCGTTGGCGGACAAGCTGCTTCTCCTTTCCACGTTCATCCCCTTCTACATAATATCTCACCGTGGGGGAGAGGAGTGGCTGATCCCCTGGTGGGGCATGCTTCCCATGTGGGTCATGATCGTAATCTTCGGTCGCGAGCTGCTGGTGACCGTCTTTCGTCAGTGGGCGGCGCGCCGGGATGTGGTCATCGCCGCGGGCCAATCGGGCAAGTACAAGGCGTTCATCCAGAGTCTCTTTTCCGGGGGTCTGCTTCTGTGGTATCCACTCCGAGAGAGTGCGGATGCCTGGGGATGGGGTGGCCTTCCTTGGGGAGCGTGGCTACAGCTTCATTCGGCGTGGATCGGTCTTACCCTTGGCTTGGCGCTGATTCTCACCGTGTACTCCATGTTCGACTACCTGTGGAGCTATCGTGCGCTGATCGGCGTGCGTGACTGACTCGGTGTGAGTGCGGGTGAAGGGGTACACGCGGTGGTCGTCACTGTCGGCGATGAGCTGCTCTCCGGCGAGACGGTCGAGACCAACGGTTCATGGCTCAGCAGGCGGCTGGCCTCTCTGGGCATTCCGGTTACGAAGCGCTGGGTCGTGGGTGACGATCCGGACTCCATCAAGAGCGCGGTATCTGAGGGAGTGCGGCTGGCGGAGTTGGTTCTGGTCACTGGGGGTCTCGGCCCGACGGCCGACGATCTCACGAGAACGGCCGTAGCCGATCTCTTCGGACTGGACCTCCAGTTGGATCAGGGCGTGCTCGAGGAGCTGCGGGACCGGTTCCGTGCCATGGGCTTCGGCGACTTGCCACCGAGCAACGCCGTTCAGGCGCAAGTCCCCCGCGGTGCCCTGGTAATTCCGAATACGCGCGGCAGCGCGCCAGGTCTCTGGATCGACCGCGAGGATCGGGTAATCGTGCTTGCCCCAGGCGTCCCTCGCGAGGTATACGAGATGTACGAGTCGGAGATCGAGTACCGCGTTCGTGACCACTTCGGGCCGCGTTTGACCCCCCTGGTCCATCGGACCTTCCACACGACCGGGATCTCCGAGTCGGTGCTGGGTGAGCGGGTGGACGCCGTCCTCCCGGAGCTGCCCGATGGGGTGACGCTCGCCTCTCTCCCGTATCTGGGGGGCGTGTCGATACGGATCTCCACGGCGGGCACCCCGGAGGAGGCAGGGGAGCGCCTGGACGGGGCCGAGAGCGTCTTGAGGCCAGTCCTGGCGGCATACCGATTCGATGCAGAGAGCGGGGACCTCGTGGAAGCGTTGGCGGCGGAGCTCGTCCGGCGTGGGTTGTCCCTGGCGGTGGCCGAGAGTTGCACCGGTGGCCTCTTGGCGAAGCGGATCACGGACCGCCCGGGATCGTCCGCTTACTTCCGCGGTGGGATCATCGCTTATGCCGACGAGATCAAGGCCGAGATCCTGGGCGTGGAAGGGTCCGTCCTGGAGGCAGAGGGCGCTGTGTCCGAGGCCGTGGTGGAGGGCATGGCCCGGGGAGTGGCGGAGCGTCTGGCCGCCGACGTCGGCATTGGCATCACTGGCATCGCGGGGCCCGAGGGAGGCACGGAAGAGAAACCGGTGGGGACGGTATGGTACGGAGTCTCGTACCAGGGGCGGGTGGTGGCCTCCCACAGGGTCTTCCCTGGCGATCGAGAAGCCATCCGGGAGCGGGCGACACAGGCGGCGCTCAATCTGCTCTTTAAGAAGGTGAGTGGCGAGACTTGAGGCCTGTGGAGGAGGGAGTGCTTGAGGCACCCGACGGGGTTCCTCTGCACTGGAGCTGTTGGCAGCCCATGTCGGCCTCCCGAGGCGTCGTGGTGCTGATTCACGGCTATAGAGAGCACAGTGGGCGCTACGACCTGGTGGCGGAGTTCCTGATCGGAGTCGGCTTCCGTGTGGTGGCCTATGACCAGAGGGGACACGGGCGATCAGGAGGCCGGCCGGCGTTCGTCTCCCGCTTCGACGAGTTCCTTGCCGACCTGGAGGTCGTACTCGGGAAGGTCCGTATGGAGGCTCCTCCGGGTGCTCCAGTGATCCTCTGGGGACAATCCATGGGGGGGCTCGTAGTGCTCCGTTACCTGCAGACACGCTCCGGCTCCGTTTCGGGAGCGGTAGTCTCCGCCCCATGGCTGGCGACGAAGATGAAGGTTCCTTGGTGGAAGGTCGCCCCGAGCAAGGTACTGAACAGGATCGCGCCATCGGTTCGGATGCCCGTGCGACTCCCTCCGGAAACGCTGATGCGCGACCCCGAGCGCCAGCGGGCTTACCTCGACGATCCTATGGTGCACCAGTTCGTCACGCCCGGTCTTTACTGGGCGGTCGTCGATGCCCAGAAACGGGCGTTGGCCGATCCGGAAGGTGTCGCGGGGCCGGTCCTCTTCCTCGTCCCCGAAGCGGACCAGGTAGTGGATCCGGAGACGATCCTACGCTTCGTGCAGCGTGCCTCAGGGTCGGGAATCGAGACCTGCCGGCTCGAGGGGCTTCGACACGAGCCTCACAATGAACCGGAGAGAGAGGACGTCTTCGCCCTGGTGGGCACCTGGCTCGACACCAATTTCCCCTTGGCCGGAGTGTCGTGACCGAGCGGCGTGTTCGACCGCGGGGGTCTCCCTCTTGGTCTCAGAAGAAGTAAATTCACCAACACGTAAGAGGAAGCGTGCTTGATCGGACCCACCAGCGAGACGAAAATGAGCGAAAACGTAGCCGAGAATCCTGAAGAGATGGCTGAGCCGGACGCGGCCGAAGGCTCCGTAGATTCGGGCCAGGGCGATGCGGTCGGCGTGAACGCAGGCCCGACGGACGGTTCGGCACCCGACGGCCAGGTCTCGCCCGAGGCCTTGGAGGAACAGGAGGCCGAAGAGGAGCTGGCCCGGGACCTGGGCCACATGCAGGCCGAGTTGACCGCCCTGAACGATCGCCATCTGCGTCTTGCGGCCGAATTCACCAACTACCGCCGGAGGGCGGAAACCGAGCTCTCGGATGCGTGGGCGAGGGGTCAGGCCGACCTCCTTCGCAACTTTCTGGACGGCCTGGACGATCTTCAGCGCGTGGGGGCGTGGCAGCCGGAATCCGCCACCGTAGAAGCCCTCGTAGAGGGAGTGGACCTGGTCGAGCGGAAGTTCCGGCAGGCTCTGGAGCTTGCTGGGGTAGAGGTGCTCGAGCCCATCGGTGAGGAGTTCGATCCCAACAGCATGGAGGCCATGGCCACCGTCCCCACCGAGTCGCCGGACGACGATCATAGGGTCCAGGACGTATTCCAGAAGGGGTACCTCTTCAAGGGCCACTTGGTGCGTCCCGCTCGGGTCAGCGTCTACAAGCACGAGTAGCCCAAGGACAGCGGAGAATTCGTGTCGACTGCGACCAAGGACTTCTACAAGACCCTCGGGGTCTCGGACAAAGCGAGTCAGGAAGAGATTAAGAAGACGTACCGTACGCTCGCCAAGAAGTACCATCCCGACGCGAATCCGGGGGATGCCAAGTCAGACGAGCGCTTCAAGGAGGTCGGAGAGGCCTACGGCGTGCTGTCCGATCCGGAGAAGCGCAAGCAGTACGACAACATGCGGCGACTCTCGAGCTTCGGCTTCGGCAGGGGACGGGCGGCACCCAGGGGAGGTGGTTTCGAGACTCAGCCGGGGGGTGGCTTTTCCTTCGAGGATCTCCAGGGGTTTGGAGGTCTCGGGGATATCTTCAGCTCGATATTCGATCGCGGGTCGAAGGGGCCTGATTCGCCCAAGCCGAAGGGACCGAGAAAAGGACAGAACGTCGAGTACGTGGTGGAGATCTCCTTCAAAACCGCCGTCTACGGCGGAAAGATCTCCATCGAAGTTCCCATCACGGAGGAGTGCGCCACCTGTGGTGGGTCGGGAGCTTCACCAGGGACGGGGACCAAGCGCTGCACCGAGTGCTCCGGGAGCGGGTCCATCTCGTTCGGGCAGGGTGGCTTTGCGGTCAACCGACCTTGTCCGGCCTGTTTCGGGCGGGGCCGCATTCCCGAGAGGCCTTGTAAGTCGTGTGCCGGCAGCGGGTCGGTCCGTCAGGACCGCAGGATCCAGATCACTGTCCCGAAGGGTGTGGAGACGGGATCGAAGATCCGGGCGTCGGGCCAGGGAGAGCGAGGTAGTCAGGGTGGAAAGCCTGGCGATCTCATCATCACCTTCAAGGTCAAGCCCCACGACTTCTTCCAGCGAGAGGGGCTCGACATCCATGTGACGGTGCCGATCAACCTGGCCCAGGCCACCCTGGGATCGAAGATGGCGGTAAGGACTGTGGATGGGAAAAAGGTCCATTTCCGCATCCCGCCCGGTACCCAGAGCGGGACTAAGTTCCGTATTCGCGGACAGGGCGTGCAGAAGGGTGGGCGCGTCGGTGATCAGTACGTCGAGGTGATGGTGGATATTCCCGAGGAGCTCACCGAAGAGCAGCAGCAGGCCATGGAAGTCTTCGCGTCCTCATCGGGCCTGAAACACTAGCGCCCCGCTCCGCTATCGACCGGCGGGCGGAACGAGAGGTATCGCCGGCTACCCCGTCGGCGCGCCGACTTCCAGCTCCACACCCCTCATCGCCCGCGCGATGCGACCGCCGCCAAGGACCCGCTCCTTGTCGAAAAAGACCGCTGACTGCCCGGGGGTTACGGCGTGCTGAGGCTCGTCGAAGGCGAGCACCATGCTCTCCCCCACAGAAAGAGCCAGGGCAGAAACGTCCGGAGCACGATACCTGATCTGTACCCGGATGCGTGAGCCCTCGGGAGGAGGCAGGCCCAACCAGTTGACCTCTCCGATCGCGACGCCGGGTGAGAGGCACTCCTCACTGGTGCCCACGACCACCTCCCTGGTGTCTGCGCGGATTTCGATGACGTAGAGGGGCTCGTCGAACCCGCCACCGAGACCCTTGCGCTGCCCTACGGTGAAGTTCGCATAGCCACTGTGCTCGCCCAGGACCTTGCCACTCGAGGTCACCAGGAGGCCGGGCTCCAGCGCGGGGTGCGTCGAGCGGAGTCGGGTGCCCAAGAGATCCCTGTAGTCACCCGTGGGAACGAAGCAGATCTCTTGGGACTCGGGCTTGTCCGCGGTCGTGAGGGCGAGCTCTCGCGCCAGCTCCCGCACCCGGGGCTTGGTGAGCTCCCCGAGGGGGAAGTGGAGTAGAGGGAGCATCTCCTTCGGAAGTCCCCACAGGAAGTACGACTGATCCTTTCCGCGGTCGATCCCACGGTGAAGGGTGGAGTCGCCCGAGGCCAGGTGCTCGATCCGGACGTAGTGTCCCGACGCGATGCCGTCGCAACCCAGCGCACGTCCCCGTTCCATCAGGTCCTGGAACTTCGTGTTGGAGTTGCAGCGAACGCAGGGGTTGGGCGTGCGACCCCGGGCGTACTCCGAGACGAAGTCGTCGATCACGTCCCGGGTGAAGTCCTCCTCGACGTCGAAGACGTAGTGGGGCATGCCAAGAGTGTCGGCGACCCGGCGAGCGTCTGCGATGCCATCCAACCCGCAGCACGTCTTGGACGGGGCATCACTCTCGGAGTAGCAGAATGTCTTCATGGTGGCGCCCACAACCTCGTGACCGGCCTGAACCAGCAAGGCCGCCGCCACGGACGAATCGACGCCACCCGACATGGCGACCAGGATGCGCTTGGCCTTCATGTCGACGCAGCCAGGTTTCGGATGCTCGCCACGACCGAGATGGTCGCCTCGGCAACGCGGACGATATCCTCCTCCGTCGTGGAGCGACCGAGGCTGAAACGCAGGGCCGCCATATCGTCCATGGCGCCGTAGAGGGCCTCGAGCACGTAACTACCTCCCTTGCCTCCGCTCTCGCACGCCGAGCCGGCTGAGGCCGCGATCCCCTCCATGTCCAGACCGGCCAGAAGAAGCTGCGGGTCCGCTCCGGGGATCCCCACGTTGAGAATGTGAGGGGCGCGGCGCGCCATTTCTCCATGCACCTTGACGTCGTCGAGCCCGTCCTGCAGGCGCTCTTGGAGGCCGTCGCGCAGGGCGCGGAGCCTGGGGGCTTCGGACTCCCGCTCATGCACCACCAGATCCACGGCAACGGACATGCCGACGGCGCCGGCCACATCTTCGGTTCCCGGCCGCAGTGCGTGTTCCTGCCCTCCGCCGAAGAGAAGGGGGGCCACCTCCACCCCCTCTCGTACGAAGAGCACTCCCGTGCCCTTAGCGCCGTAGATCTTGTGTCCGGTGAGCGTGAGGAGATCTGCGGGAACGGTGTCCACGCGGACGGGGACCTTACCGATGGCCTGGACCGCATCCGTATGGAGCGTCACCCCATGCGCTCGGGTGCGCTCGGCGATCTCTTCCACGGGTAGGTGGATGCCCACCTCGTTGTTCACGGTCATCACGGACACCACTGCGGGCCTGTCCTCCAAGGCTCGCTCGAGGGCGTCGAGATCCACCGTACCGTCGGGTCGGACGGAGAGCACGGTGCGCCGCCCACCTCGCTCTGGAACCCTGGCCGACGCCTCGAGTATGGCGCGGTGCTCGATGGCGGTGATGACCACATAGGGGGACTCCCCCTTGGCCCGTACCGCCTCCGCCCGACCGAGAATCGCCAGGTTGTCCGACTCGGTGCCGCCACGGACGAAGTAGATCTCGCCTCGGCGGGCTCCCAGGGCATCGGCCACTCGCTCCCGGGCCTCCTCCAACCGAGCGGATGCTCGGCGACCCCAGGTGTGGGCACTGGACGGGTTCCCGAAGTCCTCCTGGAGAATCGGCAACATCGCGTCACGCACCTCATCTCGGACAGGGGTCGTGGCTGCGTTGTCGAGATAGATCGGTCGCATGCGTTTCCGTGAAGCCGTGAAGCGAGGGGGGCCGTTTCGGCGAACCAGGGCCTCGCTGTATGTTCGACAAGATACCCAATGACCCCAGAACGGTGAACCTTGATCCCAGCCTCGACCCT
Source organism: Longimicrobiales bacterium (assembly GCA_965218295.1). GTDB lineage: Bacteria > Gemmatimonadota > Gemmatimonadetes > Longimicrobiales > Gaopeijiaceae > CBDCKN01. The sequence continues at coordinate 16,703 of CBDCKN010000017.1, read as the reverse complement.
CGATGACCAGCACGCCACCGCCGTTTCCGGAAGGACGGCCCCCACAATTCAGAGCTACCGTTCACGGCATGGTCTTCGCTGGCCGTGACAAACATCTACAGAGCCTGGAAACCGGAGAGCCTCTCTACCTCATCCCCGATCCCCCGGATCAGGAGGAGCCCGAGGTGTGGGTGCACCGTGAAGGCGGAGACCTCCTCGGGCACCTGCCCTCGGAGATCAGCTCCTGGCTGGCGCCCTGGCTCGTGAAGGGTGGGGGGGCGAAAGCCCAGGCCGTCAAGATCCACAGCTCGGAGGTGCCGAGTTGGAGAAGGTTGCTCTTGGAGGTCCACTGCCTGGTCTAGTGTCCCGTTGCCAAGGTGTCTCGGCCAGTCGAGGGCACGCTCCTCGTCGTCGCGCCTGACCCACGCCTAACGGCGCGGGTGCCCCGGATCCGGCGCCTCGGCGCTCTCGGTGGCTCGCGAACTTCTGGGACACCACACTAGAAGGTCGACACCCGGTCGCTGCCCAGCGACTCCAGGGCGACCGTTTCACGTGTCCAGTACGGCTCTCCATATGCGCATCGAATCCGCGACCCGTGGTGGGCGCACTGGACCTTCACTTGCTCCAGAAGGGGACGATCACCTCCCCCGAAAGCCTCCCCTGCCGTGGTCTTGCCCTCGAACTGGGACTCGAAGCATGCCAGGGCAGCCAGCTTCGTATCGATGTGATCCGTGATGTCCACCACGAAGGACGGGGTAGGTGCGTCCTCACGGAACAGCAGGCTGTGGACCACCTTCGTCGGACGATGAGCCTGCCCTGGAGCCGGATAGCTCCTCAGGCCTGCGAGGAACGACGCGTCGTATGCGAGCTGGGCGGCGACCCGGTGATCCGGGTGCCGGCCCTCGCGCCAATGGGTGACGACGACGCGGGGCCTCAGCTCGCGGATGAGCCCGACGACTCTTTCCCGCGATTCCTGGTCGTTCGCGAGACCGGAGTCACGGAGACCCGCGTTCCTTCGGACGGCCAGGCCGAGCACCTCCGCCGCTGTTGCAGCCTCCTGCTCCCTGACCTCTGGGGACCCCTGGCTGCCGCCCTCCCCACGGGTGAGGTCCAGGATCCCTACCCGATCTCCGGCAGCTGCGGCCTTCGCCAAGGCTCCTCCGCAGTACAGCTCCGCGTCGTCGGGGTGAGCCATGATAGCCAGGATGTCCAGGGCGTCGCTCACGTGCGGGTGTCCTTTTCCGAGACGAAAGCCTGAGTCGGGTCGAGAGGAAGAGTGCGAGCCTACTCGAAGCGTAAGGCGTGAACCGGGTCGAGGCGCGATGCTCGGTACGCCGGGACGATACCGAAAAGGACTCCGGTCACGATAGCCATGGCGAGGGCGGCGATCACGGCCCACACGGGTACCACCGCCGGGATCGGCGTCATGGCAGCCACGGCCTTGGCGGCGCCGGCGCCGAGAGCCATCCCGGTCGCTCCACCGAGGAGGGTGAGCACCGCCGACTCCACCAGGAACTGCCAGAGGATCTCCCGGCGGGTCGCCCCTACTGCCTTGCGGATGCCAATCTCCCGCGTCCGCTCCGTAACGGAGATCATCATGATGCCGATGACGCCGATCCCGCCCACGAGCAGGCCGACGGACGATAGCGCGAGCATGACCAGGAAAAATACACCGGTGAACTTGTTGAACGCCTCGATGATCTGGTCCGAGCGAAGGAGTGAGAAGTCATTCTCTTCCATGGGCCGGAGCCTTCGCATGGAGCGCATGGCGCCTATGACCTGATCCATGACGTCGGCCAGGGCCACCGAGTCACGGGGAACGACCCAGACCCCCGCCTGCCAGTGCGAGGCTTTCAGCCTCTTCATGGCGGAGCTATACGGGAAGATGGCCCAGTGCTTGATGGCGGCGCTGAAGATGTTCTCCTCGTTCTGGAACACACCAACCACGGTGAAGGCCTCGTTGACAGCCCGTCTCCTGGCGCTCACGCGGATCTTGCGGCCAATGGGATCCAGGTCACCGAACAAGTTCTCTGCCAGCGGCACGGAGAGTACGACCAAGGGGCGGGACTGCCGGACCTCCTGGGGCGTGAAGTCGCGACCTACGACGAAGTACCCGGGGGTGTAGGCGGGCCATCCCGACGAATAGGCGTTGGATTGAACCCCGTTCACGCGGCTGGCGTCCACCGACATGGTTGTGTTGAAGTTGAAGTTGTAGAGGGCCACCTCCACACCCGGAAGCCGGGCCAGGCGTTGCGCCTCTTCCGGCACGACGCGGGGTTGGTTCCACCAGGGGGGTCGCTGGTTGCCCGTCGAGATGCGGACGCCGGTGAAGTCGAAGCGCACCACCGCAAAGTTCTCCGGACCTGCGGCCTCGAAGCCGTCCATGATGGACTCCCGGATGCCGGTCACCATGGCCGCGATCATCATCACCACGCCCACACCGATGGAGACTCCGAGGATGGTGAGGCTGGAGCGGATCTTGTTGGCCCGGATGGAGTCGAGAGCGATGGATACGCCCTCGTCCAGCGTGCTCAGACGGCTCATGTCACTCGTGCCTCAGCGCGTCGACGGGATCCAGCTTGGAGGCTTGCGAGGCGGGGTAGACGCCGGAGGCGATCCCCACGATCAGTCCCAACGACACGCCCAGTGCGATCCACTTGGCATCCACGGCCGCAGGAAGCGGCGAGAAGGTGGCCACCAGGTACGTAAGGCCGACCCCGATGGTGACCCCCACCACCGCGCCCACGCCCGACAGGGTGATGCTCTCGATGAGCACCTGGCTGAGGATGTCACGCCGTCGGGCGCCGATGGCCTTCCGAACGCCGATCTCCCGTGTACGCTCCATGACCGACACCAGCATGATGTTCATGATGACGATTCCCCCGACCACCAGAGAGATCCCCACCAGTCCGGGGAGAGCCAGGAAGAGGATCCGCAAGATCCGGTCCCAGAAGCTCAGCGTCTCGTCGGCCGTCTCCACTGAGAAGTTGTTCTCCTCTGCGGGTCGGAGGCGCCTTCGAGCCCGCATGATGCCCTCGATCTCGCGCTGGAGGTCTCTGAGGTCAGCCGGATCCAGAGACTGTGCCACGACCTGGTCGACGATGCCTCGTGGATTCGTCACGGCTTGGATGGGTGAGCGTGCGGGGGCGATGACCCGATTGTCCAGGGAAAAGCCGAACAGGCTGCCCTGTTCCTCGAGAACACCGACGACGCGATAGGGGGATCCGCGTATGCGTACCCGGCGACCGATGGGGTCCAGCGTCTCGAACAAGAGCTCGGCGGTGTCGACTCCCAGAATCACGACGGCGGTTCCTCGCTCGGCCTCCTGAGGGGAGAAAGGACGGCCCTTTTCGACCGCCAGGTCTCTGATCCGGAGGATCTCCGGCGAGACGCCCGAGATATTGACGTTCTCCACCTTCCGCCCATTGTCGGCGACGACCTCGCCGCCGGTTTCACTCTCGGCCCCAACCCTGGCCGGCACCGTGATCTGCTCCTGGACGGCTTGCCAGTCCTCGTACGTGATCCGAGGCCGCCGGAGCCGGGCTCGAGAGCTTCCACCATTGAAGGTGGGTCCGTCCGACCACCTGCGAAGGGTCGCCGTATTCACGCCGAACACCACGGAGGACAGATCCTCCCGGATATAGCGGTCCATGCCTTCGACGACGCTTACTACCACGATGAGGAACATGACGCCCACGATGACCCCCAGCAGGCTGAAGAAGCTCTTCAGCTTCTCCGTGCGGATCTGGTAGAGAGCCAGTCGAACGCCTTCAGCGAACTGCATGAATCTCCCTCTCTGGTGATCAGGAGGAGCCGTTGCCGCTCCGGTCGTCTTGTGCCCGCACGGCGTCTCCAGTCGAGAGCTGCCGGATCTGCCGATACGGGCCCGCAACGATGGTGTCCCCTTCGCTGACTCCGCTCAGGATCTCGAAGTGCTCCTGCCCGGTGATTCCGATCTCCACGGGTGTGAAGGTGACCTTGCCGTCCACCACTACGAACACACCCTCGACGTCGGTGTTCTGGCGGCGTCCCACAGGACCCAGATCCTGGCTCTCCTGATTCTCGCCTTCGTCCGATGCCCGTACCGTGAGGGCGATGATCGGTATGGAAAGGGCGTTCGTGCTCCTGGCCGTCACGATGTCCGCCGTCGCCGAGAGGTCGGGCCGGACGCCTCCCGGCGGATCGTCCATGGCGATGACGACCTCGAAGTTGATGGCCGCCGTCTGTCCGCTACCGGCCGTCGAGGCGGGCGGCCGGATGGCGCTGTTCCCGATCTCGGTCACCACACCGTTGAAGAGCTGATCGCGGAAAGCGTCGAGCTCGAGGAGGGTGCTGTCACCGACCTCGACGTACGGGATATCGGTCTCGTCCACCTCCACGACCGCCTCGACCCGGGACAGCTCGCTGATGGTCAGGACCAGGCTGCCGGGGTTGTTCATGGTCCCGACGATGACGGTCTCACCCTCCTCCACATTCAATCGGGTCACCTTGCCCGAGATGGGGGCCGTGAAGATCGTCTTGCTGAGCCTCTCGCTGGCCTCCTCGAGGGCGGCGTCCGCCTGGGCCACACCGAACTGAAGGGACTCGAGTTGCCGCATGGCCAGCTCCACTTCGGTCTCGGCATCGTCGAGCTGCTGACGGGCGATCAGAACCGAGTCGGTCTCGAACAAGCTCCTGACCCTCTCGTAGTCTCTCCTCGCACGCTTGAGACTGGCCTCTTGCTGTCGCTCCTGGGCGAGCGCCTGGTTCAAGGCTGCCCTCGCCCGTGAGACGGTCGCTGCGAACTGGGTCGGATCGAGGCGGAGCAGCAGCTGCCCGGCCTTCACGTCGTCGCCCTCGTCGACCAGAAGCGTGACCACCTTCGCGGACACGTCGGAGCTGATGTCCACCACGCGACCTGCGCGGATGTTGCCGCTCGCCGTCACGGTCTCAACCAGGTCCATGCGAGTCACCTCCTCGAGGCGGACCGGCACACCGCGGTCACGGCGGTGGGTCACGCTCAGGGCCGCTGCAGTGCCCAGGACCGCGACGATTACGAAGCCGATGATCAATTTACGATTAGCGGTCATGGGCTGTTCGATGCCTCACTGTAAGCCAAGGGACCCCCCGACCACCGCCTCCAGGCTGGCCAGCGAGTCGTGGTACGCAAAAATAGCGGCGATCTGCTCGCGGTCTGCCTCGACCTTCAGAGTCTCGGCCTCCAAGAGCTCCAGGAAAGCGGCGAGGCCCACGCTGAAGCGCTCCCGGGCCAGCCGCAGCTGCTCGTCGGCGACGATCTGATTCTGGTCCTCGATCAACGCGGCCCGGTAAGCGGCTCGGACCGTGGCCAGCGTAGCCGCGATATCCGCCCGCAGGGCCAGCTCCTGCTCCCGGAGGTCGTAGTCCAGGTCTTCGAGCTGCACCTGAGCTTCCGCCACCTGGCGCTGGCGGTTAAAGCCCTGGAACAGCGGCAAGCTGATGGTTAGTGCGGCCGAGGCCGGCTGGGTGGTGAAGTCGAAGGGGAACGACCTGTTCCCGTCCTCGATGCGCCGCGCGGCTTCGTCGGTGAACGCGAAGGACGAACAATCCTGAGTCGGCAACGGATCGGCCAGCCGCTCGAAGAGATCGTTGGCGAAGAGGCAGTTCTGCACGGAGCCCTGAGCCTGGACCTCCGCCTGTTGGATTTCAAAGGCCGGACTCGAGGTCTGACGTGTGAAGCCGCTGATTCCGGCACTGAAGCTCAGGGTCGGAAGGTAGGTGCTCTTGGCCATCTTCACGCCGTAGCTGCTGGCCGACCGGCCGGCTCGAAGCGACCGAAGATTCGGGTTGCTCTCCAACCCCAGGTTGTAGAGCTCGTCCCGGCTCCAGAGTGGTTCCGAGAGCACGAATGGCGTCGTGGGAACGAAGGGGCTGTCGAGGTCGACTCCCATCTGCTGGAGAAGGCGGATGCGGGCCGTCTCCAGGGCGTTCGTCGTCTTGAGCACGGTGACCTCGGCTCGCCCCGACGCCACCTCGGCCTGGGCGACATCCACCGCGGTGGCGGTCCCCACCCCAAGCTGGGCCCGCGCGAGCCGGAGGTTGAAGCGCGCCCGCTCCCGCTGTTGCTCCGAGACGCGCACCTCCTCGGTCTGGCGGAGCACCTCGATGTAACCCTGCGTCACCTGGAAGACGAGCTCGGCTTCGGCTCCCGCCACCTGCGCTCGCGTGGCGACCCGATTCGCCTTCGCCTGGCCTGGCGCGAGAAGCGTTGTGCCATCGATGTTGTAGCTCAGGCCCAGGAAGTAGTTCGAGAAGACGAACGACGGCTGGTTCGCGAAGCCGAGCTGCTCCGCGGTCAGGCTTCCGAACACCTGCTCACCGGCGCCTTGCCACGCGAGCCTAAAGTTCGTCGAGGCCGATGGGAAGAGCGAGCCATATGCGGATCTCACGTTCCAGTCCGCTACGGCCTCATCGTTTCGCGTCGCCTGGAAGCGGGGATTGTTCGAGCGTGCGATCTCGATGGCCTCTTCCAAGCTCAGGGTTACGGGCACGATTTCCTGCGCGGTCGCCCGACCCGGGAAGACGAGCACCAGAGCCAGGGCGGCCCGGCCCAGGAACGATCCAGTCATCACGTGAAGCCTCCGTATGATTTGGATGGCGTATACGTTGATCAAGCGTCTCTCGGAGATCGCGGGCGGCCCGCTGAGAGCACACACACGGGTCGCACCAGACCTACGCCTACCCGAGTGTGCCGGTTTCATAGGGTTCGTGATGGGCGAACGTCCGTACCAACACCATGGCGTACGGGTCGACTGGGGCGGATCTTCACGAGCCTACCCCGCTCGCTTTCGGCGGTTCTCGCGAACACGCCGAAGGGGGGGCTCACGTCGGCGGGTCCCGCCGGACGGCTACATAGTCCTCTCCGGGAATCTCCACCCGGAGCACCCGGTTTTGACTGTCCAGCCATATCTCGTGGACGGCTCCTGCCAGGACCAGCTGCAAGCGCTGGGCCTGGAGGGTGCGGTCTCCCAGCGAGATGGGCTCCACGGAGGCCATGCGCAGCACGCCCTCCGCCTGTCCGCCCGGCCGCGGATGGATGATGGAGACGCGGGTCTCTCCGGGCCTCTGGTATGGGGCGAGGAAGAAGTAGTGGTGCGCGAGGAAGCGATCGAGGAGCACCGTGGGCGTTCGCGATGAGGGACGCCTGTACTCACGCTCCTCCACGCCTGCCTCCCAGGTCGTCTCGGCGACGAGCCTATCGCCGCGGCGCTGGAGCCGGACCTGAAGCTCTCCGGAGCCCGATACCTTCACCTGGTACGCGTCCAGGGACATCCCGACCCCCACGGTACCGAGGGCGGACTCGACGGTCTGTTTTCCGCCCTCGCGCGTGAGCTCGAGGCTCCCCTGGGCGATGACCTGCGCATTCTCGCCGAAGCCGGAGCGGCGGATCCGGAAGCTTTCGGTCCCGACGGTACGGCCGTCGATCTCCACCATGAATGTCCCCTCGTCGAGGACCACCGCTTGAGCGGGGAGCGCAGTGGATACGGGGAGAGAGCCCACGACCAGTAGTAACGCCGACACGATACGCATGACTCGCATTACACCGGATCCTCGCGTGCGGTTCGGATGTATGGCCTCATGGGTCCACTGTCGATTCGTGTGAAAGCGCGCCTTCGAGAACCGTGATGTAGCGCTCGAAGACTGCTTCCCCCTCTCTACGGTGGCCAGCGTCAGCCGCCCCACCACGCCCTGGAAGTCGGGGTGGGGTGATGTGACCCGACCTTGAACGTACTTTCCAGGGGAGCCCGAGTGGTCTGTATAGTCTACGGCTTGGTCCATGCGGACGAGCTCGGGAGCCAGATAAAGGAGCAAGGACGTCTCCAGCTCTCCGCCGCGCTCGTGTTCGGGCCTACCCTCGACCAGGTCTCCGACCTCGATGGTCATGAGGTCCACGACTTCGGTCGTCGACGTGCTGGTGAGGGCCGTGAGGAGCGACTCCAGGTGCGGCTCGTGACGCTGAGCCGTGATCACGACCACCTCGGTGATTCCGTGGTCGTCCCAGCTCGCGAGGAGCTCGTTGATGGCACGATGGAAAGTCTTTCGGCGAAGGGTGCTTGTGCCCGGATACGGCGTCCAGTCCGGCTTTGTGAGGCCATAATGGAAAGTTGGCGCGACGACAATGCGCAGACGGACAGAGAGGGTGAGGGCCACGCGCTCCGCGATGAGCGTGTTGGCGCCGAGCGGCAGGTGGGGACCGTGGTGATCGAGGGCGCCCACCGGGAGAATGAGCCGCGGATCGCGCTCGAGGAATACACGAACCTCGGGCCAAGACAGGTGGTTCAGTTGATATGACCCCTCCGGATCAGCCGTCTGCCCCATTCCTCTCCTCCGGTCCCTGGCTCGCATTCACCCGGGCCGGTCCCTGGCTCGGCGTTCTCGGCCTTGCCGCATGGACACGGTGGCCCGGGGTCGGCTGGCTGGCGTTTTCCAGCGTTTCGTCCCTCTCGGTTTTTTCCGCCCGGCCCCGGCGCGGAGTGGCCCACGCGGTGGCGGGCATGGTCGTCCTCGCCGGGGTCGTGGCCGGCTTCGTCGGTCACGAGGTGAGCCGGCGAGTGTCACAGGACTTCCATACGTACTGGGAGGCCCGCAACGCCCGCGCCGAGATCGCGCTCGACCAGAGACTCGAGCGGTTACTGACCACGGGCGAGGAGGCGGTTGCAAGCATTGGGAATCTCGCGGTCGACGATCCTGGCACAACCCTTCTTGACGATCTGAGGGCCATCCGCCGCCGGACCGGCCTGGCCGCGGTCGCGATCTACGGGCCGACCGGTGACTTCATCGTCTGGGACGGCACGCACCGAGGAATGGTGCCGCCCGAGCTCAGGAACGGAGACATCCGCTACCTCTACCGCGATCGTCCCCTCTTCAGCTACCTGTACTTCACAGCTCCGATTCCGGGGGGCGGGACCGTGATGGCGGCGGCGCTGATCAAGGCGAACTTGCCGCGGAATTTGGAATCCGATCCGGGAGACTTCGTCACCTCGTTCCGTGATGCGGTGGGAGAGGACCTCCGCATCCTTCGGGCCGACCGGGCCACTGGGGACGACGTTCTCGACTTGCGCTGGGAGGACGAGGCGCTCTTCAGCGTTTCGATCGTCCGACCGACGCAGGAGGAGAGACTCCGTGACGTCCGGACCTTTTGGTCGAGGGTGGTGGGAGCTCTGGCGGTCATCGCCTGGCTGCTCCTCGCCATCACAGCAGGCGTGGAGAAGGGTGATCGGGCCGCGGCGGCGCTGACGCCGCTGGGTCTCGCGTTCTTGGTTCCGGTGGGGGCGGCCATGGGATCGCTACCCGTCTTTACCGCGGCTGATTTCGTGCTTCCCGGGCCGTTGCCCGTGACCTTCGAGCGCGTCCTGCTCGTGTCGGTCGCCGCTGCGGTCGTGGCGGCGGCTCACCTTCCGCCCGCCGCCCGTCTCGGGCCGGTCGCCTCCGGTCTGGGAGTGCTCATCACGTTCCCGTTAGCATCTGTCCTCCTCCTGGGCGGGGCAGGCCCGGCCCTCCTGTCAGGTGGGGAGGGGAAGTGGGTGGCGTACCAGACCGGCCTTGCACTGGTGCTCACGCTCTTGTGCCTGGCGTCGTTCCGACTCGGCGAGCGAGCCAAGCGGCGGCCGCATGCGGAGATTCCCCTCCTTGGGGCCCTGGCGATCGCTTTGGCTCTCGCCGGGGTGGGTGCTCTGTTGGTGAGAGTCGAAGGCTCACTGCCCGCTTGGAGCACGGCTGCATGGTTCCTTCCGGGCGCGCTGGCAGCTTACGGCCTCTCCGGTCTTCGGGGGTGGCGCCGGATCTGGATCGCGTGGAGCTCGGCAGCGGTCCTGGGTGCTTCGGCAGCTCTGGTCGTTGCTTGGGCGGCACGCGTGGAGGCTCGGATGGATTCGGCCGAGCTTCAGCTCGCCCGGCTCGGGACGCCGGCCGATCCGTATCTGGAATATGTGCTGCACCGGTTCGTGGACGCGGCGGATTCACTCGACGCTGGAGGCGCCGATCCCCCGGAGCTCCTCTACGAGAGCTGGGTCGGCAGCGGCCTAGCGGAAGAGGGCTCGGGAGTCTGGCTGACACTGTGGTCTCCCGGTGATCTGCCCGAATTCGAGATCACCATCGGAGTTGATGGTGGCCGCCCCGGACGCGCCGCCGACTTCCTCGAGCAGGCGCGCCAGGGCGAGCCCGCCTTCGTTCGTCGCCTCGCAGCCGGGGACGCCAACTACATGATGCAGGTGCCTCTACGGGGGGGGAGGGTGCTCACCGGCGTCCTTCCTGCCCGGCGGGAGCTTCCCAATACGTCCCCTTTCGGTCCCGTCTTCGGGGGGCTGACAGCGCCGACCGAGAGTCCGCTGACGCTCGTACCCATTCTGCAGGGCGATGAAGCCAGCCAGACGGACCGGGTGGCATGGGTTCGCACGTCCGACGGCTGGGAGGCTCGCCAGAGCATCTCATACCTCGACGGAGGGTTCGACGCCCAGTACGTGATCGACTTGCCCGGGCCGTTGCTGGCGACCGCAAGGGGAGCCCTGCTGATTCTGGGCGACATGGCCTTCATCCTGCTCCTGTGGACACTGGGTCAGTTCGTCTTGGTGGGCCGGCGGCCGGCGATCAGAAGCTGGAAGAACCCGTTCGCTTCCTTCCGCGCGCGCGTGACCTGGGCGTTGTTCGGGTTCTTCGTCCTCTCTGCCGCCCTCTTCGGAAGCCTGGCGTTCCGCACCCTCTCCCAAGCGACCGTGCGTACCGCTGCAACCATCGCTGCGCGGATCGCTGCTGACGCCGCTGCCTTCTACTACCAGGCCGGGCGCTCCATGACTCTCCTTTCCAGCCGGGTGGGGGCCGACCTGCTCGAGTATCGGGCGGGGGAGCTTCGTGGTGGGTCGGTCGATGACCTCGTGGAGATGGGCCTGTACGACGGATGGATCCCATTCGAGGTGAACCAGCAGCTCGAACGCCGTGAAGAGCTTTTGGAGACAGCTCTCGGAAATCTCGGCCGGCGGCAGTATCTCATGGCGTTCCGGAGGCTTCCGGACGGAGACATCGTGGCGACGCAGGTGCCCCTTCAGGCCGGCGCCACGGCGCTACGGCAGAGAGAGGTGGCCGAGTTGGTCGCCTTCGTGGTTCTGCTGGGGGCCGGACTGTCGCTGGGGCTTGCCCTTCTCGTCGGGAGGACCCTCACGAGTCCGATCCGCACGCTACAGGTTGCGTCGGAGAGAGTCGGTGGCGGAAACCTGGCCGTGCAGCTTCCCGAAGCCCGGGCCGACGAGTTCGGGTCGGTCTTCCGGGCCTTCAATCGAATGGTGCTTCGAATCAGCCGAGCTCGTCGGGAACTGGTCCGGACGACGCGTCGGACCCAGGCCATCGTCGATGAGGCGGCCACCGGCGTCGTGGCACTCGACCGGTCGGGGGACGTCACGTTGGTGAACCCGAGGGCCCAGAACGTTCTCGGAGGTCAGGTGGAGGTGGGTGAGCCCCTGCCGCAGCTGAAGGGTACACGTGCCGAGCTGGTCCAATGGATTGAGAAGTGTCTTCGGGACGGTCTTCGAGAGGCGACGGCCGAGTTCCAGTTCGGCGAGCGCCGGATTCGAGTCCGGTCCAGGGAGATCTCCCGGCAGGGGGCCGGTGGTGTGGTGCTCTCCATCGAAGACGTGACCGACGAGCTTCGCACGGAGCGTATTCTGGCCTGGGGCGAGATGGCCCGTCAGGTCGCTCACGAGGTCAAGAACCCGCTCACGCCCATCAAGCTGAGCGTCCAGCATATTCGCCGGGCTTGGCAGGATCAGCGAGAGGACTTCGAGCCCATCCTGGATCGCAACGTGGGAGCGATCTTGAGCGAGATCGACCGCCTCGCCGAGATTGCGAGTGGCTTTTCACGATTCGGAGCGCCGGCCGCGGCCGGGGAGATTCCCCTCGAGCCGGTCGATGTGGGATCCCTGGCTCAGGACGTGCTGACCCTCTACCGGGTGGATGAAGAAGGCCCGGTGCGCTTCACTGCCCGGGTACCCGAGGACCTCCCCCGTGTGAGTGCGCGGGAGACCGAATTCAAAGAGGTACTCCTCAACCTGCTGGAGAACGCGCGGGTGGCGATCGAAGGAGGCGGTCAGGTCGTCATCGAGGCCGTATCCGTTCCCACCGAGGTTGAGGTGCGGGTTCACGACGATGGCACGGGCATCCCGCCCGAGCTTCTCGGACGCATTTTCGAGCCGCAATTCAGCACGCGCTCGACGGGTACGGGACTCGGTCTCGCCATCGTCCGAAAGCTAGTCGAGTCCTGGGGTGGCACAGTGACGGCGGAGAGCGGTTGCGGAGAAGGCACGGTAATCCGTCTGCAACTGAGACCCTGGGGTGATTCCGGCGAGGAGGGGAGTGAGAGGACGCCGGCGGACGAAGACGGTGAGGAAGCAACGTCCCCGAGGGAAGACGTGGAGGGCGAGAAGGCGCAGGCCGCCACCGCCGGCGCCGACGACGCGGCGGAGGTCGATCTTGCTGCAGAACCTGGCGACGGGCAGGAGGATTCGGCACTTTAGAACATCCATTTGCGAGCCTTCCCTGCCTCATTCTGGAGTACCATGAGGGATTCTGTCGCCGAGCCGACCGAGATCCAACCCACGCAACCGCCTTCACAAACCCACGCTACATCATCCAGCACCCGTCGGCTCGGGGAGTGGCTCGAGCAGCAGACCGGATTCCTGCTACGACACTGGCTCGACGAGGTTCGCCATCGCTCGAGCCTGGACGCGGAAATGGAACAGCTCCTCAAGCGGTTCCTGGAGTTCCTCACCAGGCTGCTTCCGCAAGCTGTCGGGCAGCATCACGCACAGGTGGCTCCGCTGTGGAGACAAGCCGCGGAGCTCTATGGGTCGCTGGGGGCCCAGCGTGGCCTGGCAGCAGGGGAGATCGTCGAGGAGTTCCAGATTCTGCGGGAAGCCGTCATACGACTCCTGTTCCAGACGCCCCCGGCCCGGTATGGCGCTGCGTTTTCGCTCGCGGACGCGCTGCGCCTCAACCGCTTCCTCGACACTGGCGTCACGCATGCGAGCATCGGGCACACCGACGCCCTCTTCTTCGCTCTCTTCCAGGGGAGCGGCGTCCCCAAGGTGCCCACCGCCCAGCTGGTGACGGAGGTGGAAGAGCAGCTCCAGGCCATCGAGGAGGAGCTGTCGGCCGACGCCCACTGAGCCGCCCCCGACGATGACGACGCCGTGCCACCCCGGAGCCAGCCCGGCGGGGGGGATGGGAGTGGGTGATATGCCCCCGGAGGAATTCCGGAGACATGGGCACGAGGTGGTGAACTGGATCGCCGATTACCTCGGAGGAGTCGGGTCCTATCCTGTCGTCCCTTCCGTTTCTCCGGGGCAGATCCGCGAAAACCTTCCGGCTTCAGCGCCGTCGAGGGGCGAACCCTTCGAGGACATCCTCCACGACTTCGACTCGAAGATCCTTCCCGGTATCACGCACTGGAATCACCCTGGGTTCTTCGCCTACTTCGCGGTCACCGGATCGGGGCCGGGGATCCTGGGCGAGATGCTCTCGGCGGCCCTCAACGTCAATGCCATGGTGTGGCGGACCTCTCCTTCTGGCACGGAGCTGGAGGAGCTCACGCTCGACTGGCTACGCGAGCTCGTGGAGCTCCCAGCGGCGTTCCAGGGTGCGATCAACGACACGGCCTCGTCCAGCTCCCTATATGCGCTCTCGGCAGCGCGCGAAGCCTGCTTTCCCGAAGCGAGAGAGAAGGGTCTCTTCGGGACTCCCGTCGGCCGCATCTACGCCTCTGAGGAAGCCCACTCCTCCATCGACAAGTCGGCGATCACTCTGGGCTTCGGACTCGAGGGAGTGCGGCGCATCGAGGCCGATGACGAGTTCCGAATGGACACGGATGCGCTCCGGAGAGCTCTGGGAGAGGATGTGGCCCGTGAGATCCGTCCCGTGGCCCTGGTGGCCACTCTGGGAACGACTTCGACCAGCAGCCTGGACCCGGTCGACGAGCTGGCAGACATCGCGGAGGAATACGGCGCGTGGCTTCACGTGGACGCGGCATATGCCGGCCCTGCCGCCATCGTTCCCGAGCTCCGGCGGCACTTCTCCGGGTGGGAGCGGGCCGACTCCATTGTGCTTAATCCCCACAAGTGGCTGTTCACGCCTATCGACTGCTCGATTCTATACTGCAGGCGCCCTGATCAGCTGCGAAGAGCTTTCAGTGTGACGCCGGAGTTCCTGAGGACGAGGGAGCAGGAGAGCGCCACCAACCTCATGGACTATGGCCTGTCACTGGGCCGTCGAATGCGGGCCCTCAAGCTGTGGTTCGTTCTCCGCTACTTCGGGAGCGAGGGAATCGCGGGGCGGATCCGAGCCCACTGCCGGCTCGCCTCGATCTTCGCCGGCCTCGTGGACGAAGCGCCAGGATGGGAACGGGTGGCGCCGGTCCCCTTCAGTACAGTGGTGTTCCGCTATGCGCCCTCAGCCGCTTCTGGCGACACCCCCGGTACGGGCGACGCCACCGACGCGGGCGAGCTCCAGGATCGACTCAACATGGCGATCTTGGATCGAGTGAACGAAAGCGGGGAGGTGTTCCTTTCACACACCCGACTCCACGGGTGCGTGGCGCTGCGGTTCTCGGTAGGGAACCTGCGGTCCACCGAGACCCATGTCCGCCGGGCTTGGGAGCTCCTGGCCTCTGCGACTGCCGAGGCCCAACCAGATTGAGGTGCTAGTGTGGTGTCCCAGAAGTGTCTCGGCCATTGATCCCGCTGCGCTCGATCGTCTCGCGGTCAACTCGGCGCTCACGACGAGCATGAAGGTCGCTCGGCTCGAACACCGATGCATTCGGCCCTGCGGCGTTCCTCCTCCTCGGACCACGGCCTTCGGCCGCGGTGGCCGCTTGCGCTACGCCGCGTCGTCCCGCCTTGATCCCACGGCGCCCCGACCCTCTTGGTGGCTCGCGAACTTCGGCAACGGAACACTAGGGAGTCACGGAGCCGCGCCCTGGGTCAGGCCTCTCTGACCTCCTTGGCCAGCTCGGTCATGGAGGCCTTGGCGTCCCCGAAGAGCATCATAGTGTGACCCATGTAGAACAGCGGGTTGTCGATCCCGGCGAAGCCCGGTGACAAGCTTCGCTTCATGATGATCACGCTCTTGGCCCGCTCGACGTCGAGGATCGGCATCCCTGCGATGACACTCTCGGGATTGTGGGCCTCGGGGTTCACCACGTCATTGGCTCCCACCACGAGCGCGACATCCGTGCGACCGAAATCGTCGTTGATCTCGTCGAGGTCGAACAGCTTGTCGTAGGGGACGTCGGCCTCCGCGAGCAGGACATTCATGTGCCCCGGCATCCGGCCGGCGACCGGGTGCACGGCATATTTCACGTCCACGCCACGCTCCTCCAGGTTGTCCATCACCTTCCGGAGGTCGTGCTGGGCCTGGGCGACGGCGAGCCCGTAACCCGGGACCACGATCACCGACTGGGCGTAAGCCAGTATCATGGCCGCCCCTTCCGGGTCGACGGAGCGGGCCGTCTTGTCACCCGCACCGATCTGCGCGGCCGTGGCGCCCTCGGCTCCGAACGCCCCGAAGGCCACGTTCGCCAGAGAGCGGTTCATGGCCTTGCACATGATCATCGTGAGGATGAGCCCCGCAGCCCCGACCAGTGCACCGCTGATGATGAGCACGTTGTTGGCGATTACGAATCCGGCCGCGGAAGCCGCCAGGCCCGAGTAGGCGTTGAGGAGAGAGATCACGACGGGCATGTCGGCGCCCCCGATCGGGATCACCAACAGTATGCCCAGAAGCAGCGCGACGACCGAGAAAATCGAGAACGTGACCAGGCTGGACAGTCCTCCGACCTGGAACACACCCATCACCGAGGCGCCCAGGACCAGGAGGGCCAGGAAAAGGAAGGCGTTGAACGTCTTCTGGAGAGGGAAGGTGATCGGATTTCCGGTGACGAGACCCTGGAGCTTCCCGAACGCGACGAAGCTCCCTGAGAACGTCACCATTCCGATCAGGCATGAGAGTGCGATGGTTAGCCCGTCGCCAAGGACGAGAATGGCCCCGGTGGTCTGAACTCGAACCAGCTCGGCCGCGGCCACCAGGGCCGAGGCTCCTCCACCGAACCCGTTGAAGGCCCCCACCAGCTGCGGCATGTCGGTCATCTTCACGGTGCGCGCCAGCACGCCGCCGATCAGGCCGCCCAGAATCATGCCGCCCACGATTCCGGTCCAGCTCACGGCCTGGTTCTCCACGAGCGTGGCCACGATGGCGATGAGCATGGCCAGTGCGGCCAACCGGTTGCCGGCACGAGCGGTGGCGGGAGACTGCAGTCGCTTGAGCCCCACCACGAACAGGACGGAAGAGAAGAGGTACGAGAGCTCCACCCAAAGCGAGAGATCCATTGGTTTGCTCCTTTGAGTGGGCGGCTATTTCTTCTTGAACATCTGGAGCATGCGATCGGTGACCATGAAGCCACCGACCACGTTCACCATGGCCATGACGATGGCCGTGATCCCCAGGATCTCCGACAACCCCGAATCGACCTGGGCGGAAACCACCAGGGCTCCGACTATGGCGATGCCCGAGATGGCGTTCGCCCCCGACATGAGTGGCGTATGAAGGGTCGGGGGCACCTTCGTGATCACCTCCCGACCGGCCAGGGTAGCCAGGACGAAGACGTAGAGTCCTACGACCATCTCGCCCATCGAGTCCTCCTTCTATTCGTGATACTGTATGGGGCG
>CBDCKN010000016.1:0-44568 GCA_965218295.1 Longimicrobiales bacterium | reverse complement strand
GGCCTCGACCACCCTGGGCGGCGGGTTCCCCGACCGAGGCTCAAGGGTAACCGATTTGGTTACGATGCCCCCGAGTGCATTCAGATCGAGGACGTCCCGGAGCTCCTGGCCGAAGCCGCAGGTGCCCGCGGCCAGGAGAACCGGGTTCTGGAAGCTCTCTCCGAAGAGTGTCTGGCCTAGTCGCATGTGCCCATCGATGGAATCATACGCCCGATCCACCCACCAGGAGTCGCCGCGCCTCCAGCTCCTCGTCGGCCCGTGCCAGGAGCTCGTCCAGGGAAGCCTGCAAACGGGCCTCCAAGTCGGCGAGGTCCGGTCCGTCATCGCCCTGACGAGCATAGCGCACGTAGGCGTTCCCCGGGAGTGCGCCCCAGGCGGTCGTCGAGCCACTCCCTGTCGGCGGGACGCGCCACCAGGGCCCTCGCCGCCAGGAGTGCCTTGCCGGACCACGGGGAGTCCGATTGGCCGTCGGAGTAGGCTTGGAAGAGGCCGGCGGCGATGCGAGGGGCGCCCAGGACGTCCCTGGAGATCTCCGCCGCAGCGGAAGAACGCGATCCGGTCTCCCTCTAGTCCATAGTCCACGAGGAGCTCCACCCGGCGTATCCCGTTAAGCCAAGCCCTGAGCCTCGACGGCGGCGACGGCGGGAAGGAGAACGGATCGGATGTCGGCGAACACCTCCATCTGACCTGCACCCGCGAGCCGCCATCTCGCCAGGGTGACACGGGCGTTGAAGGCCTGCTCGCCCACGCCCCCTCCCACGCGCCGGACATCGGCCAGCGCGCGTAACGTGTCGCCGGCCTCGAACGCGAACCCGGCCCTGGTCATCAGCAGCCGATCCCGCTCCGTGCGGGACCATCGGGCGCGCTCGGCATTCACCAAGATGCCGGCGGCCACCGCCGGACTCCAAACGTCGGCCACCCGGTGAAGAAGCCGGCGGATGGAGTCGCCAAACGCCCGAGCACTGCTCGTGAAGAGTAGGGTTTGGACACCGCTAAGGGTTCTTGCGGAGTCGCCGAGCGCGATTCCCCAGATCAGGCGCTCCAAACCGGCGGGAGCTACGTAAGTGCCATGCGCCTCCGCCGCCTGGTCGAGGTCCCACCAGCCCTGATCCACGTACCCCTGCTGAAGCAAAGCCCGAGCTCGCCAGAGATGGCCCTCCGCCTTGATCAACGGGTCTCGCACGTCCAGGAGGGCCTCGGTCCAGGAGTGGCGCACCCAGAGCCGGCCGGCCGGACGCCACATCCACGGCCCCCAGGTACAGAATTGTCTGCCGCCGCACCACCGGATCCTCGCTCACACCGCCAACACACGTTCGAGGGCCTCTAGCGCTTTGCGGAGGTCTCCCCGTCGGAGGTGGGCTTGACCCGTGAGGAGGAGTGCGTCGTCGGACCACCTGCCCCGCTCATCCGCGCGGTAGGCTCTCGTGGCCTTGTCGATGACCTCGCTGTAGCGCTCGGCCAGCGCCGAGTCCTGGCCGGCCAAACGTGCCAGCTCGGTCTCACGGTAGAGCTCCCTGGCGTTGTAGAGGGTGTTGAAGTACACGCACCCCGCCAGCAGTCCCGATCCGCACGCGGACAAAAGGAAGACCCGAAAGGTAGGTGCCGGGCTCACGGTCGGGGGCCGGGAACGGTCTCGCCCTGCCCGGGTGGGTAACGCATGAAGAAGTCGTGGATGGCGCGAGCCAGTGCCTCCGCGAGCTCCGCCTGAAACTGGCCCCGAGAGAGGGCTCGCTCTTCCTCGCGGTTCGTCCACGAAGCCCACCTCGACCAGCACAGCCGGCATGAGGGCATTCGTGATGACGGCGAACGGTCCCTGCTTGACCCCACGGCTCGGGCCGGGATGCACCGTCCTCCAATTCCCTCTGCACCCCTTCCGCCAGCAGGGATGACCAGTGTTGATGATCCAGATTGCGCAGCTCCCGCAGGATGAAGCCGAGGTCTTCATCCTCTCCCTCGGCTTCCCCATCCTCACGATCCATCCGGAGCGGAGCGTTCTCGTTGGCCGCCACTCGGCGCTCGTGTTCGGTGCGAGCCTCCGACAGGAAGTAGGTCTCGAATCCGCGGATGGACGGACGGTCCGGGAGGGCGTTGACGTGGATTGAGACGAAGATCCCCGGGCGCTCGCCCTTCCAGCTTGTCGCAAGCTCTCCGCGCTCCCAGAGTGGGACGAGAATATCCCGGTCACGTGTGAGGTGGACCTCCAGGCTTTCGTCTCCCCGGAGCTCCCGGGCCAGCGCACGACCGACGGCCAGGGCGATATCCTTCTCGCGCCGGCCTCCAGGACCCATCGTACCCGGATCCTTGCCGCCATGTCCCGGATCGATGATCACCACGCGCTTGTCGGGCGGGTCCGTCCGGACGTCGGACGCCCAGGCCTGCCCACACGGCGGCGTCCCGGATCTCGAGAACACCCTCCTCCGGCAGGAAAGCGTAGCGCTCGCCCAGTCGGACGGGAAGAAAATCCAGGACGAACTGGAGAGGCACGTGCCCTGCTCCGCCCTTCGTGAAAGGCACGTCGACTAGTTGAAGCACCTCACCGTTCCATCGAAACAGCGGAGTGCCGAAGGCGAACTCGACTACCGACCCACCATCGGCCATCGTGGCCCGTAGGCCCGACTCGCTCGACTCCACCGCCCATCCCAGACCCTCCAGGGCCTTCCACCCCACGACGGCATAGCCCCGGGATCGGTCTACGGGCAGCGATGCTGTCGCGCCCTCGGGCCCGCGCACCGCCAAGGGAGCCGATCCTTGCGCACACGCGTCACCGGCGGGCGCTACCGTCGCGACCGTGATGGCGATCAGCCAGGAAACCGCGCGCCGCTCCAGCCAAAGGCA
Source organism: Longimicrobiales bacterium (assembly GCA_965218295.1). Taxonomy (GTDB): domain Bacteria; phylum Gemmatimonadota; class Gemmatimonadetes; order Longimicrobiales; family Gaopeijiaceae; genus CBDCKN01. The sequence goes on along the minus strand of CBDCKN010000016.1, from coordinate 41,733 downwards.
TCCGATTCGCGGCGTCACCGGTGTTTGTCCATGGCTCGACGGGCCTCTCGCTCCTGGGTCTCGCGCTTGAGCTTCTCGCGCTTATCGTAGAGGCGACGGCCCCGCGCAACGGCGAGCGTCACCTTGGCGTGCCCCTTCCGGAAGTAGATCTCCAGGGGGATGAGGGTGAGCCCCTTCTCCTCGACTTTGACCACCAGGCGTCGGATCTCGTCCCGGTTGAGGAGAAGCTTGCGCGTCCGCTCGGGATCGACGTTGGCTCGGTTGGCCTGCTCGTAGGGTGCGATATGGAGGCTATGGAGCCAGACCTCACCACTCTCCACGCGGGCGAAGGAGTCTCGGAAGGCGAGTTGGCCCGCCCGAAGCGACTTCACTTCGGGTCCCTTCAAGACGATTCCGGCCTCGTAGGTGTCCAGGATCTCGAACTCACGGCGGGCCTTCCGATTCCGGCCCACGACCTTTCGCCCGTTCGCTTCGCTCAAAACCACATCCGCCGCGAAGGGACGTCCCGACCGGCATGCCTCACGCAGATCCTCCCAGGGCGGTCTGTATCTGCACCTTTCGTGCTTTGCGCATGGTGTACACCTGGGCGATTTCTCCGCTCAGAATAAACACTACGGAGGCGTAATAGATCCAGAAGAACAGCACGACCAAGGTGGGTAGGTTGCCATATGTGGAGCGGTAGTCCGCCACTGAGGTGGCGTACCACCCGAAGCCCCACTTCATTACTTCGTACGACACGGCCATGACGGTCGCGGCCAGCCACGCCGTCCGCCACTGAATTCTCCGAGCCGGCACGTACCAGTAGATCAGGGCAAAGAGCGCCCAGATGGAGGTGAAGGCCAGGAGTACCGCCAACCACCTCTGGGTGGTCCCCAGGAAGTCCTCCGCAACACCGATGAGCCCCGCTCCCCACCCCCCTAGCGATTGGAGAACCACGGTGATCACCACGTTCAGGAGGAGCAGAACGCCCCCGATCACCACGACCTGCACGTCGAAGAGCTTGCCCCTCAGGATGCCCCGATCCGCCGCAATGTCGAAGACCTCGCGGAGAGCGGATCGCAGGGTGCTGACGAGGCGGGTGGCGAGCCAGATGAAGAGCAGGGACCCTACGACGGAATAACCGGCACGGCCCGCAACAAGGCCGTTGATGGCCGAGCCCATCTCGGCCATCAGGTCGATGTCCCCCCCGACCGCGGGAATATAGTTCTCCAGCAGGCGGACAATGACCTCGGACGGGTCGCCGTAGCGTGCGCGGAGCACATAACCCCACAGGCCCACGACCAGCAGGAAGAGCGGCACGACCGCGATCAGAAGGTTGTAGCTGATCGCGCCTGCCATGAAGAAGACGTTGTCCTCAGCAGACTTCTGGTACACGCGGAACCAGAAGTCCCGAAAACGATTGCGGCGCGAGCCGAGTGGAGTCCCCGTCCCTCCTCCGGTCACGAGGGTCCCGAGTCAGACACTACTTGCCGGCGCCCTCCTCGGAGGAGCCGTCCCCGTCCACGCCGGAGGCCTCCCTTGCAGCTGCGACGCCGGCACGGGGCCGCGGCCTTGGACCGTTCGAGCCGTGTCTCGAGGTCGCTGCGCGCCTCCTGGGCGGCCCGTCGTCCCGACTCGACCGCATCTTTGACGATGCCGACCCGGGCCTGCACGCCGTCCCTTACCGTGTCCAACCGCTCCTCGAGAGTATTCTGCGCCTCGCGCATCCTCTCCTCGGCGGCGATACAGAGCTTCTGGGCTCTCTCTCTGAGCTCTTCCTGCGTTTCCTCGCCGGACTGCGGAGCGAAGAGAAGAGCCAGCCCCGCGCCTACAAGCGCACCCAGGAAGAAAGAGCCGAAGCTCCCGCCACCATCCCGCTCGACGATGATGTAAGGCAAGTCGTCTTGATTACGCATCGGATCCACTCCTGTATGCTTCGCTCGGTGGTAAGCGAAGAGCCCCCCACCATCTGAAAGATACCGCGCCACGCCGGTGGATCACAGGACTTCTAAACCCTCCATCGCGGGTCGGGGGCGGGGAGATCGGGCACGTCGTGATCGGGTCGTCCCATGAGCCCGTAAGTGAGCTCCTTCCCGAGCTCGACCCCCGGCTGATCCAGGGGATTCACTCCATACAGGGCCCCTGCATACACGGTGGCAATGGACATGAGCATGAAGAGCTCGCCCAATGACTCCGCGTCGAGCGCATCCATCTCGATCGTCATGCTGGGCCGTCCGCGACGGCGCAGAGCTTCGGCCGTGGCACGACGCTCGGCGTCCAGGAGCTCGCCCAGACCGTGCCCCCCAAGATAGCCGACCGACGCCATGCCGGACCTATGCCCGGCGATCTCCAGGTCCTCCACTCCACCCGTACCGGCTGCACCGGTGATGGCCAGGAACACCACTACCTTGTCCCGGGGGCCCTCCATGAAGAGCTGTACCTGCGAGTGTTGGTCCGTGACGCCCACGGCGCGGAGCGGGGTCGGCCCCGTGTGGACGGTATTGCCCGCAAGGTCGTTGGCCTTTCCCAGCGACTCCGCCCACAGCTGTTGGAACCAGGAGGTGAATGAACGGAGGCGGTTCGAGTAGGGCATCAGCACGTGGATCGAGGCACCGGACTCGCCATGGGCTGCGTGCAGAAGCGTAGCCATGAGCCCTGCCGGGTTTTCCCTGAGGACCGGCGTTCGACAGCGGTCATCGGCCCGAGCGGCCCCGGCCAGGAGGGCCGCCGTATCGATCCCGGCCACCGCGGCGGGAAGGAGGCCCACGGGCGACAGTACCGAGAAGCGCCCCCCCACGTTCGCCGGGACGGGAAGGCTGGGGATGCCCTCTCCCTCGGCGATGGCACGAAGGGGGCCGTCGGTCGGATCCGTCGTGAACAGGAAGTGGCCCCGCGCCCTGTCCGGTCCCACCTCGTCGATCAGCAGACCCTCCAACACGAGATAGAGGGCCATGGTCTCGGCCGTGGTCCCCGACTTGCTGACCACGTTGAAGAGCGTGCGGCGGATGTCGACGTGGCTCAGTAGATCGCGGACCGTGTCGGGATCGACGTTGTCCAGCACATAGATGCGCGGGAAGTGCTCCCGGGCCTCGTCGTCTTTCTCGTTCCAGAGGGGTCCCAGCAGGGCGTCCCGGAGCGTCCGAGCCCCCAGCGCCGACCCGCCGATCCCGAGGATCACCACATTCTCGAACCACTGCCCATAGCCGTCGGCCAGCTCCTGAGTGCGGGCCAGCGTCTCCGAGGCATAGGGCAGGTTGAAGAAGCCCATTTCGCCCGAGGCCCGGCTGGCCTCCACGGCCTCGTAGGCCTGACGGAAACGTTCGGCCAGATCCGTCTCTAGTCGCTCGGGCTCGATCCCCTCACCGCCGAGGTTCGGGGCGACCATGTTGGCGTAGTCCAGGGTGATGGGCGTCATGGAATTTCGATGCTCAGTCCGTCGTACGCCGGAAGGATACCGTCCGGCAGCCGGTCCACCAGCTCCTGGTGCCGCACGCGATGGGTCAGATGGATCAGGTACGTACGCTCCGCCCCCACGGTCTGTGCAGCCTGTACGGCCTCCTCGACGTTGAAGTGCGTCGGATGGGGACGGCCGAACCAAAGCGCGTTGAGGACAAGCACCCGGACACCGCTCAAGGTCTCTATGGCTTCGTCGGGCAGGCACTTCCCGTCGGTCACATACCCCAGATCTCCCACCCGGAATCCGTAGACCGTGACCGGCCCGTGCGGGACGGCCAGGGGCTCGAAGCGATGGCCCACGACGGTGACCGGCTCCGACGGCCCAAAGGGGATGAGGCGGATCTCGGGCTTGGTCGTTCCGGCCGGCGGCCGGTAGCCGTCGTCGAAGATGTACCGGAAACGGGTCCTGAGGAGCTCCTCGTACTCACGCGGCACGAAGGCTGCGAGGTTGCGCCGGCTATGGGCCGTGAATACGCGCAGGTCATCGATCCCGTGGATGTGGTCGGCATGCGCATGCGTGAACCACACCGCATCCACTACCTCGACTCCAGCGCTCAGAAGCTGCAAACGAAGCTCCGGTGGTGTGTCCACGAGGACCGTGCCCCCGTCCAGCTCCAGGAGGGCTCCGTGCCGGGTCCGCCGGTCCCGTGGATCGTCGGACGTGCATGCGTCGCAGTTGCATCCCACGACAGGCACGCCGAACGAGGTTCCGGTCCCCAAGAAGGTGAGCTTCATCCCCTAGTGTTCCGTTGCCGAAGTTCGCGAGTCACCAAGAGGCACTAGAGCATCTCCACTCGCATGGTGTTCGTGCTGCCCGAGGTATGGAACGGGTACCCGGACGTCACGACGATGGACTGGCCGGCCTTGCCGACGCCCGACTCGAGCACGGCCTCCTTACCGAAGTCCGTCAGGGAGTCGTACGAGACCTCCTCGTCCACGGCCAACAAAGGCCATACGCCCCACACCGCGCGGAATCTGTCGATAGGTGTGCTCATCGGTGCAAACACAGAAGAGGGGCGCCAAGGGCCGATAGCTCGACACGAGCCTCGCCGAGCGCCCGCTCCGGGTGATCACGATCACCGCCGGAGCGTCCACACGGCGTGCCGACTCGACCGTGGCCGAAGCCACGGCGTGCTCCCGATCGGTGGCGCCTCCCCTCGGGTGGGCGTCGACGACCGTGTCGTAGACCGGTCCGCGGTCCAAGACCCCACTGGACTCGATCTCCCGGGTGATGCGCACCATCGCCTCCAAGGAGGCCAGAGGATGCCTCCCCACCGCCGTCTCGCCGGACAGCATGATCGCGTCTGTTCCGTCGAGGATGGCGTTGGCCACGTCCGACGCCTCGGCCTGGGTAGGACGGGGATTCTCGATCATCGACTCGAGCATCTGGGTCGCCGTGATCACCGGACGGCCGTACGCGTTGGCGATCCGGACGATGCGCTTTTGGGCCAGGGGCACCTGCTCGAACGGGAGCTCGACGCCGAGGTCGCCCCGGGCGACCATGACCGCATCGGCCACCGCCATGATGGCGTCGAGGGAGTCCAGTGCTCGGGCCATCTCGATTTTCGCGACGACGAGGGCCTGGAGGCCCACCCTGTCCTTGAGGTCCCTGACGTCGGCACCCCTCCGGACGAAGGAGAGGCCCACGTACTCGACCCCCTGGCGCAACGCGAAGTCGAGATCGGTGAGGTCCTTCTCGGTGAGAGACGGGGCCTGCACGTCGATGCCCGGCATATTGAGCCCCTTGTTGCTCCTGAGCACCCCCCCCCCGCACCACATCGAACGAGATCCTCTGCCCCCAGGATCTCGACGCACTCCAGCTCGAGGAGGCCGTCGTCCAGGAGAATGTGATCGCCCGGCTTCAAGTCTTCTGCTAGGTGGGCATACGTCGTGCAGATGTCCCCGTCCCGCATCGCGCCCTCGGGGGCCAGGGTGACGCGCTCGCCGGGGGTGAGCTCCACCGGCTTCGGGAGGCCGCCCACCCGGATCTTCGGGCCCGCCAGATCGGCGAGGATCGCCAAAGGACGCCCGGACTCCTCGGCCGCCGCGCGCAGGTGCTCGATGACCGCGGCGTGACCCTCGTGGTCGCCGTGCGACATGTTGATCCGGGCCACGTTCATGCCTCCCTCTACCAGCGCGCGGACGCGTTCCGGGGAAGAGGTGGCGGGCCCCAGCGTACAGACGATCTTGGTACGAAGCATCCGTTCGTTCAGGACAGTGCGGGGGATATGGCGAGTCAGCCGTTCGAGCGCTCCGTTGAACCTCACTCTGGCCGAACGGTCCGGCAAGGCTCCACCGACGCCCCGACTCGGGTGTTCGCTTGCGCTCTGGCCTCCCCAAGCCGAAGCTGCTTGCTCAATGACATTCCAACTCATCACGGACCCCCGCGGCGTGGAGGAGCTGGCCGATGCCCTGGCCGGCGAAACGCGCCTCGCCGTCGACCTGGAGGCCGCCGGCTTCCACCGCTACTCGGATCGGGTCTGTCTCGTTCAGGTGAGCAGCCCCGACGCGACGTACCTCGTGGATCCCCTGGCGGTGGATCCCGAGCCCGCGCTCCGAGGACCTCTCGAGGCGCCCGACGTCCTCATCATCTTTCATGGGGGCGACTACGATCTCCGACTTCTGGACCGCGATCTCGACCTCCACCCGGTGAACCTGTTCGACACCCAGACCGCGGCCGCGCTTCTGGGAGAGCCTTCTCTGGGACTCGCATCCCTCCTCGAGACCTACTTCAGTGTGAACCTCTCCAAGAAGTATCAACGGGCTGATTGGGCGAAACGGCCCCTCTCCGAAGAGATGCTGGCGTACGCCGCCTCGGACACGCAGCATCTCCACGCCCTGGCCGATCTGCTGCGTGAGCGCCTAGACGCCATGGGACGGCTGGCGTGGGCACAGGAGGAGTCGTCCCTCATGGAATCGCTCCGTTGGAGCGAGGAGGGGAAGGCCGACCCCGTTACCAAGGTGAAACGAGCTCGCTATCTGGAGCTTCGCGAGGTAGCACTGCTCCGAGAGGCGTGGCTGTGGAGGGGACGAGATCGCTCGAAGGAGGGATCGGGCGCCCTTCCGGGTCGTGTCGGATAACGTGCTTGTCGAAGTGGTGCAGGTGCGCCCACGGAGCGCCTCGGGTCTTGCCGAGATGAGCGGGTTCTCGCCTCGGCTCGCCGAGCGATCGGGCCGCTTCCTCCTCGACCGTCTGGCGCGAATCGACCGTGTGGATACGGAGGAGTTGGTAGGATACCCGCGGAGTAATCGCACTGGGCCCGGCCGTCCTCCGCCGGAGATCTTAGAGGTGACCGATCGCCTGAAGGCAGCCCGCAACCAGCGATCGGAAGAGCTCGGCATCGCCCGGGGTACGTTGGTCTCAAACACGCTGCTGCTGGAGATCGCTCGGGCCGGTCCCGAGAACGGCGGAGAGCTCCTGGCCGTGCAGGGCGTGAGGCGGTGGCAGGTAGAAGCCGTGGGTGATGCCCTACTGGAGGCCCTCTAGGCCGCCGCCTCCTCCTTGAGCTTGCACTCGATGCAGTAGCGAGCATGGGGTAGCGCGTCCAGGCGCTCGAATCCCACCTCGGCCCCACACGTGTGACACAGTCCGAAGTTCTTCGGATCGTTGTAGAGCCGGCGGAGGGCCTCCTCCAGCCTGTAGATGTAGCGGCCCTCTTTGGTTGCGAAGAGGGCGGCCTTCTCTCGCTCCATGGCCTCAGTGCCCTGGTCGGCCATGTGATCCGTGTACATCGAGAGATCCGAGTCCATGGTCTCCCGGTCGAGCTTCGCCATTCTGTCGAAAAGCCCCAGGGCCTTGTGCGCCTTCGCGCGCTCATCCATGAGCCGCTTCTCGATATGCTTGAGCTGTGTCTTGGTAAGCATCTTGGTTGTGCCTCGTTCAGGGATGGCGAGCCGCCCGACCGGCTGTAGGGAAGAAAAATTAACCGAATCGGAAATGGCCGTCTACTCTGACGTAATCTGGAGAGTGCCCCCCGCAGGGAGCCCCTTTGACGGCCACGCGGATGGAACCCGCGGCGCTGGAGAGGTAGTCCTCACCAGCGAATCAGGGCGCTCCCCCAGGTCAAGCCGGATCCGAAAGCGGTCAGCGCGAGGAGGTCGCCACGCCCGAGCAAACCCTGGTCTACCACCTCAGCCAGAGCGATGGAATCGTCGCGGCCGTCGTGTTTCCATAGCGCTCGATATTGTTGTACACTCGGTCCTCCGGGAGCCCGAGCCGGCGTCTCACCATCTCGGAGATGCGGAGGTTCGCTTGATGGGGGATGAGGAGGTCGATGTCCTCCGTGGTGAGCCCGTTGGCCGAGAGCGCCTCTTCGACCACCTCGGGCATCCTCCTGACGGCGTGCTTGAAGACCTCTCTCCCCTCCATGGTGGGGTGGTGCCGACCCGCCTCCACGTCCTCCGCCGTGATCCGGGGATGGCGTGCGCTGGACGCGGCGTCGCACCAGAGGATCTCCGCATGACGGCCGTCGGCATGGAGATGCGTGGAGAGCACGCCTCGGTCCTCATTCTCCGTTGCGCCGAGAACGACGGCTCCGGCGCCGTCACCGAAGAGAACGGCCATGTCCCGTCCACGAGTCGTGACGTCGATCCCCGTGGATTGGATCTCCACGCCGACCAGGAGGATCGTACTGTACTGCCCGCTCTTGATCCAAGCGTCCGCCACGGACAAGCCGTACAGGAAGCCGGTGCACTGGTCCCGAACGTCCAGAGCCGGAACACCGGCAAGGCCCAGCTCCCTCTGGAGGAAGACGCCCGTGCCGGGGAAGAAATGATCGGGACTGATGGTGGCCAGGATGATGGCGTCTACATCGGCGGGCTCCATGCCCGCCTCCTCGAGGGCATCGGTGCTGGCGCTCAGGGCCATCCCGGCCCCCGTTTCACCTTCCGAAACCCAGCGCCGCTCCCTGATCCCCGTCCGCTCTACGATCCACTCGTCGGAGGTGTCCATTAGCTCCGACAGGTCTTGATTGGAGACCACCCGTTCCGGCACATAGTAGCCGGTTCCCAGGAACGCTGTCGTGGGCAAAACGCCCTCCTTGCTCAGATCGGGCTCTCCCCGGTCGGACCCCACCAGGTCGGATCCCTGTCCGCCTCCGTGGGTAGTCGAGGTCTCGTCACGATCAGGGGCGCCGAATCCTGTGTCAATCGGAGGGGCCGAAGCCACCGTGGAAACCATCGACTGTCGACGTTGTGGGCCGGACAAGCCCAAGCTGGCGAGGGCGCCGTTTCGCACCGACCTGGGAGAGCGCATCCAGGAGCAGATCTGTTCCAATTGCTGGGCCGACTGGCTGCAGCATCAGACTCTTCTGATCAACCATTACGGTCTGGATCCGCGGGAGACCAAAGCCAAGGACTTCCTTTACGCCCAGATCGAGAACGTGCTTCTGGGCGACGGCGACGCGGAGCAGGTCGACACGAGCAAGGAGGGTTCCATCAAGTGGTAAGCTCGGGATGGTGGATCCCGACCTAGTCGCGGCCGGCGAGCACTTGCGACCGGCAGGCCCCATCCCAGTCGAGCCGGACCAGCATCCCCCCTCCCCATGACGCCAGAAGCTCCACCGAACCCGGGCAGCGCGCGTCCAGCTCGTCCAGTGCCTCCTTGTGAATCCGGCCGGCATTCTCCAGCAGCACGTACTCGATCCCGGCCGCGTTCCAGACCTCGAACTGCTCCCGGTTGGTCCCCCAGGTAGGCCCTTCTCCCACGGGATGAAACCGGGCGCTGGGCGCGACGGTGCGCCCGGTGTGCAACGCCAGTCCGGCCCAGAGCTCCGGAGCACCCACCACGCCATCCTGCGGGACGCGCTCCTCCACCGCGAGGACTGCCCGGGCGAGCATGCGGGAGCGTACGTCGAACGCATCGAGGTGACGGTCCGCCCTCAGATGCAGAAGGCTCGCCCCTCCCAGCCAAACGATCCAGCAGAGGCCGAGGATACCCAGGGCGGCTGTACGGACCGGGAAGCCTCCAACGTCCGCTACGGGCCGCTCCACACCGTCGACCCCGTCACCCGGGGCAGGCGACGCACCCAGCCTCACGAGGGCCCTGATCGCCGCTCCGAGCTCTCTCTGGAATCCACAGACCAGAATCAGGCCCAGAAGTGGTGCCACCGGCATGATCAGACGGCGCTCCTGGTAGGGCCACATCCAGAGCAGGCCCACCATCAGGCCGGCCGTCAGGACCGGCGTCCAGGACTCTCTGGACAGTCGGTAGAGACCAATTCCTCCGACACCGGCGACTCCGAGCGTCAACATCAGGCCCCAGAGGCCGCCGGCACCGGGGCCGGCACCGGGAAAAAGGACACCCGCGATTCGCGACGCCAGGGCCACGGCGCTGGACGCCATCCCTGCCAGGAACCCCCCACCTTCGGCACTCGCCTGTCTGGTCAGCCACCCCCCGTATGGGCCCAGCGTATCCCTGAGAGGAGCGGGAATCGCCGTCGCTGCACGACTCGACCAGACGAGCCAGGGAGCTACCACGAGGAAGACGCCAATGGCGGTCCAAACGGCCCAGCGTATCTGCCGCCGAAGAAGGAGCGCCACGGGCACGGCCGCTCCCAACACAGCGCCCATGGTTCGCACGTGATAGGCGACGGCTAATGCCAGGATGAAGGTCGCGAGAGCTCGTCCCGTGGGATTCCGCTCCAGGCGCGATCCCGCCCACAGAGCCAGAACGAGCACGAGCAGGAAGAGCGGCTCCGAGAGAGGCACCAGAGAGAGACGCCATACGTCGGGCATGAGCCACAGGAGTGCGGTGGTGGCTACGGAGCTCCTCCACGAAAAGTCCAGGGAGCGTAGGTAGGACACGAACAACCCGCCGCCCACGACGACGAAGAGGAGATTCACGAACGCCGCGAGGGACCCCTCCGCTACAGCCGTGGGCGCCAGCCTCCAGAGCACCGCGAGGACCAGAGGATAGACTGGAGGAAACTTGGCGCCCGGCGGCGAGCCAGCGACCTGGGAGTAGCGAAGCCCCTCACCCTCGGCCAGAGACTTGCCCAGGAGCAGATACGCACCGTCGTCGTGCCAGACTCCCGGCGGAACCGCCTCCCAGGCCACGACCCCCACCACACCAAGGGCGACGGCGGTGAGAGTGGCGACGGAAAAGCCCGGTACCCCCCCTGTCGGGGCGGCACCGGGCTCCTCGCTTGCCCTCGAGGCGGGCATGTTCGTCGCGCGAGTCAGCCCGTGAGGACGGCGTCGATATCCACCAGGGCCTCTTCCAACGTGGACTTCTCGATGGTCAGCGGAGGCGCGAAGCGGACGACCTGGTGGTGGGTCTCCTTGGCCAGGATTCCCTTCTCCTGCAAGGCCTCGCAGTACGGCCGCGCCGTCCCGGACGATTCCTTGATGACAACACCGACCATGAGCCCGCGGCCGCGCACTTCCTCGACGTGCGGCGAGTCGATGGCGCGGAGCTCATCCATGAACCAGTTGCCCAGCTCGTCGGAGCGCTGCGACAGATTCTCCTCGAGAATCACCCGGAGCGAAGCCCGCCCCACCGCCGCACCCAGAGGATTGCCGCCGAAGGTCGAGCCGTGATCACCGGGCCGGTAGAGATCCATGAACTCCGAGTCGGCGATGGCTGCAGACACCGGGTAAACGCCACCGCCCAGAGCCTTGCCGACGATGAGCACGTCGGGCCGGACGTCCTCCCAGTCGCAGCAGAAGAGACGACCGGTGCGACCGAGTCCGGTCTGGATCTCGTCGGCCACGAAGGCGATTCCGCGCTCGCGGCAGATCTCGGCCGTCCGGCTCAGGTAACCTTCCGGGGGTACGACGACTCCGCCCTCGCCCTGCAGAGGCTCCATGAGGAAGCCGACCGTATTCTCGGTGATGGCGGCCTCGAAGGCTTCCACGTCGCCGTACGGCACCATCACGAACCCCGGCGTGAAGGGCCCGAAGCCCTCCTTGTATTGATCCTCGGAGGAGAACCCGACGATGGTCGTCGTCCGCCCGTGGAAGTTGTTCTCGCAGACGATGATCTCGGCCTGCCCTTCGGGCACGCCTTTCACCTGGTAGCCCCACTTCCGCACGGTCTTGATGGCCGTCTCCACGGCCTCGGCCCCTGTGTTCATGGGAAGGGCCTTCTCGAATCCGGTGGCCTCGCAGAGCTCCCGGAGGAAGGGACCCATCTGGTCGTTGTGGAACGCCCGAGACGTCAAGGTCAGCTTGGCCATCTGCTCTTCGGCGGCTCGCATGATCTCTGGATGGCGGTGTCCCTGATTCAGCGCCGAATAAGCGGCGAGCATGTCGAGATATCGGTTGCCGTCCACGTCCCAAACCCAGACGCCCTCTCCTCGGTCCAGAACCACCGGGAGGGGCTCGTAGTTGTGGGCGCTGAACTGGTCAGCCTCACTCAGATACTGGTCGGTTTTCGATGCACTCGCTTGAATCATGGGACACTCACATGACGTCGTTCGGCGACGCCGTTCGGGGATGAGACACTAGCAGGTACGAACACGCAGGAATTATAATAATAATATTAATGCTAATAATAATACTCCACCTGAGGGTCCTTCACGGCCCTCCACCCCAACCACCGCCGCACGAGCTTCGCGGTGAACTCCGGTCCGTTGTCCGACCTCAGATACTCGGGAGGCCCGTGTCGGACGAACAGATCGGCCAGCACCTCGAGCACGTCGTGCGAGCGGATCTTGCGAGCCACCACGATCGCCAGGCACTCCCTCGTGTGCTCGTCCAGCACTGTCAGCAGCTTCAGCGCACGCCCGTCGTGCGTCCTCGAGGCCACGAAGTCGTACGACCAGACGTGGCCCCGATACAGCGGCCTCAGCCGGATGCACGATCCGTCGTTGAGCCACAGCCGACCTCGCTTCGGCTGCCGCTGCGGGACCTTCAGCCCCTCCTGCCTCCAGATCCGCTCCACCCGCTTGTGGTTCACCCCCCAGCCCTCGATGCGGAGCATGTCCGTGACGCGTCGGTAGCCGTAGCGGCCGAATCGACTCGCAAGTCGCACGATATCACCTCGGAGCGCCCCCTCGTCACTCGCCACTTTCCTCGCCCGGCGCTGGGTCGTGCGTGGCTGCCCGAGCACCCGGCACGCTCTCCTCTCCGACGCCCCGAGCTGCTGACGTACACGCACCACACAACGTCGTCGGCGCTCGGGGCTCAGAAGTTTCCCTCGGCCGCTTCCTCCAGGATCAGCTTGTCCAGTGTCAAGTCCGCCACTGCTCGCTTCAGGCGCCCGTTCTCGCGCTCGAGCTCCTTCAGGCGCCGTGCCTGGCTCACCTTCATCCCGCCGTACTCCCGCCTCCACCGGTAGTACGTCTGCTCGGTGATGCCCAGCTCCCGGCTGATCAGCTTCACGGATTTGCCGCGGGCCAGACCCACCTCTGCCTCCCGCAGTGCAGTGATGATCTGCTCCGGAGTGTGTCGCTTCCTTCCCATCCTGACCTCCTCGCTGAAAAGCTTCAGACCAGGTCGATCCTAACATTGGGTAATTATATACCCCTTGCACGGCAGGGCCGGTTGTATTAGATTCAGTGTATGGATATTCACTTCGCTTTCCGGCCCTTCTCATGGGCGACCTTCTTCAGTTCTTTAGCCACTTTCTTAGAGAACAACTTCTCCATCACCTGGTCGCCCGTTAGGTGCCTTACGTCCTTCGGTAGCTTGTCCTCTTTACGCCGGGTATGACCCATGGTTGACACCTCCAGAATCAATCTGATTTCGTTGATCGAAAAGTTCCGCGACGAAGAGACTTGCCGCGAATACCTTGAGAAGCTGCGCTGGTCGGGGGCGGTTGCTTGCCCGCGCTGCGGCGACATGTCCGTCTCGGAGATCAGCACCCGCGACCAGTTCGACTGCAACGGGTGCCGCTACCGCTTCAGCGTTACTTCGGGAACCATCTTCGACAACACGAACCTTCCGCTCTGGAAGTGGTTCGTAACGATCTACCTGGTCTGCGAGTCGAAGAAGAGCATCAGCGCGAACCAGATCAAGCGGACGATCGGCGTCACCTACAAGACCGCGTGGCACCTGTGCCATCGTATCCGGTCGGCCATGCGGGGCAATCTCTCGGGCGGGCCGACCCTGTTCGGCGTGGTCGAGGTGGACGAGACCCTGGTCGGCGGCAAGAGGCGCGGCGTCGGTACCGGCAACCGCGTCGGCAAGACGTGGGTCGCCGGAGCCGTCCAGCGTGGCGGCGAGGTGCGTATCGAGGCGGTCCCCAACATCAAGCGGGCCACGCTCCACGCCTTCATCGCCAGGAACACGCGGTCCGACACCGAGGCCATCTACACCGACGAGCTTAAGTCCTACCTCGGGATCGCCGATCACGACACGCGCCATGAGACGGTCAAACACTCCGAAGAGGAGTGGGTGGTCGGAGATGTCCACACGAACAGCGTAGAGGGTGTCTGGAGCCTTCTCAAGCGCTCCATCGTCGGAGCATGGCACCAGGTCAGCGCCAAGCACCTGGACGCCTACCTGTCCGAAGTCGAGTTCAGGATCAACCACCGGAACAACCCCTACATCTTCGAGGCCGTCCTGATCCGTCTCCTGGACGGCCAGGCCCTCCGGTACCGCGAGCTGACAGCCGCCGCGTAACATCTGTCTGTTCACAGGGACATCAACTTTTTTAGCCTGCGCGCTTTGGTCAAATCTCCATGGAAAGCCAGTGAGCTCAATTCAGTCAGAAAGGCGAACCATATGCTTGAATATTTCTGGTCATCTGGGAATACGGATGGACACTCTATGCCCAACCTTCCCAATATTTCGGAAAGTTGCCGCAAGTCAGCATACAGTTCTGCACTGTGCGTGGAACATTCCATCGCGAACCTGGCGGCATCACGGCATTGAACCACAGTGTGATAGTATGTTCCAAACCTCGCAGCAGGGCGCCGTGACCTAAAGGAACGTCCAAATAGACGTTATTGACCAAAGCCCAAAGAACGTCGTTCCACCTATAGCTATTATAGGGAGGAACGCCGCAAGAACAGGCACGACCTTGGACATCTTAGGAGGCCGCACCCTGAAAATCGACCAACAAACCCGTGAACATTGCGAGACCACACACCGCAGTGTATGGCCTGCCAAGCCAACCTCTCAGATTCATACCCCACGCTAACTGACCCGCAGTTGTCGTGCAAGGGGTATATAATTACCTAGACATAGCTCCGGCGAGGGCCGAGTGTCAGGTCATTACCATTCCTGTACAGACGGCGGAATCAAAACGCGTATTTCATGACCAAAGTGACTCCAAACGCGCTCAAGTCTTCTGTTTCAATCGTATACACGACGACGTTCGTTCCCTGACCATTGTCTGAGCTATGACTGCGCAGCTGATCCCATTCATTACTGTCACTAAAGTCGGCGTACTTGACCCAGCGTCCCTTGACTCCGATGGAAGCGTTATCGGACACCATATAGTCCACCCCCACAACCGCTTGGTAACCCAATATCGTATCCTGAAGCGTGTGACTCGCCGTCGTAGTCGTACCGGCGATCCTCTCGTGCAGAGCCTGGCGGTCGACGGCTTCGTTTCCGCTCCCGTTGTAGGTTGCTTCATCCGCCGTCTTAATGACATCAGGGTTTAGATTACGGGCAAAAACGCCGGCATAGTCCAGTCCGGCCATTCCGAAACCTAGGCCGCCTCCGATATATGGACCGAGCTGCCCGGAGGCCGGAAGATCATAATATAGGTTAACGGTCAAGTTGTTTATGTTGACGCTTCCTATGCGTTCCTCCAAGCGGAACAGTTCCTGGTCCGATTTGTCCTGAACGTCCGCTCCACCACCACCGAGTGTGGAGGTAGCATTGTATTGGATACCGGAACGAAAATATTCCGCTTCAATCCTCACCCCGATATCGGTGCTTACACCCAAAGCGAAGCCGGCGATGATCCCGGTTGCGCTCCCAAAGCTGTTATCCCAGGTCGACGCCGCAGACGAGCATCCTCCAGGTTCAGTAATTCCCGCCGGAGAAAAAAGATTGTGGGGATCCAAATGCCCGTCGCAGAGGGTCGGAAAATCAGTATCCCTGGCTTCGGTACCTAGAGAATTTCCGATACCAAGTCCCGACTCGGTGCTCACATACAGCTGCTGGGCAGCCGATGCACAGGGAACCAGAATGAAGACCATCGAACAAGAGGCCACGGATCTGAGTCGATTCATATCATGCCTCCTTCACTAGCGAATACATGGCCACACCCTACGACCGGTCATAGTACCCAGGAGCGGGCGAGGCGTGCCCGCAGCCGCTCTGGCGGGGGGGGGGGGAAGGCTCGGGGGTGCCCGGGCCCAGCCGGGCGCGGCAGGGAAGGACTGCGAATCAGACCGGGAGGCGGCGTCCCTCCGAACGCGAGGCGCGCTCATGGCGTCGGCGCTCGGCCTGGAATGGGCGCGGGTGCCGCTCCCACCCATGTCAAACTTTTTCTGGCATCCTGCGAAGCGGGCATGGAGCTAGGATCAAAGGGTGTGCAAAAAGAGAGGCGACGTACCTTTCCGCTGACGATTAACAGCGAGACCCGGGTTGGCGCCCGGGGGAAAGGAACGTCGCCTCATGCGCAATGATAGGGTGGGACCGGAGGGGGAGTCCAGGACACCGGTGTGGAAAGGGCTGGAGAGGCTGGTGCGGCAAAGGGCTCAGGACTTCATCCAGGAGATCCTGTAGGAGGAAGTCACGGAGCTTGTTGGGCCGGGAGAAGTCGAAGCGAAGAGAGGCGGTGGACGCGAGCCCGGGCTACCGCAACGGGCACGGTAAGCCTGGGCGGCTGTCGATGAGCTCGGGCACGATCACACTCCGACGCCCTCGGGTTCGGGGCGTCGAGGAGCGGTTCGAGAGTCGGGTGCTGCCGTTGTTCGCGAGGCGGACGAAGGAGCTGGGCGCTCTGCTTCCGGAGCTGTATCTGCACGGACTGGCAGAGGGAGACTTCGAGCTGGCGATGCGGGGACTGCTAGGCGAAGGTCCAGTTCCCCGCAGAGGTAGGCGGCCCAGTCGTTCATGAGCCGGCGCCGCCGCTCGAACAGGTCCGTACGCCGATAGGCTGCCTCGACTCGGTTCTGGACGACGTGCGCCAAGGCCGCCTCGATGACCTCGCGCGGATGATCCGTCTCTTCGGCTGCCGGGAGGCAAACACCACGCAGGCGAGAGCGCCGAGCAAAGCGCGAGACACCGCCTTCAACGGCTAATCCGAAACCTATAGAAACGGGGCCTGGTCCGTAGAGGCTGATGTGCCCTCGTTGGAACAGGCTCGCAAGCAAACGCCGCAACCCACCACAGTCCTCGCCATTCTTACGCCTGTAGAGCGTTACATTGGGGGATGGCGAGGTCCGCACCGCAGCTGCGGAATGGACGGCAGGATGCCCTACCAAGCGTTCAAGGCAGGGCTCAAGGAGGCGAAAAAGGCAGCGAAAACAAGACCGCCCAAACAGGAGGACAAAGCAGCATAGTACAGCAACGCGGCGAGGGCACCGCTGTCAAGCAAATACCATCATTGTACACCCAGGTCGATTCAAGCAGGAATTTTTGTCACCATGCAAGCTCTCTTCGATCTACATGAGGATATTATCGAGATGTACGCTTATCACGCAGAAATGTCCGGGGCTCTTGGTCGATGGCGCACACATTTGAAGACGAGTATCAAGCAGCCGAAACGACCGAATCAAAAAATATTCTTTGGAAGACATGACCCGTACGGCTTGTTGGCGGCCCAATCGATCAGGGTCAAACGCTTCTCGGCTAGAAAGCCTTCGACCTTGTGATCCTTCACGAGGAGTGTCCGGCGGGTCACGCGGGCGCACTCCGACAGGAGTAGGTGCGCATCTGCTGCGTGGTGCAGCACGTCCGCGAGGATGACAACGTCGAAGGCCTGGTCAGGGAATGATATCTGACGGCCATCATACGTTTCTATCGGAATGAGCCGGTCAGCGCGGCGGAGGACCTCCAGCCCGGTGATCTCGATACCGAGCGGACAAGATGGAGAGTCCAAGATGCGGCGACCCAGGGCACCAGCTCCACATCCCACGTCCAGAACACGATCGGATTCTGCCAGCTGGGGAATGATCAGTTGGACGAGCGCTTCAATCCGCGACGCGTAGATCGGCTTGTGCATCCACTTCAGGAAGGTCGCGAGCATCGTGTACGGTGTTCCGTTTGGGTCCCGGCCAAGATCCGTCCCGCGTGGGCCAGCTGTCCAGCCGCGTGAGCTGTGTTTGTCCCGGTGGCGGCCGGTCCGGCCTGAACGATCGCTCGAGGGTTATTAATGATCCTCTCTCGCGCCGGGCGGCTCCGCACCCCACTCATGCTCTTGAATAGCAGGATAGGCATCATTGGCGATGTCTCATGCTCGTGCGGGAGGCGGGGAGAATGGACTGGGGCGTGGGCGGGGCGTCGGTGGTGGGATCGGTTGCGGCCCGCCTGCGAAGCCGCGCCCGAGCCCGACCGCCGATGATCCATGCCAGCGGATCGCCGATCGGCACCCGACGGATGCCCCGAAACGGACTCCTCCCCTGCGAGCCGGCGCCGTCGATGACCCGAGCGTAGGTGTCCCCCGGCATCTCCCAGAATAGCTCGACCGCGGGCAGCCGGTATTGGCGAGCCAGGTAGCGCCCGATACGCCCCGCCGTCGCCAGTGTGTCGGCCTGGGTCTCGAAGCACTCGAGCGCTTGCCGCTTGGCCGACTCCACCTCGCCGATGTCGGCGACCAGGTTGGCGAGCCTCGTGGTCAGCGGCACACCTACCTGATACGCCCGAACCGTTTGCCCGGCGTCGACGATCTCCGCCACGACGCGCGCCACCGCGATATGCTCCGGATGGAAGTCGACACAGCCCGGAGCGTAAACAATATCGGTTCCGGTGAGCAACGGTGCCAGGTGTCGCGCGAGCTCCGGCGCCGCCCACGCCCCCTCCGGGAGCCCAAGTTGCACGAGCTCGGAAATGCCGAGCACCTCCCCGGCCGCCTCGATCTCGCCGGCCCGCCGGCGCGCCATCGTCTCAGCGTCGAGGCCTCCGGCGCGCGACGCGCGGCCGTCCGTGACCACCACCATGACGATACGGTCGCCGGCCTGGCGGTGCAGAATGGCGACCCCGCCGGCGGCGATCGTCTCGTCGTCTGGGTGAGGCGCGACGATCACCACCCGTTCGCCGCCCGCCCCCTCCCAGGCGCGCGCCATTCGGGCCGCCGGGTGAATGCGGCCGAGTAGTGCAAAGCCAGCGGCCCAGAATCCCTCGATCAGCGGGAAGATGCTGCGCGTGGCAAGATCCTTGACCCACCGCGGCTTAAAGAACGTCAAAATCGCCTCCTGCCAGACACCAGTGGCGCGGTTCCCGGGCCAGCTGGAGTGGGAGCGCCAAGCTGAACGGGACCATGTGCACGGTGAACGATCCCTTGGAGAACACGAAGCCGGCCCGGTGGAGCGTACGTTGAAGCGGCGTAGCGCGAGTCGCCAGGACGAGCGCGGCATGGGTTCCCGTGGCGCGCATTTCCTCGATCGCTCGGCCGATCAGCATCATCCGGGCCGCCTCATCGTCAACCGCCGTGAACAGATCGGCAACGAAGCCAAGTTCGCGGCCTTGCGCGGTCTTGGTCCGGTACGCCAAGTAGCCGACTCCTTCCCCCCCCCCCGTGTCGCCAGCAAAACGCGGTATTGAATCGACGGTCCGGCGAGGTAGCGCCAGGCCACCCACCCCGCGTCGCGCACGACGGAAATCTCGAGATCGTCACGCCGCGCCCGCCAGAGGCCATCGAGCGCAGCCTCGGCCGCGGTACCGGCGATGCTCTCCACCGGCTCGACCTCTATGGTCGCGTCCGTACCGATCTTCCGGTTCCACAGCGCATTCCACCCGGCGTCGAGCGGCGCTCCGAGCGACAAGTCGTGAGCCCCTTTCGGTGCCGTCAGTGCCCACGGCCGTAGCGGCCGCACCAGCCATTCGATCTCGAACAGTGGCTCCCACCCCAGGGCCGAGGTACGCGACCCCCATTGCTCGTTCGGTAGTCCGAGCGTGAACGGGACCCCTGCCGCACCCCAGTGTTCGTGGGCGTGCCGGACAGTTCCGGTCAAGATGCCCCGCCGCCTCAGGTCCGGGTGCGTCATCGCGTCGACCGAGACCATCGCCGTAGCCTCGCCGCCCGGTAAGCGAAAGCGGCAGGGAATCCCGCCATAGTGAAAGACCGGCTCGCCGTCGCGCACGGCGAGCCGGACGTTTTCAGCCGGCGACGGGAGGCTCCGGAGCTTCCAACGCCAGTGCGCCTCGCTGATGCGGCGGCCGAAGACACGATCGAACAGCTCGACGATCTGCCGCTCGTCGCCGTCCTGGTAGGGGCGGATCTCCCAATGGGCTGCCGCCGACCGCGCGCCCTGGGGTGTTCGCGCCACCTTAGCGCTCACTCCCGGCGCCGGCGCGCATCAGATACCCCGATCGGGCGAGCGGCAGGTGGTCAGGTCCGTTCATACGGCGCGAGGGGGCACGAGGTACAGCGTGCACACGCACTTGCGGCAGATCGGGGCGTGCGCCATGAACAGAGGGCGCGGCGATGGGACGTCGGAGTGGTGGCGTTCTCATAGCTTTGCTCCCTCCGTGTCACGCCTCGCATGCTACGGACCCATCACGCTAGTCGCAAGCTCGATCGGGGCAATTCTGCGAGGGCGGCTACAAATTTATCCTCAAGTCGCTTGCCCGCATGGAGTTGCGCTTGTGCAACCTCGTCGGTGGCGTCTTGCTCGACCCGTAGCCGCCATTACGCCGCGGAGCGGTCGCCCCACTCGCCGAGGAGTTGGAGACGAGGCTCCTCGCCAGTGTGCACCAGCTCGCGAGAAGGGGGTTGGGAACTGGACCTTTGGAGCCGACCCGACGCAGCGATCCATTTCTCTAAGCGATCCATTTCTCTATAAGATGTTCGACGAGATTGACCACAAGTCCGCGGAAGACTAGCCCGACCATAGCCGACCCCGGACTCCCAAACCTGCTGACCGGAGAGCTCTCATGGAGAATACGTCGTTGTCCCAGGGGCAGCCGAGCCTAGAGAAGGTCGCCGATCACGTTTTCCCCCGTGAGGCGGCCACCCTGGTAGGAGTCGGCGTCGGGATCGTCATAGGGATCGGGAACGCGATGCTGGGCCTGCTCTTCCCCTCGTGGCTCGCCACACTGGGGCTTCTGTGCGCGGCCCTGGCGCTGGTCCTGGTCCTCCACGAAGGCCTGCACGGAGCTGCTGGGATGCTGTTTGGTTACCGACCCATATTCGGGATACAGCCCCCTCTCGTCTTCACCACGTTCAAGGAGAAGATCGCTCGGAATCACCTCGTAGCCATCGCGCTGGCACCCTTGGTGATCCTGGACGCCGCATTCGTCACGGCCTTCGTGCTCGTCCCCGGGGAGATCTTCTGGGATCTCTGCTTCGCGGTGAACACCATTGGCGCCGTAGGCGATGTGTGGATCGTAACGAGAGTCCTTAGCCACCCTCCGGAGACGGTCTTCCAGGACACGAAGAGCGGGGTGGAGGCGTGGCTGCCGTTGGCCTGACCTTGTCACACGTATTCCCGGTCAAACGTTATTCAATGGGTAGACCCGCTTCTACGATGAGCACCGAGGCACGCTTGTTTCCATATACGGCAGGCCCCAACCGATCCGCGACGCCCCCTGCCTGGTCCGTCCTGGCTGGTGTCCTTCTCCTTGGCTCGCTCGCCTGCAGCGACTCGACCGGCCCAGAGATGGATCGCTTGGGCGAGCAACGGGCCCTCTGGGAGGCCCAGGGCCTCGCGGACTACACCTACGACGTTCGGCGGGTCTGCTTTTGCCCCTTCAGGGAGGGAGTCCGGGTCACCGTGGTGGCCGGAGTCGTGGCTGGCGCCACCGACCTCGCAACGGGAGAGGTGTTGGAGCCCAACGAGGTGCAGTTGTACCTGACGATCGACGGCCTCTTCGATCTCATACAGGACGCGTACGACCGGAACGCTCACGAGGTCCAGGTGGAGTTCGACCCCAGCCGTGGGTACCCGACCCGGATCTACATCGACTACTCGGAGATGATCGCGGACGAGGAGCTGGGCTTCACGCTCTTGGGTGACGTTCAAGCGTTGGGAGACTGACGCCCCTCACTCCGAGATGAGATGGCGGTTCAGCTCCGCCACCCGTGTCCGCCACACCGCCATTTGCCACCGTGAGCTGCCCTAGGTAGATCATGGGGCGGAAACGGCGAACCCCCTGATCCATGTCACCAGGAGCAAGTGACCATACCATGACCCCTCTGAAGCGTCGGGAATTCGTGCGCAAGGCCACGCTCGGTGCCGCCAGCGCCGGCGTTCTCGCCTCCTGCAGGGGCACCGAGCCTCAAAGCAGGGCTGCTGACAACGTAGTGACCGGCCCCCGCGTGAGCTGGCGACTCGCCTCCAGCTATCCTCCCAGCCTGGACATCCTCCACGGCACGGCGCTGCGCGTCGCGGATCGCGTCGAGGCCCTGACCGGAGGGCAGTTCACGATCCGGGTGTTCGCCCCCGGCGAGCTCGTCCCTGCCCTTCAGGTCATGGACGGAGTCCAGTCCGGCACCGTACAGGCCGGGCACACCGCCGACTACTACTACATTGGGAAGAACCCGGCCCTCGCCTTCGGAACCGCGATTCCGTTCGGACTGACCTACCGGCAGCGAATCGCCTGGCTGAATCACGCCGGTGGCCTGGATCTGATGAGGGACATCTACTCGGACTTCGGAATCATCAGCTTCGTGTGCGGCAGCACCGGGCTCCAGTTCGGTGGGTGGTTCCGTGAGCCGATCGACTCTCTGGCGGACATGAGGGGTCTGCGCATGCGGATTCCGGGGTTGGCGGCCGAGATCATGGTCCGCCTCGGCGTGAGCGTACAGGTCCTGGCGGCTGCCGAGATCTACCCGGCCCTCGAGCGCGGTGCCATCGACGCCACCGAGTGGGTGGGCCCCTACGACGACGAGAAGCTCGGCCTCTACCGGATCGCCAAGAACTACTACATCCCGGGCTGGTGGGAGCCCGGCGTCACGACCACCCTCCAGGTGGGCCTCGACGCCTGGAACGATCTCCCACCTACGTATCAGGAAGCTCTTACGAGCGCCTGCAACGGCGCCAACGTCCAAACCCTCGCCCGCTACGACGTGGAGAATCCCCTCGCCCTGGCACGGCTTACTTCCGAGCACGGCGTCACCCTGCGGAGCTTCTCGGACGATATCCTGGAGGCGGCTTGGCGAGAGACTCAGACCTACCTCGAAGAGCAGGCGGCGGCGTCCGCTGACTTCAGAAGGGTCTACGACTCCTGGAGCGAGTTCAGGGCCCGGAGCTTCCGGTACTTCCGTGGCAACGAGCTCGAGTACGCCAATTTCGCGTTCCCGAAAGTGTAGGACGCCCTCCTACCGACCTTGCGTCAGGCTCCGGTAGACGAGAGCCACGAATCTTTCCGTCCAGTCCCGGGTGGTCTCCCAGTCCTCGTCGAGGTCGGCGGTCGGGTTGGCCGCCACCGCTTCGTTCTGGCTCTTGCCATCCCGGATCAGCTGGGCGACCCGGTCCCGCACCGTGCTGAGCATCTCGCGGTAGACCCACAGTTCGTCGCGAGTCGCCAGCTCGCCGTGGCCCGGGATGATCCGGGTGCCCGATCCGCTCATGCGGAGAATCAGGTCCGCCGCAGCAATCAGCCCGTCTACGTTCCTCCCCGACTCTACATCGATGAAGGGATAGCGGCCGTTGAAGAACGTGTCGCCCATGTGGTAGACATCGGATCCGTGGTAGTGGATGATCACGTCTCCATCGGTGTGGGCGTACTCCACGTGAAAGGCGTGGACGTCCTCTCCGTTCCAGTGGAAGGTCATGGTCCGATCGAAGGTGACCACCGGAAGAGCCGCATCGGGGGCCTGCTGACTGCGTCCGACCAGATCGGCGAACTCCGCCGGATTGAGCCGCTTGTAGACATTGTCGTGGGCGACGATGAGGGCACGCGAGCCTCCGAAGTTTTCGTTCCCACCGGTGTGATCGCCGTGCCAATGGGTGTTCAGGACCCACTCCACGGGCCGATCCGTCACCTCCGCGATGGCGGCTTTGATCTTTTCGGTGAGCGGGGCGAACTGATCGTCTATGATGAAGGCCCCGTCCTCCCCGACGGAGAGCCCGATGTTGCCGCCGCTTCCCATCAGCATGTAGACCCCGCCGCCCAGGGGAACGGTGCGAATCTCGACGACATCCCAATCCCTTTGTGCGACCAGAGGTATGGTCCACAGAAAGGCGGTCACAAGCGAGATGCGTGCAAAGGCAGGTGCAGACATGGAGACCTCCAGGCTGGCTCGGGCGAGTGGAATCACCAAGGGTAGCCGGAAACCTATGGCGATCCGGTTGTTACGTATACTCACGATGTAAAGATACGTACTGCTTACACCTTGTCTTCCCTGAGCGTCACCATGGGGCTGACGAGGGACGCCCGTCGGGCAGGGAGTTTTCAGGCTCCTGGGTGACTCGGAGCCCCCACCGCAAACCTCACCGCAGCAACCAGGCGATGAGGCCGCCTAGCAAGACGAGCTGGATGACGATGAACGGCACCACGCCCCGATAGATGCTCGTCGTGGAGATGTCCGCAGGTGTGACTCCCCGGAGGTAGAACAGCGAGAAGCCGAAGGGCGGCGTGAGGAAGGACGTCTGGATGTTCACGGCCAGGACGATCCCAAGCCAGGTCAAGTCGAGGCCCAGGATCTGAGCCGGAGCCACGACGAGGGGTACGATGATGAACGCGATCTCGAAGAAGTCGATGAAGAAGCCGAGGACGAAGACGACGGCATTCACGACAACGAGAAAGCCCAGGGAGCCGCCGGGGAGGCTCGAAAGCATCTGTGCGATCCACAAGTCTCCCTCCAGGCCGCGGAACACGAGGGTGAAGACCGTGGAGCCCATGAGGAGGAAGATCACCATGATGGTGAGGCGCGTGGTGTCGTTCATGGCCGCCCTGAGGGCATCCATGGAGAGCCGCCCACCCACCGCGGCCAGGATCATGGCTCCTACGGCACCCAGGGCGCCGGCCTCCGTCGGCGTCGCCACGCCAGCGAAGATGCTCCCGAGCACGACGAGAATCAGAGCGAGGGGTGGGATCAGGGAGACCACAACTCGGCGGGCCAGGGCGAGGCCACGAATGTCGCGCCCCTCCTCCATCGCCGGCGCCGCCTCGGGCCTCACGATGGTCACGCCCACGACGTAGAGCGCGTACGCCCCGGTGAGGATGAGCCCCGGCACGACGGCGGCCTGGAACAGTGCCCCCACCGATACGCCCATCTGGTCTCCCAAAACGATCAGGACGATGCTGGGCGGGATGATCTGGCCAAGGGTCCCGGAGGCCGCGATGACGCCGAGGGTCAGATCGTCCTCGTACCCGTTCCTGAGCATGACAGGCAGCGAGATGAGGCCCATGGCCGTGACGGACGCCCCCACGATACCGGTGGCCGCGGCCAGCAACGCGCCTACGCCGATCACGCCCAGAGCCAATCCGCCTCGGAAGCGTCCGAACAGGATGCCGATGGTCTCCAGCAGGTCCTCGGCCAGACGTGATTTCTCCAGGACGGTGCCCATGAAGATGAAGAAGGGGACGGCCAGAAGCGTGTAGTTCGACATGATCCCGAAGGTCCGGTCCGGGAGCGCCCGGAGGAGGATCAGGTCGAAGTCGCCGGCCAGGGTGCCGAGGAGGGAGAACACGAGGGCCGTCCCGGCCAGGGCGAATGCCACCGGGTATCCGGTGAAGATGAGGGCCAAGACCCCCAGGAACATGATGGGACCCCAGACGTCGCCCACTAGTGTTCCGTTTCCGAAGTTCGCGAGCCACCAAGAGGGTCGGAGGCGTCCCCAGGCGCAGGGCCCGACTCGGGATGCCCTTCGCGCTGCGATCCCCAGAGAATGGTCGCCTGCTTCAGCGCGTGGCTGATCCCCTGAAGGAGAAGGAGGAGAAACGCCACGAGGATGACGGCCTTGATGGGGTAGCGCGGGAGCCCTCCCGGATCCGGCGAGCTCTCCCGGATCGCCCAGCTATTCCAGACCGGTCTCCATGAGACCCAGAGCATGACGAGTGAGAACGGCACGAGGAACAGCACCGTCCCCAGGAGATCGATCCACGCCTTCCCCCTCCGCCCCAGCTTCGCATACAGGACGTCGACCCTGACGTGGTAGTCGTGGTTCAGCCCGTATCCCACCCCCAGGAGGAAGATGAGGCTGAAGAAGTACCACTGCAGGTCGAGGTAGGCGTTGGAGCTGAGAGAGATGCCGGTGTACCGCGTCGCATAGCGGGCGAGGGCGTTGAATGCTCCCACGAGCACCATGATCAGGGCGAGCCATTGGATTGCCCCGCCGATACGATCGTTGAGCCGATCGATCATCGCCGCGACGCGCTGCAGTGAGCTCATGGATCAACGGGGCTCGGCGTTCTCGGCGACGAACTTCGAGTGGAAGCGATAGCCGAGGCCTAAAGCCACCAGGCCGATTACAGCAGGCAGAATTGCGCTCATATTGCGACCAGGATTTCAGGTGGATCCGCGATCGGTCCACGCGAACAGCCGGGCGAGAATGTAGGGAGGAAAGGGCCGCTCGTCAGCCCTGAGAGTGAATGAAGTCGGTGAAGCCGGCGTCGTAGTCGGCGAGACCGTTCTGGCCGGTCATCTTCATCCGCTCCTCCATGAGCGGCTTCATGATGGTCCACATGCCCTGCTCGTACATGGACGGCTTGGGGCGGATGTCGTGGAAGTCCCTGGCAAGCTCCTCGCGGAGGCCGGACTCGTCCACCAACTCGTGGTAGCGGTCCAGATCGCCGCCGGCGAGCACCCGAAGATTCCGGTGCACGCGCTCGGAGTGGGCCGACTGAACCAGGATGTTCTCCTCGGCCGTGCTGAGAGCCAGGTACGCGAGTGCCTGAGCCTGGAGCTCCTTGTAGTAGCCTTTCCGGTGACAGAACTCGTGGGCGATGATGTGGGGCTCGAAGATCCCCGCATCGCGGAAGATGGTCACGTCACCGGAGAGGATGTCGCAGGCGCCCAGGGCAAAGGGAAAGATGAGCTTGGAGATCGCGAAGCTCCGCACTTCGGCGCTGGTCTCCACGCGCTGCCCCGTGATGGAAGCGATGTAGTCGGTCAACCGCTCATTGGCGAGGACTGCCAGCTCCTCCCGCGACATCTTCACCGGCTCGTAGTTGTCGTTCAGCTTCTGGACGAGCTCTTCCACCTCCGCCTGGCGGTCCTCGTCCGCCATGGGCTCCAGGTCGGAGAGATCCTGACCGAAGACCTCGCCGAAGTCGATGGGTCGTGCATCTCGCCTGGAGATCCAGTCGCTCAACACGCTCCCGGTGTAGGCGCCGAGGGCCAGCGCCTGGATGATGCGGCCGGGCACAGTGGCGCCCAGCAGCACCCGCGACGCCAGGGGCGCGAGCATGAAGACGTCCGTAAGGGCCAGCGGCGAGTAGGTTGCCTGGTTGGGGATCTCTACGCGGTCCATATCCATCCTTGTTGGCTTGTCCTCATCTGAGACCTGTCGTACCACCGGCGCAGGGTGCTGGGTCCCTTTTACGTCGGAGCCCGCCTGCGATAGAATGAGCGGCCGCCCAGCCGAGATACCCGCGCCGGAGCACGCGTGAAAGTCTTTCTGCAACTCACAGCCTTGGTCTTCACTTCCCTGGGGCTCATCACGCCCGGGATCGAGGCCCAGAGCCCTTTCGGCGATTCATGGTTTCCCGATCAGGGTTACTTCACCGCCCCCCACGCCGCCATGCGGGAGCCCGTCTTTGCATTACGAGCGCTGTGGACCCCCGTGTTTCGTGGCCGTTTCGACCCAGCCGAGCGGCCGCCCTTCGACTTCGTGGGCCAGGAAGGGCTCGACACCGAGCTCCAGGGTGAGGCCGCCCTGGGAGGGGCCTTCCGACTCTGGAGTCCGGCGCAGTGGGAGGACGGAGGCCTGGCGCTCGGGATCCAAGCCGGGGTCTTCGGTCGCTTCCGGCTCGAGATATCGAGCAGCGATCTGGTGGCCTCTGATTGGGTGGTCGCATTCCCCGTCGAGGCCGCGTGGGGGCCGTGGTCGGCCCGGGTGCGCCTCACGCACTGGAGCGCCCATCTCGGCGACGAGGTGATCGAGAGCGGGGCCGAGCGGGTGGACTTCACATCCGAGACGCTCGACGCCCTGGTGGCGTATCGGATGGGACTGGTGCGTTTGTACGGTGGCGGGGGCGTCGTCATGCGCTCCAGCTTGGAGAACGAAGCCCTGTTGGGCCCGGACTTCTCGGACGACGCCCTCGTGCAGCTTGGGGCCGACTTCCAGTGGCTTGGGTGGTCCGGCGGCGACTTCGGTCTGGACGGCGGGCTGGATTGGCAGAGCGCCGATCGGACCGACTGGTCGGGACAGCTGTCCGCCGTCCTGGGGCTGGTGGTGCGGGACGGCGACCGCTCCGCCCATATCCGCGGAGTCTTCCACGACGGCCCGTCACCCATGGGGCAGTTCTTCTTGACGGATGAGCGCTACTGGGGTATCGAGCTAATTCTCCGGATCGGCCCCGCTTAGTGTGGTGTCCCAGAAGGCCGCGAGCCACCGAGAGTTCTGGGACACCACACTAGACACCTCTTCTCAACCTCTGAGGCTCGACATGACTTCTTCGGCTCGACGACACTTTCTTGGTGGATTGATCCTGGGCGCCCTGGCCCTCCCTGGACCGCGAGACGCTCAGAGCCTGCCTGCCGACGGGGACAACGCCACCGCCCGCTTGGAGGCCTCGCCCCGGCACGGGGAATGGGTGACGTACGACGCGGGCGTTGGGGACGATGTCCAAGCATGGGTCACGTATCCCGAGCGTAGCGACGACGCGCCCGTCGTCGTGGTCATCCACGACATCCGGGCCATGTCTGACTGGGCCCGAGCCGTGGCCGACCAACTGGCGGCTGAAGGGTTCATCGTGGTGACGCCGGACCTGCTGTCCGGTAAGGGACCCGGGGGCGGCGGTACCGAGTCCATCGAGCCGGGGGAAGTCCGCCGTGCCATGCGCGACCTGGATGCAGCCGAGGTGAATCGGCGGCTCCGGGCGGCGGCAGCGTACGGGACGTCGCTTCCGTCGGCTACGGACATGGTGGGCGCCGTGGGCTTCTGCTGGGGCGGCTCCACGTCGTTCAACTTCGCGGTGGACTTCGCCGAGCTCGACGCCGCCGTCGTCTACTACGGCAGCTCCCCGGCCACCGAGACGTTGGCGCGCATCCAGGCACCCGTCCTGGGTCACTACGGTGGAACTGACAACCGGGTGAACGCGACGATTCCCGACGCACAAGCCGAGATGGAGCGCCTCGGAAAGCGCTATGAGGTCAATATCTACGACGGCGCCGGTCACGGCTTCCTGGGCCGACAGACCGGGATGGATGGTGCCAACATGGCCGCTTCCGAGACGGCTTGGCCCCGGACGATCGAGTTCTTTCGGGAGCTCCTGGAGAGCTAGCTTCCGAAGCGCTCCAAAATTCAGTCTCGCCACTCGTAGGGAAACGGCGGCACTTTCCCGTCACCAGCTTCGCGCGTCCCTTTGGCGTGGCGGCGGGAGGGGGGTGAGCGGCCGGCGGGGGGTACCCCCTATCACCGACGGCAGGTGCGTGAGATGGCCGACGACACGCCCGCCGTTTGCCAGAGGAGGTCGAAAAGCTGTACATCGTCTTCACAGACGGCGACGCGCTCACAGACGGCGCGGTGCCGTCGTATGGAGGCGAGCCCCGTGCCATCGTTGGCTGAGACGATTCCCATGTTGGAATTCGAAGGGATACTCCGGAGGAACCAGGCGCTCCAGGAGCTGCTGGAGCTGGCCCGGACCGTCGTGGCCGACGGAGTGATCACCAAGATCGAGGCGGAGGCGTTTCGCCATTGGGTGGATACCAATCCGGACATGTCCGGAGTATGGCCCGTGGGAATCGTCACTCGAGCTCTAAAGCGGGTTTTCGCCGACGGCGAGGTGAGTGAGCGCGATCGCGAGGAGCTCCTCGAGCTCCTCGAAGACCTAGCAGGTAAGGGCAAGGGCGCGAACCCCGAGGAGTGGGGCAAGCTCCAAAGGACGGACGAATAGACGCCTTGGAAACAGACACACGAGCGCACGAAGGGGCACAGAACCCGGCGGGCAGAAAGGCCATCTGGGGTTGGGCCCTCTACGACTTCGGAAACTCGGCGTTCACGACCCTCATCGTGACGTTCATCTATTCGTTCTTCTTCGCACAGGAGATCGCGCCCGACGGTGATACGGGAACCGTGATCTGGGCGAACGGGATCGCTCTCACCGCCATCGTCGTCGCAGTGAGCTCACCGTTCCTCGGCGCGCTGGCCGACCGCGGAGGACACCGGCGGCGCTTTCTGTTGATCAGCACCGGCGTCGCCATCCTGGGAAGTGTCCTACTCTACTTTCCCACGCCGGGCCAGGTGATGTTCGCGTTCGTGGTCTTCGTGGTGAGCAACATCGCCTTCGAGCTGTCGGGCGTCTTCTACAACTCCTACCTGCCCGACCTCACCACCTCCGACAACATCGGGAAGGTCTCCGGCTACGGCTGGGCCCTGGGATACCTGGGCGGCTTGTTGGCCATGGTCGTGGCACTGGTCGGGTTCGTCCAGGCCGAGAACCCCTGGTTCGGGCTGGGCACCGGAGAGGAGGCACTCTTCCAGAATATCCGGGCGACGACGTTGGTGGTGGCGGTGTGGTTCGCGGTCTTCGCCGTTCCCATATTCCGCTGGGTGCCAGAGCCCCATCATCGGGATCCACCTCCCCTCGGAGAGCTCCTGAGGGGAGCCGTCACACAGCTGACGGACACCCTCCGCGAGATCAGGCGCTACGGCCAGATCGTGCGGCTCCTCATCGCCCGGATGGTCTACAATGACGGGCTGGTTACCATCTTCGCCTTGGGACCCCTCTATGCCGCTGAAGTCTTCGGCTTCACGCTCACCGAAGTCATGCTCTGGGGTCTGGCACTGAATGTCACGGCCGGACTCGGCGCGTTCGCCATGGGCTTCTTGGACGACCGTATCGGGGGGCGCAAGACGATCCTGATCTCCCTGGTAGGCCTGTTCATCGCCACACTCTGGGCCACCACGGCACCTGCCGACAACAAGATGTCCATGTTCCTCGCAGGGCTGTTGGTGGGCGTGTTCGTGGGTCCCAACCAGGCGGCCAGCCGCTCTCTCCTCGGGCGCTTCGTCCCCCCGGCGAAGGAGACCGAGTTCTACGGCTTCTTCGCCTTTTCCGGAAAGGCCATCGCGTTCATGGGCCCGCTCATCTACGGCCTCGCCACGAGCGTCTTCGGGAACCAGCGCTTTGGTGTGGGGGCCATCATGGTCTTCTTCCTGGTGGGTGGACTGATCCTCCTGGGCGTCGACGAGGAGGCCGGAGCGGCGGCCAGCGGACGGGCCGGCTAGTGGCCGTTGCCGAGACACTTTGGTAACGGGACACTAGTCCCATGGCCGTGCACCACCGCAGCTGACATGCGAATCGTCGCTGGAAAGCATGCAGGCCGGACCCGCTTCAGCGGCGAGACCGGCGTGACGATCTACCGGGCGTCCGTCGCACGGTCTCTCCAGCGATGACCAAGGTCGATCAGTTCGAGAGCGTCTTCCGGGCCGCGGCCCGCACCGTCTTCACGCCGGAGGATGTAGAGGTGGGCTCGGTTCTGGTCGTGTGCGATCGCGACGCGCCCGAGGCGGACGACTTCGGGGCCAAGGCGCGAGCCTTCCTCGAAGTTCTCGACCGGACCGAGAACATCCGGTGGCGCGTCGTCCATGGAAACGAGTTCCAGACCGTTCCCGATCTGCTGGAGCTGGTGGAGGGCGAGCACCCAGGCCTCATCTGCACGTACCGGCATCTGCACTCCGAGAGCTGGCGCTGGCCCTACACGCTGGGTGAGTACGTGGACGTGCTGACGCAGGCGACCACGACGCCCGTAATCGTGATGCCCCACCCCGAGCGACCGGAGTTTCAGGCGCTGGCCGGGCGACCCACGAAGTCGGTGATGGCGATGACCGATCACCTCACCGGTGACAATCGGCTGGTGAACCACGCGGCCCACTACACACAGGACGGCGGCACCCTGTACCTCAGTCACGTGGAAGACGACGCGGTATTCGAGCGCTACATGGAGGCCATATCGAAGATCGCCTCCATCGACACGGACACGGCGCGAAAGGAGATCGAGGCCCGTCTGATGAAGGACCCGACGGACTACATCGACTCGTGCCGGGTTGGTCTCTCGAAGAGTACCATGGCCCTCACCGTGGAGTCGGTGGTCGCGTCCGGGCACCACATCCAGGAATACCGTCGGCTCATCGAGGAGCACGACGTCGACCTCCTGGTCATGAACACGAAGGACGAGGATCAGCTCGCTATGCACGGGCTGGCGTATCCGCTGGCCGTCGAGCTCAGGGCTATCCCCCTCCTGATGCTGTGATGATCAAGTATCCGGCAGCCGGCCTGTTCGCCTCGACCTCGTCCGCACTCCCGGTGACCCCTTTCCAGGAAGCCGCCCAAGGGCCCGCCCCCGAGGTGTCGCTCGCCGTCACGCTCCTCTTCGGCGCCCTCCTGACCGGCATGATCGTGTGCCTCGCCTTCGAAGAGAAACTCCACGCGATGAAGTCCCTCATCGTGGGGTTGTTCGCCGTGGTGACCCTACTCCTCGGCGCCGTGCTCCTACCGCTTCCGTACGGGCCGTACCTCATCGGCGGGCACGAGGTGAACATGCCCGTCTATATCCCGGCCATCGACTGGGGGGTCATCACGATCATCCTGGGAGCCAGCCTCTTCGTCGACGTGACGTCGCGCTCGGGCCTGTTCACCTGGATCGCTATCAAGCTCACCAAAGCGTCCCGCGGAGACCCCCTCAAGCTCCTTTGGTCCTACGGCCTCATGACCGTGGCGTTTTCGGCGGTCCTGAACAACGTCACCGCCATGATCATCGTGGGATCCCTCTCGGCCGTGTCGTTGGCCAAGCTCGAGCGCCCCGACAAGCTGCTGGGCTTTCTGCTGATCGAGGGACTCCTCACCAACATCGGTGGGCTGCTGACGCTGATCAGCTCGGTTCCCAACATCATCGTGGGAACGGCAGCCGGCATCAGCTTCATGGCCTTCTTCTTCAAGGCCGCACCGTTCGTGGCCGTCGTGACCGTCGCCACGCTCCTGCTCGGCGCCAGGCTGTTCGGGATCCGTGGCCTCGTCACCCCCGAAGAGATCGAAGAAGCGGCCCAGCTCGTGGCCGGCTTCGACGAGACGGACGGGATCGAGAGCCGGGGGTTCTTCTGGTTCGGTGCGGCCATGCTCCTCCTCTTCATCGTGGCCATCGCTACGGCGTCGGTCACACCGTATGTGGGCGACCTGGGGATGGGGTTCGTCGCCTTGGCGTTCGCCGCGATCATGCTGATCCGCTACAAGCACGAGGTAGACGAGTTCTACCGCACCATCGACTGGGACCTGCTCGCCTTCTTCGCCGCCCTGTTCGTGGTCATCTCCGTCATGGAGCACGCCCAGGTCCTGGCCCTCATCGGCCGCGGAGTCGAAGGCCTTATCGCGCTGGGTCCCAGGGCCGGCACGTCGGCCGTGCTGCTGGCATCGGCGGCCTTCAGCTCGGTCACGGACAACATCCCGTTGGCGGCCATGCTGGCGAAGATCATCGGGGAAATTCCCATGCCGGGCGGGGGCGTTCGTCCGCCTGGCAATCCCCTGTGGTGGGCTGTGATCTTCGGCTCTAATCTGGGCGGCAACATCACGCCGATCGGGTCGGCATCGACCCTCGTGGCGGTCACCGTCATGCACAAGCACAAGGTGCCGCTCTCCTTTGTCGCCTTCGTGAAGAAGGCCTTTCCCTTCGCCCTCCTGCACCTGGCCCTGGCCGTCGCGTACGTCCTTCTGGTGAGTTAGCAGGGGCCCCCTCACCGAGGCATTTCGCGATTCCCGGTGACGCAAAGGCCTTTCATCTCTTCATGAGCGTGATGTAACTTTTATCTACGTAAATCCGCACAGAGATGAAAATCCGCACGCAGGTAGTCCGCGCGTGCTTCCTCTAAATTTGATGAAAGGCATCCGGCCCTGAGAATCCCGTGGTCGCAGTCGCGTGAGCGAGTCCGGCGTCACCGGGGGCGAAGGGAGTTCTACCAGGGCTTCACCCTGCTCGAGCTCCTCATCGTCACGGTGATCGTCGGTACGCTCGCATCGCTGACCGCACCTACCTTCCAGCGGGCCCGGGAGCGTGCCATGAACGTGCGCGCCATCGCCGACATCCGGGTCATGGAGTCCGAGCTCGCCATCTACATCGAGGACAACTTCGCCTCGCCCGCGAGCCTGGCCGCCATCGGCCGGGCGACTTTGCTGGACCCGTGGGGCAATCCGTACGTCTACCTGGCCCTCGACACGGGAGGGGGGGGAGCCTCGTCCGGAGGTCGCAAAGACAAGTTCCTGGTACCGCTCAACAGCGACTACGACTTGTACAGCACGGGGTTGGACGGGGAGAGCAAGAAGCCACTCTCTGCCAAGGTGAGCCAGGACGACATACTTCGGGCACTGGACGGTGCATTCGTCGGTGTGGCCGAAGACTTCTGATTCAACCACGGTACCACAGCTTCACGCATGAATTTCGCCGTCGAGCACTTCAGAACCAAGCTGGGCCGGAAGATCGTAGGACTCTTCTTCCTCAGCGCCTTGATCCCCACCGCTACGCTGGCCGCGCTCTCGTACGCCAGAGTCCGGGCCGAGCTCATGAGCCAGAGCCGCGAGCGCCTAAATCAGGGAGCCACCGACGCCGCCATGGGCGTCATCGAGCGGGTGCAGGCCATCGAGAGCGAGATGATCTTCCTGGCGGCGTCCACGTACCCCTTGGCCTCCGCCGGGAGGGCTAGGATCGAGACACCGCTGCGGCGGGAGGACCTGCGGCGGCTCAGTGACGTGAGCCTGGTGCCGGAGATCGAGGCCGAGCCCGTTCCCATGGTGGGCTCCCTTACCGAAGTCCCCGAGCTGAGCGCCGTGGCTCGCGCCAACGTCACCCTGGGGCAGACGGCACTCACCGTGGTCCCCGGCGACGACGAGGGTGAGCTCCGGATCCTCATGGTGAAGGCATGGGACGCCGACAACATCGAGGACGGCATCCTGTGGGGACGGGTCATCGGCGACAGCCTCTGGTCCACCGCCCAGGTCTATGCCACGAGCATCGCCACGACCGAGGTCGACTTCCAGGACGACAAGGGCTACTGCATCCTCGACCCCCTGATGCGGCCTCTCGACTGTGCGGGGGGTCTCGCTTCGTGGATGACCGCCGGTCCCCCGGAGGGCATTCTGATCCCAGAAGACACCGTCCATGGAGCCACTTCGTGGATCAACGGGGGCAGGAGATACACGGGCCACTACCGGAGGGTCTATCTCAGGAGCTTCAACTCCGACAACTGGACCATCGTGGTGGGAGAGAGTGAAGAGGCCATGCTCGCCACCCTGGGCGACTTCCGCAGGACCCTGATCGGCTTCCTGGTGGGGACCCTGGCCTTCGTCCTGCTCGTGGCCGCCCACCGGATCCGTCAGAGCATGGAGCCCCTGGCCAAGCTGCGAGAGGGGACACGCCGCATCGCTTCGAAGGAGTTCAGCACGCGGGTCCACATCTCCAGCGGGGACGAGTTCGAGGAGCTCGCCGGATCCTTCAACGACATGGCGCGACAGGTGGGAGCCCTCTTCGACGAACTCGAGGACCTCAGTTGGAGCACCATCACGACGCTGGCCCGCACCATCGACGCCAAATCCCACTGGACGGCGGGTCACTCCGAGCGCGTATCCCAGATGGCCGTCCTGATCGCCCGTACCATAGGTCTGCCGGACGATGAGCTGGAACGCCTGCACCGGGGCGGCCTGCTCCACGACATCGGCAAGATCGGAATCCCCGTGCACATCCTCGACAAGGACGGGGCGTTGAATGATGAAGAGATGCAGACCATGAAGGACCATGTCACCATCGGTGCGCGCATTCTGGAGCCCCTCAACGCCCTGGCCGACGTGCTCCCCATCGTTCTTTATCATCACGAGCGATTCGACGGGCTGGGATATCCGGAAGGGCTGAGGGGCACCGACATCCCCTTCCTGGCGCGCATCCTGTGCGTCGCCGATACCTTCGATGCCCTGCGGTCCGAGCGTCCCTACCGTCCCGGTCGAAACGCCGAGGAAAGCCTCGAGGTGATCGTGGAGTGCTCCGGAACACAGTTCGACCCGGAGGCCGTGGAGGCTTTCGTCGAGGTCATGAGCTCGGGCGAGGTTGCCCTCCGTGCCATGCAGGCGGTGGGGGCCAGCAGGGCCGGGCTCGCCGCCGGGTTCGGGAGCACTTGACCATCCTCGCCCCACTGAGGAGCCTGGGCGTCGCGCTCACCGTCGTCTGCGTCCCGCTCGCTTTCTCCGGGTGTGGCATCGAGACGTTCAAGACGTCGCCTGACGAGATCACGGGTCTGTGGAGCACCACCCACCCGGATTACGCCAATCGTGCGTTCGAGATCACGCCCGGGCGGTTGTACCTGCTCCAGGGTGGCGACACCATTTCCGCGCACGACATCGAGAGGGTTCGGTTGAGCCACGACGACCTGCCGTTCTACTCCATCGAATACACGGGTGACGAAGACGAGCTCTTCACTTTCCGCTTCTACCTCAGTCAGGCGGAGGGCGGGACCGTCTACTTCCCGAACCAGAGGGAGTTGATGTGGCATCGTGCCCACAAGGCGGACGCGCGCGCTAGTACGGACGCCTCGTGACGACATGATCATGCTCGCTCTTCGGAAAACCCTGGCCACCGTATGCGTCCCGATCCTCATGGCAGCGTGTGGGTCCGACACCGTCGAAACTCCTCCCGCCGCCGTGACGGGCCGATGGACCACCGACGCGCTGGCGTACGCGGACCGGGCGTTCGAGATCACGGAAGATTATCTCTATCTCCTCCAGGGCGGCGATACCTTCTCCGTGCATCGCATTCAGGAGGTGCAGATCATCCCAGACGACCTCCCCTTCTACTCCATCGAGTACCGGGGAGACGAGAACGAGATCTACTCGTTCCGCTTCTACCTCACCCAGGAGGAAGGCGGCACGATCTTCTTCCCGAACCAGAGCGACATGAAGTGGCGCCGGAACCCCGACGCGGACATCCCCTGGGCTCTGACCCTCGAGGCGCCTCGGCCGTAACGACCGCGCGCTCTAGCGCACCTGGCTTCTGGCCCAGGTCCCCCGCAGCCTCACGTCTCCGCTGACCGTATTATCTTTTGGCCGCGACCGGCTCGCCCTCCTGCTTGCGGGCGCGCCTACCCGCTCACAGCTTCACGGCTGACACGTCGGGCAGCTTGCGAGGTCACACCCTTGAGCACTCCCCCTCCCATCCGCCGCGTTCTCGAGACGGCGCTCTACGTCGACGATCTGGCGCGTGCCGGAGCTTTCTATCGCGACGTGCTTGGGCTACGCTCCCTCACCTCGGGGGAGCGTCTCAACGCCCTCGACGCCGGCGGAGGAACAATCTTGCTCCTCTTCCTGCGCGGTGCCGCCGCGTCCGGCGTCGGCGCGTCCGGCGAGTGGATACCGCCACACGACGGCAGCGGACATGCCCACTTTGCGTTCGCGGTGGACGCTGAGCAGCTCCCTCCCTGGCGTGAGCACCTCGTGTCTCGGGGGATCGAGATCGAGAGCGAGATCGAATGGGCTCGCGGGGGCCTAAGCCTCTACTTCCGCGATCCCGACGATCACCTCGTCGAGTTGGCCAGCCCCGGCGTCTGGGAGGTCTATTGAATCGGACATGGAGACCGCCACCTTCATGCGGGCACCCTTGATCGACGACCCATCGAGTTCGACATCGCCATGATCGGGGTCTCGTACGATGGAGCGGTGACGAACCGCTGATTTCGGGCAGCGGCCAGGCACGCTCGCGTGGCCCACCCGAGCGTAGAGGGCGTACGGCAGAAGCTCACATCGTCGGCTCCATACTCGGCACGGCCATCGGGGACTCCATCGGGCTACCGTACGAGGGTCTGTCTCGTCGCCGGGCCGAGAGGCTCATGGGTCCGCCCGATCGGCATCGCTTTTTTTTGGGGCGTGGCATGGTCTCCGACGACACGGAGCACACGTGCATAGTGGCCCAGTCCCTCATCGGCTCCGGTGGGAACCCCGACGCCTTCGAGCGACAGCTGGCCTGGGGATTCCGTCTCTGGGTCCTGGGTCTGCCTGCAGGGATCGGGTTCGCCACGCTGCGCTCCGTCCTCAAGCTCTGGCTCGGCGTCAGCCCGGAGAGGAGCGGGGTCCACTCCGCTGGGAACGGTCCGGCGATGCGGGCAGCGATCATCGGGGTTGCCGTCGCTGATGGTGAGAAGCTGAGTCGCCTGGTCCGCTCGTCGACGCGGATCACCCACACGGATGCCAGGGCCGAGTCCGGTGCGCTGGCCGTTGCACTGGCAGCTCAGATGGCCTGCCAAAGTGAAGTCGTTGCTGGAGAAGCGTTCCTGGATCGCTTCCGCGCCCATACCGATGGACAGGACGGCGAGCTGGAGGGCCTTATCGTGGATGTCGTCCGGGCCGCAGACGACGGCCGGAGCACCGCCGAGTTCGCCGCATCCCTGGGGCTCTCAAAGGGCGTTTCAGGTTTCGTCTGTCATACCGTGCCGGTGGCACTCCACGCCTGGCTCACGAATCAGCGTGACTTTCGATCGGCCGTGCGCGCGGTGATCCAATGTGGTGGTGATGCCGATTCAACGGGGGCCATCGTCGGGGGAATCGTGGGAGCCTCCGTGGGCAGAGAGGGAATTCCGGAGGAGTGGCTCGAGCGGCTGATCGAGTGGCCACGCTCCACGGCGTGGATGGAGAGGCTCGCCGCACAGCTCGATTCCACGATGCGTTCCGGCGTCGCGACCCGACCCATCAGACTGCCGGTCTACGGCATCGTCCCTCGGAACCTCTTCTTCCTCATCGTGGTGCTGCTGCACGGGGCGCGGAGGGCGTTCCCGCCCTATGGATAGCTGCTACCACATGGATAGCCAACGCCGCGGCGGCCGTCCGGTACGGCTCCGGGTCGGATGAAGTACGCCGTCTTCTTCCTGGCCTGCAGCGTCGGTCTCGCCGTCGTCGCCTTCCCGTGGGCCGCCACCTCCGTCCTCCTGCTGTGGGGGAGCCTGGCCCTGGGAGTCGTGGGCGTGGGCTACGCGGGGGTCGGTTCGCGCATCTTCGGGAAGAGTTCCTACGGGAGGATGAGACTGCTGAACGTACTCGTTCTCGCTCCCTATCTCCTCCCGACGTGGTTCCTGTGGCACTTGAGCCGCGCCGTGCGAAGGGAAGCGCCCTTCAACGAGCTCGTCGAGGGAATCACCATCGGGAGGCGGCTCCTCCCGGGTGAGTACCCGGAGGAGATCGAGTCGGTGGTGGATCTGACGGCCGAGTTCCCCGAGTCGTCCCGCATCAGACAGAGCCGTACCTACCGGGCATTCCCGATCCTGGACGGGTCCCGCTCCACGCCGGCGGCCCTCGAGCAGCTAGCTCGCGAGATCCTGGAGCTGCCGGGCGACGTCTACATCCACTGTGCGGAGGGCCACGGTCGGACGGCACTGGTCGCTACTTCTCTTCTGTTGGCTCGCGGTGACGTGCACAGCGCCGGCGAAGCGGTCGCGTGGGTGCTGGAGCGCCGGCCGTTGGCCCGCATGAACGCCACTCAGAGCAAGGCCGTGTACGAAGTGGCCGAATCCTATTCCAGGTCGAGGTAGATCCGCTCGGACTTCTGCCCCTCCTCCTCATAGATCTCCCAGCCTCCTCGGACACCCCTTTTCACGAAGTCGGCTGTGCGGACCGTATAGCGGCCTACCTCGAGCTCGGTGAAGACAGGCTCCCGCGCACCGCCGGTGAGACGCCAGAGTCCCTGGACGAATAGCTTCACCGGCGACCGGGAGCCCATGTCGCCCTGGTAGTAGGTGCCGATAACCCCCTGAATGGTGTGGTCCTCATCCAGTAGCAGGATGATGCTCTCGTACTTGTTCCTCGGGTTCGTATACTCGTACATGGCGGCCGTGGGTCTGATGTCCGGGACGTACACCCTGGAGATCTTCTCCTTCAGCAAGCCCACGTCCTGCGCCATGTAGGTGTCCATCTTCTCGAACGTGCCTAGCGGGTCGGTCCCACTCATTCCGAACTGGGAGCCGCGGAGCATGCCCCAGCCGAGGTACCCCGCGGCCGGCGAGACCAGCCACCAGAGCCAAGCTTGATCAAGAGCTTCATGTGCCCCCCTCAGAGCTACGGATCGAACGTCGAGCCGCTTATCCAGTCTTTCACCGGTAAGGGCATGGGGAAAAGGAAAAACTTGGAGAAGCGCGTTGACGGGTTTGGGACTGAGTCTCGGTGGGTGCGGGGTGCGATCGGGACCCTTGGCATCCACGCGGCCTCGGCTGACGCTCTCCCCGGTGGAGGCCTCGTGGGAGCGGGTCATCCGTTCGACAGTGGGCCTCCGCCCTCACCGGCGCTCTGGCTTTGTCGTCAAGTCGACTCGATCTTCCTTCACACCGGCCGAAGCGCCTCCCGTCGAGAGCTTCTTCGGGCTGGAATCCCAGGCCGCTCGGACCCGGACCGCCGGACAGTCACTGGCGGGGAGTGGATCGAGAGCCAACGAGATCGTGAGTTCTCCCCCGGTTCCGTCGAACGGCGGTCTGGATCCGAGCGACGAATCAGGTCCGCACCTTTAAGAAGGGAGAAGGCGGCGGGCGAGCGCAGGTTCGAACGGGACTGAGCTGTCGAGCCGCCTATTCGTCGCCGCCGAACGCTGTCACGATCTGCCCCATCGAAGGGGCGCCATCCGCACTGCACGAGAGCCCGGTGGCCGCCGCCTGGGCGTACACGACGTCCTTTCCACCCACGAGCACGGTCGGTGACCCATATGATCGGTAGCGCTCGGGCGTCGCTCCGTCCTCGAGGTCCCACTCGACCCAGTGCTCGGCTCGACCGATCTCACGGAGCGCGCTGCGGATGTTTTCGCGCGCTTTATCGGCGTTCGGACAGCCCGTGAAGTAGACCAACTCGACTCCGCTGTGGCTCATTGCTCGTCCCTCATCGATCGCGATCCTTCAGATGCCGACCCCATGTGGCCATTGCATCCCCAATCCCTTGCCTCACCTCTGTGATCCCATCCCGCGGCGCACTACCGAATCAGGTAGAACTCCGACTGTCGCCCATCGATCCATTCCCACCCGTTTTGGGTGAGCGACGGCCACTTCCTTGCTCCCCGCGCCGGCCGAAGTAGAATCCTGGAGTAGGACAGTCCGATTACCGCATTTTGGAGTCATGGATGAAGCGATGGGAGATCGCGGCACTCGCGATGGTGGCGGCAGCAGCAGCGTGCGGCCCTGAGGATGCGAGCCAACGGGAAGGCGCGAGTCAGATGGACGGGATAGCGGAGTCTTACGTGAGGCTCGTCTTGGCCGTCGGTGAGCACGACAGCGACTACGTCGATGCCTTTTACGGCCCTGCGGAGTGGCGTGACCAGGCATCCGAGGAGGGTCTGCCGCTGTCGGAGATCGGCGCTCGCGCCGAGCTGCTGCTCAAGCAGCTCGGGTCCATCGAGCCGGGCGACGAGGAGCTGGGGCGGCTCCGCCACTCCTACCTCACCACGCAGCTGCGATCGGTGGCGGCGAGGGTCGCCATGCTGGGCGGCCTGACCATGACTTTCGACGAGGAGTCGCGCGCCCTCTACGATGCCGAAGCCCCCACCAACTCCGAGGAGCACTTCGTGTCGGTACTCGAGGCGATGGACGATCTCCTGCCCGGTAGCGGCCCGCTCTCGGAGCGCTATAGCGCCTTCCGGTCTCGATTCGTGATCCCCAGCGATCTGCTGGGGGCGGTCTTCTCGGCCGCCATCGATGCCTGCCGGGAGCGGACCCTGGAGTACATGGATCTACCCGAGGGCGAGAGCTTCGTCGTGGAGTACGTCACGGACAAATCGTGGAGCGGATACAACTGGTATCAGGGAGCCTTCCACAGCCTGATCCAGTTGAACACGGACCTCCCTATCTTCATCGGCCGGGCCGTCGATCTGGCCTGTCATGAGGGATACCCGGGCCACCACACGTACAACGCGATGCTGGAGCATCATTTGGTGAACGTAAGAGGGTGGCCCGAGTTCTCGGTGTATCCGCTCTTCAGTCCCCAATCCCTCATTGCCGAAGGCAGCGCCAACTTCGGCATCGAGTTGGCGTTTCTCGGCGAGGAGAGGTTCGAATTCGAGCGGGACGTGTTGTTCCCCTTGGCGGGCCTGGATCCCGCGACAGCAGCGGACTACCACCGGGCACAGGAGCTGGCGAGCAAGCTGAGCTATGCGGGGAACGAAGCGGCACGACGTTATCTGAACGGAGA
>CBDCKN010000015.1:0-555347 GCA_965218295.1 Longimicrobiales bacterium | reverse complement strand
CGAGGGCTCCCCGCCCCACGATCGCCAGGCACTCCCTCGTGTGCTCGTCCAGCACTGTCAGCAGTCGCGGATGAAGGAACTCTGCGCAGGGCTGCCCGGTCTTCGTGAGAAGGCGGTTTGGGGTTCGCCCCTGAATTTCGCCGTAGGACCTGCCGCGCTCGCCTTGGGAAAAACCGTATTCTTATGCACTTGAGACATACAGAAGCTGGCCAACAATTGAACATTATGTGTATTCGCCAAGGGCATCTTCACCCTTAGAGCCATGATAAACGGAAGTAAGTGGAGTTGTATTAGCTCTCCACATTTCTAAGCCAGACGTATTCTTCATGCGGCACAGGGAGAACGAATAATGATCCAGGACCTTCTGACTCAATTGGGAACGACTGGAGTCGTCGTAGCAGTGGCAGGATACTTCTTTCGGTCCTGGATGTCTTATCAGATTCAGTCTCTTAGAAGTGACTATGAACAGCAACAATTAATTCACCTTGAAACTATTCGCGCCGAATTCTCCAAAGACATTGCTCGGCTAAGTATTCACGAGAACTATTTACATCGAAGGCGTATTGAACTGATAGAGGAAATTTACCATAAAGCCGTTGATATCGAGTATTCCTTGCAAACATTCTTCCTGGGTTGGTGGGCGATCACAGATATCGATAGAATTGCTCAAAAAGACTTAGATGTTCCTAAAGATGCTGAGAGTGCCTTGGACATGATGAAAAATCACGGAATGACATTTTGCGAAACATTCCTCGAAATAAACGCCTCTCTGCACAAGAACGCTTTGATTTTCGATGATGAATTCATTCGACAAGTCACTGATGCGTATCGTCCATTTTTCGAGTTAATTCTAAATTTCAACTACGATGATATACCGAAACTCCCAGAGGAGTATGAGGATGTGGCGTCTGCAGGAAGAATACCTCGTAGTAGTATCGTAAAAATATTTCGGCGATCCTTGGGAGTTGTCGATGATCAATTAATCCACAATTTATGTGAAACTCGCACCGCATATCGGGCTCCATGGTTAGTAGCGCTTGTAGGAGATGTTCGTTTGGGGTTCTATTGCATCCGTGCTCGATGGCGCCTGGGTCTGCGCTTTCCCATGTCATCCGTTCCAACCAGTTTTTCGATCCCGAGATAAGATGTCGGCCGTAGCACATGCAGTATGCACCTGCCTCTAGGTATCCCGCACTAGCATCAAGGTCGACTAGATGCATTGGTTGAGAATTGGATCAAGTGGGCTGAGATCGTCCCTTTCCTGATCTTCGGATCGTAGCGGTCGTCGAGGATAGGGAGGCAGGTCCTGGTGAGCCACTGGATGAGCTTGGGATAGGAGCCGTCGCCACGGGCGGGGGCAGTTATTTGACCGTCCATCATGTACAGAGATGGTAATGACCTGACAGTTGGCCCTCGCCGGAGCTGTGTCTAGGCTGCCTTCGTCTTAGCCTCCTCCTTCCTGGCCTTTGCGGCCTTCCTGGCGTCGGTGAGACCATCCATCAGGACGAGCAGACGTACTACC
Source organism: Longimicrobiales bacterium (assembly GCA_965218295.1). Taxonomy (GTDB): domain Bacteria; phylum Gemmatimonadota; class Gemmatimonadetes; order Longimicrobiales; family Gaopeijiaceae; genus CBDCKN01. The sequence continues at coordinate 553,825 of CBDCKN010000015.1, read as the reverse complement.
GGTGGCGCAACGAATACGGGTGGTGCCGGAGCCGATTCGCTCCTAGAACCACTAGCGGCTCGGACCGTGATCGCGCACTCGCCCCCGCTGGCGCGTCACCTCCAGCGCCTGCGTAACGTCTCGCCGAGCGTCCTGTAGTCCTGGGCCAAGTATGTCGTTTGGCCGCTCACGGCCGCGGGAACGGCCGCTCCAAGGCTTCGACCTGCCGCCGCAAGGTCTCGACTTGCTCGGCGTGCTGCTGCTGCGCCTGCTCGTACTGCGCGGACAACGTCCGCAAGGCCTTCGTCAACTGCTGTTCTAACGCGGTCATAGAGCTCCTTCACTCGTTCGACAGCTTCACGGCTGGCCGAGTGCCCATTGACCTGAGCCCCTGAAACGAGACCAGGTGCAATGTTAGGATCGACCTGGTCTGAAGCTTTTCAGCGAGGAGGTCAGGATGGGAAGGAAGCGACACACTCCGGAGCAGATCATCACTGCAGTGCGGGAGGCAGAGGTCGGTCTGGCCCGCGGCAAATCCGTGAAGCTGATCAGCCGGGAGCTCGGCATCACCAGATCGATCCCGATGAGACGAACCTCCCCCATCGGTTGAGACGGCGGGGCAACATCAGCGCATTGCTACGGGAGTGGGAAGCGTACGGCGAACCCGAGTGCGACTGTAGACACGTTCCGCGCTTCGGGGGATGCGGGGGACGGAAAGGGGGAAGCCTGGACGGAGGGCCCAGCGACCGAGGTCATGAACCCGACGCCCGCACCCCACAACGTAGCGCGAAGGAATTGCCCGCGATCGGGGGGCGCTAAAAGGCTCTGCTCACCGGTCTTGATTGGACCGCTGCAGAATGGCACGATCCACAAAACCGGATACAAGATCCGACATACCCTGAATTTTGAGCACTCTCATGAAGTGTAGCGGACCCAGGTCCAGGAACAGCTTCCCAAAGACTTCATCCGCGAAGCTGACCAGCCCCCAAGAGTGGTACCACCTACTTGGAGTCTGGGGAGAGGGCCTCGGAGTCTGGGGAGATTGAGGAAGGCCGGCTCAGGCCGGATCGCCTCCGGGGCCGGCGGCTGATAGGCCAGAGAGCTATGCGGTCAGATGGTGTTGTACTCCCGCTGCCACTGCTCGATGAGCACCTGTGCCTCCTCCAGAGAATAGAAGATCTCGCGCTTCAGCACCTCGTCGCCGAGCGTTCCGTTGAAGCTCCGCGCGCGCGCTTCGCGCATATCGCGGGCGAGCCAGATAAATTCCCTCTACAACCTGCGCGGCTTCGACGGCTCGGTTCCCGTACCGGCTTCCTAATCGTCATTCTGTTGCAAGCAGCTAGACCCGGAACAGCAACCGCGCTTCCGAAACGATGGTGTCGTAACGTTCAACGAACTCGGCGAACTTCTCGCGGTTCGCTACTCCCAGGACTGGCCGGACCGGGGCGGGATCTCTCGATCAAATCTCCCTGAGTTCAGGGTCACTTTCCCCAGGCAGCTCCGATCAACCTACCATCGATAGGTCAATTTCCCGTAGTAGAAGGCGCCGTTGAAGCCCCACGGCGTGTACTCGCTGTACTTCTCGCCGACGGACATCGCCCGCGCGCTCTCGTCCGGGTAGGTGTTGAACGCATTCTGCGTGCCGACGGCCAACGTTGCGCCGCCGACGAGGTCGATGCTCCCTTCCAAGTCGACGATCGGCTTGCCATCGAAGAAGCCCTGCTCGATGCCTCCCGACGGCAGGTAGACCTCGGCGAAGCCGCTGTCGTAGTCGTACCAGCCGCCGAAGTAGTTCAGCCGGCCGATAATGCTCACCCGCCCGACCTGCTGGGTCAGACCGACGTTCCAGCGGATGCGCGGCAAGGCGTAGGCGAACTCGGCCATCCGCCGGTCGTTAAGCAGCCCCTTCTCGTTGTCGGTCACCTCGGTGTCGGTGTAGTTGAAGATGGCGCTGATCACGGTGTTGCCGCGCAGCACGAGCGGTGTGAAGGTCGATACCAGATCGATACCTTGCGACGCCGTCGCGAACGCGTTGGTGAAGAACCGGAACTGCCGTAGGTCGCGAGCGGCGTCGACGCCTTCGGCCAGCAGGGTGTCGATCTCGTCGGCGGTCAGGGTGAAGTTGCTCGTGATCCCGATCCGGTCCGATACGTTGATGCGGAAGTAGTCGGCCGTGAAGGTGAACTGGCCGTTATCGAAGACGACGCCGGCGGTGTAGTTGATTGACTTCTCTGGGGCGAGCGGCTGGCCGCCGCGCAGTGCCGCCAACGGCGAGATCGACGGGATGGAGCCGTTGTTCACCAGATCCCCGAGCGCCGGGTCAAAGATGGTCGAGATGTTGAAGCCGTTCTGCTGTCCCGGTGTCGGGGCGCGGAACCCGCTGCTCACGCTGGCGCGCACGAAGTGGAAGCGGCCGGAGAGCTTGCTGTTCATCGTCGTGCCGAAGTCATCGAAGTGCTCGATGCGAACGGCGGAGCCGACGGTCCAGTCGCGCTCGATCCCATTCAACTCGATGTCGCCGTAGAGCGCGACGTTGCTGCGGCCCCAGGTCCCGGCGGCCATCGGCCCGTAACCGAAGAATCCGTTGGATCCGGCCGAGAAACCCTGTCCCCGGCCGTAGGGGCCGACCGTCCACGATGCCGGATCGCCCGCGGTGGTCTGGTATTGCTCGTTCCGCCATTCCGCCCCGGCCGCGATGTTGACCATGTCGGTGGCGGCGTAGGAGAAGTCGGTGTTGAGACCGACGTCGCGCTGCCGGTTACTACCGAGGTTGAACGCGGTCGGCGTGTCGGGGCCGAGTGAGGCGTTAACGGTGTTCTGGATGAAGAGGTCGGTCTCGTGTGCGCCGAGCGATGCGCTCACATCCCAGTTGAACCCATCGGCCGTAAAGCCGCGCACGCCGACGACCACGGACAGGTCCTGCGCCTCGCCCCCGAAGCTGGGCGTGAAACCGCCGGGAAATCGCTCGCGGAACGAGAAGCAGTTCGGGTCCTCGAACACCCGCTGCAGGGCGACCGGATCGGCCACGTTGTTGGTGATGGCCACCGTTGGGCAGTTTGCCGACCCCGCCCCGTTCGCCATCAGCACGTCGCCGATCAGCAGGCTCTGGCCGCTGTCGAGGCTGAAGACGCCGCCCCGCGTGTTCGGATTCCGGAAGAAGAAGCCGCCGGTCACCTTCTTGCTGGCGTAGTTGGTATGGCCGTAGACCTGCACGCCGGCGGCGGCGGTGTATCCGAAGTTCCCGAACAGCTTCAAATCGTCGTCGATGTCTGGCGAGCCCCAGACCTGCGGCGTGTCGGACATCACGCTGGTGTTGCCGGCGGCGATGAGCGCGATTGCATCGCTGCGGGGCGCGCTGCGGTTGGTCGGGTTCGAGCCGCCGTACTCCAGGCTGAGGTTGGCGAAGCCGCGGGTGCCCAGCGGCAGACCGACGTTGGCGGCCACGTTCATCGCCTCGCCGTCGCCGTCACCGAACGTGCCGGCGCCGTACTCCAAGGAGCCGCCGGATGCGGCGTCCTTGAGTTGGAAGTTCAGCACGCCGGCGATGGCATCCGAGCCGTACTGCGCGGCCGCGCCGTCCCGCAACACTTCTACCTGCCGCAGGGCGATGGCCGGAATGGCCGAGATGTCGGGTCCCTGCGACCCGAAAGCCACGCCGTTGCCGCCGTGCCAGTCGATAATCGAAGAGCGGTGGCGGCGCTTGCCGTTGACAAGGACCAGGGTGTGGTCCGGAGCCAGGTTGCGCAGCATCGCCGGCCGAACGACGGTGGAGGCGTCGCTGATCGGCTGGGTGTTGACGCTGAATGACGGGACCACCGTTCGGAGCTGGTCCTGCAGGTTGACCGTTCCCTGGCTAGTGAGGTCGGTAGCCGAGACCACGTCCACGGGGACGGGAGATTCGGTCACCGTCCTGGGCGGCGCCCGGCTGCCGACCACGACCAAGCCTGCGAGCTGAACTGCCTCCTCCTCAAGCGTCACATCCAGCTGGGTGGTCTCGCCGTTGGCGATCGTGACCTGCTGGGTCACCGATCGATAACCGATTACGTTGAACACGACATCGTGGCTACCAGCCGGCAGGTTGGGAATATCGTAGGTGCCGGTGGCCCCACTGATGGATCCCCTACTCAGTTCGGGCAGGCTCACCTGCACACCCGCGACGGGCGTGCCCGTCGCAGAGGATGTTACGGTTCCACTGAGCGTGCCCTGCGCCGTTAGCGCGCCCGCTTGGACGAGGGCCAACAAAAGACTTGCAGCCGCTGCTGTTCGTAGCACTGTGGAGCCCTCCCGTGTGGAGCTGTCCCGCTTTCGTGGACGGGTGAACACTGAGGTTTTCACTACATCCCTCGCCCGAGGGAGAAGGAATCTTCCCCCGCGAAGCGGGGGAGTAAAGAACCGGGCGTAGGGGGCGCTCATGCGGCGGCCTCCCGGGCATGGCGGCGTTCGAAGTTGACCGGCGAGACTTGGCCGAGAGAGGAGTGCCTCCTGCGCGGGTTGTAGAAGCCCTCGATGAAGGCGAAGACGGCCATCTTCGCCTCGGCCTGCGCCTGGAAGCGTTTGCGGTCGAGAAGCTCGCACTCGAGTGATCTGCCCCCCTGAAACGAGACCAGGGCGGATGTTAGGATCCGGGCACCTGGTCCCAGCTACAGGGAGGTCAGCATGGGCGGGAATAGGTAGACTACTTGGACCGATGTGCAAAATCATTCCAGTGACATCATATAGATGACTATGGCTCCTCGAGGTTCTGGATGCTCGCTACGCTCGGTGTGGCACGCTCAAGGCCAGACAAGTCTCCGTCAGCACTGGTGCACGAGCTTGCCGGCGACTGCACCTTCGGCGACGCCATCCTCGACCGACTCCTCAACAACACCCGTCGCATTGTACTCGAGCGCGCTTCCATGCGATAGCTGTACGACTCGATAACGATCCCCTCCACCTCCTAACTTCAACCCTCAAACCCACGACCCCAGCACCGCTCTGGACCTTCGCCCTCCCAGAGTGATCGACATACGACGGAATGGGCGGTCGACATGTGGGAGTCCGTGGTCCACATTATCGGGGTCGGGATCTGCCGTGATTGGATATGCCGCCGCGTTGGCATCCACTGCCAGAAGGGGCGTGACGCTACCGGAGCAATTCATCTTGCGGCTTCCGGCCGTGAGCCCGGACCGGATCGAGGCATTGGGAATGGAAGGTCGGCCGGGGCATCGCGTAGGATAGTACAATCGGGGCCCGGTGACCCGCATGGGCAAGCTCGAGACGACCGGCCCACAACCTCCCGGCGTAATCTGCACCACACTTCGAGCGACCGACGTAGGGGTTCGCTGCATCGCTTGGTGGCACATTCTTTCCGTTTCACAGCCATGGGCCGGACGTCCTCGAGGCGGTGCCCTTTGGCGATTTGGACGACTTCGGAGGGGTGCGCGACTTGGGATCCGCGTGTGCTCGGGAATCGCGGCGCGAGCGGCATAGACAGGATCGTGTCCACCACGCTGGGGGTAGCCGCCGATGCTCGCCAGCAGGACCTGCGGTGGTAGGGGCATGGGCGAGCGGCTAGGCGCATCTCGATCCGGTGGGAGTTACCCCACGTGCAGGACCCACTCTTTTCCGGCAGCGCAAGGCCGTCGCACAGCACATGGACGTTATAGTATCGGGGAGTCAGGCGAGGTCGGTCAGCCTGCCTGGCTGGGACGTTGGGGCGGGAGCGGATCGCCGACATGTCGGAGATTGCGCAACCCGCCGATGAATCTCACGATCGCGGATATGATGTCATCCTCCACATTCCTTCGAATGCCGACACCCTATCAAAATGTTGTTGACCAGCTCGATCTAGCCGCCGCATTGACTAATGGATCGGAAAGAAACGATCTGCTGCCGCCGCGAGCTGAGGACAAGGTAGGCGGGGAGGTTGGCAACAGGTTTCTTCAGGCTCTGATACGCGACCTCGAACGCGGGAGATATGATCCGGCTCCTGCATATACCGTCAGGGTGCCGAAATCCACATCTGCGACGCGTCCCGCGGCCCTACTGACGCTCAACGACCGAGTCGTCTATGCAGCCTTGGTGGCTACGCTACGTTCGCGGATCGACAGTTACCTTCTCGGCGAAGAAATCGTCTTCTGGCCCCGAGGTCTACAGCGTAACAAGAGCTGGCTCAAGTTCGAGCACTCGCCGCTCACCGATTCATGCAAGTATGTGGTCCTCGCTGACGTCTCGGGTTTCTACGAATCGGTGGACCATAGGCGCTTGGCCGAGCGATTGATCCGAGCCACTGGCAAGCGAGCTGAAGTCGAGGCGCTATCCCATTTCCTGACGAGAGTGATGGGCGGCTCCCGTGGCCTACCTCAGGGGCTCGATGCTTCAGACCCGCTCGCCACAGCTTATCTAGCAGAGCTGGATTTCGCGATGATACGTAATGGATTCGCTTACACGCGACATGGGGACGACTTCCGCGTCGCGATGAAAGGCTACGACGATGCTCGCGGTGCCTTATACACCCTTGAAGCATGCGTGCGGAGCGCGGGCCTGCTCCTAAGTGGACACAAGACGAGAGTGCTGAAGGCATCAACCTATAAGGATGCCGTCCAGTCAATTGAGAAGTCGATTACCGATGTGCGAAGCAAGGTCCTCAGCAAGAAATTCGCAACGCTAGAGGATGATCCGGATGCGCTAGACACGGCCATCGATCTTGCTGACATGGAACAGCTCGGGTGGGATTTCTTCTATCATGGGAACGTGTCATTGCAGGAAGTTATTGACCAGTTGCGGCCGTCACTCGAGCCGAATGCGGTCGAGATTGCCGAGGACCTTTTTGCAGAAACGTGGGAGCGGAGACCCGGTAAACCCAACGCTCTTGCTAGCGATGCCTTTCATCAGAGGATTGTCGCTTCATTGGTCAGGTTGGCAGCGGGGCGCTCTCCCAAAGCGCTGGGGGCAGCAGGCGATATCCTCACTTCATATCCCGAGAAATCGGAGGTTGTATGCTCGTATCTTCTCGCGCTGGCGGGAACAGAACCCAAGAAGGTCGCCGCGCAGGCGAGCAAGACCTTGAAAGCCGGGCGATTCCGCACGGAGTGGGAGGTGGCGTGGGTTGCCCGGGTCTTAACCTCCGTTGCGGATCAGTTGCCGGAGTGGGTCGTCTCGCAACTGGAGGCGCTGACCACGTCACCTTTCGATTCGTGGCTCGCAGCAACCGAGGTAGCCAAGCTTCTGAGTGCCCAAAGGGAGCTGAGTCGTGAGGCGTTTATGCGCCTCTGGAATGCCTGCCCCGTTGTCTTTCGGGCGGACCTCATCGTAGCGGCAAACAGTCTCTCCACGAATGCAGAATGGGCGAGGGTCTTCCTGTCTGCGGTCAAGGATGATCGTATTCATCAGGTGATACTAGGTTAGTTGCAGCAACAGGGTACCCAGCCTGCGACCTCCTAGGAAAGCAGCCTAGTTATCCGTAACCCCTCGCTCCACCACGGTAGGAGTCCATGTTTTTGGTACATGAATCCCAACTAGAGTCCGAGCATGGATCGAGCTGAGGCTCTTGCCGTCGTTGACTGGGCCCTGAGCAAGTTCCCGGAATTGCCCGTGTGCGGTGTGGGTCTCCTGTCCATGCGTCGTGGGTGCAGACTACAACCATGGATCTTAGCTGGCGAGCTCGGCGGCCCGGGGATCGTCAATGCGCACGTTCGTCGAACCTGAGCCGACGATGGCGATTAAGACAGCAGTGCCGACACTCGACGCTCGGCTCGGCTCGGCTGGCAGCCGAGCTAAACCGTCCACGAAACTGGATCAAGCCCAGAAGGTGCTGCGCGCCTCCGCCGATTGCGCCACGGCCCTCTTGGACTTGCCACTCGCGCCAGCTCCAATCGACTATCAGTCTCCGATGGACTTCAAGCGAAGCCGTGACAAGGCAGAATGAGGCCGCCTTCTACTCCACCGCTTCACGGCGGAAGCTTTGGCTCCCCGTTGCTACGGGAGGAGCCAAGACCAGCTCGGCCTTGCCAGCGCAGCCGCCGTGGTGGGGATGAGCCATGTGCTCGTCGCCATGAATCTGCCACGCGGAGGCGGGCCATTTCCTGGGCTACCCCCCGCGTGGGGCGATTGGAATCTCCCGTTACCGGCTCGATAGTGTGGGATCCGTTGATCGGGGTCCTTGGGAGGCGGTATCCTCAAATGAAGGCCATCGGACTCAACTGGAGGTGACTCAAATGCCTTTGTCCTGGCAGTTACACGCCTTCGGAGCCACGCTTGCGATCTGCACCTTGCTCGGCCGAGCGGAACAAGGTGCGGGTCAACAGCCGGGGTCTTACGGGTGGTACGTGAGCGCGAGCGGCGGGACGAACTGGAATCCCGTGATGGAGCAGGCGGGCCATAACCGGGACAATATCTGTTACCCGAATGACCTTTGCAGCGGCACGCCGGAGGGCTACCGCTGGTTTTACGACCTTCCCTCGGATCTCGGTACTGCTTTTGAAGTCGCCTTCGGTCGAGATTTCGACGACGTGCGCGTGGAGGTGTCGGTCTCCCAGCGATCGAACAACATCGAGCAAGAGTTCACCGACATTACCTTTCTCGATGGATCTCCGATCCTGCCTAACGAAGACAGCAACTATACGTCGACCAACACCACCAGGGTCGATGCCTTGGCCGCGCGCACGCTGTCCCTGAACGCCTATCACGACTTCGCGTTCGCAGAAAGCCGGGTCATGCTTTACCTGGGCGCCGGACTGGGCCTGTCCTTCGTCGAGCTGTCGGGGCTGTATTTCAGCAGCGAATACTCGTGCATTAGTCAGCCATGCGGCGGTCGTCCCGCGGCGGAGTACAACAGTCTGCAGGACGTTGATCTGTCCGACAGCGGTCTTTCCAAGCAGCTCTTTGCCGGTGCCGACTAATCGTTTGGGCGACAAGCTCCTACTCGGCCTGAAGGCGTCCTACAGCTGGGTCGACGACCTTGTGGACACGAGTCCTTACGAGGTGCATCCGTTTCCCATAATGAACGACACCGAAATCAGTCGCATCAATCCCTGGTCGATGATGCTCGGCTTCAAGTACCTGCTCGGCGAGTGAGGGGTCGTCCCGACGGATATTGACATGCGCCGCGTCGGTGCGGTCCGACTACTACGCGGCCAGCGCTTTGGGATCAACATTGCCTGGTTTTCCACGGTGAGCCTGCAGGGCTGTTCGGAGCGCAGACTTTGCTCGTGTGTCCTCGGCGAGTTCCCCATTGATTTGGCCGACGAGACCTCTAGTGGCCTCTCCTAGTCCGCGTCCCCTCAACCGACTCCAGCAGCTGCCTGCCGCCATATGTCCTTCGTGTGGCGCGCGACTCAGGACGCACCGGCAAGAGGGACGGGGGGCGAGCCCCCCGCCCGCGAACTCCGCCGGAGCGCGGGCGTCCGGGGGATCGAAGGGGGGCGGAGCCACCCTTCGCCAGCCCGGCGGACGCCGCCGAAGCCGCGGGGGAGGGTTTCGGCTGTGACCCGTCCAGATAGGCCCGCCCAAGCTATCTGCCGCAGTAACGCGGCTGCGGACTGCCGCAGACCCGGAACACGGCACTCCGGTTCGAAGATTCCCAGCATCGTTCGTGCGCAGGCCGACGTCCGGTCGAGATCCGCACCCATTGACGGAGCCTTCGGCGAAGGCCGACGGGGCGTTTGGCAAGCCGCTGGCGGCGGTGTCCAACAGCCCCTGTACCGTACTGAACGTCTCTGAACGCCACAGGCATTTAGGAGGTTTTCTACGGGTTGACTTCCTTGCAAACGGCTCCTCACCGTTAGGGGCATGAAGACGCTGAAGCAGCAGTTCAACTCGGCGGCGAGCGGAGCCATCGTCCACCTGCGGGGACGCGAACGGGCACTTGAGGGATTTGGCTGGGCGGGCCGTCAGGCCGAGTGGATCGCCTTGGCCTGTCTCCATGGCGGCGTGTTCACTCGGGCTCAGTGGACGAGCTTTCTGGGTTGCCACCACGAAAAGGTGCGCCGCGCCGTCCGCGCCCTCGTCGCGCAGGGCGTGGCCGTCGAAGAGGATCCGCCCGGCATCGACGGCATCGGTCGAGTGTGCCGAATCCACGCGCGCCGGATCTACCGGGCGCTCGGCGCCGGGAACCGCCGCCGCCGCCGGATCACCTCCACGGAAGTGCTGATGCGGCGCCTGCTCTCGCTCGACTATGTGCTTGATCATTCCCGCCTGCCTTGGCTCCCGACCGAGCCGGAGAAGGTGGCCGCCTTCGAGGCGCTCGGCATCGAGCGCCCGCTCCTGCCCCAACGGGTCTACCGGGGAGCGGCCGGGAACCTCCGGCGCTACTTCCCGCTCCAGCTGCCGGTCGCGCTGGACGCCCGGCGCGCCGTTTTCGTCTACCTCGATCCGGGCCACGAGACAGCGACGGCACTCCGCTCCTGGGGCGCGGCGCACCGCGAACTCTGGAAGGTGCTCTGGGATCGCGGCTGCGGGATCGAGGTCGTGGCCATCGTCCGGACACCGCAGGAGGACAGCCGGGCGGAGACCGTGCTCACCAACTGGGCGCGGGATCCCCGCCCCTCCGAATTCGACCACGGGATCGGCCGCGAGATCGACCTTATCGACCAGGCCATCATCAAGGGGGATGTCCCGGTCCTGATGGAGTACGGAGGCTTGCAGGCCGCGATGAAGCGCAGCGTCGCGCTGACGAAGCGGGCGCGCAGGCAGGCAGGGCGGGGGCTGATGCAACGCACCGACACCTGGCGGACGGTTCGGCTCGCGGGGGCACGCTTCCGATGAGAAGCCCACGCCTTGTGCCGTACTGGAGCGTGCATGAGACGTTGGGGGTCGATGCACGCATGGCACCCGTGAAGATGCGCAGACGCCGGATTCGGCTATCCCGTGCGGGCGCTTGGAGTTGCGGTCGCTGCCACCCGGCCGCCTGTGCCGCACTGGGCAGCACCGACGTGGAGGGGAGCGACCCCCCTCAGAGACGCCCTGGTGCGGGCATAGGGCCGGGTGTGTATTCACACAGCCCTGGCCCCAGGCGGGGTCGCTCCCGTTCCATGGATCCCTTGCGGGAAGGCTGTCGAGCGCCGCGAAGGAGCGCGGCGTATCAACGGACCGGTCCGGCCTCCGGGTCTCGACTCTCGCTGGCCAAGTACGCTAGCCAGTCGTCCATGACGCCGGCGCCGGCGCTCGAACAGGTCGGTGCGCCGATACGCCGCCTAGACCTTGTTTAGGACCACATGCGTACGGCTTGTTGGGCTGACGATGCAGCCAATTACCACAACACCCTGCGGTTGACACGAGTCTAGAATACGACGCGTTTCCGGAGAGCGGCTCCCGTTCATGCCGGTCGTATCCGACGCCGGGACCGAGGCAGGGCGCGGAGCGGCGGTTGATCGATGCTCGCCACACTGTTGCTGGCCGAGTACGTGCCTCGAGGTTAAACCCTGTGTTCGGGACATCACATCAAGAACCGGCCGAGCAACGTCCATGAGATTCACGTACCTTCGCGGCATGATCGCTAGGAGAGTGTCCCTCAGACCGCGTAAATCAGATAGCCATGCCCGGCGACTCACAACTGCAGTGTATCTACTGCCTTGAGCCGAAACCTGCGGCGGAGTTCAATCGGGAACATGTTGTCCCCGCCGCATTCGGCAGCTTCAACGCCGCCCTCGTTCTTGCTGACTGCGTATGCGAGAGCTGCAACACCTACTTTGGAGCCAACCTCGACCTTACCTTGGCGCGCGGTTCCGATGAGGGGTTCCAACGATATGTCTGGAATGTTCGCCCGTCGGAACAGATCGAGCAGTTCAAATATGACTCCGTTACGTTCCGGTACAATGGAGCAGGTGACTACCAGGGATGCTTGCTGCGTCTGACCGCCGATCTTGAAGCCTCGAATGGATTTCGCGCGACACCTATCGATCAAGTTGGGTTTGCTCGGCGCGAGGAGGATGGGTTCGTCTGGATGGGGCTCGATGAAGTCTCTGAGGGCACTTGGAAAAATCGTAATGACTTGAACCCACAGGCCGGAATTAAGGTCTATGCGAGAGATCACGAGTCAGTGAGAGCCTATCTCGAAGAACAGGGAGTGTCGTTCCCAAACTGGCGTCAGATGGTCCGAGACGGAGAGTCGGGTGACGAAGCTCCGGTGGTGCAAGTGGCTGAGTTTACGAGGGACCTTCGGCGGGCGGTAGCAAAGATTTCATTCAACTACCTGGCCTACATTAATGGTGGACAGTTCGCGTTACGCCCGCAGTTCAACGTATCGAGGAGATTCATCCGCTACGGAGAAGGCGGCGAGAACTTGGTTGACATTGACGATGAGTTCCCGATACCTCTGCCCCCTAACACCCCAGATGGAGACCGACCTGTTGTACACGTCGTCACCGTGGAAAGGGCAGTTGGCACAGATGCAGTCATTGGGCAGGTGTTGCTGTTTGGCGGTTTCCGGTATCAGATCGCTCTCTCCGAACAGCGGGCGGCCGACCTCCGTGTGTCGGGGCACTTATATAACATAGGGGATAGCTGTATCTCTGAGTTAAGGAATCGGAGGGAGCCAGAGCATCCAGGTTGACGAATGTCAAACCATCATCTCAGCACACAGTACCATGGAAAGGAAGAGCTATAGGGCAGACATCGAGGAATATTGACGAGAGCGCTCTCACGAAAGGGCAACTCCGCAAGCTGAACGCACTTCGCAGGTCGGTCGGCCAAGATATCGGGGGGCGGGCGTTCGTCGAGTGGCTGTCCTCACAGGCAGCCACGAAAGAGACGGATCGGAACGCCGAATTGATCGCTGAGAGTCTCTGGGCTCTTGTTCAGGAAGGGGAGCTTAGGATTCGTCCTCAGGGCTATGTGGTCAAACGAGGTCGCGGGCGAATTGTCGTCGGGCCAGCGAGAAAGACCTAGACACCGGAGCGAGGCACTTCCCGGAGCCAGTGGAGCTCGATTCACGAAGGGTCTTCACTCGAGAAGAAGCGCCGATCCGGTCTCGGCGACACCGGGCCCCCTCATCGGCTCGAGGGCCTTCCCGCCAGGGATCATTGGAACGGGAGCGACCCCCGGCGGAGGTTGGCATGGGCGTTCACATGCCAACCCTTCCCGATGCTGATCGAGGCATCCCCAAAGGGGGGGTCGCTCCCGTCCACGGCCGCATGCTCCGGAGCGGCAGCGGCGCTCCAGCGGCCGTGGTGCAACTGCAAGACAGCCAGCCACATACGGAAGCGCTGGCGCACACAGAGAATTGGCTTCTCGGTGCACATGCACCCCGTTGTCTGATGTGCACCCGCCGATCGGCACTGGCGCTCGCCGATCCGCGCTCAAGATCCGCCTCCAGGGAGCCATCTCGAACGCCATGTCGCGAAGCTGCGGATGATCCTGCCGGGACTTGAGGATCGGTGGAGGTCCTTCAGCTCGACGATCCGCTTGAGGCAGGCCTGCAGGTCGCCATACTCGTTGAGCACCCGCCCGTCCATGTCGCGGATTGCCTGCTCGATCCGGGCGACCTCGTGGCGGGCCACGCCGCCGGGTGATCTTCGTGCACAGCTGCTTCTGGCACCGACACCCCGATTGCCCCGCGAAGCGTGTGCCGAAGACGCGTGAAGACTTCCGGCGAACTAAGCGCGACGCTTCTGGCGTAACTTGACGATTAACCATGGTGAACGAAGGGGATGCCATGACAAAAAGGCACCGAAAGCCACTAACTAGCGGGAAGGTTAAGGAGGAACTCGAGGAGATAGATCCCCCGCCAATTCTCTGGGCAATCCGGCAATCAAGCTTGAAGGTCGGGAAAGTGCACTTCGGCAATTTCGGGTAACTCGATACCTTTGTTCTTGCAAATAGACAGGACGATCGTAACGCAGAGCTTCACGGTAGCTTGGGAGATTTGGTTTAGTTCATGCTGGCCGACCTGCGCGCCGCCATGAAACAGCTTGCTCCGTTGGCCATAGATTTCATCCCATCGCACCCTAAGGTCAGGGCGTCCGTTTTCGTCCAAGAGGCGAGTTACGCCTTGCCGAATGCTGATTCGCTGTATGCCCTGCAAGCGGTCAGCGATCTCAGCGAGATCGCTATCTTCTGCCCTTCGGAGTGCTGTAACGGTATCGTCTATGCATTGCCGTTGCTTAGTGCTCCACTTCTCAGACTGTATTAATCCTTCGATTGCGGAGATCGCAAGTACGATCCTCGCCCGGCGGTCGTCTGACATCATCGCGAGATTGAGAAGACGTAGAGCGAGAACTAGGGATGTGGCGTACTCGCCTGCGTCGCACTCTGCCACCTCTGAGAGTTCCTCCACGGCGCCCAGCAGCTGTGCGGGGTCGCTAGTCACGGACGCGGACATGCTCGAGTAGATGAATACGGACTTTCCATCGTCCGGAACGACGGAGATTCCGTGGATCTCGGGCGGCGCCCTCAAGCCGGGCTCGAACCCCATCACGCGAAGGCCTGCCTCCGTGAACTGCCCACGCGTTTCGTCTCGGCCCGGATCGATACCGAGATGCGAGCAGAGGCCTGCGATCAAGACGAGCAGTCGCAGTCGTTCGCCAAACTCGCTCGCGTCCGCTTCGGATGGAAACCCTCGAGCTTGCATAACGAGCCAGTCAGCCTTTGAGAGCGGACCCGTCCGTGAGATTATCGACACCTCCCGGTCCCAGACCGTAGCGGTCAAACGCTCCGCATCCGTATTGAGGTAATTTCCGATCCGTACTTGCAACCTTACCAGATAGGTATGGGCTTTTTTTGGCTGGTGCTCTGCTACCATCAGATTCCTTCCCGCGAAGATGGAACTCTACGGTCCGCCTTCCCCAACCATACTTGGACCGACGGATGCCTTCTCAAAAGTCGAACGCGGCGCAGCGCGGTTGAGTTGCCGGACTAGCACGTCCAGGTCGACTAGTACTAGTACGCGCTCGGGGTCGGAGGAGGCGCGGATCTCGAACTTTGCTGATGCAGCGGCGGCCAAGGTCATCTCCGTGCTGGCATCGCGCATGGAAACCTGGCAGAGACATCCAAATCATCGAGTGTAAGCGTGTGCAGCTTGCCCAGACAGCTGCTGAAGTTGCGGAGATTTGCAGACATTTTCAAGAAAAAGCTAGGGACCGACTGGATAAACATGTGCGGCAGATTCAGTGGATTAAGGCTAGACCTAAATGTCTCCAGGATATTGTCGGACTTGAACCGTTCAACCGAGGCTCGGAGCCGAGCGGCCAGCGTTCCACGCGGAAGAGCGTCCGCCGCAGGTGGGAGAACGTCGCGAATAGCGCGGCTCAGGGCCTCCGCCACGAGTCCCAAAACGCCCATCCCCACCACAGTAGCCCCATCGGGAGGATCCACCACCAAAAGTAAGAGTCTCCACTGAGCTCCCCCCCCTGTACTTCCATCACCCCAACACACCGCCGGACGAGCGCGAGCGGGCGCGGCGTGCGGCCGTCGAGAACCGCCTCACAAGCCACACGAACAACCGGCTCTAACGCCAACATGCCTCCCAGCAGCACCACACACCAGACCAAGTAGCCCTTATTTCCACGGCCGAACAAAGTCAGGGTCCACTACTAGGCTCCCGGGCGATCCCTTGGGGTGGCCAAGGCCTCCAGGATCGCCGCCCGGTCCTCCCGCACCCGGTCTACGATCCGGGCCTCCATCGCCGCCCGGTCCCCCCGCCCCCTGGCGTCCACGCGCTCGATGCGGTCCACGAGCCCCTTCATGGCTGCCGGAAGTCGTTGCCCCGGAGCCGCTTCATACAGGCCGTCCGCCGCCTCCCGCGCCGCTTCCCGCATCCACGGTCGGAAGATGCACCGCAGCGTCCACACCAGCCCCATGAGGGACGCCGCACCACCAACGATCAGCGCCAGCCACCGGAGCACGTCGGGCCAGGCCATCCGGGTTCCGCCTCCAAATTAGAATGTCTGAGGGACTCCTCCGCCTCTTCAAAGGTTAGGGTCGCATGCACTGCCGCGTCCAACCCTAGTCCGGCCGAGGTCGCGGCATGGCAGGACGCGCGCCTTACGAGGTGTCCAAGGCCGGGATCCCGCGGAAGCGCTCTCGCTCCACCGCGGCGTGCGCCACGGTCCAGGTGCGCACCCGGCCCACCGACCGGCGCACCAGATCCGACAGCGTCAACCCTGCAGAGCACGCCTTCGCGTGCCACTCGGCACGCTCCGCCTCGCTGGCGCGGATCTTCACCCACACGTCGCGTCCAGCGCCCCTCATGTGCCGTTGCCGTTGGGAGGGTCAGAGGGGGCACAGCCCCCCGCCAGCCCCTGCCGGGGACCCGCGAAGCGTGGCCCCAAAGGGTAGGCTGGCTCATGGTGCCTAAGCCGCCAGGAGCCAGCTGCGACCGCAAGCGTTTTCCTCACCCCGTTCGCCACTCGCTTGACCCGAGCGGTCCCGGATTTGCCCGCCTGTCATAGCTTCACAACAAAGTAACTCACCTGTTCTGGATCATCACTGATAGAGCACATAAGTTGGGCTCGATATAATGAATCATTCGCGATGGTTCGGGAGTGACCCCGTGGACCGACGAGCCACTGTCTTGTGTGAAGAAGAATCCCCATGAGCCGTCACCGCACCATCATCCGGCTGTCGGCGGTGCTAGCGGTTGTGGCCTTGGCCAAGGGGTGCGGGGACGGCGAGAGCCCTACCACGCCTCCAACGCCAGAGCCCGCCCGTCCGACGACGGTCACGGTGAGCCCGGCCACGGCCGAGCTGACCGCGTTGGGCGCGATCGTGCAGCTGACGGTGGAGGTGCGCAATCAGCACGCCGGCGTGATGGCTAGGGCTGCCGTGACTTGGGCGTCGGGTAACACGTCGGTAGCGACCGTCGGCACATCGGGCCTGCTGACGGCGGTAGGCAATGGCTCGACCGAAATTACCGCGACGGCTGGCCCGGCGAACGGGCAGGCACCCTCTCTGCCAACTTACGTGAGACACGGAGCAGCTAAGGAATTAGAGTAGGGCGAAGGCAGAGAAACCGAGGATGCTGAGACACCGAGAGAGAATGAAAGAGAATGGAATAGCCCCACCAACCTGGGACGGTAAGCGAAGCGCGGCAGCTCCTGCGGACTCGGAGGTGGTAGATAGGCCGCTGCGCCGGCGGTTCGCTCCGTCGTACAAGCTGCGGATCGTCGAAGAAGCGGACCGGTGCACGGAGCCCGGAGAGGTTGGCCGACTCCTACGGCGGGAGGGCTTGTACTCGTCGCACCTGACGACATGGCGCAAGGCGGCGCATAGCGGGTCCCTGAAAGCGCTGTCGAAGAAACGAGGCCGTAAGCGCGAGCGCAATCCGCTGGAGGAGAAGGTGCGCAAGCTGGAGCGCGAGAACACTCGCCTCGAGAAGGAGCTCCAGAAGGCGCACTTGATCATCGACGTCCAGGGAAAAGTTGCAGGGCTGCTGGGATTGAGCCTCGAGGACGGGACGAACTCATGAAGGCGACCCAGGAGCTAGCCAAGCACGTAGGGGTGAAGCCCGCGTGCGATGCGCTCAGGGTGCCGCGAGCCACGTTCTACCGTCGTCGGAGGCCATCGACCGGGCATCAGCAGCCCCGCCCGACCCCCGCCCGGGCCTTAAGCGAGAAGGAACGAGACAAGGTCTTCGACACGCTGTGTTCGGAGCGGTTCGTGGACCGGTCCCCAGCCGAGGTGGTGGCGACGCTGCTCGACGAGGACGTCTACCTGTGCAGCGAGCGTACGATGTATCGCGTTCTGGCTTCCCAGGTGCCGGTTCAGGAGCGTCGAGCGCAGCGGAGTCATCCCAAATACCAGAAACCCGAGTTGATGGCGAGGGGCCCGAACCAGGTCTGGTCCTGGGATATCACCCGGCTGCTGGGGCCGAAGAAGTGGAGTTACTTCTACCTCTACGTGATCCTGGACATCTTCAGCCGCTACGTCGTGGGATGGATGGTGGCGGATCGGGAGAACTCTGCCCTGGCCAGCCGGCTGATCCAGCAGAGTTGCTTGAAGCATGGCGTCCAGCCCCACCTCCTGACCCTGCATTCCGATCGAGGGGCTCCGATGACGAGCCAATGCACGGCTCAACTACTCGCCGATCTCGGCGTGACCCGCTCGTTGGGCCGACCCCAGGTCTCGGATGACAATCCGTTCTCCGAGGCTCAGTTCAAGACCTTGAAGTACCATCCCTCGTTTCCCGGCCGGTTCGGAACCTGTCAACGCCAGTGAGACACTCTTGGAAATCAATTAGAGAGCAATCTCCTGTGTAGTGAGGGATGGGGTGGGAGGATTGATCCAGACGGCCTCCGGGAGTGGTTTAGGCTTCGGCTCACCGGAGACGAAGCGCTCGGGATGAGCGGCCCATGCCTCACGGAGCACGGCCTTCCTGCAGGCGATGATCCGATCGGCGTGACCGAAGTGGACCTGTTCGGGGGTCAGCATCGAGATGCCGCCATGGCGGTGCTCGGCATTATACCAACGGAAGAACGAGCGACAGAAGGTCTTGGCTTGCCCCTGATCCCCGAACCGGCCGGGAAACGAGGGATGGTACTTCAAGGTCTTGAACTGAGCCTCGGAGAACGGATTGTCATCCGAGACCTGGGGTCGGCCCAACGAGCGGGTCACGCCGAGATCGGCGAGTAGTTGAGCCGTGCATTGGCTCGTCATCGGAGCCCCTCGATCGGAATGCAGGGTCAGGAGGTGGGGCTGGACGCCATGCTTCAAGCAACTCTGCTGGATCAGCCGGCTGGCCAGGGCAGAGTTCTCCCGATCCGCCACCATCCATCCCACGACGTAGCGGCTGAAGATGTCCAGGATCACGTAGAGGTAGAAGTAACTCCACTTCTTCGGCCCCAGCAGCCGGGTGATATCCCAGGACCAGACCTGGTTCGGGCCCCTCGCCATCAACTCGGGTTTCTGGTATTTGGGATGACTCCGCTGCGCTCGACGCTCCTGAACCGGCACCTGGGAAGCCAGAACGCGATACATCGTACGCTCGCTGCACAGGTAGACGTCCTCGTCGAGCAGCGTCGCCACCACCTCGGCTGGGGACCGGTCCACGAACCGCTCCGAACACAGCGTGTCGAAGACCTTGTCTCGTTCCTTCTCGCTTAAGGCCCGGGCGGGGGTCGGGCGGGGCTGCTGATGCCCGGTCGATGGCCTCCGACGACGGTAGAACGTGGCTCGCGGCACCCTGAGCGCATCGCACGCGGGCTTCACCCCTACGTGCTTGGCTAGCTCCTGGGTCGCCTTCATGAGTTCGTCCCGTCCTCGAGGCTCAATCCCAGCAGCCCTGCAACTTTTCCCTGGACGTCGATGATCAAGTGCGCCTTCTGGAGCTCCTTCTCGAGGCGAGTGTTCTCGCGCTCCAGCTTGCGCACCTTCTCCTCCAGCGGATTGCGCTCGCGCTTACGGCCTCGTTTCTTCGACAGCGCTTTCAGGGACCCGCTATGCGCCGCCTTGCGCCATGTCGTCAGGTGCGACGAGTACAAGCCCTCCCGCCGTAGGAGTCGGCCAACCTCTCCGGGCTCCGTGCACCGGTCCGCTTCTTCGACGATCCGCAGCTTGTACGACGGAGCGAACCGCCGGCGCAGCGGCCTATCTACCACCTCCGAGTCCGCAGGAGCTGCCGCGCTTCGCTTACCGTCCCAGGTTGGTGGGGCTATTCCATTCTCTTTCATTCTCTCTCGGTGTCTCAGCATCCTCGGTTTCTCTGCCTTCGCCCTACTCTAATTCCTTAGCTGCTCCGTGTCTCACGTAAGTTGGCAGAGAGGGGTTCGGGGATCAGGGGCAAGCCAAGACCTTCTGTCGCTCGTTCTTCCGTTGGTATAATGCCGAGCACCGCCATGGCGGCATCTCGATGCTGACCCCCGAACAGGTCCACTTCGGTCACGCCGATCGGATCATCGCCTGCAGGAAGGCCGTGCTCCGTGAGGCATGGGCCGCTCATCCCGAGCGCTTCGTCTCCGGTGAGCCGAAGCCTAAACCACTCCCGGAGGCCGTCTGGATCAATCCTCCCACCCCATCCCTCACTACACAGGAGATTGCTCTCTAATTGATTTCCAAGAGTGTCTCACTGGCGTTGACAGGTTCCGGCACGTATCACGGTGCGTCAGGCACCGGCTGCGGTCGTAGTGGAACCGGACACCGCGCTGAGCTTCACGCGGCCTGGCAGTGTGAGCATCGCACCCGGAGGGGACATCCACCTACGTGCGACAGTGAAGGATCAGAACGGGCATCCCATAACCGGAGCCGACCTTGCATGGGCGAGCGCGGACACGACAGTCGTCCGGGTGGACTCTTTCGGGCGGGTGGAGGCGTTGACCCTTGGCTCGACCGAAGTCACCGCGGCGGCTGGTCTGGTGACCGGGCGGTTGCTGATCACCGTAACACATCCGGCATACTTCGGGACACGCTCGACCGGACCCTTCGTCCTGTCGTCGTTAGGTGAGACAAGGCAGCTGACGGCGATTCCATATAACGAGAACGGCCGTGACGTCGTGGGAGCGAAAACATCCTGGGAGTCAGGCGATCCTTCGGTGGCGACGGTGGATTCATTGGGCCTGGTGACGGCGGTGAGTAACTCTCGCTACACCGCAACGAGCCAAGGCCGGGTCCGGACCGGGATCACGGCAACGTCTGGTCCAGTAGCCAAGTACCGGTGGGACATCGAAGTACGCCAAGCCGTCGCAGAAGTCGTGGTGTCGCCCGCGGCCGATACGATTTGGGGCAGCGGGATCGTGGTGTTGACTGCGGAGTCGTTCGATGCCAACGGGCATACGGTATACTATGAGGGTCGCTGGGACGGGATGCCGATTCGCGGCCCAGTCTTTTTCGGCTGGTCGTCGGATAACCCGCTGGTGGTGCAAGTGGACGGGCGCGGGCGCGGAAACCCTCACAGGGTGACGGGTCTCGCCGAGGGCACAGCGACAATCACTGCTACGACCTCCCAAGGGAACGTGGGCTGGCTGGGATCGGGTAGTGGAAGTGCCGAAGTCACCGTAGCGATCCCTTCACCAGAGTTCCGCTACCCGATCCACGTGAACTACCTCGGGGATGTCCCCGACAATCTTCGCCGGGGGATGGAGTCCGCGGCTGCGGCGTGGGGTCGGATCCTAGCACCGACCAGAGTGGGGACGTTCAGGTTCGACCGCCCGTGGGACACGATGGCGTGGGAAGCGCGGCCCGAAGCATGCAAACAGTTTGGTAAGATTGAACCGTTCGAGGCCGGTGAGACCTTGGCTCCCGGTCTGCACCTGTACGTGGTGAACGACTCCACTCTACCGGGCCGTTGGGGGTGGGCTTGCAGGAACCGGGCGGGTGATCACGGGACGTCGGACGTGCCCATGCCGCCTATGGGACTGATCGCCCTAAACGGGAAGCTTCTCAAGGAGTTTGAGGGTAACACGACATACGAAGCGGATTTCGTTCGGTGGTTGCACACCGTAACGATGCACGAGATCGCCCACGTGCTCGGAATCGGGACGAGCTATAGGTGGCTCGAGTGGCTCAGGGTCCCCGACCCAGAGAAGCCCTGGCATGCCTACTTCACAGACCCGGAAGCCATTGCCGTATTCGACCGGATGGGCGGAACGGACTTCCCGGAGACAACCCCGAAGATCCCGCTGACGGTCGATCACGCCCACTGGGATAGATGCGCGGGCCACTTCGACATCATGGGCTCTTCCTTCACCGAGACAAGCACAGTGACGGAACTGACGATGGCGTCCCTCGCTGAGGGCTACATCTACGACCCCTCCATGGCCCCTGGCCGAAAATTGGATCCTGAAAGGTGGACTTGGGACTTCACTGGGTGCCGAGACGGTCAGTACGACCCGGATTTCCGCTCCCCCGCTGCGGAGGCGCCTAGCCCGTGGGCAATCGGAAGCTTCCAGGGCGATGTGATTGGCATACCGGAATGGTAGGGGGTAGTAGGAGTCCGGGGAGAATCCGAGCCGGTGGGAAGGAACTCACACTCACGGGCTGGTTCGGCGGGAGAAAAGGCGAGGACGGATCTTATCGGTATTTCGGGCTCAGTGTAGCGAGGACGGACCGCAAACGGCTGTTCCTTCCATGGAAGGACCGGCTCCAATGCGAGGGTCTCACCATAGTGCTTCCGGGAGAGGTCAGCGACGTCTCCGTGAGCGTAAACGTGAAGGACTCGTTTTGGAGTACTTGCCCTGAGTTCAAGTCCTATAAGTCCCGCGAAGATCGGGGACTGATCGGGGACTGGATGAAGCGGCGCGGAGATTGTGCCCAGGACGGGCCGCCGTGGCCCAAAGGAGACCCCCCCAAGTACATCGGTGAGCTGATCACGGATGGCGGGGGGCCCGTAACGTTGAGGGTGTTGGGATGACTGCGTGCGTCGAGCCCGCAGGTCGTCGGTTTTGCTTACGATAATTGGACTTATCGTAAGCAAAACCGGAGGCTCACACACGGAGATGGAACCGATGAAGAAGGCTCACCGCAGTAAGAAGCGCCAGGAGGAACGAGCGCAACGAGCGGCCGGTGCGGTTCTCATTGTACTGTTCGGCTTGCTCGTAGTCCATGGCTGTACTCGCGGTGACGACCGCGAGATACAGGCCGCACTGGACCTCGAAGAGCAAGGAGATTTCGCCGAAGCCGCGCGCCTGTTTCGCGAGCTGGCCGATCAAGAGAATGCAGAGGCGCAGTACGCTCTCGGATACAGGTATGATGCCGGTATCGGCGTCCTGGAAGACGACGCCGAGGCATTGCGCCTAATATCCTTGTCAGCTGCACAAGGGTACGCCCCTGCTCAACGCTCCATCGCGCTTAGATACGCCACCGGGACAGGTGGCGTGGGTGAGAGGGACTTTGTACTCGCGCACATGTGGTTTAACCTGGCCTCGGTCAACGGAAGCGATTTTGCATTCGACGACAGGACCGACATCGAGCTGTCCCTGACAGCCGACGAACTCGAACGCGCTCTGGAGCTTGCCCGTCGATGTCTGGACTCGGGCTATCAGGAATGCGGGCTGTAGAAATAGCCGATGTCCGCCCTCGGGTTGGCTGGCGCTCTCTCCGACCCTAGAAAAGAGCACAAACCCGAAGGGGACCGGTCCCCTCGGGGTCTGCGATCGTCGAAGCCCTGGCATGGCCTGGCGTGGCTCGGCAGGGCAAGGCAGGGCAAGTAAGGCGGGACGCGGCAGCGTTCGACACGCTTCCCCCGCCCTACGGGATCGCTAATCGAACAGACTCGGTGGCCGCGATGGCGGTGGCCGCCGCTTGGAGCTCCCCTCGGAGCGTGTCCCGGGATCGGTGGGCTGCGCGAAGAGCTCTAGCTGACGTGGCCTAATAGCTCCTGCCTGACCGGCTAGCCGCGTCCCCGTGGCGGATCACAATATCGGCGCACGACTCGCACACGAGCCACTCGGCCCAAGCCGCGCCGCTCGGCCGAGCCATGGCTTTGCGTTCATGCTCGGCCAGGATCCGGGGAGTGCCTCGGTTACCGAACTGTCCCGGATCGAACGCACTTCGATCGACCGTGATCGAGGCTTTCCTCAGGCCCTCCGGGAGAAGCTCGATCGGGCGCTGGCGGAGCCCGATCCGGCTGTGGGACGTGGTTGACCTCCTGGAATCTCCCCTCTCTTGCCGTGCTTGACACTGCACGGAACCGGCTCCTCAATGTAGCTGGTATGGACACCCTGACGGCCCTGAACCGGCTGCCTCGGATCACGATCCGCGCAGGCCGCCGCCTTCGCACCGGGCTTACCTCCGATGTTCTGATCCCGAGGCGCGGGACAGGCCATGGGACGACAAGAGACCGGCATGCGTTACCGAGCCCTCACTACCGCCCTGCCGCAGGGCCAGATGAACGCCTCCGTGGGCCGAGTACTCGCCTGTCAGGCCGTCGAGCAGGCGAACCGGATGCAGTAGGCAACGCGGGATCCTGCCTCTCAGGGTCTGCCGGGGCGCCGCCGGGAACACCCGGCGCTACTCCATAGGTCACGCCGCAGCGGAGCGCGGGCCTCCCTAGGGGATCGAAGGGGCGGAGTCCCTCACCGCCTCAGCGGATCGGTTCGGCCTCCGGGTCTCGACGCTTGCCAGCGAGATACGCGGCCCAGGCCTGCATGACCTCGCGCCTCCGGTCCAGCAGGTCCGAGCGGGCGTAGGCGGCCTCGGCCTGACTGCGGACCTTGTGTGCGAGCGCCGCCTCCGCCACCTCGCGCGCCACGCCCGTCTCCGAGCACCAGTCGCGGAACGAGGACCTCATCCCGTGGGGCGTTCCTGCGATGCCGAGACGCCGGAGCGACTTGCTGAACATGGAGGCGTGGATCCTTCCTCCCTTCGCGCCCCGGAACACGATCCCGCCGCCGCCGTGGAGCTTCCGGGCTTCCTCGAGGATCTCCAAGGCCCACCCCGACAGGGGAACCCGGTGCTCGCGCTTCGCCTTCATGCGGTCGGCGGGAATGGTCCAGACATCGTGCTCGACCTCGTCGCACGCCGCGCCCCGGACCTCGTTCGAGCGTGTCGCGGTCAGGACCATGAACTCGAGCGCCAGCCGGACACCGGCATGGGACTCCGAGTCGCGGACCTTGGCCAGAGCCGCCGCCACCTCGCCGTGCGGGAGCGCCTTGTGATGCCGGATGGCGTTGCCGTTACGCGGCAGCGCGGCGGCGATGGCGTCCCCCGCCGGGTTGTCCGGCCGGTAGCCCTTCGCGACGGTCCACTTCATCACCGCGCCGATCCGCTGGTGCACGGCCCTCGCGGTCGCGGGCTTGCTCGACCAGATGGGCTTGAGGATGGCGAGCACGTCGGCCGTCGCGACCTCGCTCACGCGCTTCCGGCCGATGCGCGGATGTGCGTAGTCCCGCAGCGTCTGCCGCCACTGCCCGGCCATGCGGGATGGGTTCTTCCAGGTCGGCGAGTGGATCGCGATCACCTTCTCGACGGCCGCCTCGAACGTGGGAACCCCCGCGT
Organism: Longimicrobiales bacterium; assembly: GCA_965218295.1. Taxonomy (GTDB): domain Bacteria; phylum Gemmatimonadota; class Gemmatimonadetes; order Longimicrobiales; family Gaopeijiaceae; genus CBDCKN01. Next base: position 529,006 of record CBDCKN010000015.1, on the reverse strand, counting down.
CTCTCGGGTCGTGGCCCCAATGGACCGCCCGCCTGTACTCCAGCGCCTTCTCCCTCGCCTCCCTGAGCGTCACGACCGGGTACGAGCCCAGTCCGAGATTGGTGGGCTTCCCCGCCACTCGAATGCGCTGGCCCCAAGACTTGGAGACGCGCCCGGACTTCATCCGGTGGACGCGGAGGTACAGGCCGAGCCCGCCGATCCCGCCGTCGCCGTAGCGTCCCGGCGTCTTCACCCGCGCCACGAAGGCGGCCGTAAGGGGTCGTTTGCGCATGTGGTGTATCCTACCTGTGTATCACATATCGACGGATACACAATGGTACAATACGGTACGTAGCGGCACAAGAGGGAGCCTGTAAACACGGCCAGGATACGCCGTATCACATTGTAATAACACGCTTTACGGACCACTATGGGACCGCATGGGACGATGGTCGCGATCATAGTGACGTACTTGTGGCAGAAGTCGCCCTTGACCTCTAGCACCAGGGCGCTGGCCCGGCACCCCGGCCGGTCGGCCTGCCAGGAGAGGAGCTGCTGGGCGAACGGATACATGCAGGCCGAGGTCTTGCCGGAGCCGACGGCGCCGACGATCAGGACGCCGGTGTAGAGCCCCGTCTCGGGAACGACGAGCCAGGAGGGCCGCTCGCTCTCGCACGGAACGGTCGGGTGGTGCAGCTCGCCGATCACGAGCGAGGGCGCCTCGTCCTCGGGCGAGGCGGGCCAAGCAGGCAGCTTGCCCCTGCCGCCGCCCCCCGCTCGCGGCTGGAGCCAGACTCTCCAGACCGAGAGGCCGAGGCTGCCGAAGAGCACGACGGCGATGGCGGGCGCTGCGTAGTACCAGATGCGGATCACGGTGTGGAAGCCCGGATCGTGGTAGGCGATGAGGTCCAGCACGGGATTACCGCCGCTGGCGGGAAACGGCGCCCAGAAGGCGTGGGCGATCGCGGCCGCCGAAGCGAGGCCCATGAGGACGAGCGTCGCCGGCCTCAGCATCGCTCTGACAACCTTCCCGTAGGGCAGCCATGTTGAGAATAGCCATCTCGTCCAGCAAAGTCCCATAACGCATATAACTGACTTGTTTATATTGACTTATCACGATGTATAAGGATCTCTCCTGTCCCATACCGATCCGCTTCGACCCCTTGCATCCGCTAATCTGTGGTGGATATATTGGTATGTATAACACTCCCCACACGACCCCCGCAACGCAAGCCGCGCAGCCGGCATCCCAACAACGCCCTGACGCCTGCCTTCGTGCGCAACGTGAGCCAGGCCGGACGCTATTGTGACGGCCAGGGCCTCTATCTCGATGTGCGGCCCTCGGGCAGCCGGGGCTGGATCCAGCGCCTCACGATCCGCGGCCGCCGAACCGAGCTCGGGCTCGGCGGATTCCCCCTGGTCTCGCTGAAGGAAGCCCGAGAGCAGGCGTTCGCCAACCGGAAGCTCGCCCGCGAGGGAGGCGATCCCCTGTCGGAGAAGCAGCGGGTCGAGTCGACGCCCACCTTCGCGGACGCGACCCGGCAGGTCTGGAAGCAGCTGCGGCCGGGCTGGCGCTCCCCCCAGCATGCGCAGCTCTGGTTGAGCAGCCTGGAGCGCTACGCTGTTCCTCGCATCGGGAAGATGCCGATTTCGGAGGTGACGAGCGCCGACGTGATCGGGATCCTCGCTCCGATCTGGCACGACATGCCGCCCACGGCCCGGAAGTTGCGCCAGCGCATCCGCGCGGTCATGGAGTGGGCGGTGGCGATGGGTCTCAGGCCCGACAACCCGTGCGACCGGATCGGCCCGGTGCTCGGTTCGCAGGGGGGCGTCGTTCGACACATGCGGGCGTTGCCGCACGGCCAGGTGTCGGCGGCGATCGAGACGGTGCGGAGGTCGAACGCGCGGCCGGTCGTGAAGCTGGCATTCGAGTTTCTGGTGCTGACGGCGACACGCTCCGGCGAGGTGCGTGGGGCGCTCTGGACGGAGATCGACCGGGGCGAGGGTGCGTGGATCATCCCGGCCCGACGCACGAAGGCGGCGCGCGAGCACCGGGTCCCGCTGTGCCGGCGTGCGCTGGAGATCCTCGAGGAGGCGCGGGTGCTCGATCGCGGCAGCCCGCTCGTGTTTCCAGGCCTGCGCAGAAACCCCATTGCGACCACGGCGCTGTCGGAACTGCTCAGGGAGTTAAAGATCGCGGCTGTGCCGCACGGGTTCCGGTCGAGTTTCCGGGACTGGGCGGCCGAAGATACGGATCATCCCCGCGAGGTCGTGGAGGCGGCGCTGGCACACAAGGTCCGAAACCCGGTCGAGGCGGCCTACCGGCGCACGGATCTGTTCGAGCGCCGGCGCCGGCTCATGGACGACTGGGCCGCGTACCTCGCCGGCGTGTGCTGAGACGGTATTCACCTGACAGTTGACCACGAGAGAGGACGGTGGCCAGCCGCCCTCGCCGGAGCTAATTGAGAGATGTCGAAGTCACTCACTTAGCACGGGAGAGAAGATGACCACCGTCCAGGGGGAGAAGATAGCGCGCCGCAAGCTGAGCCTGCTACAGTTGGCCCAGGAGCTCGGCAACGTGAGCAAGGCGTGCAAGATCGTGGGCTACAGCCGGCAGCAGTTCTACGAGATCAGGAGGAACTTCCAGCTTTACGGGGCCGAGGGGCTGATCGACCAGCTTCCGGGGCCGAAGGGACCGCACCCGAACCGGGTGAGTGAAGAGATTGAGCAGGCGGTCTTGGCCCACGCCTTGGAGGCTCCGACGCACGGAGCTCAGCGGGTCGCGGACGAGTTGCTGCTCGGAGGGATCCAGGTGAGCTCAGGAGGCGTACGGGGCGTGTGGAGCCGGCATGGCCTCACCACGAAGCACGAACGGCTGCTCAGGCTCGAAGAGACGGCCAGGGAACGGAAGCTGAAGCTGACCGACGAGCAGATCGAGCTGCTGGAGCGCTTCAGTCCCGAGTTCCGGGAGCGCCACATCGAAGTCCATTACCCGGGCGACCTCGTCGCCGTGGACACGTTCTTCGTCGGAACGCTGAAGGGGGTCGGCAAGGTGTACCTGCAGACCGTGCTCGATTGCTTCAGCCGCTACGCCTGGGGCCGGCTCTACACGAGCAAGCTCCCGCTCACGGCGGTGCAGGTGATGAATAACGACGTGTTGCCGTTCTTCGATGAGCACCGGGTCCGGGTGAAGACCGTGCTCAGCGACAACGGCCGCGAGTTCTGCGGCCGTCCGGACCGTCACCCATATGAGCTGTTCCTTCAGCTCGAGGACATCGAGCACCGCACGACGAAGGTGGGCAGGCCCCAGTCCAACGGCTTCATCGAGCGCTTCCACCGCACGCTCCTCGACGAGCACTTGAGGGTGAAGGGCCGCACCACCTGGTACGAGACCGTCGAGGAGATGCAGCAGGACCTCGAGGCGTATCTGGAGACCTACAACCGGAAGCGGCCGCACCGCGGTCGAGCCATGGAGGGCCGCACGCCCTATCAGGTCTTCAAGGCCGGTCTCACCGACGCCAGGAAGGCCGCAAAGGCCAGGAAGGAGGAGGCTAAGACGAAGGCAGCCTAGACACAGCTCCGGCGAGGGCCAACTGTCAGGTCATTACCATCTCTGTACAGCCGGCGGCAGTCGTGAGTGATCGACTGCCTACGGCTGTGAATGATCCTCCAGTCTGTTATCTATCACACTCACTACACAAGCGTCTCGACACAGGATTCAGTGGGTGATTACATATTCGCTCCGTATGTCGCCCTATTTCCTTATGGCCTTCGCGAAAGCAAAACTCCACATAGCAATCCAAATCACTTCGATCAAGCCAACAAGTCTCAATATATTCCGCTCTGATACAGAAACCATGGCATAGTCACTCGAAAGTATCTGACTCACTTTCTCCTCATATCTGGCGATGTCGCTTATCGGACGAAGAGTAAGCTCGATCCACTGGGAGAGAGAAAAAGTATCAATAAACAACACTGGTATCGCATTCAACAGCATATAGCCTAGTACAATCATGCTTAGGGGGCGCAACCAGGATCTGTAGAAATCTGATGACCACCGCCTCCACGCGTACAACACTCTGTCCTGCCAGTACTCGATCGAAATACGATAATCCGCCGGCGACGGAGTATCTTGTTCCTTATTAAAAAAATACTCGATGCGTTCTAGCTGTTTATCCAATACGTTTTCTTGGCGTGTGTCGTGGTTCATTGCTGCCAGATCCTTCACGGACATAAACAGACGTCTGTGATGCATACAGTAGTGAAATTGCGAATCTATCTTTTCACGCGGCCCAAAATATACCGTTACATTCCGTATCTGTCCTCCCTCCGACAATTGTGATAAAGACAATTTCTCTATACGATTCATTCCAGAAAACAATACGGATGGGCAACCTTCCAGTACTAGCAACTCCTGTATTCCCTTGTTTCCCACAAGTGACAAATTTCCTAGTCTATGCCGGGTAGAATGTTCCCTATCAGTTGCGTCTCGATCTGTCCCGGAAGTCGTGAAGCCAATCTGGGCATTATTTCGCTTGAAATCGTTCCCTTGAAACAAGATTTTGCTTCCCTCCGCAAAACCAAACGACCAACGACCTCCAGGATGTCGTAATGGAAAATCAAAGTCGTTCTTGTAAAACCGGAAGGAGCCACGCCAAGGAAAGCCGATGTGCCACATATTCACGGATGAAGATGCAAAGTGGCAATTTTCAAAATGCCACTTTGCGAAGGAGAGCGGGTGCCAGTCATCATGGATAGTCAATCCCTTTTGATCGTCGAGATTGATTTGGAGATTTCGAATGACAATGTCATTCATTTCGTACAGATGCCTTTCGCTATTCAAAGGCAGCGTCTTGAAGTTACGAGAAGCAAAAGTAATGTGCTTGTCTAGTGAACGTGATTCAAGAAAAGTCAAGGACAGGTCAAAATCGTATTTCCATGATTGCTTTGACCTCTGTATAGAAGACAATTCACAGATTTCCCGAAAGACTTCAATTAATTTAGAAAACTTTATTGTCTTCAAGGCGGGTTTAACTTGGGTCAAAGGACCAGCATACAAGAGAGATCGCACTGGAGGTCTTCCTCATGTCATCAATATGCAGAAGCGGTTCTTAGACTGCTAGATGTGGAGATGTCGCTGGGAAATTTCATTAGTAGATGACCGGCTCCGGAGGTTGGTAGCGTGGAGAGCGTGGGCCGCCACGAGCCGGCAGACGATACGGCTCACCATCCAGCGACTGACCCTCTCTCTCCTAATCAGTACTTCCGTGACGGTGGCAGTTTCAGTCCGGCTTACAGGAGGTCTGGTGGACGCGGTTACGCTTGGTCCACTGCGCGGAAATCTACTCGACTCCGGGTCCACCGCCATGTGGAAGGGCGATATAGGCATACCTAGATAGCACCTTGTCGGACGGGCAATGACGACGCCGGGGTGGCGACGGTGCTCCCGCCGGGGTTGGCGACCACCGTGCCATCGAGCAGATGCGTGCGCGAACCGCACGGTCGTGGGACCGTGCGGCGTCAATCGGACACCGAAATCTGAGTGCTGAAGAACGCCTCGACAGAGTCAGGGTTCGTTCGTCGGGTGGTTGGTGTGGGGTTCATGGGTGCCTTGCCGTCACTATCGTTTCGAACTCGGTCCGGATCTGCGGCCAAGTGCAGTAGGTATAGGAAACTCCAATGCATGAGCTTCATTCTGGTTTCAGCAATCAAGACGTTGCACCCGCCGTCAAGTCAAAGGGACTTCACAATTTTATCGTCCAGGTCTTCGCATAGCTTTGCGAGAACCTTCCCCTGGGACACATGCTCAATGACCGTAGACAACAGTTCACGCATCAATGCGTTCGTCGACCGCATGAACTCGCGTGGGCGGAGGCCAACCCGCCTAGCATACGTATCTACCATAGCATTGGTGAATGATTCATTCGAATGAACGATTCTGCTTCTGACATTGTACAAACATCGTATATGTTTGAAGGTCTGCTCTGGATTGCGCTGGTCTCGAAGAAGCTTCGCTGCACGAAGTGCAAGACGGTACGATAATTCAGTGTTGACGCCAGATAACAACGCGCTCTCAAGGCAAGTCGCGTAATCAAGTATTCGATCTTCATCTCGTTCCCTCTGGCAGGAGCGATTGAATTGACGCAACAGCAATGCCAGCCGATCCCACGTTTCAAATTCACTTCTACTCAGCATGTTATAGAGCTTGCGGAATCTAGGTAGATCTGAGCGATTAAGTACATATCTATCACGAATACTCGAAAACCAGTTCCAGGGCAGATCGAATTCTTCTTGCGGGCTAACACCGGCTCCACGGTCCCCTCCTAGCCCTCGGAATCTGATGTATCCCATGGTCCCGATTGCCTCCGGCTTCATGAGCCGCAGCGATGTGACAGCACATTGTAGGTTCTTGCGTGCGTGTTCCCGGATTTCGCGCTTCGTCTCTTTGTCATAAAAGCCTTCAATCGGACGCAGCCTCGCCACCCGAGAGGCACTAGCGTAGTTTCGTGTATCGATTGCCCGTTCCAACGGCCCGAGCGTTCTCATAATCTTGTTTTTATTTTCGTCAGTGAAGTGCACAATGGAAACAAGGTCACTGAGTTTGATGACCCGAATATCGGTCTCGAAGTTATATATCGGGGCGAATTCCGCATCGGTCGCTGTTTCGCCGGTCCAATGGGCGATGTATCTGTTTAGACAAACTGAAATTTGGTCTCTAGAAAAAGATGTCTTGCCATACTCCCGTACCAAGTACCGTATCGGACGATTGAGTTCCATATGGATGATAAACGGCCGAAGCTGTTCGACACTCGGATTCTCGATTGGAGTTCCGGCGTTGTCCGAAAGCTTCAAATCGGTGAGTTCCAAGGAACAAAACACATCCGCGCACTTTTGCGCGAGTTCATGCGGAAAGTCGTCATCATCAGGCGAAGGAATAAATGGTTCTTGCGCTGCGATATTTCTAGTCAATTGTTTCGCGTCGGCAGCCGTATATCGTTTGCTAGTCAAATCTAGCATTATCTCCGTAAAAGCCAGGTAAAGCATCCTGAATTCCGCGAGTTCTGCTGGACGGGGTATTTTGTTATGCATCGGAGTGGGATATCTTGCGATTGGGGCAGCCTGCATCAGATGGGGCCGATTTCTTCCCGTAGGAGGGCTGCCGACGATTGGCTGTTTTACTCTCCGGACGACGATTGTACGGCTGCATTCCCCGTGCTGACGCATAGCACCAGAACGCTCGACGTGCCTCGACGTAGGCCGTGGTCATCCATCGCGTGTCGGCCACTCCCTTGAATAGTCAATCTCAGGCAAAGTAGCCACCCCGAGGGGAGCCATCCCGACGGAACGGGCGTCGGCAGTACCGCTCGTCCGGCTGCCATTCGAGTTCGTAGTGCTGACGGGAGCGCGGTGGGGCGAGGTCCGGTGGGCCGAGTGGATTGAGATCGATCGGGAGCAGAGCGTCTGGACGGGTCTGGCTAGGCGGACGAAGTCGAACCGGGAGCACCGAGTGCGGCTGTGTGGCCGCGCGATGGAGATTCTCGACGCGGCACAGACGTTCGTGGGAGGGCACTAGTCCATTCGTCTTTCCCAATTGGGTTAGTAAGCGGCTCGATGAGACGCAACTGCACCGGAGATTCCGGAAGTTCGATATCGCGACTGTTCCGGCACGGCTTTCGCTCGAGCTTCTGAGATTGGGCGGCGTACTTGGCCAATGACACTCCAGAACCATAGGCCGCACCCCATCCGCCCGAAGGACCTCCACCGATCCTCGAGCGCCGGGCGATTCCTAAGCCGGGACCATCAGCGGCTCGGACCATGGTCGCGCTCTCGTCCACGCTGGCGCATCACTTCCAGCGCGCGCGCAACGTCGCGGCGAGCGTCCTGTAGTCCTGGGCCAAGCGTGTCATTTGCCCGGTGAGCCGCTCGACTTGCTCCTGCAAGGTTTCGCTCTGCGCGGCCTGCCGCTCGACCCGCTGCCGCAAGGCTTCGACCTGCTCGCAGTGCCGCCGCTGTTCCGTCCCGTACTGCGCGGACAACGTCTCCAAGGCCGCCGTCAACTGCCGTTCTAGCTCGGTCATATAGCTCCTTCACTCTCTCGACAGCTTCACGGCAGGCCGCTCGCCCACGGTCCAGGGCGGACGGTCCAGCGTGCCGGCCGGCAGCACCACGAACCGCTCTCCGTCGATCTCCCGCAGCGTCACGCCCCAGGTCGTCTCCTCGATCTCGGCCAGGACCACTCGCGCCTGCTCGATCTCCACGTTCACCGCCGCCAAAGTCTCGATCCGGCGTTCGATGCTCCTCGACAACCAGTGCATCGTCGCCCAGCTGCCGCCGCTGATACCGAGAAAAAGGCTCAGGCCGACCACCAGGGGCCGGAGCCACGCGCGCCTCAGTAGGACGCTCACCCGCGCGGTCGCCGACGCCGTATCGGCCTCGATGGAACGCAGCGCGCCGCTTGCGACGGCGCCCGACCTCGCGCCAAGCCGCTCGAGCTCGCGCACGGCCGTCTCCTCGATCTGCCGGCGGTCGGTCTCCAGCCGCTGGCGCAGCCGGGAAGTCAAGACGTTCGGGTCGGAAGTCGTACTCATACAGTTCTCCTCTCAGCCGCCACCGCTTTCCGCTGTCCGGATCGCGGGCGGTCACACAGCTCTTGCCCTGGCGCGGCACTTCAAGGCCGACGTCCTCCAGGGCGGAGACCACGTCGGCGCGGCTTTGCACCGCGCCGTGCTCGACGCGCTGCACCAGGTAGTCGCGGATCAACTCGCGCGGGTCGGCTTCGTGTGCAAGCCCGGCCCGCAGCTTCGACGCCTCGATGTAGGCGCGATGGCCCGGCTGCTGCGCCCTGGCCCGCGCCGGGTCGTCCGGGCGGCTCCAGCCGTGCTCGTGGTTGAAGGCGTCGCGCAGCGGGTCGAAGGTCCTCTGCCAGCCGGGCGGCGCGATGTTCAGGCTGCGGCCCGTCTCCAGGTCGCACTGCGCGGCGAGGACGTGCACGTGGACGCCACCCCCGCGCTCGCGGTGCAGGACCGCCGTCCATGAGTAGCGGTCCGGCCCCAATCCGGCCCACGCCGTCTTCTCGAACTCGTCGAGGACGGCTCCGATCTGCTCGTCGGGCGGCTGGTCGTCCGGCGCCCACGCGATCACGACCGACGTGTACTTGCGCTCGAACTCCAGCGAGTCGGCAACGGCGGCCACCATGTCCGGGTTCCCGCGCAGGACTTCGACGCCCTCGCGCCTCTGCCCCTCGGCGTCCCGCTCGCCGACGAGATAGTCGACCGCCGCACGGGCCGAGCCCCTGCCGCGCCGGAGGCACTTAATGTGCATCCCCGCCATCTCCGTCGAAGCGGGCCATGGCAGCGAGCAGCGACCGCTCGAACGACACGAGGTTGGCGATCACCGCGGCGGCCTCGACCGCCGAGGCGTGCGTGTTCGCCCAGCGCGCGAGCTGGTTCAGGTTGTTGCCGATGCGCGCGATCTGGCGGCTGCGTTCGCGCTCGACGGCCAGTGCCGGCGCGGTCCACGTTCGCGTCCGCGCCATCGCCTGCCGCAGCAGCGCGGACGGCGACACGCCCGCCGCTTCCGCCTTGTCTTGCCAAGCGGCATGCTCCGCCGGCGTGACGCGGGCGGCGACCATGACGGTGCGGCGATCAGCCATGAGCGCACAGGCGACGGGGTTCGGGGGGCGGCGGCTCCCGCCCGCCCGCTGCCCCGGCAGCAGCGCGGGAAGCCGGGGGTTCGAAGGGGGGCGCAGCATCCCCTCGCCAGAGCGCAATGTTCAACATTGCGTGGGCTGGCTTACGCACCTTAAGTGCGCCAGACAGCCCCCGGCGCTGGGAACCCTGGGCCGTCAGAATCTCCATACCCGTACATTGAGGAGCCCGCTTCATGCCGTGTCAACAACGGGCAAAGAGGCGATGTCCCTAGAGTTCCAGCGACGTACTAGAGGCGGACCGGGCTCTGCCAACGGACGCGTGAAGTACACCGAGGGAGCCGCGCAAAGCTGTGGCGACTCCTAGCAGCCCGCGGAGGAAAGGGTCGCCAAGCTGCCGTTGCTGGGAGTGACCCGAGCGGCTACCGCTGCATACGGGCTCGGGCGCCCCGGCGCCGCGTACCCGCTGGGGAGCGGGATAGGGAACGACACTCTGAACGCATCTTGGCGGATCAGCCCCGGTGTAGCTGTCCGAATGAGAAGGCCGCCGCACTACCGTGTGAACCGACCCCATCTGGGATCGCCAATTGTCATTTGACAGGCGACGGACTAGAATTCCGCAGTGATTGCATCGTTCCGCCACCGGGGGCTGAAGGCGCTCTATGAGGGAAGGACGGCACAGCGAGTCGCGCCGGAGCATGTAGGCAGGTTGCGGGACATCCTGGCGGCACTCGATTTCAGCCGGGGGCCGGAGGGCATGAGTCTGCCGGGGTTCCGGTTACACGCACTCAAGGGGCCGCTGAAGGGGCACTACGCGGTTTCGGTATCCGGCAACTGGCGCGTGACCTTCCGGTTCGAGGACGGCGCGGCGGTCGATGTGAACTACGTGGATTATCACTGAGGAGGAGCTGATCATGGCGATGCACAACCCTCCGCATCCGGGCGGTATCGTGAAGCGGCAATGTCTCGAACCCCTGGGTCTGACCGTGACCCGTGCTGCCGAAGGGTTGGGCGTTACCCGGCAGGCGCTTTCGGAGTTGGTGAACGAGCGCACGGGGGTTTCGGTAGAGATGGCGATACGGCTGTCTAAGGCCTTCGGCTCGACGCCCGAGACCTGGCTGGGGATGCAGATGGCCTACGATCTCTGGCAGGCCCGCGGCCGCGCCGAGGAGATCGCGGTGGAGAGTTTTGTGGCGGCGTGATCCAGCCACTTGCTCGCGAAGCAGCGTCGTCACCTCAAGGCCGGCCGCCGTCGTGGCCGTCTCGAGATTCGTCAGCTTCTCCTCGAGGGGCCCAACTCCCCGCCCCCTTCGTCCGTCTCAGGAACAGCCCCATCACCCGACTCTCGAAGAATCCTTGTGCTCCTGAAACAACCCCGAAAGAGAATGCATTCCCGTGCCACTGACTCCTGAACAGCTAGCCCGCGAGGAGATCGACGAGCAGCTCGAAGCCTGCGGATGGGTGGTTCAGGACTTCGCGTCCATGAACATCCATGCTGGGCTCGGCGTGGCTGTTCGGGAGTATCCGCTCAGGTGGAAGGAAGGCGCGAAGACCTGCACTGGGTCCGCCGACTACCTGCTCTACGCCGACGGACGCGCGATCGGGGTCGTCGAGGCGAAGCCGGCAGGGTATCCGCTGAGAGGCGTCGAACCCCAGTCCAAACAGTACACCGATGGTCTCCCCGAGGGGATCCCGAACTACCGGTTGCCCCTACCGTTCGCGTATGAGTCGACGGGCAAGATCACCCACTTCACGAACGGCCTAGACCCCGACCACCGGAGCCGAGAAGTCTTCACGTTCCACAGGCCGGAGGAGCTGAAGCGGTTGGTGGAGCTCCAGTGCCAGCTGCGCAGCAACCTGCGCGAGATGCCGGTGCTGGAGCCTGGGCGGCTATGGCCGGTCCAACGCGATGCCATCACGAACCTAGAGCGGTCCCTTGCGGCAAACCGCCCGCGCGCACTCATCCAGATGGCCACCGGGAGCGGCAAGACCTACACGGCGTGCTCGTTTTGCTACCGCCTCATCAAGTTTGGAAAGGCGAAGCGGATCCTATTCCTGGTGGACCGCAACAACCTGGCCCGACAGACGCTGAACGAGTTCCAGCAGTTCGTCAGCCCCCAGACGAACGACTCTTTCACAAACGAATACGTCGTTCAGCACCTAAGAGGAAACGCCATCGACCCCGCTAGCAAGGTAGTCATCACGACGATCCAGCGGCTGTACGCAATGCTGAGGGGCGACGAAGAGTTCGAGGCGGAGCGCGAGGAGGGCTCGATGTTCGAGTCGGGCAGCCCCGCGACGAAAGACCCTGTGCCCGTGGAGTACAGCCCGAGCGTGCCCATTGAGACCTTCGACTTCGTTGTAGTGGACGAGTGTCACCGCTCGATCTACAACGTCTGGCGCCAGGTGCTCGACTACTTCGACGCCTTCACCATCGGCCTTACAGCGACGCCGACGCCCCAGACCATTGGCTTCTTCAAGAACAACGTCGTGCAGGACTATTCGCACGAACGAGCAGTAGCCGATGGGGTGAACGTTGGATACTCGGTGTACCGCATCGATACGAAGATCACGCAGCAGGGCGGCCGGATCAGTGCTCGCACCTACGTGCCGCATCGAGATAGGCGCACGAAGGAGCGGACGCTTAAGGAACTGGAGGATGACCTCACCTATAGCTCGACCCAACTCGACCGCGATGTGGTCGCCGAAGATCAGATTCGACTTGTCGTACGAACCTTCAGGGACCGGCTTCCGACTGAGATTTTCCCCGGTCGCACTGAAGTCCCCAAGACACTCGTCTTCGCCAAGACCGACAACCATGCCGAGGATATCGTCAATATCATCCGAGAGGAGTTCGGCAAGGGCAACGAGTTCTGCCAGAAGATCACGAGTAAGACAACGGGTGTCGCGCCCGAGGACCTACTGGCTCAATTCAGGAACTCGTTCAACCCGCGCATCGCGGTTACGGTGGACATGATCGCGACGGGCACGGATGTGAAGGCATTGGAGTGCCTGCTCTTCATGCGGAATATCAGGTCGCTCTCGTACTTTGAGCAGATGAAGGGCCGGGGGGTACGCATCATCAATCCCGACGACCTTCAGAGTGTAACGCCCGACGCGAAGCACAAGACGCACTTTGTGGTTGTGGATGCAGTCGGCGTCTGCGAGAACGATAAGTCGTTGTCAAAGCCGCTCGATCGACAGCCGACTGTCGGGCTTGACAAGATCCTCCAACAGGTTGCCCAGGGGATCGTCCACGCTGACATCGTCTCGACCCTAGCGTCTCGGCTGACACGGCTCGACAGGCAGATAGGAGACGAGGAGCGATCCGAGATAGCGGAGCAGGCGGACGGCAGCGGACCGGGGACGCTCGCAGCCAATCTCCTCGCCAGTATCGATCCCGACCGGACACGAGAGCTGACCACTAGGAAGTTCGATCTGCCCGAGGGTGAGGAGCCAACCGAGAAGCAGCTCGCCAAGGTTGAAAGCGAGGAGATAACGGAGGCGTTGAAGCCGTTCCACCGGCCCGAGCTGCGTGGCACGATCCTGAATACCCTACGGATCCTCGAACAGGTCATCGACGAGGTCACCCAGGACGAATTGATACGGGCTGAGTATGATCAGGCCGCTCTCGACGACGCCCGCTCGAAGCTCACCGACTTCAGGCAGTTCATCGAGGATAACAAGGACGAGATCGAAGCCCTCCAGATCCTCTACTCTCGACCGTATCGCGCTGGTCTGCGATATCGACACGTAAAGAAATTGGCCGAGGCACTGAAGAAGCCGCCGCTGTCCCTGCACGACCCCGTCAACCGGCTCTGGTCCATGTACACCGCCGTCGAGCCCCAGAGCGTGACAGGGGCAGGAGGGAACGCCCTAGTCGACCTCGTGGCCATCATAAAGCACGCGATCACACCCGAGCAGCCCCTCGAGCCTGTCGCTGAGACAGTTGAAACGCGGTATCGGGAGTGGAGGACCGAGAAAGAGGCGACGGGCTTCATCTTCACCCCCGAGCAGGGACTCTGGTTAGACGCCATCAAGGACCATATCGCAAAGGCGCTCAGCATCGAGCAGGACGACTTCCAGGAAATTCCCTTTAGCCAGATGGGTGGGCTCGGGAAGGCGTACCAGGTCTTCGGTGACCAGCTCACAGTCGTGCTAGGTGAGTTGAACGATAGGTTAGCTGCGTGAGCAATGATCAACTCGTTACAGACCGCTCTGAGCTACCAGCGGGGTGGTGCTCGGCTAGTATTGCCGATGTCGCTCTCGTCAATATGGGACAATCGCCGCCGTCTGTGACTTACAACCACGACGGGGTGGGGTTGCCTTTTTTTCAGGGAAAAGCAGAGTTCGGCAACCTATATCCAGAAGCGCGTGTGTGGTGCACTCAACCAAACAAAATAGCTCTTGCTGACGATATCCTACTGTCTGTCAGAGCGCCTGTTGGACCTACCAATCTCGCACCATACAAGTGTTGCATAGGACGCGGCTTGGCCGCGATACGACCCGAGAACAGCCTAAGCCTCAGCTACATGCTGTACATACTCCGTCGCTATGCGGATGAACTAGATACCAAGGGAACAGGCACCACATTCAAAGCCGTATCCGGCAAGGTCGTACGAGAGTTTCCTATCCCTCTCGCCCCCCTCCCCGAGCAGCACCGTATCGTCGCGAAGCTTGATGAACTGTTCTCCGAACTGGATGCGGGCGTTGCGGCACTCGAGCGCGCCCAGGCAAAGCTGAAGCGCTACCGAGCCTCAGTGCTCAAGGCAGCGGTCGAGGGGAGGCTGACCGAGGAGTGGAGACGGAAGAATCCGCCCGACGAGACGGGCGCGGAGCTCCTTCAGCGGATTCTGGTTGAGCGGAGACAGCTTTGGGAGGAAGAGCAGCTTGCCAAGTTTGCCGCCAGGGACCGGAAACCACCCAGGAACTGGAGGGACAAGTACAAGGAACCGCTAGGGCCGGATGAGGGCGAACTGCCGGAACTGCCGCAGGGATGGTGTTGGGCAACGGTGGATCAGGTGTCAAATATCTCTAGCGGCCAAACGCCGAAAGGCGCGGCCGCCAACGTCACACCAACAGGTGAGGTTCCGTGGTACAAGGTGGGCGATATGAACCTGCCCGGGAACGAGAGGGCCATGCAACACTCGAGGGCCTATCTTTCTATGAACAAAGCAAAGGCTCTTGGGCTAAGGGTCTTCCCTGCCGGTACAATTGTATTCCCCAAGCGAGGGGGAGCCATAGCAACCAACAAGAAGAGGGAGCTCGCTGTCTCGTCCTGCCTCGATCTGAACATCATGGCGATGAGCCCGGTGGGTGACGTTGGGACATGGCTGTGGTGGTGGTTTCAGTCCGTCGACCTTGCAGTGCTAGCGGACGGATCGAATGTGCCCCAAATCAACAATCAAGACATTCTGCCGCTTCTCCTTCCTTTGCCACCTGCTTCTGAGCAGAAAATCGTATTGGATCTAGTGCAGGAGCTGATGGACGTTTGGCAGCGATCACTAGAGGCGGTGAAATCGCGCCGCACTACTTCCGCCCGCCTCCGCCAATCCATCCTCAAACTCGCCTTCGCGGGCCACCTCGTCCCACAAGATCCTACCGACGAGCCCGCTTCCGTCCTCCTTGAGCGCATTCGAGCCGACCAGGAAGGCAATCGGAGAAAGCGCCGCCCCGCGAGGCCGATACACAAACGCAAGAAGCAAGTCCTCTAATGCCGAACAACCACACCCAACAGGTCGTCAACAAAGCCTGGAGCTTCGCGCACGTCTTGAGAGACGACGGGCTCTCCTATATGGCCTACACCGAGCAGATCACTTTCCTGCTCTTCCTGAAGATGGCCCATGAGCAGACCCAGCCGCCGTGGAGCCGAGACCCCATCGTTCCGGAAGACATGGACTGGCCGAGCCTACTCACACGCGACGGCGAGGAGCTAGAGTCGCACTACCGACACATCCTACGGGAACTCGGAACGCAATCGGGGATGCTCGGAGAAATCTTCAAGAAAGCACGACAGGAGATTCAGAACCCAGCGACCTTGAAGAGGCTGATCGTTGATCTCATCGATCCAGAGAGTTGGATGTCGATGCATGCCGACGTAAAGGGCGACATCTATGAGGGGCTGCTTTCGAAGTCTGCTCAGGAATCACCGAAGGGGGCCGGTCAGTACTTCACCCCCCGTCAGCTGATCAAGGGCATCGTGGACGTGATGCAGCCACGTCCCGATGATACGGTTTGCGACCCTGCGTGTGGGACCGGAGGCTTTCTGCTTGCCGTCCACGAATATGTCGCCCGAGAACACGGCACGGAACTGGATCCCGACCAGAAGCGACATCTCCGCGAAGGCTTTGTGCATGGCTGGGAACTGGTCCCTGCGACCGCTCGCCTTGGGATCATGAACCTGTACCTGCACGGGATCGACGCCGATCCGTGCCCTATCCGTTCGGGTGTTGACAGCCTCGCGAGCGACCCTGGTGAGCGGTTCTCAGTGGTACTCACAAATCCGCCGTTTGGGAGGAGGAGCAGTATCCAGATCGTGAACGAAGCGGGAGGGCTGGAGAGTGAGGCTCACGCCTACGAGCGCCAGGACTTCTGGGCCACTACGAAGAACAAGCAGCTCAACTTCCTTCAGCATGTGAAGACGCTGCTGAGCATCCATGGCCGGTGCGCCATCGTCATGCCCGACAACATCCTGTTCGAGGGTGGTGCGGGTGAGACCGTCCGTAAGAACATGCTTCAGCAGTTCGATGTGCACACGCTGCTCCGCCTCCCAACAGGCCTGTTCTACGCGCAGGGCGTGAAGGCGAACGTGGTGTTCTTCGACAGGAAGCCTGCACGGGAGCAGGCATGGACCGAACGGCTGTGGGTCTATGACCTCCGCACGAACAAGCATTTCACGCTAAAGACGAAGCCGTTGCAGCGCGCAGACCTCGACGATTTCGTGGAATGCTACAAGGCTGGGCGGAGGCACGAGCGCGAGAATATTTGGAGCGAAGAGGATCCGAAGGGCCGGTGGCGGTCGTTCAGCTATGAGGAACTGCTAAAGCGGGACAAGCTAAACCTCGACATATTCTGGCTACGGGACGAATCACTGGAGGACAGCGAGAACCTGCCCGAGCCTGAGGTGCTGGCTGCCGAGATCGTGGAAGACTTACACATTGCATTGGAAGCGTTTCAAGCCATTGCGCAGGAGCTTGAGTCATCAGGAGGAAGTGCGTAAATGGCAAGACCATCGTCGAGGATAGGTCTTCCGGGTTCGAGCAGAAACGCCGCCGCGTGAACGCACCTTTATCCCCACTTCGGGGGAAGCCTTGCTCTCCTAGTAGGAGGAGTAGGTCAAGTATCCCCTGAAGGCTCAACGCTCACCTGTCCACCAACCTGGGACAGCCCCAGGGGTATCCGTACATGTCCACCATCCTTTTCGGCGTCGCCGTCGTCATCCTAATCGCGCAGTTGGCGGGAGCCGTCTGGTCGGTCGTCGTCCCAGATAGGCGATTGTGGCCACCGCCGGGCCGTGGTTCCTGGCAGCATCTGCTGACCTGGGCGGGCTTCTGGGCGGTGATCGGGATCAACGTTCTTCTCCTCCTGATGTACTGGAACTCCTGGGTCTTCCAGAGCCCCTTACGGTTCATCATTGGGGTACCCCTGGTGGTGCTCGGCGGCCTGCTGGCCGTGTGGGGAGTGGTCACTGTGGGCTGGAAGAACACGAGCGGGTTGAAGGGCGGGTTCGTGTCCACCGGCCCCTACCGGTTCACGCGGAATCCGCAGTACCTGGGTGACATCGTCTGCTTCGTGGGCGTGAGTGTGATCGCGAACTCGCTATTGCTGTGGATCACGCACCTTCTCCTAGCGGTGGTGTTCGTGGTTGCGCCGCTGGCCGAGGAGCTGTGGCTGGAGGAGCAGTACGGCGACGCTTACCGGGAGTATCGGAGCCGGGTTCGGCGGTTTCTGTGAGGACGGGGGGCGGAAGTTGGCTGCGCGCCGGTTCCTCAAGGAATCCCCCGTCGGGGACTGGCTAGACGTGCTTCCCTCCCGTGCACCAAACAGACTCGTGCGCCCACGCTCGGATACCTCGCCGGTCGTGTCGCTCATGCACGCGGACGTCCTCGAGTGGCTGGAGGATCCGGGCGGGTCGGCTGCGCCGCCGTCGATCCCCGATCTTCGGCTCCGCCGAAACTGAAGGTCGAGGGGAGCTCCGCGCTGGATCCCGGGGTCCTATGGGTCACCCAGCGCCGAGAAGTCGGCTCTGACGGTCTCCAAGAGCCTCCTCTCGGCCTGCCGCGGCCGCGGAACGGGCCGAACCCCCCCGGGTCGCGGCCGACTGGCGCCTCCGGGGCACCTCCGATCGCCGCTCTGAAAGCCGCTGAGGGGGCGGGAAGGACGGGGGCGCAGGCGATGGCCATCCGTTCGTAACTGTTCGGCCAAGCCGTGGGGAGCGTCGTGTTGTCGGATCGTGTGTGTGGGGGTGCTCAGCGGTTGAGGATGCGCTTCCAGTGCTTGGCGAGCGGGCGGAGCCAGACATCCTTGGTGGGCTTGCCGTACTGCTTGGCGGTGTCGTAGCGCCCTCGTCCCCGTGTGGTACCGACGCGGATCCAACCGGAGGCCCTGTAGACGCCGCCGGTGAAGCGGGGGACCTCGACGAAGGTCTCGATGAGGACGGGGGTGGTGTTGTAGCGGCGGGTCCAGTCGCGGGGCAGGCGGCGGCGGACGAGGGCGAGGATGTGGGATCCGAGGTTGGGGATGCGGATCCAGGGCAGGATGAGGAACCTGGGGTTGTCGATGACGAGCGGCAGGTTCTTCTTTCGCAGGGTCGGGGTCCATCCGATGAAGCGGTCGCGTGGAGCGAGGGACCAGGCGGCGGTGCTGAAGCCGAGTATGGCGAGCGGCCAGCCGTTGCGGTCGTGGACGGCGTAGCGCATCTGGGCGCCGACGAGGGTCTTGTAGCCGAGATAGTGGTGGCGCGCGACGAACTCGTTCCACAGCCTGCCCTGTCGGGTGCCGCCGACGACGGTGCGGAGTTCGAGGGGGCGGACCTCGTCGAGGATCGTGGGCGGGGGGAAGAGGGGCGGTTCGGTGTCCTGTCCGAAGACGATGGGGCCGGGTCGTTTCTGCCTCCACTTCGGGGGCGGCAGGACGATGAGGCCGTCGCTGTGCATGGCGAGCATGGTGACGCGCGCCATCATGTCCTTGAGCCCGCCGTCGGGCTTGAACCAGCCGATGCGCCGGCAGAACTCCTTCGACAGGGCGTGGCGGTTGAGCGCGGGCGGTCCGGCGATCAGTCGGCGCAGCAGCGCCATTTCCGCGGCGGTGAAGTCGCGCCCGTGGTAGCGGCATTCGATGCGCTCGCTCATGCGGACGCCGTCATTTCGCGCCTGCGTCCGGCGTCCATCGACCACGGCAGCCAGGGCGACAGGTCGCCCGGCGGGCGACCGCCGCCGCGCGCGCACGCCGCCAACCAGTCGGCGAGCCAGCGCGGCACGTCGAGGCCGTTCAGCCTCAGGGTGCCGGTCACCGAGTACATGAGCGCGGTGAACCGGGCGCCGGACTCGCTGTCGGAGCCGAACGACAGGCGCCGCCCGATGGCCGGGCCGCGCAGCAGCCGCTCGGCGAGGTTGTTGTCGAGCGGCACGCGGGGCCGGTCGAGGAAGACGCTCAGCCCCTCGCGGTGGTTGAGGAGCGAGCGCAGCGGCCCTCCCTCCCTCGCCTTTGGCGACAGGCGGGCGAGTTGGCGTTCGGAGGCCGCGAACATGCCGCCGAGCGCCTCGCTCAGCGCGTCGTGCGCCGCGTCGAACGCCGGGCTCTGGCGCTCGAGGCCGGGGTCGTGGAGCTCCAGCCGCGCCTTGTGCAGGCGGTAGACCGTGGCGATCCGCCCGAGCCACTCCCGGCACCAGCCGGTCAGATGGACGTGCCCGGCCGCGCACCGGATGAAGTCCCTGCGCATGTGCGCCCAGCAGAACGACAGCGTGACCCTGCCCCCGAGGAGACGCGCCAGCTTCTTGTAGCCGCTGTAGCGGTCGCAGACGAGGACCGTCGGGCACAGCGCCCCGTCGAACAGCTTCCGGGCCGCCTCGGCGCTGCGTGACGGATCCACATGGAAGTAGGCCGCGCCGCGGCCGACCGAGATCCACAGCCACGCGTACCCCGATCCGTCGCTGTCGCGCAGCGCCCGCACCCGCCAGCTGGTCTCGTCGGCATGGCGCAGCGCCGAGCCGTTCTGGTGCGCGAGGATCGCCGCGCCCACCGGCTCGAACAACGGCGCCAAGCGGTGCACGCTGTCCGCCAGCGTGCCCGGCGAGACCGGCAGACCCTGGTCGGACAGCCACCCGCAGACCCGGTGCAGCGGGCGCAGGCACGCGTAGCGCTCGAACAGGAAGCGCGACCAGACGCTCGTCCCGTACGGCGTGCGGGCGAACAGCCGAGGCACGGGGGGCGCCGTCACTTCGGCGGGCGACGACGCGCACCCGCACGTCCGCCGCCAGCGCGGGCGGCGGATCACCCGCCGGTGCGCCCGGACCTCGATCTCGACGAGGGCCGACTCCTCGGCGCCGTTGGCCGCGTACGGGCTCCCGCAACCCCGGCACACCCGCGCATCGGCGGGCGGGTTGTGCTCCTCGGTGCGTTCCTCAAGCCCCGGGCGCGGGGTGCGGCCGTGGACCGGCGTGCCGGGCTGCTGGCCCCGCCGCCGCCCCGAACGCGGTCGCTCCTGCCTCTCGCACGCGCCGCCGGACTGCCCCTTCGGCAGCACCGTGCGCGACGCGCGAAGCTTCGCCAGTTGGCCCTCGAGGCGCTCGATCCGCCGCCGCGACGCCCGCATCCTCCTGCCGAGCCGGGTCTTCTCCCGCGTCAGCGAGCCGATCGTCGCCCTCTGGCGCCGCGATCTGCGCAAGGCCTTGCGCAACTCCGCGTCGGCGGCCGACGGCGACCGCGCCCGCCCCGCCTCGACCGCACGCCGCAGCCGCGCCGTCAGGCGGCCCTTCGACGCCTCCGAGACCTTCAGCGCCCAGCGAAGCGCCCCGACCTCCTCCGACAGCGACTCGACCCGGTCCCGCTGGTCCCCCAGCTTCGACAGTTCGCCGTGGATCTCGAGCATCTCGCGCAACTGCCGCCGCAGCGCCAGGATGTCCGCGTCCGCTTCGATGCGGGCCTTGTGAAGGTTCTGCACCTCGGCCGCGCGGGCATCGAGCGCCTTCTCCAGCGCCCAACCCTCCTCGCGAAGCCGTGCCACCTCCATCCGAAGCGCCATCTCCGTGCCGCGCTTCCCCGCGTCCACCCCGGCCTCCCGCAGCAGCCCGTGCAGACGCCCCACCTCGCGCTGCAACGCCAGGGCGTCCCACGCCGCGCGGCGGGCCTCCCGCGTCTCCGCGATCACCGCCCTCAGCTTCCGGCGCGACGCCTCCCACCGCCACTTCCACGATCCCGCTTCGCAGCGCGCCCGCACCTCCGCCCACCGCAACTCCTCCGCGCGGGCCACCGCCGCCTCCGCTCGCTCGCGCTCCCGCTCGTACAGCGACCGCCAGTCCCCAAGCTCCGACTCCACGGAACCGGGCACCGGCCAAAGCTCCTCCAGCCCCTCGGCCAGCGCCACGTTCGCATGTCCGTTGCCGTCCCGCATCGCCATGCCCTCGACGATACTACATTCCGGATCACGTTACCAGACCCCACCACACGATCCGACAACACGACGCTCCCCACGGCTTGGCCGAACAGTTACAGTCCGTTCACGTCCACGAAGGGCTCTCGACAGCCGATTCAAAACGGTGGATGAAATGGGGGGACGAGCAAAGTCACTGAATGTGTAAGTAACTGACATCACGTGTGTTATGGAACTTCCCGAGGCAGTCCGTAGGGATCCATGGCTGGGAGCGACCCCCCGTGGGAGAGTGGCATGGGTGTGCACATGCCAACCCTCCCCGATGCCGATCGAGGCATCCCCAAAGGGGGGGTCGCTCCCATCTACGGCCGAAAGCTCCGGAGCGGCATCGCCGCTCCGCCGGCCGTGCCGCAACTGTAAGACAGCCAGCCACATAAGGAAGCGCTGGCGCGCACATGAAAATGGCGTTTCGGTGCACATGCACCTCGTTGTCTGATGTGCACGCGCCGATCAGCACCGGCCCTCGCTGATCCGCGTTCAAAATCCGCCTCCAGGGAGCCGTCTCGAGCGCCATGTCGCGAACCCGTGGATCATCGTTCCGGGACTCGAGGATCGGTGGAGGTCCTTCAGCTCGGCGATCCGCTTGAGGCAGGCCTGCAGGTCGCCATACTCTTTGAGCACCCGTTCATCCTTGGCGCGGATGGCCTGCTCGATTCGGGCGATCTCGCGGCGGGCCGCACTGTCGGGTTCCGGAGCGGCGGAGGGGCCGGATGCTGTAGATGTGTTGGTCCAGTTCTCGAGGATCGTCAGGGCCCGCTGCAGCTCCCTCACGGTGCGGACGACGGCCACGACCTCGATGGATCGGCCTTGGTTTTCGAGCGCGTGCCAGAGGCCGCGATGCGCCACGGCCCACGAGCGGAGCGCCGTCGTGGTATCGTGTCCGGGATCGACGTAGACGAACACGGCGCGCTCGGCTTCGAGCGCGACCGGCAGCTTGACTGGGAAGTAACGCCGCGTGTTGCCGGCGGCTCCGCGGTAGAGCCGCGAGGGCAGGAGCCGGCGCTCGATGCCGAGCGCCTGGAACGCGCCGACCTTCTCCAGCTCGGTCGGGAGCCACGACAAGTCGGTGTGCTCGAGCACGTAGTCGAGCGAGAGCAGGCGCCGCAGGAGCACTTCATCGGAAGCGGTCCGGCGATGGCGGATGTCCTCGGCGCCGAGCGCCCGGTAGATCCCGCGCCCGCAGATCCGGCAGACTTTCCGGCCTTCCAGTGTCTCGTCGGCTGCCAGCCTTCGCTCCGACATGGCCCGGACGAACCGAAGAGCCTGCCAGCGATCGATCCGTAGATAGGCCGAGAGCTGGGCGCGGGTGAACACGCCGCTGTGGAGACACGCCAGCGCGATCCACTCGGCCTGGCGTCCCGTCCAACCGAACGGCTCGAGCGCCCTCTCTCGCCCGGCGAGGTGGGCGATCATCGCGGGGCTTCCGTGACCAGGGCACGGTCGGCCTGCAGGTAGGTGAGAAGGATGCCCATCGGGTTGTAGACGACGAGCTCGGAGGGGATGACGGTGAGGAAGGTGAACCGGAGCGTGATCGACCACCGCTCCCTCAGCGTCTCCTGCCCCTGCCTGAGGTGGACCAGATCGAAGTCGGCGGTCGCGCCGTGCGGAGCCTCCGGTGCGGGGTGGATGCGGAGCACGACCTGCTCGACCTGGAACTCGGTGTCGGCGGTGCCGGCCGCCATGGCGGCGACCTCGGCGCCGTCCCTCGTGAACGCGGCGTTCGCCAGCTCGGTCGAGAGGAAGCGGAGGCTCCGCGTCCAGTGCTCCTCGACCGTCGCCCGCCGCCGTGAGTAGAAGTCGGAGATGAACCGGTTGAGGAAGTACTTGGTCGTGGGATCGAGCGGATCCGCCTGGGCCGTTGCGGCCTCGTAGGCCACGGCCTCGGCGCGGCCGACCTCGTCGACCCGGACCACGATCGGGCGGGGCGGCTCGACGGTCGCGATGCGAAGGAGCAGGACGGCGAGCGCGAGGCATCCCCCTGCTAGGACGATTGCAAGAGTCCGGAGCTTTCGGTTCGCTTGCACGGTCTCGCCCCAGATCTCCGCGTACTCGCGGCCGGCATCGCGTTCTCGGTTCATGGACGTCTCCTTCAGCCTCCGGGGACTGGGGGGCGGGCCGGGTTCGCAGCAGCGCTGAGGCGCCCACCTCCGTGGACCACGAGCGCCATCATGCCTGACCCGACGGATCCGGAACCGGAGACGAGCATCGCGGCGAGCTCGCCCACCTTCATGCCGGCCATCAGGCCGGAGACGACGAGCGGGAGGAGGACGACGACCCACAGCCCTAACTCGGCCGGGTCGGAGGAGCCGGTGCCCATCAAGGCGCCGGTATAGGTGGTGACGTAGCCCATGCCGACGCCCATGAACACACGGAGGATGGCTCCGGCCACGACGCCGTAGAGCGTGTAGACCATGAGCGTGCGGAACCATCCCCAGAATAGGAACGCGAGCGGCTCGAACAGCAGCCAGGGGATGAACACCGGGCCCAAGAGGATCACGATCGCGAGCGCCACCTGCGCCCAGATCACCTGCGCGTAGGTCAGGCAGAAGAGCGCGACGAGGCCGAGCACGAGCGGCACGCCCATCATCAGCGCGACGAGGGAGGAGAAGAACACGCTCACGCCCTCGGTCACGACGGTCATCAGGCTCCCGCCGGACCATGCGGCGCCGAGCCGTGCGGCGAACGCCTGGACCAGCGCGGTCATCTCCGTGTAGCCAACCGACACGACATCGGAGATGAACAGGTTCTGGAGCCAGATCCCTCCGGCCGCCACCATGGCCGGAAACGTGAAGCCCACGCCCGGGATCGGGACGCTGTAGTAGTGGAGGAGCGTCCGGGGGATCGCGACCGCGAGCACGACACGCACGAGGGACCAGGGCTCGAAGGTTCCGCTGAACGCGATCTTGAGGCCGCTCCACGCGACGACGATCGCCGCCAGACCGCCCCACAGCTGGTGGCCGAGCGTCAGCACGTCGGGCGCCGCGCCGCCGACCACCGTATCGAGCACGACGTCCAGGAACCCCTTGAAGTCCTGGAGCTGATCCGCCGGGATCTGGGCCGGGACGTTCGGATCGATCGACTGGGGGGGAGGAAGTTGCATGACAGTCGCTCCCGGGGCCTATGCCTGGCCGCCCATGTAGAACGACGGGATCTTGAAGAGGAGCCCTTCCCGGAGCCGGTCGCGGTTCTGGAACGCGGCCGTGCGCATCGCATCCGCCATCGCGTTCGTACGGAGGCGCGCGTCCCTCCACTCGGCGAGGCGCTCGAGCCGGTCGATCTCGGCCTGCTGCATCCGGTTCGCCTGCTCGACCGCCTGATAGGCGAGCACCTGCGCCACGGCGGCGTTGATCCGGCCTTGGGTCAGGGCGGCCGCGACCTGCGCCTGCTGGAGTGCCGTGTTGGACAGATTGCCGTTCGCGGTCAGCTCGTCGAACGAGCTCTGCGCGCTCTCGACGGTCGAGGCGAGCGAGGCCGCGGCGTCCATCATCGCGTAGTCGAGCACGCGCTGGCGGTCGGCGGCCTCACGGGCCTGGCGGTAGTCGTCCACCGCGTGCGACGACACCTCGGCCGGGTGGTTACGGAACAGCCCCAGGATGTCCGCCTCGCTCACCTGGTCGGCCACACCTTGGGCGCTCCGCCAGACATCGGTGAACGAGCTTCCGCTCCCCATGTCACGGACCGCGTCGACCAGCTCGCCGGCCGCTCCGGTGAACTCGGAACCCCAGTCGAGGCCGTCGCCGACGAGGCCGACGGATCCGGCCGACAGCTCGGCGAACGGTTCGATCAGCGCGTCCACCTCGCCCCGCGCGGCCTCTTTCATGTAGTCGAGCTGCTCCTCGAGCTCGGTGAGTTGGCGGGTCATGGTCCGCATCTGGCGGATCTGGTTCGCGATCTGGGTCGCCTGGTTCACGATCATCTGGGCACGCTGGATCACGCCGCCGATGTCGAAGAGGGCGTTGGCCGGACTTGCGGTCGCGAGCATCAGGACCGAGACCAGGAGGACGGTGGTAAGGGTTCGGATCTGCATGAGAGTCTCCTTTCGTTTCAGTGCCGTGTCCGGGGCCTGGGGACCAGGACATCGGAGGTGAACCAGATGCGCAGGCGATGGCCGGCGCGGATCGTGATCGTGGGTAGCCGGTTCAGGAACCGGTCGAGAACCGAGGTCGCGCTCTGGCCGAGTCCCTGGCCGACGCCCGCCCTCAGGCCGAACGGCGAACCGCCGGCCAAGGCGAGTCCGCTTACGACACCGACGGCTCCGGCTGCCGCGAACGTGCTGAAGTAGTGGCGGTCGACCTGGTCCCGAAGCGCGCCCTCGCCCGCCTGGTTCAGGCCGGTGAACTCGAGGTCGATCCAGCTGCCGTCGGGCAGCAGCAGCCGGTGGAAGGCGACGGCGAGCCGGCTCTGGTCCGGGTCCTGGACGGCCCGGGCTGTTCCGACGACGCGTGCGCCGCGCGGGATCAGGACCCGCTGGCGATCGGTCGAATAGAACGGCACCGAGACCGTGGCGAGCACCGGTCCGGGGAAGTCGCCCGAGAGCTGCGTGAGAAGCACCGCCTCGAGGAACGAGCCCTCGTAGATCCGCTCCCAACCCGGCAGGTCGGCGGACGCGACGCTAGAGACCGGCCGAACCGTGCCGGGCGTGCGAGGAGAGCTCGGCGGTGCGGCAGCTCCGGAGGAGCCGGAGAGAAGCTGCCCGGCCGCCAACTCCGCTTCCAGCTCGCCCTCGAGCGCCCCGAGCGACTGCTCGAAGGAGGCGAGAGCCGCTTGGACCGTGTTCTCGAGGACCGCCACATCTGCGTCGGCCGCACCGCCGGCGCTTCGACCGTCGGGTTCGGACGGCCGGGTCGCGGCGTCCGGAGTCCTGGACGTGTGGGCGACCGGCACGGAGCGGAGCGAGCGGGTTCTTCGCTCCAGCTCCTCCAGCCGAAGCGCCTCCCTAAGCTCCGACTCGGCCGCGCTCACGCCTGGGATCAAGGCTGCGGTGTTCGGCGCCTCCGACTCGGTCTGGAGCCGGGCCATCTCTTCGGCGGCCGCGGCTTGCCGGAGCTCGAGCTCGACGCGCGCCCGGGCGGCGGCCTCCAGAGTCTGCCGCTCGGCCTCTTGCCGAATGCGGTCTTGGAGCGACCTCCCCATTCCGTCGTCGACCGCCTGCGCCTCGGGCAGGGCTACGAGAGTGTCGGCTTCCTGGGGACCCGTCATCGCCCACGAGAAGAGGAGTCCACCGACGAGCACGGCGATCAACACGACGCCTGCCTTCGTCACGATGCCGCCAGGCAGCGCACCTTCCGGGGGCCGGACCCACTGCTTCCAGCGGCTCATCTGAGTCCGTCCCTGGGCGTGAACCGCCAAGCGGCCCGCTTGTCGCCGATCTGCAGCCACCCGTCGCCCAACACGTGTCGAGCGATGTAGAGGCCGTCCTTGCTCAGGTCGTAAGCGACGAGCGCCGGCTCGCCGTCCCGGAGCTCATAGAGCGCCGGCGACTCCTGGGCGTGGGACCGGAGGTAGGTGAACTGCCCGTCGTGCCACATCGCCTCGACCAGGAACGGCCGCTCCGCCGCGTCCCCGTCGAGCCGGTACTCGAACGCGAGACGCTCCGGATAGCACGCACGGAACTCCTCGATCTCCGTTTCGGCCTGAGTCCGGGCTTCCAGGATGCCGGCCTCGGCCGCCTCCCGGGCACTCCGCGCCGCCGCCGCCGCCTCGGCGGCCATCTGTTGGTAGGCCGCGACCTCGCTACGCGCGACGAACGCGGGACGGCCGCTGCCGCCGGAGAGCCGCGCCGCCTCTGCTCCGGACTCTACGCGGACGACCAGATGGGGTGGCCCGTCGCTGTGCTCGGCCACCAGGAACGAGTAGATCCGCCCCGACTCGCATACGAGCGCGATATTCGTCGCCGCGTCCGAAGCGAGAGGCTTCAGGAACGCGACGTTCGCCGCGCCCGTCAGGTGCCAGTACTCCGAGTCGCCGACCACGAAGTCCAGGATGTTCTCATCGGCGGGGAGCACGATGACCGTCGTGTGGCGGACCCGGGTGCGGAGCCGGTGGATCCGGTCCTCCCCCTCCTCCGGGACCGGCACCCGGAGGAACGCTTGGTCGTCCTCCTGCTGCGCGGCGGCCCCGGCCGGGAGGGCAGCCAAGAGAAGGGCGGTTAGAACGAGGGGTGTAGTCGGGGATCGCATGGCGTGTCAGCTCCTTGCGTTGGGGGTGGGGGTGGGATCGTCTCGGCTCGCGAGAACCTCAATCGCGCGGGCGAGCCCGTGGCGCTCGACGGCCCGGGCCCTCTCCTCGGCGTCCAATGCGGACGAGGTGTAGAGCCAGTAGCTCTGGGGATCGACGTCGAGCCGGAGCACGGCGGCCCCGTCCGGGCGGCGCAGATAGAGCTCGCGTTTGGGGATCAGGCCCCGGACCTGGGCCAGCTCCGAGTCGTTCAGCCGGAACAGCGCGCCGACCTCGTCGGGGAGCTCGGGGTTGGCGAGGAACAGCTTGGTCGGGATCGACTCGAGCAGCGCCGCAGCGCCCGGCGTGGAGGTCACGTCCACGGCGGACTGCGTGGCCAGGATCAGCGCGGCGTTCTTCTTCCTCCACGTCTTCGCCGCTTCGGCCAGGTAGTTCAGCACGGCCGGGTCCTGCAGGTAGCGCCAGGCCTCGTCCACGACCATCAGCTTCAGCCGCGCCGCCTCGGACGGATCCTCCACCTCGAGCCGCATCCGCTCGAGCAGGTAGGAGAGCGCCGCGTCGCAGAGATCCGGATGCTCGACCGCACCCGCCAGATCGATCACCTGCCAGTCGGCGAACTCGAGGTCCGGCGCCCCACCGGCAGGGTTGTCGAAGTAGGCGCCCCAGGCGCCGCCTTGGGTCCAACGGCTCCATGCCGGCCACGTCGCGGACGGAAGCGAGCTGGCCAGGACGCTCAGCGTCCGCCGCTCCGGCTCGAACGCGTAGAGGTCCTCGATGCGCGAGCGGATCTCGCTCGTGTCCGCGCCGCTCGCCTCCCAACCGCCGAGCTTCAGTAGCCGTAGCACCCAGCCCGTCAGGAACTGGAACGTCCGCGTGCCCGCCGGGAGCGCGAACGGCTGCAGCCGGAGCGTCGGCTCCGCCTCGCCGGGCGACAGCTCCAGGTAGCGGCCCCCGAGGAACCGGGTGAGCCAGCGGTAGGAGCCGCCCAGATCCAGGATCAGGACGCGCGGGTCGTACCTGAGCGCCTCGACCAGGAGGAAGTTCAGTGTGAAGCTCTTGCCCGAGCCGGTCGCGCCGAGCATCAACGTGTGGCCCACGTCACCGGCAAACAGATCGTAGTGGTACGCCGTGCGCCACGGGGTCTCCAAGACCGCGAGCGACTCGCGACCGAGGTGACGGCTCCGGGGCGTCCCCCTGGGCGGACCGAAGAGCGGCGCGAGGCACGCCGCCACGCCGGCCGACACGAACACCTTCCGTACCTGCCGCCCACGCGGTTGGGCCGGCAGCCGGGAGAACCACGCCGGAAGCTGGCCGTAACCCTCCCGGATCGCCTTCGCGTCGTGCGCGGCGAAGAGACGACGCAGGTCGCCGTCCAGCCGCTCGATCCGTCCGAGCTCGCCGTGGAGGGCCACCGTCAGCGTGGCCTCCCCGTAGCTCACCCCGTCCGCTTCCAGCTCGACCAGCGCCTCGCCCAGCCGGTCCGACTCGGTCGCCGCGGCCGAGTCGACCATCGCGGCGGCCGTGCCCTCGGTCTCCTGCACATGGGCCATCATCGAGTAACGGCGCGCGAAGTAGTGCCGCTGCGCGCCACGGATCCGGCGCCGGGCCGCCTCAACCGCCCAGACCCGCCACTCGAGCGACACCGTCATCGCCGCGTCCAGGCAGTAGAGGTCCCGGAGCAGGTTCGCGTAGGCTTGGCCGGGCGGAGAGAGGAGCGAGTAGAGGATCACGGGCTCGCCGTCGAGCCGCAGGTGACCGCGCTCCGCCTCGAGCTCCGAAAGCGCGAGCCGCCAGTTCATGCCGCTCCCCGTCGCTCCGGCCCACATCGTGCCCGGACGGTTGATGAGCTCGGAGAGAAGCCGCGAAGCTTCGGCGGGCGAGAGCATCTCGATCGGCGTGTGCTCCTCCACGAGGGCCCGGCCCGCGTCCACCGTCGCGCGAAAGCGGGCGGCGGCGGCCTCGATCTCGGAACCGAGGTAGGTGGGCGCGCTCGCCCGGCGGCGCTGCCACCACTGCATGAGCCGGGAGGCGCTTCCTGTTCTGGGCCCGTCGGCCACCGTGCGTAGACGGGGATCGTGCGACCAGACCAGGTAGGCCTCGAGCTGCTGGACGCGGCCGGCCAGAAACGCACTCCGCTTCTGCTGGGACACCGCTACGATGCCGGAGCCCTCGTCGTCCGCGGCCTCGGGCGGACTTGGCCGGCGGAGTAGATAGAAGTAGAGGCGCGTGTCGGCGTCCAAACCCGAGAGCAACCGCTGCCAGCGGCCGAGCACCCGGTCGATCTGCTCGGGCGAACGCCCATCCACCACCGCGGGCTCCAGCCGGCCGGCCGCGATCAGCTCGCCCGAGCGGGTCAGGCAGGTGCGGCCGTCCTCGAGCCAGCCCAGTAGGGCAGCTCCTCGGCCAGCGAACCGGCCGCCTCGTGGTCCCGGAGCTCCGCGGCGATCCTCATCGCCCGCTCCGGATCACGAGATGCCACGGCTCTTCGGCCCACTTGCCCAGGTCGAAGCGTGACGGGTAGCGCGTCCCGGCCCGTAGCACGCCAAGCATGTCGGGGTCTTTGCGGCCCGCGAGCCATCCGGCCCCAAAGCCCACCGCGAACACGACGCCGCCCGTCACCAGGGAGTTCATCGCGTTCCACATCGCGAGCCCGAGCGTCGCGCTCAGGAGGAACCCCCTACGCTCCACGCCCAGGATCGTGAGCGGACGGTTCAGCGCCGCATAGCCGGCCCAGCGCCTCAGACCCCTCATCAGAAGAGCCACGCCAGGAAGTTCGCCGCGCCCATCGCCATCCCGAGACCGAAGATGATCCCAGCCAGCGTGCGCTTGCTCCCGCCCTCGCCGAACGCGAACATCAGCCCGCCCACCACGATTGCGATCAGCGATAGCCCCCTCGCGATCGGACCCGTGAACTGCGCCTGAAGCTCGTTCACCGCCTCCACCCACGGGCTCGTCCCCTGCGCCCACAGCAGGCCGGGCATGAGCATCCACAGCGCGGCCCAAGCCGCCGCTCGTACCGTCCTTATGAAAGGTTGCATCGTCTTCTCCTTGGTCTCTCGCTGGGATGCGCCGATCACTCGGCCTCGCCGCGGCTCAACGCGATCTGCTGCCGGATCCACTCGTCCACCTCCGACTCGATCCAGCCGACAGCGCGCGCGCCTAGCTGGACGGGTCTGGGGAAAGAACCCTCGGCCAGCCGCACGTAGATCGTGCTCCGCCCGAGCCCCGTGCGAGCTTGCACGGCCGGGAGCCGCACGATGCGGATCGGCACCTCCATTTCCTGCACCATGGTTCTCGTCATCTCTCTGCCTCTCCGTTCTCTCGGGGATGAATCCCGGAGCCGGTCGCTCCGGGAGGAAACAGGGTCCACACCGGCCTCGTCGAAGCCTTCCATGAACGCCAGGAGCTGATCGGCCGTCGCGAGCGTCGGGGAGCGGCCATGGCGTAGCTGACGCACCAGGTTCGGATCGCCTACCGCCTGGCGGCCAAGCGTCGCCGGCGCCACTCCCGTGCGCTCGAGGAACGCGTCCACTCGCGCCATGAAAAGCCCCTTCAGCATCTCCATGCGAGGGACGATGAAGGCACTTGCGCAACTACGTCAATCCGTAGGATTTAACCGACGTTCTTAGTAGAACTATTGGGATTTAATTGGGAGAGCAGTGTGTCCGGCCGCTCCGCCAGCGGCGCGTCGAGCGGGTGCCGGACGACCGCTCGAGGTGGGCAGAGTCGGGAATGCGGTGGGGCGAGGGACGGATGTGGAGTTAGCAACGATCCACGGCGACACAGAACTGAACGCAGACGGCGAGTGGGATCTGAGAGCTTTGCCGTACGAACTTGCGGAGGGTATTGATCGTGCGTTCGGGAACACGGCTGGTCAACGGGAAAACCACCCCGTCTGGGCGGTAATAAGACATCCTCGCTGCAGGGCATACACCGAGACATCAAGGTGCCCGACCTGGCCGACTGGGATTCGAACTAGCCGTGACGCAGTGACACCCGTAGTAATACCGGTCTCGTGGTCCAGCGCGGAGGTGGCTCTGTGTTCTCCGGCGGCTCGGTCTTCGACCGGAGTAGCAGACTCGCGCGACTTCCTCGCCGAGACAGGGAGTGTCCCCACCGGCGTGCAGCGGCATCTGCCGGACGCAGCAGGGACGTAGATACTTATGGAGGGGAGTGGATGGTCAACGCAGCGGTGTCGCCGAAACTCGTAACGGCAGGCAAGTCCTATGCACGAGATGTCAGCGCCCTGACCACGGCTGGGTCGACGACAGAAGCCAGCTACTACCCCGCCATCAAGGGGCTCGTCGCTGCAGCGCTCGCTGTTGAAGCCCTGCCGTTCGACGTGCGGGTGAATACGAGCGAGCGAAAACCGGGGGGCGGTATCAATCTTCCGGACATCGCCCTGTATGACGCTGGTGGCTTGTTCGTCGCAGTTTGCGGCGAGGTCAAGCTTCCCGATACGGAGCTTGAAGAGCTTGCCATGTCGACGGATGGCAAGGATCAGATCGGGCGTTACTTGGCTGCTACGCGGGCCGTGCTCCTCTCCAATGTGCGTGCGTTCGGCCTCGTGACTGTCAAGTCCGACTGGGACGGCAGCGGACCGGTACCACCCAGCGAGCGGCGTATCGAGCAAGTCGTGGACCTGTGGCCCTCAGCGACGGCGCTGAGGCAGAAGCAGCCGATCGGTCCAGCGGCGCTCGCAGCCTTCGTCGCACTAGTCGAAACGGCTGTGACGCGCTACGCGCCAATCGCCGAGCCGGAATCCCTCGCGCGCATTCTGGCGCGACAGGCAAAGCATGCGAAGGCTGACCTGCCGGCGAAATTCACCCGTGCCGTCCAGGGTCTCTTAGATGACTTCAGCGATGCACTGGGCGTGACATTTGAAGGCCCGGAGGGCGAGGAGTTCCTGCGCTCTTCCCTGATACAAACAGCCTTCTACGGCCTTTTCGCCGGTTGGGCGCTGTGGTGGCAGGGTGAGCGCGACCGGCCGTTTCGCTGGGAGGACTTGGCGGAGTACCTCAAGATTCCGTTCTTGGCCGGCTTGTTTCACGAATTTAGACATCCGTCGCGTATCAAAGAGCTCCACCTCGCAAAGCATCTGGATATCGGGACCGAGACGCTGGCACGTGTCGACCCCGAGAGATTCTTCAAACGTTTCCGCCCGCCCACGCTTGACGAGGATAGGCAGGCAAGTTCGACGGCAATCATGTACTTCTACGAGCCCTTCCTCGAGGCGTTCGATCCGGATCTGCGGAAGGAGCTGGGCGTGTGGTATACTCCGACCCATGTCATCCGCTACCAAGTTTCCAAGATCGATCGCCTGTTGCGCGATGAGCTTGGCTGCAGCCGAGGATTTGCGGATGAGCGCGTGGTGGTGCTCGATCCGGCCTGCGGCACGGGCGCCTATCTCATCGAGGTTCTGCGCCACATGGCCAAGCAGCTTGCCGACGAAGGCGCGCAGGCCACGATGGCTGCGCAATTGCTCGATGCAATGTGTCGACGCTTCATCGGCTTCGAGATCCTCACCGCCCCTTTCGTGGTAGCGCAGCTGCAGCTGTATCTCCTGCTCTCCGAAGCCGGCGCGGAGCCGGACGCGAGCCAGCGACCTGCAATCTTCCTGACGAATGCTCTTACGGGCTGGCACGGGTCAGATCAGCGGAAGCTGAACTTCCCGGAGCTTCAAGAGGAGCATGACGCGGCATACGACGTCAAGCGCGATGCCAAGGTCATCGTTGTGCTGGGCAATCCTCCGTACAACCGCTTCGCTGGAGTACCGCTGGAAGAGGAAGCGGCGCTCGTCGATCACTACAAGGGGGTCACGAGGACCAGGGATGGCAAGCATATTGGCCCATCCGAACTATTCACTCGTTGGGGCGTTCGCAAGCAGCTGCTTGACGACCTGTATGTGCGCTTTTTGAGGCTTGCCGAGGTCCGCATCGGCGAGTGGGCAGAGTTTGGCGTTGTATCCTACATCTCGAATTCATCTTTCCTGACCGGGCGGTCGCATCCAATGATGCGCGAGTCCCTGTTGCGCAGTTTCGATGCCATTTGGGTTGACAACCTCAACGGCGACAAATACAAGACCGGCAAGGTCATCCCAGCCGGGCTGCCGGGTGAAGGTACATCGGATCAAAGCATCTTCACCACGGAACATGACTCGCGCGGCATCCAAGTCGGAACCTGCATCACGACCTATCTGAAGCGCAATGCGCGCACTAGGGAGACGCACACAATTGCCACGGTCAGTTTCCGCAATTTCTGGGGCCGTGCGACCGATAAGAGGGACGCCCTTGTTGCGTCGTTGAATCTGGATTCGTGGTCGAGAGCGAAGAGCGCGGCGAACGCCCGGACACCTGCCGGGCCACGCCACTACGAGCAATTCGTCCCCACGGCCCCCACAGGCTGGCGCTTGATGCCCGCAAGAGGCAGCGGTTTCGAGGAGTGGCCGGGGTTTGACGATCTCTTCCCTGTTTCCTTTCAAGGCGTGAACCCCAATCGTGGCCTTAAGGGCAGTGTGATCGACACGGATCGCTTGGCGCTTGAAGAGAGAATGCGCGACTATTTTTCGACGTCCAGCTTCGAAGAATTGCAGAAGCGTCATCCGATTCTGTGCACCAAACGCGCGGAGTACTACCCACAGAAGACGCGGAAGGCACTGCTTACTGACAGTAGGTTCGACAGGGACAAAGTGTTGCCCTATGTCGCATTTCCATGTGATGCGCGCTGGATCTACTACGAGCGCGAGGGAGGTTGGGTCAATAGGTGTGTAAACGTATTAGGCGGCGTTCTTCCGCTGTTGGTGTGAGACGGGCTTTCCGTCTTCGAACTTTCTTCCTTCAAATACGTCCTTGAGGAGGTGAGGAGCGTCGAGCCTTCGGAACCGCTTCTCGGCCACCAAGAGCAACTTCCAGATTAGCGCCGTAGCGCTCTCGACCCGCTTGAACCGCTTCGCTGCTGTCGTCCTGAGCCGTACCGCGGCGAACGGGCTCTCGACCACGTTCGTCGTGCGTAGATGCTTCCAGTGGTCCTCGGGGAAGTCGTAGAACGCTACCATCCGCTCCCAGTCGTCCTCGAGTACGTCCACTGCTTTCGGATACCACGGCCTATAGCGTCGGGCGAACACCTCGCGGGCCTTCAGGGCCTCGGCCCGGCTCGGTGCGTAGACCACGGCCCGGAGAAGATCCTTCGCCTCGCCCTGCTCCCGCTGAGGTAGTCGGTCCAGCACGTTCCTCATCTTGTGGTTCCAGCACCGTTGCTCACCCGCCTCAGGCCATACCTGCCGTACTGCGCCCCAGATCGCAGCGTTACCGTCCGCCATCAGAAGCCGGGGCGCCTCGATGCCGCGTGCCTTCAGGTCCCGCAACACCTCGGACCAGGACTCGACCGACTCTCGGTAGCCCGCTCTCAGGGCCAACACCTCTTTCGTCCCGTCTCGCATGGCACCCAGCACCACCAGCAGCGCCGCTTTGTCCCGCTCCAGCCCTGCCTTCACATAGATCCCGTCCGCCCACACGTAGACGACCTCACGACCCTCCAGGCGACGCTGGCTCCATTCCTCGAACTCCGCCGTCCATCCCGCCCGCAGCCGCCGAATCGAAGACTTCGACAGCGGTGCCCCCTCGCCCAGCAGGCCCCGCATCGCCAACTCGAAGTCTCCCTCCGCCAGTCCGTGCAGATACAGCTCCGGAAGCAGAGCGCCCAGCTCCTTCGTCCGCCTCGCGAACAACGGCAGCACGCGGCTCTCGAACCGCTCCTCAAGGCCTCGAACTCGAGGGCGTCGGAGTGTGATCGTGCCCGAGCTCATCGCCAGCCGCCTCGGCTTGCCGTATCCGTTGCGGTAGCCCTCGGTCGCGTCCACCACCCTCCTGCGCTCTGACTTCTCTCGCCCTAGCAACTCCGTGACTTCCTCCTCCAAGATCTGTTGAATGAACTCCTGCGCCTTCTCCCGAACCACTTCTTCCAGAACTTCCCACACGGGCGTCCTGGACTCACCCTCGGGTCCCACCGTATTCTTCCTCACGAGGCGTCGTTCCTTTCCCCCGGGCTGTCACCCGGAGTTCGCTGGTTATTACTCAGCGGAAAGGTACGTCGCCTCTCTTTTTACACACCCTTTGATCCTAGCTCGCGCGAGGCAAAGTTTCTCAACAGGAGTCGGCCCGATCTCGGTGATCATCTGAAGAACAATGAATTTCTCGTGGGTGCTCCGAATGCCCGCCGTGTGTCAGAAAGCCGACCGCTCATCCTTTCCTGGCTCTTCGATCTGCATGTGCACGATTGGGGTTCAGTGGGATTTCCCGCCGAGCTTAATCCCGATACAGGGATTGGAGGGTTGTTCACGCCCGATCCTGCAGACCTCAAGCGCAGAGCTAATCTAGCTGCAGGTGCCTGGACCGTCCTAAGGGACTCCTGGAAAATGACGGGGGATCTGACGGGTCCAGATGCAAAACGCCTGTGCCGGATGCTCTTCCGCTACTGTCTCGCAATCAGCCATGCGCCACAGTACGAGGCAGACCACAAGGATTCGCTGGCGGCAGATTGGCCGCATGTCCCGATCTGCAAGGACGCAGGTCGATTCGACGAGATCGCGGCGCTGGGGGAGCTGATCGCATCTTTGCTCGACCCTCAGCTTAATGCCGGACCGGTTGTGCAGAACTTACTCGGGGACGACATGAAGGCTGTTGCGGTTGTCTGTCGAGTCGGGGGCGGCAGCATTAGGGAATCCGATCTTGTTGTCGAGTACAGCTATTTTGGTAGTGCTGCGGGGAAGTGGGAGCGAAGGATGCTGGCAGACGCTGAGCCAAGGCATCCCGAGTGGGGCGGGGTCACCGGTGATCTCTATCTCAGCGACGCGGTTTTCCTGAGGCACGTCCCACAGGCTGTGTGGCATTATGAAATGGGTGGCTATCCAGTGATAAAGAAGTGGCTCGGTTACCGCGACGCCCGGCGCCGGGACGGATCTCCTTTGACTCTTGGTGAACTCACATACTTGCGCGGCATGGTCCATCGCCTCAGCGCGCTTCTCACGCTTCGACCCGTGCTGGACAATGCCTACGAAGAGGCAAGCACCGACGCCTGGCTACTCGATGAACTGACCGGCACGGTATCTGCTAAGTGAGCGACTGGGATTTCCGTGTGGCTCTTCCGAGAGTTTATTGTGCCGTCCCGGTCCCCTGCGGAGAAAGCCATCCGGCTGGGAGTGAACTCCAACGCTGTCTGTTACTATGTCGAGTTGGAGGTCAGGACGGCACAGGAGGTGAAGAATTCAGCGGTGCGGGGTCAATCGGCAACCAAGCGGTGACCGGAATCGCAGCTTGAAACGATTACGGTACCGGAACAGTGCGCAAGGCTGGCCGTTGGAAACGCTCGGCAAAGGTCAGTCCCATGTCAATTCTCCATTAGGATCGGCCATATAGTCTGGAACAATCCAGATTCAAGGTATTCGACAATGGAAAGTAGTGGCGATACGGCGGAACCGAGGGTGCTTTACAAATATCTGCCGGCTGAGCGAGCCATAAAGGTTTTGCCAGAAGACGGAAACGGAGCGCTGCGTGCGACCCAGCCGGCGGCCTTGAACGACCCTTTTGAGTGTGCTACTCCCTCTCTGCCAACTTACGTGAGACACGGAGCAGCTAAGGAATTAGAGTAGGGCGAAGGCAGAGAAACCGAGGATGCTGAGACACCGAGAGAGAATGAAAGAGAATGGAATAGCCCCACCAACCTGGGACGGTAAGCGAAGCGCGGCAGCTCCTGCGGACTCGGAGGTGGTAGATAGGCCGCTGCGCCGGCGGTTCGCTCCGTCGTACAAGCTGCGGATCGTCGAAGAAGCGGACCGGTGCACGGAGCCCGGAGAGGTTGGCCGACTCCTACGGCGGGAGGGCTTGTACTCGTCGCACCTGACGACATGGCGCAAGGCGGCGCATAGCGGGTCCCTGAAAGCGCTGTCGAAGAAACGAGGCCGTAAGCGCGAGCGCAATCCGCTGGAGGAGAAGGTGCGCAAGCTGGAGCGCGAGAACACTCGCCTCGAGAAGGAGCTCCAGAAGGCGCACTTGATCATCGACGTCCAGGGAAAAGTTGCAGGGCTGCTGGGATTGAGCCTCGAGGACGGGACGAACTCATGAAGGCGACCCAGGAGCTAGCCAAGCACGTAGGGGTGAAGCCCGCGTGCGATGCGCTCAGGGTGCCGCGAGCCACGTTCTACCGTCGTCGGAGTGCATCGACCGGGCATCAGCAGCCCCGCCCGACCCCCGCCCGGGCCTTAAGTGAGAGGGAGCGGGACAAGATTTTCGACACCCTGTGTTCGGAGCGGTTCGTGGACCGGTCCCCAGCCGAGGTGGTGGCGACGCTGCTCGACGAGGACGTCTACCTGTGCAGCGAGCGTACGATGTATCGCGTTCTGGCTTCCCAGGTGCCGGTTCAGGAGCGTCGAGCGCAGCGGAGTCATCCCAAATACCAGAAGCCCGAGTTGATGGCGAGGGGCCCGAACCAGGTCTGGTCCTGGGATATCACCCGGCTGCTGGGGCCGAAGAAGTGGAGTTACTTCTACCTCTACGTGATCCTGGACATCTTCAGCCGCTACGTCGTGGGATGGATGGTGGCGGATCGGGAGAACTCTGCCCTGGCCAGCCGGCTGATCCAGCAGAGTTGCTTGAAGCATGGCGTCCAGCCCCACCTCCTGACCCTGCATTCCGATCGAGGGGCTCCGATGACGAGCCAATGCACGGCTCAACTACTCGCCGATCTCGGCGTGACCCGCTCGTTGGGCCGACCCCAGGTCTCGGATGACAATCCGTTCTCCGAGGCTCAGTTCAAGACCTTGAAGTACCATCCCTCGTTTCCCGGCCGGTTCGGGGATCAGGGGCAAGCCAAGACCTTCTGTCGCTCGTTCTTCCGTTGGTATAATGCCGAGCACCGCCATGGCGGCATCTCGATGCTGACCCCCGAACAGGTCCACTTCGGTCACGCCGATCGGATCATCGCCTGCAGGAAGGCCGTGCTCCGTGAGGCATGGGCCGCTCATCCCGAGCGCTTCGTCTCCGGTGAGCCGAAGCCTAAACCACTCCCGGAGGCCGTCTGGATCAATCCTCCCACCCCATCCCTCACTACACAGGAGATTGCTCTCTAATTGATTTCCAAGAGTGTCTCACTGGCGTTGACAGGTTCCGCTCGTTGCAGTGCCGTGTATCCAAGTGATGATGTAGAAATCGAAGAGATTGTAGAGGCACTCAATTGGATCGTCCCGGAGCATTCATTGAATAACCTTGATGTACAAGTATTCTGGCAGCGATTTGGAACTCAGACATGGAACGAGTTATTCAGAAAGCAATTGTCGCGACGCTTCGGTGTTATGTCGTTTAGTGCCTCCGCTCTTCATCCGCTACTCTGGGCTCACTATGCGGATTCAAGTGCAGGTATAGTCATTGGATATGATGTGTCCTCACTAAAAAGGATTCCCACCGGATCTGAGAGGTTGAGTGCTGTCAAGTACGTTGACGAACCGCCTATCAGTCCGGGTCACGTCATTTTCAAGAACGAAAGTAATCTCCACACGATATTGCTTGAGAAAGCAAGTTATTGGAAGTATGAGCAAGAGTGGCGCATGACCTTGGAATTGAAGAATACTATTGGCACAGGTAAACGTGATGTAACTGGGCATTCGATCAACATACGCTCGATTCTCAACGAGGCAGTAACAGAGGTGTATTTTACAGAACGAACACCCGAATCAATGGTACAGGAGATAGAGGACCGGTTGAGGAATCCGAGCAATAGATTCAGAGCTGGAGTAGCTCAGAAGTTGATTCTAGCAAACCAATATGGTTACAAACTGGAATGAAGCTGCCGGGGAAGAACGTAGCAAGGCCCGCCACATGTGGAAGGCAATGGAATCAAGAGGTGGACCGCGTCTCGCGCGAGACGGAGCTCTGCGGGGCTTAACCCGTAACGACTCGCATACGCCAACCCCTGAAGGAACTGCAGAGTGTACAGAGATGGTAATGACCTGACAGTTGGCCCTCGCCGGAGCTGTGTCTAGGCTGCCTTCGTCTTAGCCTCCTCCTTCCTGGCCTTTGCGGCCTTCCTGGCGTCGGTGAGACCGGCCTTGAAGACCTGATAGGGCGTGCGGCCCTCCATGGCTCGACCGCGGTGCGGCCGCTTCCGGTTGTAGGTCTCCAGATACGCCTCGAGGTCCTGCTGCATCTCCTCGACGGTCTCGTACCAGGTGGTGCGGCCCTTCACCCTCAAGTGCTCGTCGAGGAGCGTGCGGTGGAAGCGCTCGATGAAGCCGTTGGACTGGGGCCTGCCCACCTTCGTCGTGCGGTGCTCGATGTCCTCGAGCTGAAGGAACAGCTCATATGGGTGACGGTCCGGACGGCCGCAGAACTCGCGGCCGTTGTCGCTGAGCACGGTCTTCACCCGGACCCGGTGCTCATCGAAGAACGGCAACACGTCGTTATTCATCACCTGCACCGCCGTGAGCGGGAGCTTGCTCGTGTAGAGCCGGCCCCAGGCGTAGCGGCTGAAGCAATCGAGCACGGTCTGCAGGTACACCTTGCCGACCCCCTTCAGCGTTCCGACGAAGAACGTGTCCACGGCGACGAGGTCGCCCGGGTAATGGACTTCGATGTGGCGCTCCCGGAACTCGGGACTGAAGCGCTCCAGCAGCTCGATCTGCTCGTCGGTCAGCTTCAGCTTCCGTTCCCTGGCCGTCTCTTCGAGCCTGAGCAGCCGTTCGTGCTTCGTGGTGAGGCCATGCCGGCTCCACACGCCCCGTACGCCTCCTGAGCTCACCTGGATCCCTCCGAGCAGCAACTCGTCCGCGACCCGCTGAGCTCCGTGCGTCGGAGCCTCCAAGGCGTGGGCCAAGACCGCCTGCTCAATCTCTTCACTCACCCGGTTCGGGTGCGGTCCCTTCGGCCCCGGAAGCTGGTCGATCAGCCCCTCGGCCCCGTAAAGCTGGAAGTTCCTCCTGATCTCGTAGAACTGCTGCCGGCTGTAGCCCACGATCTTGCACGCCTTGCTCACGTTGCCGAGCTCCTGGGCCAACTGTAGCAGGCTCAGCTTGCGGCGCGCTATCTTCTCCCCCTGGACGGTGGTCATCTTCTCTCCCGTGCTAAGTGAGTGACTTCGACATCTCTCAATTAGCTCCGGCGAGGGCGGCTGGCCACCGTCCTCTCTCGTGGTCAACTGTCAGGTGAATACCGTCTCAGCACATGCAGAGGTTGGGCGGAGGACAACCCCTCACGCTCTCGGGTCTTGCGTCCTGGTCCTTTTCCACATTCGGGGCGTTTTACACCGTTCCGGTTCATTTGGCTGGAGCCGACACTGGCAAGTCGCTGCTTGGCCTTGGTCTTCGTGGCACTCTGCCGAACGACCGCCCATTGGAAGGTACTTGCATAGGCCACGCGGGAGAGTCCGCGACGATGCTCTGTCCTGGTCCGGCGATCTGACAGTCGTGCCGGCATCGCCGGGTGTTCGGCTGTGGCGCTCTCGGAGCTGGACTGCCGACAGCATATGGCACGAGCGCTACGGGAGCGGGTGGCTATTTCCGCGGGGCGGCGAGTTCTTGCGCCCGTGCCGCTGGTTGCGTCCGGTGTGCCGGCAACCACCGCTTGATATGCAGTGGCAACCGACGTCCGGACCGTGAACGATCCCAGCGTCTCAGCCGCGTTGCGGGTCGTCCGTGCGCGGCACGCCGTCGAGGTACGCAACCCAGTCGTCCATCAAGACACGTCGGCGCTCGAACAGGTCCGAGCGCCGATGGGCCGCCTCGAACCTGTTCTCGACCACATGCGCACGCTGTCAGGCTGACGACGGCGTGAGGACCTGTCCGCGGGTGCGGGCTCGGACGCAGGGCCGCCAGGGGCAACTGCCGCCGTATCCTTGTCAGTGCCATTGAGCACAAGTGTGTGCTCGCATCAGTTCGCGTACTTGAAGACCGTGGTGCGCGCCGGCGGCGAAAGTAGCCAGACTCACTGAAGCGGTCGGGCCCACTCATCGCGGTATCTTGGGTGGTATATGGCAGCGCGGATGGGTAGCTGGAACTGACTGAGCCTCTTCTCAGTCGCCGCCTCGCGCCAGCGCTGCATGTGGTTTTCAACGTCCTTTTCGCAGTAGTACTCCGTGCGCTCGTCGAGCGGATCGGACGCCGTTTTCGGCCACTTGGGGTGGGCCATGTAGAGCCGGGCCGGATGTGTGATGACGTAGTGGCCACCTTGTCGGCGGCACTGCTCGACGATTTCCGGGTTGACGCCCGCGTGAATAACGCACGCCGTATCCGGCGGCGGCGGTGGAGCATTGTCGACGGTCGGCTTCCACACGGCTTCAAGCGCCCGGTCAATTTCTCTCTGTTCCTTGACTGACCAGCTCAAGGAATCCGACTTCACGGAGGGAATCTCTGACTCCGTATGCGGCGGGTCGCGGCGGATGGATCTCTGGTCCTTGCTCTTCTCCCAATCTGTTAGTCTTCCTTCGAAGATCATGCTCTTGAGACTGGCGCGGACCACGTTCACCGCGTCCGCGAACAGACTGGCGTTCCGCCGATCCTCCTCCGGTGTTGCGGGGACCGGGGTGTTGCCGTGCACGACGTTCGAGCGGTAGTCGTACAATTCCTTGAGCATGGTTCGTGTTTGCTCCCGTTCGTGCGTCGAGTCCGCGAAGTACCACGAACCCCTTGTTGCGATGCGCTTCTTGTGGTTCCAGTCCTCGTCCATGAACAGCGCCTCCAACGCGATGCACACGTCCACAACCATGTCCTCGTGGTCGACCCTCGCGGTGCTGTCACACAGGCGTCGCATGGCTAATGCAAGGACGCGTCGAGATTGGTCCGACAGACCGGCGTATGCGTCCATGAGTTGTACGAGCTCTGCGGTGGCGAGCGGACGCTGCTTGGAGTTTGGCCCGAATCCGTGGAGTGCGAGGTCGATGCGCTGGGTAGCTAAAAGGCCACCCGAAAACGCGGCGTGAAGAAACGGGAGCGCTGCCGCAGCCGGTGCAGGAACGGCGTGCGAGCTGCCGAACACGCGAAGCCCGTTCCCCCAGACCAGCCCAAGCACAAGGGCCAGCGTCTCGAGTCCGTATCGCAGCAATGGACTGGTGTATAG
Organism: Longimicrobiales bacterium; assembly: GCA_965218295.1. Taxonomy (GTDB): domain Bacteria; phylum Gemmatimonadota; class Gemmatimonadetes; order Longimicrobiales; family Gaopeijiaceae; genus CBDCKN01. The sequence continues at coordinate 486,456 of CBDCKN010000015.1, read as the reverse complement.
CTCGTTCTCGGTTCCGTGGGGAGTTCGGCGCTCGAAGCTCCTGGATTCGAGTGCACAGACGTTGTCGGTCGAGTCCGGCGGCCAACGGTCGATTTCGGTCGGCGGTAGCGTGGGGTGCGCGTTCGACCGTCGTAGCGCTTCTCGGTACGGGAGGAGCGAGCAGTAGTCGTCCAGCCGCTTCGCTTCTCCGATAGACGGTCCTTTTAGCAGGTAGATGCTGCGGAGCTCGATCATCCCGTGGGACGCGAACTCGGCGGCGTACTTCGCGACCGCCTCCGAACCATATAGGGCTGCCGCCACGATTAGCTTGCGAGCGGCGGTCGTGGCGTCGAGTTGGGTCTCGCTTCGTTGCCCGAAACGGTCGCCGGTGATGACGGTCCTCACCGGTGCTTCTGCAGCACGCTCGGCGTTCCAGCAAGCGGCAACCCATTCCTGTATGTCCCTAAAGGCAGGTGCGGCGGTCTGCCAGTCGCCGTCGATCACGAGTCTGCGTATTGTTGTCGTGGCGTCCCAGGGCCGGTCCAACGGTGGCGGCTCGTTCATCGGCAGGATTACTGTGTTGTCCCTGACTTTCAGGGCAACAAACAGTTCCTCTTGGGCGCGTCGGAGCCGTTTCTCGATGCTCTGCTGTCTCTGGGCTTCGCTCATCAATGGTACTCCGGGACTGGGTCAGGATTCCGGGCACATAAAGGGCCAACTTGTCGGTTCACAGCGTATTGTCGTTTACGTGGAAACCCATGCGCCACGCCGCAGTCGAGCACATGTCGATTCTTCTACCGGAATCTGTCCACTTCCAGGGGCGCACTTCGTCGGGAAGACTCACCTCGCCATAAACTTGGCGATCGCGGCGGCGCAGTCCGGACGTCGCGTCTATGATCCTCCCCCATCGGATTCGTCCATCCTTAGGTCTAGGAGTGAAGAGGACCAGGGATGTCCAGGAAGCGTTACGAGCCGGAGGAGATCGTCGGCCCGTTGCGGCAGGCGGGATGTTCTGCACGGCCAAGTCCTGATCGAAGCGTGGCGCGCCATTACAACGCCATCCGTCCACACAGCAACCTGGGATACCGGCCGCCGACCCCTGGAAGCGATCATCCTGCCAAGCTGGCCGCTCGGCTCCGCCACGCTCCGCCGGCCACCCAGCTTGGCCGAAAAACCGCCAATGCACTAACATTCAATCGGTCCCGTGTTTGAGGCAGCGGCGCGGGGCTCTACAGGGAGGGTCTAGGCCTCCAGACGCACGGCGGATCAACGGATCGCTCTGGCCTCCGGGTCTCGCTCGCCAGCCAAGTAGCCGACCCAGTCGTCCATGAGCCGACGGCGGCGCTCGAACAGGTCGGAGCGCATGTAGGCGGCCTCGACCGGGTTCCGGACTACATGGGCCAGGGCCGCCTCGACGACTTCGCGGGGGTGGTCCGTCTCTTCGGCGGCCCAGTCCCTGAACGACGACCTGAACCCATGCGGCACCGCCGCGATCCCGTGCTTCCTGAGCAGCCGGCCCATCTGCTCGCCGCCCATCTCTCTGCCGCGCTTGCCGACGAACACGATCGGACTCCCGCCGCCGCCCAGCTTCCGCGCCGCGTCGAGAATCTCCAGCGCGCGGCCGCACAGCGGCACACGGTGCGCGCGCAGGCTCTTCATCCGGCTCGCGGGGACCGTCCAGACGCGCTCCTCCCGGTCGATCTCGCTCCATACCGCCCCGCGGACCTCGACGCCCCGCGCCGCCGTGAGCACCATGAACTCGAACGCCAGCGCGTCCACCTTGCCCGCCTTCGCCGCCCGGACCTTCTCGATGGCCGCCCCCACCTCGCGGTGAGACAGGGCCTTCCGGTGTCTGACGACATGTTGCTGGGAGCCGAGCACCGGCAGGAGCCGGTCGCACGGGTTGTCCGTTCTCCAGTCCATGGCGATGGCCCATTCCAGCACGGCGCGGATGCGGTGGCGAACGATCCGGGCCGTCGGCGGGTTCGCGTGCCAGATGGGTGTGAGGATCTCGAGCACGTCGGCGCTCGTCATCTCGGAGACCGGCACCCTCCCGATCCTTGGGAAGACGTGAATCTCGAAGCTGCGATACCAGTTCCTCGGCACCGCCGCGTTGCGCCATCCGGCGCTCTTCTGCTCGATGACGCGCTTAGCGGCCTCGGCGAAGGTGGGAATGCCCGCCGAACGCCGCTTCTCGGCCAGCGGATCGCCGCCCGCGCGGGCAAGCTTGCGGTTGGCCAGCGCCTGCTCCCGCGCCTCGGCGAGCAAGACCAGTTGGGCGTTGCCGAGTCCGAGCTCGCGCTTGCGGCCCCGGATCACGAGCCGCTGAATCCAACTCCGGGTTCCGGTCTTCTGGACGTAAAGGTAGAGACCGTTGCCATCGCAGTGCCTGCCGGGCGGTGCCGAGCGCACGAAGGCGGTCGAGAGCCGCTTGTGGGGATGGCGGCCCTTGGGCTTGCCTAGGCGGCGCTTGACGGGAGATCGAATCACATTATCCATCCCCCAATCATAACTGGGATGGAACGGGATCGCAAAGGGCACTGCTGGCAGAACGAGACAAGAAAGAAACTACGTAACCTGTTGTAAATACTGGATGTTATGCACCTACCCGGAACTCCTTGGACGGTATCGAATTCAAGTTGTGCGTTTTACGGCAAGGAATCGTCTAAGTTAAACTAGGACTGCACGATCTGCCGCACTTGCCGTTCGACGATATCTGACTCCACCGTACTGAAACAGCGGAAAAACGCCACCAAATGGCGGGACTCCCGGGTCGTATCAGATCCCACGTCAGCAACCCGCCTTGAGTTGAGTTCCTCACGCTGGCTGTTGCAGCGTGTTCATCGGTAAACGACGCCCATTTCCGTGTGCGCGCCCATGTCACCATCCGCCGGGGGGTCACTCCGGGGTCACTCCCGGCTAAGGATCTCTGCGGGAAGGCAGTTGTGACCTAGCCCCCTGAAACGAGACCAGGTCCAGTGTTAGAATCTGGGCGGGTCGAGACCGGGAGGAGGTCGAGATGGCAGCACGGAAGAACTACACGGCAGCGCAGATCATCAACGGGCTACGGCGGGCGGAAGTGGGGCTCGCCAACGGGAAGTCGATGAAAGAGGTGATCCGGGATCTAGGGGTGAGCGAGCAGACGTACTACCGGTGGCGGAGGGAGTACGGGGGGATGAAGACGAGTCAGGCGAAGCGTCTGAAGGAGCTTGAGAAGGAGAACCAGCGACTGAAGCGGGCGGTGGCCGATCTGACGGTGGACAACATGATCCTGAAGGAAGCGTCAGCGGAGGCGCTGTGTGGTGCGGGTCCAGCAGCGGCTCGGGGTGAGCGAGAGGCGAGCGTGCGAGGTGTTGGGCCAGGCTCGATCGACACAACGGAGGAGTCGGAAGAGAGGGGCTGATGAAGCGGCGGAACCTGTCAACGCCAGTGAGACACTCTTGGAAATCAATTAGAGAGCAATCTCCTGTGTAGTGAGGGATGGGGTGGGAGGATTGATCCAGACGGCCTCCGGGAGTGGTTTAGGCTTCGGCTCACCGGAGACGAAGCGCTCGGGATGAGCGGCCCATGCCTCACGGAGCACGGCCTTCCTGCAGGCGATGATCCGATCGGCGTGACCGAAGTGGACCTGTTCGGGGGTCAGCATCGAGATGCCGCCATGGCGGTGCTCGGCATTATACCAACGGAAGAACGAGCGACAGAAGGTCTTGGCTTGCCCCTGATCCCCGAACCGGCCGGGAAACGAGGGATGGTACTTCAAGGTCTTGAACTGAGCCTCGGAGAACGGATTGTCATCCGAGACCTGGGGTCGGCCCAACGAGCGGGTCACGCCGAGATCGGCGAGTAGTTGAGCCGTGCATTGGCTCGTCATCGGAGCCCCTCGATCGGAATGCAGGGTCAGGAGGTGGGGCTGGACGCCATGCTTCAAGCAACTCTGCTGGATCAGCCGGCTGGCCAGGGCAGAGTTCTCCCGATCCGCCACCATCCATCCCACGACGTAGCGGCTGAAGATGTCCAGGATCACGTAGAGGTAGAAGTAACTCCACTTCTTCGGCCCCAGCAGCCGGGTGATATCCCAGGACCAGACCTGGTTCGGGCCCCTCGCCATCAACTCGGGCTTCTGGTATTTGGGATGACTCCGCTGCGCTCGACGCTCCTGAACCGGCACCTGGGAAGCCAGAACGCGATACATCGTACGCTCGCTGCACAGGTAGACGTCCTCGTCGAGCAGCGTCGCCACCACCTCGGCTGGGGACCGGTCCACGAACCGCTCCGAACACAGGGTGTCGAAAATCTTGTCCCGCTCCCTCTCACTTAAGGCCCGGGCGGGGGTCGGGCGGGGCTGCTGATGCCCGGTCGATGCACTCCGACGACGGTAGAACGTGGCTCGCGGCACCCTGAGCGCATCGCACGCGGGCTTCACCCCTACGTGCTTGGCTAGCTCCTGGGTCGCCTTCATGAGTTCGTCCCGTCCTCGAGGCTCAATCCCAGCAGCCCTGCAACTTTTCCCTGGACGTCGATGATCAAGTGCGCCTTCTGGAGCTCCTTCTCGAGGCGAGTGTTCTCGCGCTCCAGCTTGCGCACCTTCTCCTCCAGCGGATTGCGCTCGCGCTTACGGCCTCGTTTCTTCGACAGCGCTTTCAGGGACCCGCTATGCGCCGCCTTGCGCCATGTCGTCAGGTGCGACGAGTACAAGCCCTCCCGCCGTAGGAGTCGGCCAACCTCTCCGGGCTCCGTGCACCGGTCCGCTTCTTCGACGATCCGCAGCTTGTACGACGGAGCGAACCGCCGGCGCAGCGGCCTATCTACCACCTCCGAGTCCGCAGGAGCTGCCGCGCTTCGCTTACCGTCCCAGGTTGGTGGGGCTATTCCATTCTCTTTCATTCTCTCTCGGTGTCTCAGCATCCTCGGTTTCTCTGCCTTCGCCCTACTCTAATTCCTTAGCTGCTCCGTGTCTCACGTAAGTTGGCAGAGAGGGGGCGCTACAAGCGGACGTGGTCAAGGTGGCGGGTCGGTTCGGTCGCTACGGGTACCGGATGGTTACAGGGATGTTGAGGGCGGAGGGCTGGGTGGTGAACCACAAGCGGGTGGAGCGGATCTGGAGAGAGGAGGGCCTGAAAGTGCCCAAGAAACAGCCGGTCAAGTCCCGAGTTGTGTGCAAAAGTGAGAGGAAGCTCCTCGATGCTTCGGTTAGGCTGCCTTAGCGACCTCCTTCGGTTCGAGAAGCGTGAGATCGAGGTAGCGGCGCTCGAGGCTGTTCGTGGTGCGTAGCCTGGCCCAGTGGGGCTCGGGAAACGCGTAGAACTGGGTGGCGGCCGTGAAGCCCCGCTCGAGCACCCTCATTGCCTCGGGGAGTTCGTTGTGCCAGCGCGCCGTGATCTCGGCCAGGCGCTTCTTCGCCTTAGCGAGCCCGGGGGCCCGGAAGACGGCGGCAACCTCGCGCGCCACACGCTTGCGCAGGCGATGCGGGACCTTGGCCAGCACGTTGCGTTGCAGGTGCACGGTGCAGCGCTGACGGCGCACCTCAGGCAGGAAGCGGCGCAGCGCAGCTACCAGGCCCGCGTGCTCGTCGGCGATCACCAGTTCGACGCCGCTGAGACCTCGCTCCAGGAGCTGCTCGAGGAGCTCCGACCAACTGTCCTCTGACTCCTCAGGGCCTAGCGTGCGAGCGCGCTCACGTTCTCGACCTTCCTGGCCCAGCGCGCATCGAGGAACGTCGCGTCCAGATACAGATAGGGGTGAGGCCCTTCGATGGGTGCGCTCCGCAGCGCTTCTACAGCCCCATCGAGCCGCTTCGCGACCCGGCTTACCGTCGAGCGTCCCACGCGCTCACCCAGCAGTGCTTCAGTCACGTCGCCCATCTTGCGCTGCGACACACCGCTCACGTAGGCCTCCACCATCATCTCGTCCACTTCTTCACTCCTGCGCCGGTAGCGGCCCATCAGATCGACGTGATCGTGCCCGAGCTCATCGCCAACCGCCTCGGCTTGCCGTATCCGTTGCGGTAGCCCTCGGTCGCGTCCACCACCCTCCTGCGCTCTGACTTCTCTCGCCCTAGCAACTCCGTGACTTCCTCCTCCAAGATCTGTTGAATGAACTCCTGCGCCTTCTCCCGAACCACTTCTTCCAGAACTTCCCACACGGGCGTCCTGGACTCACCCTCGGGTCCCACCGTATTCTTCCTCACGAGGCGTCGTTCCTTTCCCCCGGGCTGTCACCCGGAGTTCGCTGGTTATTACTCAGCGGAAAGGTACGTCGCCTCTCTTTTTACACACCCTTTGATCCTAGCTCGCGCCGCAGTGCATAAGCGGGTCCTCATATGCCGGGTCTAGACCCTAACTGCCATGGAGACGCTAACGAAGCACTTCGAATCGCGAGTGGGCGGGTTTCTCGAGCGCACGCGCCTGAAGCCGTCGACGTTCGGTCTGCGGGCGACGGGCGATCCGAACCTGATCCGACAGCTACGCCTGGGCCGCTCACCGACGCTAGCGACGGCTGACCGGATCCTGGAGTTCATCGAAACCTACGACGGGGACCAGGCGGATCGCGTTCCATCCCGGAGCGATCCGTTACCGGATGCTTCCATTAGAGAAAGAAGAGAACGGACGACGGAAGCAATCCCACGCGAAATGGACATACCCGCCCGCATCCTGGGCCTACCGGGCGTCGAGGCCCGCACGGGGCTGTCGCAGAGCAAGATCTACCTGCAGGTGGCCGAGGGAAGCTTCCCCGAGCCGGTGCGTGCTGTCGTATGGATCGAGGAGGACGTGGATGCGTGGATCCGGAAAGAGATCGAGGCAAGCCGTGGCAGAGCTCAGGGTCCGGTGCGCCCGCCAGCATCCTGACGATGACGTGCCCGACTATCCGCGAAAGCACTGGTTTCCCGCCTACCGTAGGCGTCTCACAGCCGGCGTCCGGCCCAGACGGCTCGGCCGACGACGCGGATCTCGTCGGCGAGGCGCTCGTGGCTGGCGTACTCCGGGTTGACCGACATGATCATCACCCTCGGCGGCTCGGAGTGGCGCACATGCTCGATCCGCCTGGCGACCAGCCCCATCACGTCCCAGACCACGAAGGTGCCCGGCGGGATCGGGACCTGCTGGGTCGCGTCGATCAGGACGCGATCGCCGCTCGAAAGGAGCGGCTCCATCGCGTCCCCGTCTACGGTGATCATCCGCAGATCTTCAGGCTTCGCCCGAAGCTCATGCCGAATGAGGGGATCGGGGAGAAGCCACGGCTCCTTGGTTTCCTCTGGCTCTTTCTTCCAGCCCCCCGGACCCGCCGCCGTACGGGCGTCGATCTCGGCCACTGCGACGAAGCCCTTCGGCGCGGCCCATCGGCCGGTCTTCCGTCCCCGTGAAGGCACCCTTCGAGGCGGAATTACGTCGTGTTTCAGCTCTTCGGGTCTGCAGCGCAGATGCTCCGCCAAGGCTTCGCGGTCGTGCTCGGCGAGGACGCGAGGCGTGCCACGGTGGACGAACTGGTACATATAGGCTCGGTCTCGCCCGATCGCGAGCGAAGACTGAACTGCCCCCTAGAAACGAGACCGAGTCCAGTTTAGGATCCGGACGGGTCGAGACATGGAGAGGGAGGGCACAATGGCCGCACGAAAGAGGCTGAGTCCCGCACAGGTCATCAACCGGCTGCGGAAGGCGGAGCCTGGTCGACCCAACCAGTCGCTCTCTTGCTGATTTTTAAAAGTTGCAACACATCCCTCCAGAGGGTTCTGGTGCCGATAGGATTATCGGGACGATAAGACCAGGAGTGCACCGCGGCGATGCGGCCTATGCTGCCATGACGTGACGCCAGATCACCGCGGGATTCGATTGCCATGGGATCGGAATTGCGAACTGGCGTTTGTGAATCTTCTGCGCCAGCTCAATGCCGATAATGACGCGTCGCGCATTGTAGAATGTCTTGAATCCCAACATCGGTTGCAATCGCCCCTTCACCCGGCGGGTCCTGCTCCACAAGGTTGTTCAGGTATTGACAGCAACGAATCCTCATCGGGTTCGGGCCCCGGAAGTTGAACTCCCCGTTCATCCCCATGCGTCGCAGGGCGCTATGGCTCGGCTGGTGGCCATCCAGGGTGATGCTGTGTGGCTCCCGATGATGCTTCAGTGCCTTGCGAAAGAAGGCCTTCGCCGCCGCAATGCCGCGTGTTCGACTGAGAAAGAACTCTACGGTGTTGCCTTGTCCATCCACGGCTCGATACAGGTACATCACCTGGCCTCGCACCTTGATGAACGTTTCATCAACTCGCCAACTTCCACCCACCGGCCGCTCGAATCGGCTCCACCGCTTTTCGCAGATTTCGGCATAGCGAATGACCCAACGCAAGATCGTGGTGTGCGAAATCGATAAACCCCGCTCACCTAAGATCGCGACCAGGTCCCGGTAACTCAGTTTGAAGCGAAAATACCAGCGAAGGCAGAGGAGAATGATGTCGTCTTCGAACCAACGTCCGGCAAATAGAGGATTCCTTTCAGTTTTGCGATGCGCCATATCTCATTATCGCCAATCCCCGTTGGCTGTCTGCACCAGAACCCGTGAAACATAACCGCGCGTCTGAATCACCCACGTGGCAGTCCGCGAGTGAGTGCCCTGAACAGCAGCGTTAGCGCCAGGTTCGAGCGGACCAGGCTGCTGGTGACGACGGTGACTGTCCGCACGCTGCGCCGCGAGATCTTGACCTGCCGGCCACTTTGGAACGCCGGCGTCGCGTGAATGCGGCGTAGCGTTAGCACGGCCATGCCCAACGCCCACAGGCAGTGTCGGCGGATGCCGGTTTCGTGGGCCGGGATGATATGGATGTAGCGCAGCGCATTTGCCAGGTGACCGTGGGCGATGCCCACCAGGGTGAAAAGTCCATTAGCGAAGCGCGGATCGTTCCGGTTCGCTGACAGGGAGCGCAGGTCGAAACCGGCATCCAGGAAGACGTCCCGCGGCAACCAGCACGCCCCGCGCTGCCAGTCGTCCCATACATCCTTGAGGATGTTGGTCATCTGCAGCCCTTGGCCGAACGACACGGATAACCTGAGCAACTCCTCCCGATGCGCGTTGATTTCCGCGGAATAATCGCAGAACAGCTCGGTAAGCATCTCGCCTACCACGCCAGCGACGTAGTAGCAGTAGCGGTCGAGGTGAGCTAGGTCGGCTAGGCCGACAACAGGAGTTGCCTGCAACTGAAAGTCCGCCATGCCTCGGGCCATGATTTGCACGCAGCGTGCGAGCGCCTCGCGTTGCGCGGGCTCAAACCCGCGTGTGAGGCGGATTACGCGGGCAGTGTTGGCGATCAGGTCATGTTCACTAGTGGGGGTCGACGACGACAGCCCGGCACCGAGCTCGCGCGCGAACGGCTCCACGGTGTCCCGACCAGCGACAATGTCGATGAACCGTTCCCAGAACACCCGCTTCTGCCTGGCGGACAGCGCGGGCTCGTCTTCGATCGTGTCGGTAATCCGGCACAGGAGGTAGGCGTTTTCCACCACATCGCGGAGCCCGGTTGGAAGCTGTGGAATCGTGAGAGCGAAGGTGCGGGATACGCGCTGCAGGAGTTCTGCCTGGTAGGCGAGATCGCTGTCTGATATCCCATCGGAGCACATTAGCGGTAACAGGCCCTGGCATGACGGCGGCCTCCGAGGATGAGTGCGAAGAGGATGAATCCGAGGAAGACCACGTCAAGCTTGTCGAAGAAGATTCGGCGGAGAGCGTCGCGGGTCAGGTGCGAAAGCGCGGTAGCTTTGGCGAGTTCCATCCGCGGATGATAACAGAACCATGCCCGTCAGTGTTAAGACTCCCACACGCCGCCCCTGGTGGCTTGGTGTGTGTGGCCAGTGGGCATGTATGTGGACTGGTTGAGGGTCCCTGTCAAGCCGAACGCTTTCTGTCTCGGCGGGGACCGCGCCGCTATCCGCATGCTCCGGCTCAAGTGCGCAAGCATCTACGCGCTACCAGGCCGGTGGGCCGGTACTCTTTGACCGCCTGCCGTCGCGGTCCAGTGTATCGAGATCTCGGCCGGAGCTAGGATCAAAGGGTGTGTAAAAAAGCGGGTCGAGAGCGCTACGGCGCTAATCTGGAAGTTGCTCTTGGTGGCTGAGAAGCGGTTCCGAAGGCTCGACGCTCCTCACCTCCTCAAGGACGTATTTGAAGGAAGAAAGTTCGAAGACGGAAAGCCCGTCTCACACCAACAGCGGAAGAACGCCGCCTAATACGTTTACACACCTATTGACCCAATCTCCTCGGCCGCGGGTGTCGTGGCAATCAGTGTGACACCTTCCCGCTATTGGGCAACGGCGGCTTGGCTCAGTTTTGGAAGCAGGCTGAAGCGAACGTTCTCGACGATGCCATCCATCGTCGAGAGTTCGACGTCAACGTATTCCCGCATCTTCGCGATGAGGTCCTGCACCAGTTCCTCGGGGGTCGAGGCACCGGCGGTAATGCCGACGCTCTTCTTGCCGTGGAGCCAAACCGGATCGAGCGCCGACGGATCCTCGATCAGATAGCTCGGCACGCCGCTGTCGTTACTGACCTCGCACAAGCGGTTTGAATTGGAGCTGTTCTGGGCACCGACCACGAACACCAGGTCCACGAAGGAGGCGAGCGTTCTTACGGCGGCCTGACGGTTCTGGGTCGCGTAGCAAATGTCCTTGACCCCCGGGCCGACAATCTTGGGGAATCGATTGCGCAGGGCTGAGATCACGTCCCGGGTGTCGTCGACCGACAGAGTCGTCTGTGTGATATAGGCAACTCTGTCGGGGTCGCGGACCTGGAGCATTTCCACATCGGCCACGTCGCCCACCAGCAGTACCCGCCCCGGGATCTGACCCACGGTGCCCTCGACCTCCGGATGGTTTTCATGACCGATCAGAATGATGGTGTAGCCCTTGGCGGCGTAGCGGCGCCCCTCGATGTGTACCTTGGAGACCAGCGGGCAAGTAGCATCCAGCGTCCGCAGGCAGCGCACCGATGCGTCCTGCTCGACCTTTGCCGACACGCCGTGGGCACTGAATACCGTGAGGGCCCCGCTGGGAATCTGCTCGACTTGGTCGACGAAACGCACGCCCTTCGCCTTCAGATCCTCCACGACGCGCCGGTTATGGACGATTTCGTGGCGCACGTAAACCGGGGGGCCGTATTGATGCAGGGCCGTTTCGACGATTTCGATGGCGCGCTCGACACCGGCGCAAAAACCGCGCGGTTGTGCCAAGATGACTTGCATCGTGCTTCTCCTGATGAGGTTGGGTCAATAGGTGTGTAAACGTAGGGGATTATACGCGTGACTTGACGGGGTCCTGACGATAGACTATCTTCCTAGTACGGTAACACGTTACACGATAGGAGGATAGCATGGCCCAGAGCGGACCTGGAAAGCACTACCGCAGCGGGGTTTCCATGATGGAGATCGCCGATATGTTCTCGGCCGAGGCAAGCGCGACCCGTTGGTTCGAGTCCTGGCTTTGGCCGGGGGGCGAGATCGCCTGCATGAAGTGCGGGAGCCTGAACGCCTACCGCGTGGGGACCGGGAAGCCGATGCCTTACCGGTGCCGCGATTGCCGCCAGTACTTCTCGCTCAAGACCGGCACGGCGATGGAGGATAGCAAGCTGCCGCTCCGGAAATGGGGCTGGGCGATCTACCTGGAAATGACGAACCTCAAAGGCGTTTCCAGCATGAAGCTCGGCCGCGACCTTGATGTCCGCCAGCCGACTGCGTGGTTCATGCTCCACCGCATCCGGGAAGCGTTCGCCGATGTTTCGGCCACGTTCGATGGCCCGGTCGAGGTCGACGAAACCTACATGGGCGGGCTGGAGAAGAACAAGCACGCCTTGAAGAAGCTCAGGGTCGGACGCGGTCCCGCTGGCAAGACGGCTGTCGTCGGAATGAAGGACCGCCCGACCGGCAAGGTTGCTGCCCGGGTTCTCCCCGACTCACGGCGCGAGACCGTTCAGGGATTCGTCGCGGAACACTCGAAGCCCGGGGCCAAGATATACACGGACGAGGGCGGCGCCTACTATGGCCTACCGAACCGCGAGAGCGTCCAGCATGGCGTCGGGGAATGGGTCCGGAACATCGCCCACACGAACGGGGTCGAGTCTTTCTGGTCGATGCTCAAGCGCGCCCACAAGGGCGTCTACCACAAGCTATCGGCCAAGCACCTCAATCGGTACGTGGCCGAGTTCGCCGGTCGCCACAACATCCGGGAACTAGACACGCTGGAGCAAATGGAGCACGTGGTCGCCGGGCTGGTCGGGCGTCGGCTCATGTACAAGGATCTGATAGCGGATTGACCGGGCCGGGCTTCGGCCCGACGATTGACCCTACGGAAACGCGCAGCTACACTAATGCGAGAGTGCCCAGAGCGGGGGGTAACCGTTCTGGGCACTTATTTTGTGTGGTCCAGTCAGACCATCCGCTATTGACATAGCGGGGGGGGGTTGCCTCCAACCTCTATAGGGTAGGAAGGGGGAGGAAACAGGCGCCGTAGGCAAATGGTAAGCCACGCGCCCTGCCAAAGCGTGAAGTCCCGGTTCGATTCTGGGCGGCGCCTCTCCCCCCTCCCCCCCTATTTCGTGTTCTTTTCTCTCTGTTCCAGAGCTTCCCGGACCTTGGGGTCCTTCGGGCGCATGAGCGCCCGCACCACGTCGCTCAACTTGGCGCCCTTGTAGCGCGGATTCACGGCCCGCACGTCCGGCACTTCGACCTTGTCCCGCCGCTTCTCGGTCATTCGTGCACTCCCGATTTTAAGACCTGCCCAAGCATACCCAGGCATTGCTGCACGTGTCAAGGATCAGCGGAAGAGCTCTACGATCGCCAGGAGGTCGCTGATCGATTTCTCTTTGGCGAAGCCACCCTGACGGAGCGTGACGTACATGGACCAAAGTTTGGAACACGTCACGGCGTCCTCAGCTCCCAACCCAACCTGCATCGTCAGGCTGTAGACCGCGTTCGTGGAGCCGAGCAAACCCCCCTCCTCCGTGCCGAGCCCGGCCTCCTGGATCAGCTCGTTCATGTACACCAAGCCATCGGCGACGTTCATCACGGTCTCGGTGTCCGAGCACGTTCGTGCCAGCCGTGGCAGGACGTACTCGAAACGCTGGCGGGTCTCCGTACGGTTCCCGCCGCCGTGAATGTTCGTCAGGGCTTCCGCCGCGCGTGTCTGGGCGCTTAGGGGCAAGGGGAACAAAGGGGCGAACAGGGCAAGGATCAAAACGAAGCGGATCATGACTGGGGCCTCCCGCCGTGACTGTGGACGTGGGACCCGGACGTGGCGCCGGGCCGTTGTCCACTATCACGCAGGAAAAATGCGGAAGCCCTGCCTATTTGCCCCAGGCGCGGGGAGCTACCCCGGCCAAGCATCAGGCTGTTGTATTCAGCAGGTAACCCGACCTGAGGTTCCTGCGTATAGTGGACGTCCGCACGATACGGCGGGCGAGAGATTGTCGCAAGCGCCAATCCGGGGTAGGTTGAGCTCATGCCTCGGGTCCCCGCACATCCTCCAGCAATTTACGACGAAGCCGATTACCCATCTCGATCATCCGAGCGTCCATTTCGGGTGTCAGGGTGGGCCATTCATACGGACCCCCACGCGAATGCAGTTTTAGTTTCCCTTTCCGTCTGTGAGGGGGAGGGTCGGGAATCGGTTGCGTTGTTCCTGACGCTTCCGGCGGACGTAAGAGAAGACTACCTAGGCACCGAACCCACCGACGAAATCTAGTCATGCAAAATCTTCCCCCCGTGCCCGACCCTGACTCGAATCCCTTAGAAGGGTTGGCAGATCCCCGAACATCTCGGCGAGTTCTTCATCTGACAGGCGTGGAGGTGGCGGGAGAGACACGAAACCGGAGTGGTATCCTTCGTGTGACTTTTGGATATGACCCCGAAGAAAATCGCGACCCCGGTTTCGTTTCCTACTACGTCTCCGTCCCAGCGGCCTACCGGATCGCGCGGGAACTCGACAAGGCTGTCCGCAGTTACATCGGCATGTCAGACGACGAAGGAATCTGAGCGCAGACACGCGCCACTGAAGAACTCCCATAACAGCCTCCCCCCGGCGAGAAAACGAGCAGAACGCCGTCAAGTTAACCGTATAATCCCCTAAACGTATTAGGCGGCGTTCTTCCGCTGTTGGTGTGAGACGGGCTTTCCGTCTTCGAACTTTCTTCCTTCAAATACGTCCTTGAGGAGGTGAGGAGCGTCGAGCCTTCGGAACCGCTTCTCAGCCACCAAGAGCAACTTCCAGATTAGCGCCGTAGCGCTCTCGACCCGCTTGAACCGCTTCGCTGCTGTCGTCCTGAGCCGTACCGCGGCGAACGGGCTCTCGACCACGTTCGTCGTGCGTAGATGCTTCCAGTGGTCCTCGGGGAAGTCGTAGAACGCTACCATCCGCTCCCAGTCGTCCTCGAGTACGTCCACTGCTTTCGGATACCACGGCCTATAGCGTCGGGCGAACACCTCGCGGGCCTTCAGGGCCTCGGCCCGGCTCGGTGCGTAGACCACGGCCCGGAGAAGATCCTTCGCCTCGCCCTGCTCCCGCTGAGGTAGTCGGTCCAGCACGTTCCTCATCTTGTGGTTCCAGCACCGTTGCTCGCCCGCCTCAGGCCATACCTGCCGTACTGCGCCCCAGATCGCCGCGTTGCCGTCCGCCATCAAAAGCCGGGGCGCCTCGATGCCGCGTGCCTTCAGATCCCGCAACACCTCCGACCAGGACTCGACCGACTCTCGGTAGCCCGATCTCAGGGCCAACACCTCCTTCGTCCCGTCTCGCATCGCGCCCAGCACCACCAGTAGCGCCGCCTTGTCCCGCTCGAGCCCTGCCTTCACGTAGATCCCGTCCGCCCATACGTAGACGACCTCACGGCCCTCCAGGCGACGCTGGCTCCATTCCTCGAACTCCGCCGTCCATCCCGCCCGCAGTCTCCGAATCGAAGACTTCGACAGCGGTGCCCCCTCGCCTAGCAGTCCCCGCATCGCCAGCTCGAAGTCTCCCTCTGCCAGTCCGTGCAGATACAGCTCCGGAAGCAGAGCGCCCAGCTCCTTCGTCCGCCTCGCGAACAACGGCAGCACCCGACTCTCGAACCGCTCCTCGACGCCCCGAACCCGAGGGCGTCGGAGTGTGATCGTGCCCGAGCTCATCGCCAACCGCCTCGGCTTGCCGTATCCGTTGCGGTAGCCCTCGGTCGCGTCCACCACCCTTCCTGCGCTCTGACTTCTCTCGCCCTAGCAACTCCGTGACTTCCTCCTCCAAGATCTGTTGAATGAACTCCTGCGCCTTCTCCCGAACCACTTCTTCCAGAACTTCCCACACGGGCGTCCTGGACTCACCCTCGGGTCCCACCGTATTCTTCCTCACGAGGCGTCGTTCCTTTCCCCCGGGCTGTCACCCGGAGTTCGCTGGTTATTACTCAGCGGAAAGGTACGTCGCCTCTCTTTTTACACACCCTTTGATCCTAGCTCCTCCTGATAGGCCGCATAGCGCGCAATTTTGATTACGGGGAATGACCCACCGGCTGACCGATGTCAAGGGCGGTCGTCCGGATCGTTGCACTGCTCGGTTCTAATGCGGGCTTTTCCCACGGATTCCTCACCTGACACTTAACTCCTTTCGATCTGTGGTACAAGCTTGAAAGCGATGGATTTAGTTGAGGGCAGCAAGACGACGGAGTCGGAACTGCACTTCGAAGGGTTGTGTTGCAACTTTGGCGGACAGCGGCTGGTAACCTGAAGAGATCATGAAAAAGACAATCCGACCGGCGATCTTCAAGTGGCGACAAACCGAGCCCGAGCCGATTCTTTGCGCCGTGCGCTGGTACCTTCGGTACTCGCTCTCGTTCCGCGATGTCGAAGAGCTGTTCAGCGAGCGCGGCCTGGAGGCGGACCACACGACAATCTGGCGCCGGGTCCAGCGCTACGGTCCCGAACTGGAGGCGCGGCTGCGCCGTCATCTCAAGCCAACCAACAGGTCCTGGCGGGTCGATGAGACCTACGTTCGTGTCAAGGGCCGTTGGTGCTACCTCTACCGAGCCATCGATTCCACCGGCGCCACGACCGACTTCGTGCTCTCGAGGTTGCGCGATGCCGTTACGGCCAAACGCCTGTTCCGCCAGGCGCTGACGAATCCGTCGCATCGGCAGCCCCGGGTTATCTATACGGACCAAGCACGCCTCTATGGCGCGGCAATTTCAGGAGTGAAGCAGGAAGGAATCCTGCGACACCGTTGCCGTCACCGGCCGATCCAATACTTGAACAACATCCTGGAGCAGGATCAGCGAGCGATCAAACGACGCGTGAAGGCCAAGCAGGGCTTTCGTGAATTTCACGCGGCACGGCGAACGATCCAAGGATTATGAGGCAATTCACATGATCCGGAAGGGTCAGGCGAGGTGGGTGAGCGGTTCGGATGTTCGGCAACAGATTCAGTTCATCAACAAGCTGTTCGAAGTGGCCGCATAAGACGGAGCCTGGTCGACCCAACCAGTCGCTCTCTTGCTGATTTTTGAAAGTTGCAACACATCCGAATGGACCGGTGCTGACCCCAAACAACTGGTCCTTGATCCGGGTTCGAGATGCCTGCCACTCCATCGGTTACGACCGAAGCGATACCACTTTGGCCGACTCATGGACGACCGGTCGGCCTATCTGGCCAGCGAGCGTCGAAACCGGGAGGCCGCTGGTCCGGTCCGTTGAAACGCCGCGCCCATTAGCCGTCAGCAGCTCGGGGCTCAGAAGTTTCCCTTGGCCGCTTCCTCCACGATCAGCTTGTCCAGTGCCAGGTCGATCCTAACATTGCACCTGGTCTCGTTTCAGGGGGTCAGGTCAGTACTCGCTAGGGATTGGCGTGCTTGTACTTACTATCCGACGTCGAGAGGGCGATGGCAAGGCTCAAGGCAGAGCGCTGAGCAGGGGTACTCCCGAGATTCAGCGTGTCTTCGCTGAACAATTGACGGTTTTACCCGATCAGATCCGCCTCCGCCTGCCGCACTATACCCCCTCATAGCAGCGTTCCGGCTAGCAAGCTGGCCGAAGACTGTTGCCTCAAGGACCCTCTAGCGGACTCCGCGCCGTCAGTTGCAGAGGAAGAGAAAGCTCGTCCGACGGGCAGTTCAAGGCAACGCCCCGGGCGGGGAGGCGACTGTCCCCGCCCGGGGCGGTTCTCCGTGTTCTCCGGTCGGAATCCTTATCGCGTACCCGCGGGCAGGATCTCGACCCTGCGGTTCTGGCGCCGTCCGTCTTCCGTGGTGTTGTCGGCTACGGGTTGAGATTCACCCGCACCGGCAATCCGGAAGCGATCCGCGTCGAGCGCCGGGAAGTTGCCTGCGAGGTAGTCTCGCACCGCCTGCGCGCGACGCAGGCTCAGTACGAGGTTGTAGTCCTCCAGGCCTACGGAGTCGGCATGGCCGACGACGCGGACGCGCTCGTTCGGACGGTCCGACAGCGCGTTTCCGGACTCGTCCAAGATTGAACTCGCTGCGGCGTCGAGCTCCGCGGAATCGTGCGCGAAGTGGACGTTTCCAAAGATGAGCTCGGGCTCCGGCTCGGGCTCCGGCTCCGGCTCCGGCTCGACCACAACAGGGCATCCGGCCGCATCCACCTCGGCGCCGGAGGGTGTGTTCGGGCAGCGGTCGAGACCATCGACGACGCCGTCGCCGTCCGCATCCGTCGGACAGCCGTTCTCGTCCACTTCGGCGCCGGCCGGCGTTCCGGGACATTGATCTGCGTGGTCGGCCACCCCGTCCCCATCGGAGTCGAGCGCACACCCCCGTTCGTCCACACCAGCACCCATGGGTGTTTCCGGACACGCGTCCAGGCCATCAAGCACACCATCTCCGTCCCCGTCTCGCTGCGACTCTCCTCCGAGGAAGTACGAGGCACCGAGCGAGAGCCCCCAACCCCGAAAGGTCTCCGACGGGGCTGCGGAGCCGGCCAGTTCGGCAGCCGTATTCGCCAGTGCGTCGGGGGTCTGGTGCATGCGCGCCTCGACCCGCAGGGCAAGGCGAGGCACCACGCGGAGTCGCACCCCGCCGCCGTACACAAGGCTGAGGTCCGTCTCGGGGTCGAGTTCTCCAGGCCTCCAGTGCGCAGCTCCGAGGCCGACCACTCCGTAGGCTTGAAGCCGGCCGCTCAGGGGTAGGTTGTATCCCACGCCTCCGCTGAAGTACGCCAGGTCCAAGTCCACCGTGCCTCTCGTCGGGATCCTCATGTCGAACGGCATGTACCCGCCCTCGAAGTCGGCGAACAAGCCGGAGGCGAAGTTGTAGGCGACATGCCCGCCGCCCGTGATGTTCCGGGCGGGGTCGACGAAGATGGAGCTGCTGCTGCCCGGATGGAATTCCGGCACGTCGTCGAAGAGGCCGATGTAGGGGGAGATCTCCCATCCCGTGGGCACCCAGCCATTCGAGTCTTGCGCGGTGAGGGCCACCGAGGGCCGGAGAAGAAGAAGCGTCACGGCCAAGGCTGACAGTGCTCGATTCATGGTGGCGGTCCTTTCGCATTCCCGGCGAAGCATCGAGCGGTTACCCCTGCCCCCACCGGAGCTGGTCGACGAGTGGGCGACAGAGAATCAGGACGAGTGGGCCTGCCCCCCACCGGAGCTGGTCGACGAGTGGGCGACAGAGAATCAGGACGAGTGGGCGACAGAGAATCAGGAGGAGCTTACACCTGTGTCTGGAGAAGCGCAATGAAGGGCATAGCATCTTTGACAGAGCTGAGGGGCTTGGACAGAGCTGAGGGGCTTGACACGGTCGAGCCCAGTCATGCCGCGGCCAACTCCTCCGACACTCGTACAGCGTCCGGCTCTTCGCCCGTGCCCAGTCGCGGTGCTTGAGCGATTTGCTCAGCCTGCGCCCGTTCTCGCGCCACTCGATCTGGAGCAGGCCGGTCTTGGGATCGGGAAACACCCGTACCCGGTTCCGTGTGCCGGCTTCGTTTCGTGCGTGCCATCATTCGATTCCTCCTCGATGATGGACTGCACGATCTGCGCGCCTGAAACTTCGCGCTGAAAAGGCATCTTCGCCAGACGGGCGATTCCGCGTGCGCCGGGCCTTCCGGCGTTCAGGCCGCTCCGAGCCGATGACCCGCCGCGCTGGCGCTTCCCGATTCACGAGTCCGGCGCTATGATGGGAAGGTTGTTTTGCAGACGTGTCGAGAGGGGCTCGGGGGGCCGATCTTGACCGCCGATCACCGGGGGTCCGTGGCGTACCGCGCGTGCACATCGACATCGAGGTGCATGTGCACGGAACCACCGTTGCGATGTGCGCGCCAGCGGTTCCGTATGTCGCTGGCTGCTTTGCGGTTGCACCACGGTCGCCGGAGCGGCGATGCCGCTCCGGCGCTTGCGGCCGTGACCGGAGCGACCCCCCTCTTTCGATGCCTGGTACGGCATCGGGGAGGGTGGACATGTGCACGCACCTGCCACCCTCCCCGGCGGGTCGCTCCCGGCCTATCTAACGAGGCCGTAAGTCGTTGTAGTCATTATATCATCGGCTCGGGATATCTGTATTGTGCCCCCAAAGGTGCCCCATAATCGTACCCGCATCCAGCGACCGCCATCAGCGTCCATAACGATCCGGCCTAGCGGGGCCATCGTCTCGGCCCGTCCGGTGCCATCAGCGGGGACGGGGATTGGTCACGCCTCCTCTACACCACTGATGCCGGGGCGTGACTTGCTCGGCGATCTCGCGACCCGTCTCGATCTCGGTTCGGCGAAGCTCCCAAGTCTGCAGATTCAACCAGAGTTGCGGAGTCGTTCCGAAATAACTGGCCAGCCGCAACGCCGTATCGGCGCTCACGCCCCGCTGGCCGTTGAGAATCAACGTCACCCGGTTGACCGGCACGCCAAGCGCTCTCGACAGCGCGTGGCACCCTCAACTGCGTGTCCGCTCCGGTGGCTCATCGGTTAGGACGCAGTACGCGCCGCGGTTGGGAGGCGGCAGGCGGCTCCTCCGTCTACCATGGCGGAACACTCCCGTGCTCTAGCTCACGTTTCGCTCGATTCTCTTGCCGCAGTTCGGATTCAACCTATTCGAGCCTCCCCTTGACTGCGAGAGCAGTGGCTCGCAGTTCTGTTGAATCTAAGCCTTGTCCGCCACCTTCCGTCGACGTGAACAAGGTCTTGCCTTCGACGAAGCCATTGCGTTCGTACCAATGGCGCTTCCAATCCCATCCACGCTTGTAGTCCGGGCGATCAAGCATGCCAAGATGTTCCCAGATGATCAGGTCACCATCCGGCATCGTAAAAGAGAAATCGGGGCGTAAGCGTCCCGGTTCGATCATGCCTTCGCAAACTCGCTCATACTCGTAGTCGATCTCCAGCCCGTGGAGAATGTTTGCAATGACCAGCTCGGATTTGCTGCGTACGAGATGCCCCTTCTCGGTTCGGTGGATCAGATGCTCCGCGTATGGGATCGCATCTTCTGCCAGCCGCACGGCTCCCTCGAAAAGGTTGGTGTTCCGTCGTGCAGTCTCAGATTGTTCCGGTCGCGACAGATCGAAGAGTGTCGCGGCGTCATCGCCCTCGATCAGCAGCACGAGTTGCTCACGTGATCGGGTCAGCGCCGTGTAGAGAAGCTCGCGGGTCAGCCTGCAATTCTTGGGCAAGACGACGAAGACTTTGCCGAATTCGCTGCCTTGTGCCTTGTGGACCGTCAGCGCGTACGCGAGTTCGAGCGGGCTTGATCCGTCCGGGAAGTCGCTCCCCCGATACCCGAACCGCAGCCCGGGACGTTCCGCGAAGACCACGTTGAGCCACGCATTCTTTCTTGTCGCAACGAGGCCGACCTCACCGTTGGCCACATAGTGTTTGTCGGATGTCTTCGTTTTTCCGTCGTAGGCACTTCGCCGCTGGTTGGACGTTTGGATGACCTTATCCTTGACGACGATATGCTCGTCGCCAAGGCTCATCCCCCAGGGGTTTGCCGCCGCAGTGAGCTCTATGGCGCGGAAATGTTTCTGGATCCAGCGGTTGAGGTCGTGCACGCCATGCGGATGTCTCCTCACGGGTGAGAGAATCTGCCACTTTGCCGAACCTTCGGGGGCATCAAAAGGGACCCACCCTCGATCGTCCAGCCCGAGCGCCGAGTTGAAACCGTCGATGTCGTCAATGTCGCGAAGTCCAAGATGGCACTGGAACGCTTCGAGTAGTCGTGAACGAAGTTCGTCGGGAGTCTTCCAGAACGTCAGCTCGAGGTCGTTGAAACTCGAGCCTAGTTCAAGATCGCTGAGGACGCGATCCGAATCTATCGGTTGAGGCTCTCGAGTGAACCATGAGGCCAAGCGAAGTGTGTCCGATGCGTCGTCGGTCTCCGTTACCGTTCGAACCTCTACGGTAAGCCGGGCGAGGGCGTCGAGCAGCGGTGTCCCGTCGTCGGCCTCTTCCGAAGTCCGTTCTAGATGCGAGACAAGATCGGCAAAAGGTCGCCCGACGCCGATTGGGGGTAGCTGATTCGGATCGCCGACGAGGATCACTCGCTGAACGTGGGCAAGGTCGAGCGCTTCGAATACTGCTGCGAGGTCATCCATCGTCAGCATGGAGCACTCGTCGATGACGACAGTTTTCTCTTTCCGGTATCTCGATGTGCCGGTGAACCGTGGTCTTTGGCGTGCCCCGTCGTAGCGGCCCAAATGGTTGAGGAACTGAGCGATCGTCATCGCTTCGGCCATCGTGGCCCTGCCGAGTTGAACACGCGCTTTCCCGGTCGGCGCCAGTAAGAGAATCCCGTCCTTGGCAAGCGGGTGACAGAGCGTCAGCGCGCCCATGACAGAAGTCTTGCCGGTCCCAGCCCGTCCGACGAGAACGCTCAGGCGGCGTGACAACAGTCGATCTAAGGCAACTGCCTGCTCCTCGATGGCCCTATTGTGTCGGTCGCTTCCAGGTTCGTATTTGCCGCCGGCACTGGTGATTGCATCTTCAAGGAGCTGCTTCCAGTCAAGATTGATGGGGGCACATGGTTTTCTGGCGCGTTTCGACAGAATTGACCGGAGTCTTTTTTCCCGATCCTTCAGTTCCGTCAGTTGTAGTGTGCTGATCGGTTGGGATTGTGACTCGCCGCTCGGAACGTTCATCAGATCGACGACACCGTCCAAGCTGCACTGGTGCGTGGCCGGCCAATCACTTCCGATGACGCAGGGACGGGCGAGATCTAAGTTGGCGACCCGCTGGAGTGCCTCGGACGTGCTGAGAAGGGAGTCACCATCTGCGGATGCATCGCGCAGGACAGCTACTATCGTCGCCCTGACACGTCTCGCATCGCCGGGCGATTCTACGGATGACGGTGCTGGCACTGGATGCTTAGCTGCGATTGCGCTGTCGGGGAGAAGACCCCGATCGACTACACCGACTGACACCGGTGAATCACGCCAATCACCCAAGTCGACCTCGCTCATCCGGTACGCGTTTGCAAGGATTTCTTCGTCGGAGACCTTCTCGGCAGTTCCCCTCGTCCGCTCGGACTGATCGAACCATCGCCGGGCCTGCGGAGCAGTGAGGGCAAAGCGTGACAGGAGCTTCAGCAACGCACGTCGCTCTTCGGGCAGGTTGGTCCAAGTATCGCGAATGGCCTGCAAGTCACCATCGTAGGCAGCTTGGGGGGCGTTGCGGGCACCCCGAATCATGGCGTCGACGGTGGGCCACGGATCGCCGTCAGGCGCCACAGCACCCGACGAGAGCAGCTCCAAGGAAAGCGCCGTTCCGAGCCTCATGCCGATCGCTTCGAGAGTCGCGCCGAGACCAGGAAACGCGCCGCGGTCTTGCCAAGCCATCGCGATCTGGTCGTTCAGCCACTCCTCGCGAAGCTCCCACGGACCTTCGGCAATGCCGTGTTTCCTGATCTCGCGAACCGACTCGAGGCAACGGACGAGCGTAGACAACGCGACGTCCGAGGAAACATGCTCGGCCGCGTACGAGAATATTCGCATGTTGGTCGGATCCACGGGTACTGCAATCTTACGAAGTAGATCTAGCCGGCGCTCATCCTCGACCGGATCGCCAGTCGGCTCGATGTACTTGTGATACGGCAAGAGAAAACCATCGTGCCCCTGGGGGCGGATCGAGTGGCGAATGAGGAGATCCCACATGAGGTACGTGGGCTTCCTCTTGTCGGCGACGTCATACGCCTTCGGGCGATCCACATTGGTGATACGACCGATTCCAACTACCAGCCGAGGAACTGTGTCGCCGAGAGGCTGGCCCTCCTTGCAGTAGAAGAAGACGAGAGATTCTCCTGCGGTGAGGCGACTTGAAAAAAGATCGAGAAGAGCTTCCTGTCGTGCTCGGCCGAATACCCACGGACTATTGAACGGCGATGGCTCGTCAGGAGGCAACGGGGTAGGCAGCCGCTCGTCGATCGCATCTTGCTCGCTCCGCAACATCCATGCGAACGGGACGGCAAACGTTGCAAACTCAGGAACTCTGACCGAGGTAGGCTCGAGGTGTCCGTGGGTTTCAGCTGATTTGGCGATGCCCGCATAGGGATGCTGGAAGCGTCGGGTCCATTCAGCTCGGTTCATGAACGCCCCGGATTCGGCGCGGCAGGGTGGGTGCTGTTCCGGGCGGAGTGTACTCCACGGCCTGCCAGCGAGCGCGTCCTCCATCGCGTCGTCCCGTTCGTCACGGATCCGATCAAGCGCCGTACAGAATGAATTACAGGAAGGGGATCGGCACACGGTGCCGTCCCAACGGGAGTCGTGCCACGCAACGCGGGCCGTAAGATGGATCATGGTGCTGGTCTCAGCTCGCGCAGCAAGACATTACATCGCTCGAAGAATAGGCTCTCGTAAGCCCCTCCAGTCTACTCCAGATGGCCTAGTCCTACCAGCCGTAGCTCCTCGGCGAGGCGTTCATGGGTGGAGGGGTGGAGCGCCCCCTGGCCTGTCTCCACAGCGGCGTCTTCACCCGGACGCAGTGGAAGAGGTTTCTGGGTTGCCACACCGAGACGGTGCGCCGCGCCGTCCATGCCCTCATCGCGCAAGGCATGGCCGCCGAAGAGAGGGTGCCCGGCATCGCCGGCATCTGCCGGATCCACGGGTGCGAGATCTACTGGGCGCTTGGCACCGGGGACATCCGTCGCCGGCGGATCGCCTTGAGGGAAGTGCTCACGCGCCGCCGCCGCCTTTCTCGCTGGACTACGTGCTCGAGCATCCCCACTTGCCCTGGCTGCCGACCGAACCCGAGCAAGTCGGGGGGTTCCTGAACCGCCCCGGGGCTCCACATTGATGGGCTATTGTATTCGGCAGCCCACCGCCATATCGGCCCCCGAATGGGCATGACCGGATCGTTTAGGCTTCGACACTGAGCCTGCCCTGTCGCTGTGAGCGGGGCTCTCGAATGACGATCTCTACGTCACGCCCGAGTGCGGTCAACAGGCGCAGGAGGCGCTCGACGGAATACTCCCGAAAGTTTCCCCGCAGGAGGCGCGATACGTCAGGTTGGGACAGTCCAAGCAACTTCGCCGCCTCGACCTGCTTGAGTCCACGCTGGCGAACAATCGTGTCGATGCGGGTGACGAGTGCTGCCTTTAATCGGTGAGCCTCGGCGTCAGGACGCTCCAGGTCCGCGAACACATTTCCGCTGCCACGTTCGATCGTCATGGCTTTCGTCTTCATTGATCTACCTCTCAGCCATAGGTGTCCGTGTAGTGCTGCTCCGCTGCCCGTAGCCTGCGCTTGACCAGATCGATCTCCGGTTTCGGTGTCGCGCTGCCCCGTTTGGCCTTCTTCTGGAAGGCGTGCAGGATATAAACGGCAGCTTTGAACCGGACCGTGTACACCGCCCGGTAGGTGTCGCCGTCGTGACGTGAGACGACCTCTAGAACATGGGCGCCAACTCCCTTGAGCGGTTTGGCATCGCGGTGTGTGAGTCCGGCCTGGGCCTGATACAGCGCAAAGCCGACCTGGTCCTGCACGGTGGCTGGAAATTTCTTCAGGGCTCTCTTGCTTGAGCCGACCCATTCAACAGGCTTCAGCACCGCTGTGAACCGCCCATGTCAAATTATAGTTATTCCACCATATTCTGCAAGTTCCCGCTCTACGCCACGGCAGGGGCGATGTCGTCCGGCTGATCGCCCACGCCGGGCGGGTCACACTGTTGCACGCGAGGGAGAAGGCCGGCAAGAGCACGCTGATCGGGGCGGCGGTCACCGCCGTCACGCGCGGCCGGCCGTTCCTGGGAATGTCCACCGTTATCGGCGACGTGCTGTGGGCGTATCTGGCCAACCATCAGCGGCTCGGACCGTGATCGCGCTCTCGCACCCGCTGGCGCATCAGGTCCAGCGCCCGCGCAACGTCTCGGCGAGCGTCGTGTAGTCCCGGGCCAAGCGCGTCACTTGCGCGTCGAGCTGTGCGACCTGCCGCCGCAAGGTCTCGGCCTGCGCGGCGTGCTGCTGCTGCGCCTGCTCGTACTGAGCGGACAACGCCCACAAAGCCTTCGTCAACTGCTGTTCTAACGCGGTCATAGATCTCCCTCACTCGCTCGACAGCTTCACGGCCGGCCGAGTGTCCACGGTCCAGGGCGGATAGGCCAGCGCGCCGGTCGGCAGCACCACGAATCGCTCCCCCTCGATCTCCCGGAGCGCGATCCCCCAGGTGGTCTCCTCGAGCCGCGCCAGCGTCTGGCGGGCCTCCTCGATGTCCACGTCGAGGGCGGCGGCCGTCTGGATCCGGGCCTGGATGCGCGTCGACAGCCAGTGCATCGTCGCCCAGCTCCCGGCGCAGATGCCGAGCCAGAGGCTCAGGCCGACCACCAGGGGCCGGAGCCACGCCTTGAGCAGCAGTGCGCGCATCCGCCCGGTCGCCGCCGCCGTATCGCGCTCGATGGTACGCAGCGCGTTGCTCGCAACGCGCTGCGAGTTCGCGCCGAGCTTCCGCAGCTCGCTCGCGGTCAATTCCTCGACCGCCCGGCGTTCGATCTCCAGTCGGCCCCGCAACCGCTCGGTCAAGTCGTTCACGTTGGAAGTCATCTGCGTATAGCTCTCCTTTCAGACGCCACCGGTCCCCGGTCTCGGGGTCCAGCGCCGTGAGGTAGTTCTTGCCTTGGCGCGGCACCTCCATGCCCGCCTCATGCAGGGCGGCGACGACATCCGCCCGGTTCCGCACCGTGCCGTGCTCGACCCGCTGGAGCAGGTAGTCCCGGATCAGGTCACGGGGGGCGGGCTCGAGCGCGAGCCCGGCCCGCAGCTGCGCCGCCTCGACGTAGGCGCGGTGCCCGGGTTGCTGCGCCCGCGCCCGCGCCGGGTCATCCGGTCGGCTCCAGCCGTGTTCGGCGTTGAAGGCGTCGCGGAGCGGACCGAATGTCTTCTCCCAGCCCGGCGGCGTGATGTTGAGGCTCCGGCCGCTCTCCAGGTCGCAGCGCGCGGCGAGGATGTGCACGTGAGCGCCGCCGCCGCCCTCGCGGTGCACCACTGCCGCCCAGGCGTAGCGGTCGGCCTCGAGCCCCGCCCAGGCGGTCTGTTCGAAGGCATCCAGAACCGCGCCGATCTGCGCGTCGGTCGGCGTGTCGTCCGGCGCCCAGGCAACCACGCCCGAGGTGTACTTGTGCTCGAACGCCAGCGCGTCGGCCACCGCGGCCACCTGATGGGGATCCCCCCGGAGGACCTCGATGCCCGCGCGCAGCTTCCCGGACGCGTCCCGCGCCCCGAGGAGGTAGTCGGCCGCCGCGCGGGCCGAGCCGGTGCCGTGAGCCAGGAATTTAATGTGCATCGGGGCCGAGGCGCCCGGCGGGGGCCAGCGCCGCGAGCGCCCGCTCGATGGCGACCAGGTGGGCGACGACCTCGACGGCCTCGGCTGTCGAGGCGAAGGTGTTGGCCCAGCGGGCGATCTGGTTGAGGTTGCTGCCGATGCGCGCGATCTGCCGGGTGCGCTCGCGCTCCACCTCGGCCGCCGGGGCGGTCCACGTCCGCGTGCGTGCCATGGCCTCGCGCAGCAGCGCCGACAGCGGAACGCCGGCGGACGCGGCCTTGGCTCGCCACTCGGCGAGCTCGCCCGGCGATACGCGGGCGGCGGCGGTCACGGTGCGGCGATTAGCCATCAGCGCACCGGCAGGGGGGTTCGGGGGGCTCGCCCCCCGTCCGCGCACTCCGCCGGAGCGCGGGCCGCCGGGGAGATCGAAGGGGGGGGCGGAGCGCCCCCTCGCCAGCCCCAATGTTTAACATTGGGTATGCTGGCTTACGGGCCTTACAGGCCTCCCGTGCGCCGAACAAACCGGCTCCCGTGCCTCCGGTGCGCCGAGCAAACTCGTCGCCCGACGCCTGGAAAACTGCGCCGTCAAAGTCTCCATACCCTACATTGAAGAGGCCGCTTTTTGCCCTGTCAACCGTGGAAAGCGGGAGGATATCCCAAGAGGTCCCGCGACGTATCAGAGCCCCGCCAGGCTCCGCCAGCAGACTCTTGAGCCGCCCCCGGAGGACCGCTGGAATCAGCGGGCCCGGCCTCGGTCGCGATCGGCTACGGCAGCGACCGCGTACTCCTGCAAGGCTTGGACTCCGGCACGCACTCTCCAGCGCTCCGGCTGGCCAGCCGGTGTGTCTGCACGGTCACACACGGACCGCGCTCGGGGGCGCGGCTTCAGCTACCGGGAACGGCGAGCCTTGAGTTGGCGTTCCGCATCCCGGTGACGTTGGGTTGTGGGAACGCCCCGGTGTTGCAAGTTCCCGGCTCGGCCTCCCCAGCCCGAAGCCGGTCCAGATAGTCGGCCCAGTCTTGCATCATCACTCTGCGCTCGGGCAGGAACGCCGTCCGGTTGTAGGCCCGGCCGTTGGGATCCCTCACCGCGTGGGCCAGCTGGTGCTCGATGAAGTCGGGCCGGAAGCCGAGCACCTCGTCGAGAATCGTTCGCGCCATCGCGCGGAACCCGTGCATCGTCATCCGGTCCTTCGGGATGTCCAACGCCCGGAACGCCCCCCACAGGGTGGTGTCGCTCATCGGCCGCTCCCGGTGCGGATAGCGGGCGTTCGGGAAGACGTACCGGCCGTATCCGGTCAGGGTGTGAACCTCCCGCAGAATCGCGACCGCCTGATGCGCCAGGGGCACCACGTGCGGCGTGCCGGTCTTCGTCGCCGTGTAGCGCCACTCCGCTCCCTCCAGGTCGATGCCGGACCACTCGGCCTTGCGCAGCTCTCCGGGGCGCACGAACACCAGCGGCGCCAGACGCAGGGCGCAGCGTACCGGAAGCGTTCCCGAATAGCCGTCCAGGAGCCGGAGCAAGGGGCCGACCTCCTTCGGATCGGTGATCGCCGCGAAGTGCTTGCCCCTGGCGGGCGGCAGCGCCCCGCGCAGGTCCCACGACACGTCCCGCTCGGCCCGTCCCGTCGCTACCGCGTAGCGCAGCACCCGCCCGCAGGTTTGAAGGATGCCGTGCGCCATCCGCAGGTGGCCGCGTTCCTCGACGCGGCGCACCGCGGCCAGGAGTTCCGGCGCCGTGACTTCCCCAACCGGCTTCGCACCGATGTAGGGGAAGACGTTCTGCGCAAGCTTACGGTCCAGCCGCCGAGCGTGATCCGTGGACCAGTTGGGTGCATGCTTCGCGAGCCATTCCGCGGCCACGGCCTCGAAGCTGTTCCCGGCCCACTGCCGCTTCGACCGCTTCTGTGCCTTGCGGTAGGCGCTCGGGTCGATGTCCCGGGCCAGAAGCTTGCGGGCCTCGTCCCTCCGCTGCCGGGCGAGCTTCAGCGACACCTCGGGATAGATCCCCATCGAGATCCGCTTCTCCTTTTCGGCGAAGCGGTACTTGAAGCGCCAGGCCTTGGTGCCTCGCGGGGCGATCTCGAGGTACAGGCCGCGGCTGTCGTAGAGTTTGCGCGGCTTGTCGCGGGGCTTGGCCTTCCGAATGGCAATATCGGTCAGCGGCATGTTGGGGCACCGGTTGAGGGTTACGATAACCTGCCCCTGAATATTGCCCCATAATTATCATGGCTGTCAAGGAGCGGGAGAGGCCGTCCTGGAGGAAGGGAATCTCCTAACTCGTTATATATCACATGTTATTGGGGTACCATGGAGTGTAACTAGACATGAATATATGGTCCGCTCCCGCGCGCCGATCCCGGCGGCCCCGTGGGGCCGGTGATGCTCGGAACCGTGCCGCCCTTGCCTAACCGACCCGGTTGGGGCCCGCGCGGCCCAACCGGGCAGCAACGCCACTTGTTCGAGCATCGCCCGCGTCTTCTTCCCGACCGCAGGCGTTTGCTCCGCGCATATTCCCCGGGTAAGCCCGGTCAGTTCCCTCGACAGCCTGCGCTGGCTCGACGGCCCGGTGGAAGCGGACGAGACCTAAAGTGGCGGACTTGGCCGGAACAACCACGAGAGCAAGAAGCTCCCGGCCTGGCCGGGGCCGATGCGGAAGACGACGGCGGTCGGAGCGAAGGTGGGGAGACCAAGCAGGCGGAGGCGCGGGGCATCGAGCAGGGGTGGCCAGGCCATGAGCGCCTTCGGGACGACCACGCCCGCAGACGGCGCGATGGTCTACACGGACTGTTCCAGTGCCGTGTCGGGGCCGGGAGAACCACGAGGTGGCCACTCACAGCGTGGCGGGTACGTCCGGGGAACCGTTCGACCTGGGCCTATAGTCCTCCATTTTGGAACGGGTCCCGACCACCGTCCCCTTTCCATTCGCGCCGGAGACGTTTCGCAATGCGGCACCAAGTTGTTTCTCTACCAGCGCTTTCCTGCCTGTGTGCGGTCATGCCGTCGTGTTGCTTGTCGCCTGCGGCGACGACGCCAGCAAGCCGCCCAACCGGGCTCCGGTGGCTGTCGGCACCCCACCGGTACTGGAGATCATCGCCGAGCAGGCAGTCACCGTCGTCGATCATCAACTACAGGCTCTTGGTCTACGAGACCGTACGGGACCGCTTCCCAGGTCTGCGTGGCGGTCAGCCCGTTCGGATCGGTCGCCGTGATGGTTTGCTGACGGGCATGGATGGGATCCGTGTTGCAAGTTGTGCGGGGGGTGAGTGAAGGTAGGGACGTCGGTTGCTAGCCCGTTTCGGTGCGGGTTGCCAAAGGAGGAGGCAGGCGTGAAGACCGGAGACAGAGGAGCATGAGCGACGGGCGGCAACGGCGGGCCAAGGCGAAGGACGGGTTGTGGAAGGGGCTGAATCCCACGATGGCGCTGGCAGCCAAGAGCTTCGTCCTGGCATTCGTCCTCTTCGCCGTCCGCGACGTGGAGGCTGCAGGCGCCGCGTTCGAGCGCATCCGCTCTTGGATTGAGGGAACGCTGGACTGGTATTATGTCTCAGTGGTCTGCGCCTGTCTCTTTGCCTGCTTGTTCCTGCCGTGCAGCCGGTTCGGAAGGATCCGGCTTGGCGACGACGCTTCCGAGCCGGAGTTCCGCACGTCCTCCTGGTTCGCCATGCTGTTTTCGGCAGGTGTGGGGATCGGGTTGCTCTTCTTCTCCATCGCCGAACCGATCTTCTACTTCGACAACAGCCAGAGCGCGGGTTACCCGAACAACCCCCTGGCCGACCTCGCCGGCGCCGTGTCGCTGGACGAGGCGCGTGCCGTGCACGCTATGCGCGTGGTTTACTTCCACTGGGGCATGCACGGCTGGGCCGTCTACGCCCTGGTCGGGCTGTGCCTGGCCTACTTCGGATTCCGCAAGAAGCTGCCGCTGACGTTGCGCTCTGCTCTGTATCCGCTCATCGGCGACCGAATCTACGGCCCCATCGGCGACATCGTGGACCTGCTGGCGGTATTCGGCACGGTCTTCGGCATCGCGACCACGCTGGGGCTCGGGGCCAGCCAGATGGCCACCGGACTCGACATCCTGCTCGGCGTCGATCCGGGGCTCGTCACGCAGGTCGCGCTGATCGCGGCAATCTCGGTCGCGGCCACTCTGTCGGCCGTATCGGGCGTGAGCCGCGGGATCCGCATCCTGTCGGAATGGAACATCGGCCTGAGCGTTATCCTGTTGGGCTCCTTTCTCTTCCTCGGTCCCGGCACGTGGCTCGTGGGCTTTCTTGCAACCTCCATCGGCGAATACCTATGGCATGCGCTGCCCATGGGTTTCTGGATCGCTGATGATCCGGGGCAAGCTGTTTGGCAGAATCGCTGGACCATCTTCTACTGGGGATGGTGGATCTCCTGGGCGCCCTTCGTCGGCATGTTCATCGCCCGCATCTCGCGCGGGCGCACGCTGCGCGAATTCATGCTGGGCGTGCTGGTTGTCCCGACTGCCCTGGGGCTGCTGTGGATCGGGGTTTTCGGTGGCAACGCCATCTACCTGGAGCTCAACGCGGCGGGCGTCGTCGGAACCGCCGGGATCATCGAGCTGGTGCGGGACGCGCACTACGAGGCCGCGCTCTACGGGACCATCGACAGGTTGAGCGACATCGGCTGGCTGACGTGGGCCATGTCCGCCCTGGCTACCCTTCTGCTGGGTGTCCGCTTGCGCCTTGTTATTACGCGAAGAATTCATCGACATCTCTGATCGCTACGACAGGAGTCGACCGCTAGAGAGCATCTCGGAACTGCTCGACCGTCGGTACTCACGTTCGGGTATACCCGTGCGCATGGCTTTTTCTAAGAAGGACAGCGCGAACTGGCTTGAAGTCGGCGTCCTATTGGGGCCGAAACTGGTCGAGTATCGGAACTATGTTCCTTCCGACCACGTGTGCTGCACGACACCAGCACATTCAACGCCGTAATGATTGTTCCCACCGGGGTGGGGGCGGAGCTGGGTGGTCATGCAGGTGACGCCTGCCCGGTGGCACGACTCCTAGGGGAGGCTTGTGATACCCTCATTCTTCATCCAAACGTTGTGAATGCTTCGGACTTGAACGAGTTGCCCACAAACGCTATGTACGTAGAGGGAGCGTACTCACTCCATCGCGTGGCGAAATGGTCAATCCGTGGGGTGGGGTTGAGGCAATGTTCACCCACGCGATTACATCCTTGTACGATCTGCCGACGGCCCATTCTCCTATGTTTGAGTCACAGGACATAGCGAGCCTCGAAGTCGGAATAGTTGACCCGCGAATGGCTGCCGAAGCCGTTTCTCTCACCTTTCTGAACTGCATACTGAAGGGACTTCATCAGAGCCCTCAGCTTATAACCTCGAAAGAGGCGATGGCGTATCCCGGGGTCCTGTCGGCTGAACAAGTCTCAGTCCTTGTTCAGCCCGATGGATGCCTGGGATTGCCGACGCTGGCAGCCTTAGAACAGGGGATCAAGGTAATCGCGGTCAAAGAGAACCGAACTATCATGGCCAACGACCTTGGCTATCTTCCGTGGCGTAGCGGCCAGTTTTGGCAGGTGGATAACTATTGGGAAGCAGCGGGCCTGATGCTCGCCTTCAAGGCAGGTGTCGACCCACGATCCACGCGCAGACCGCTTGCCGGGGTCCAGGCAGCACGTCTGGCTCCCTCAGTCAAGACGCGAGGAGTCAGCCCAGCACACGGAACTCAGGGAGATCACGTGGTAACGTCCTGAACAAGCAGATGTCGTGGTGTGACCTGACGTCGCGCCCCGGTGCGGCCGATTGAAGAATCCGCAACTGGGCCGGCCGAGGAAACGAGGATCCACATGAAGTCGCCGAGGCGGCGCTGGCTCACGTTGTCCAGAACAAGGTCGAGGCGGCCGTAGCCCTAGGGGTCGTGCGTGCCCCACTCCTCCCGGAGGATGTCGCTGACCTCTCCCAACGTGACAGAAGCCTTCACCGCATCGATGATGGGAGGCAGCAGGTTGTCGCCCCCACGGGCCGCGGATCGGATCCCCTCCCGGGCGTGTGAGGCACGTTCGGAATCGCGGTTGCTCTTCAGCTCGGCGAGTCGCGCCTTCTGCGCAGCCTCGAGAGCCGAGAAGTCGGGGTTGGCGATCTCCGGGGGCCGAGCCTCTTCGTGGTAGGCGTTCACACCCACCACCAGCCGCTCCTGGGCCTCCACCGCCATCTGATGGGCGTAGGCGGAGCGGTCGATCTCGTTCTGCATGAACCCCACGGCCTTCGCCGCCCCGCCGAGCTCCGCGATCTGATCGATATAACCCCGGGCCGTAGCCTCGATCTGATCGGTGAGGGCTTCCACGTAGTGACTCCCGCCCAGGGGATCTGCCGTGCGCGTGGCCCCCGACTCGTGCGCCACGATCTGCTGGGTGCGAAGGGCGATCTTCGCCGCCTCTTCCGTGGGAAGGGCCAGCGCCTCGTCGAAGCCGTTGGTGTGGAGCGACTGGGTCCCGCCCAGGACCGCCGCCAGGGCTTGGATCGCCACCCGAACCACGTTGTTCATCGGCTGTTGGGCTGTGAGGGTGGAGCCGGCCGTCTGCGTGTGGAACCGGAGCCGGCACGACTCATCGGAGGCGTCGTGGTGCTCCCTCATTAGCCCAGCCCACAGGCGGCGGGCCGCCCTGAACTTGGCGACCTCTTCCAGCAGGTCGTTGTGGGCCGCGAAGAAGAACGAGAGCCGGGGAGCGAAGTCCTCCAGGGGAATGCCCGCCGCGAGCGCCCGCTCCACGTACTCGAGGCCGTTGGCCAGGGTGAAGGCGAGCTCCTGTGAGGCCGTCGAGCCGGCCTCCCGGATGTGGTAGCCGGAGATGGAAATGGAATTCCAGCGCGGCACTTCCTTCGTGCAGAACGCGATCACGTCCGACACCAGGCGCAGGCTGGGATCCACCGGGTAGATGTATGTCCCCCGTGCCACGTATTCCTTGAGCACGTCGTTCTGTACGGTCCCGGCCAGGGCGCTCCGAGTGACGCCCTGCTCGTCGCCAACGGCGATGTAGAGGGCTAGGAGGATCGCCGCCGTGGAGTTGATGGTCATGGAGGTGGACACCTGGTCCAGAGAGATGCCGTCGAAGAGCATCCGCATGTCCTCGATGGAGTCTATGGCCACTCCCACACGGCCGACTTCGCCCTCCGCCATCCGGTGGTCCGAGTCATAACCCATCTGCGTCGGCAAATCGAACGCCACCGATAGCCCCGTGGTCCCCTGCTCCAGGAGGTAGTGGTAGCGGCGGTTCGTCTCCTGGGCTGTGCCGAACCCGGCGTACTGGCGCATGGTCCACAGGCGGCCACGGTACATTTCGGGATGGACGCCCCTCGTGAAGGGAAACTCCCCGGGCCGTCCGATCTCAGAGGCCTCGCCCCCGGCCCCTCCATCGGCCTCGCCCCGTTTACCCTCGTACAGGGCGTCCACCTCGATCCCGCTGTCCGTGTGGAAGCGGGCGTTGTCTGCGTCCCTGTTCACGGAGTCTCCTCGCTGTCTCCCGCCTCGGGCGGAAGCATCTCCATGAGGATCTGATCCTTCTCCACGGCCTGCCCCGGGGCAACGTGGATGGCTCCGACCCGGGCCCGAGCCTCCACCGAGAGCTCGTTCTCCATCTTCATGGCTTCCACGATCAGCAGGCCAGTGCCCGCCTCGACCAGCTCACCCTCTTCGACCTCCACTTTGACCACGAGGCCGGGCATGGGAGCCCGCAGAGCTTGCGGACCGACCGGACCGGCTAGGGCGGCCGACATCTCGCGCATGGTCTTCGTGCGCTCGTCCAATACCTCCAACCGCTCGTGACGGCCCCGAAGGTGGAGATCCCATTCCCCCTTCCCTGAGGAGCGGGCCACGATGCGATGGGACTCACCGCCGATGAGGAAGGAGTGCACATCGGTGCCCGCCACTTGCAAAGCGGAGATCTCCACGGGCTCCCCGTCGACGCGAACTCCGTCTTCTTCGATCTCGACCTCGAATGTCGCGTCTCGGATGCTGACGTAGTACCGCATGGAACCTAGTGTCCCGCTACCAAAGTGTCTCGGCCAGTCGAGAGGACCGCTCGACGCTCCAGCACGGCGGCGGTCTCCACGTGGGAGGTTTGGGGAAAGAGATCGAACGCGCGGATCTCGGAGACGTCATAGGCGGGGCGGAGCCGTGCCAGATCCCGGGCGAGCGTCGCCGGGTCGCAGCTCACGTAGATCACGCGGGGCGGACCGTCGGTGCGGAGCGTGTCCGTCACGCGGGCGCCCACTCCCGCTCTCGGCGGATTGAGGATCACCACGTCCGCCGGGAGCACCTCCGAAAGACGCTCTTCTACGCTACCGGTGAGAACCGTGAAGCCATCGGGCGCGTTCCTTCCGGCCGTCTTGGCGGAGCGGGGGTCCTGCTCGATCCCAACGGCCCGCCCCCCAGCCCGGGCGATAAACCGCCCGTAGACCCCCACACCGCAATAGGCATCCACGACGCTGGTCTCTGCGCCTACCCGTGCCGCGTCGAGGACCCACCGGTGCAGGTGATCTGCGGCGTTCTCGTTGACCTGGAGGAAGGCCGTAGGACTTGTGCGGATCACCTCGCCCAGGCGCGTCTCGTGCACCACGGCCTGGCCGGCGAGGAGGCGCCGGGTTCCCTTCGGGCCGAGGCTCCAGACGGCCACGAGGCCCTCGACTTCCTTGATGAGAAGATCCGCGCGACCCGGACCCCTGCCTCCCTCCACCACGAGAATGAGCCCTTCATCCACGGTGCGCAGCGTCAGGCGTAGTCGCCGCCCGGCAGGAAGCCTCCGGGCGGCCTCGCCCCACGTGGCCCGTAGCTGTCGCCACGCGGTGGCGATGGTGGGATCCGGCAGGATACATCCGTCCTCCACGTCGACGATGCGCCCTGGGTTGGTCAAGTGGTGGAAGCCCGCAACCACCCGCTCTCCGGGGAGTCGGAGCAGGGTGAAAGTGAGTCGAGAGCGATAGGCGCGTGGAACCGGGCTCGGCTCCACGGGCGGGACGGTGACCTCCAGCCCACCGATTCGCTCCAAGGCGTCCTGCACGAAGCGGGTCTTCCAGACGAGCTGATCCTCGTAGGGGATGTGCTGCAGCGTGCAGCCGCCGCACTCGGCGTAGTACGGGCAGGCCGGCTCTACTCTGTGCGGAGCGGCCCGCAGAACGTCCACCAGACGCCCCCGAGCCCAGCGTCGCTTCTGGCGTGTGATCCGCACGCTGACCTCGTCACCCGGAGCCGTGCGGGGCACGAAGACCACCCGACCATCGGGCAGATCCCCCACCCCCGCTCCATCAGAGCCCAGGGCCCGGATATGCACGGAGGCCACGTAGAGCCCGTCCTCAGCGCCCGGCTCGACGCCCGCCGTCAAGTCGTCCACGGCCACCCGGAGGCTCGCCACGGTGAGAGTCCCACCCCATCCCGCCCCTCGATTCGGGAGAACCCCCGGTTCTGGCGAGCCTGGTGCTCGAGCACGGCAGCCGCCACCGCCGAGACCCGGAGACCGTCGTGGTTGGTCTCCAGCAGCTCCGGATGCTCCTCGACATACAGCGTGCTCAGCCGGCCGCTCCTGAAGTCCTCTTCGTCCATGACGGCGCGGTGGAACGACGCACTGGTCTCG
This sequence comes from Longimicrobiales bacterium, assembly GCA_965218295.1. Taxonomy (GTDB): domain Bacteria; phylum Gemmatimonadota; class Gemmatimonadetes; order Longimicrobiales; family Gaopeijiaceae; genus CBDCKN01. The sequence continues at coordinate 450,197 of CBDCKN010000015.1, read as the reverse complement.
ATGCCGGCGATCACGAGCTCGTCGAGAGCCCGGCCCATCCGGTCGATGGCCTCCTCCCGGGTGCTCGCGTGAACGATGAGCTTGGCCAGAAGCGGGTCGTAGTAGAGCCCGACCTCGAAACCTTCTCGGATGCCCCCGTCCCAGCGGATACCGGGGCCGTCCGGCACGTCTAGCCGGTCCACACGACCCGTGGACGGAAGGAAGCCGTGCTGGGGATCCTCGCTCGTGATCCGGCACTCGATGGCGTGCCCGACGGACGACACGTCGTCCTGCCCGAAGTCGAGCTCTTCCCCCCGTGCGATACGGATCTGCCACTGGACGAGGTCGATCCCCGTCACGAGCTCCGTCACCGGATGCTCCACCTGCAGTCGCGTATTCATCTCAAGGAAGTAGAACTGCCCTTCGCTGTAGAGGAACTCGACGGTCCCGGCGCCCCGGTAGTCCACGGATCCGGCCGCCTGCACGGCAGCCTCGCCCATGGATGCCCGCTCGTCGGGGGTGAGAAGCGCCGAAGGCGCCTCCTCGATGAGCTTCTGGTGACGTCGTTGAATGGAGCATTCCCGCTCGCCCAGATGGATCACCTGCCCCGATGTGTCCCCGAGGATCTGAATCTCGATGTGGCGCGGGCGGGCGAGGTACTTCTCGAGGTAGATGGAGCCGTCCCCGAAGGCGGCCTGGGCCTCCCGCGAAGCCGCCTCCAGGGCGTCACGGACGAACTCCGGGGCGTCCACGATCCGCATCCCTTTTCCACCCCCCCCGGCGGCGGCCTTGAGGAGCAGCGGGAATCCGAACTCCTGGGCCACGCTTGCTGCCTGGTCGGCGTCGGACACAGGGTCGATCCCACCCGGGACGATGGGGACGCCGGCGGCCTGCATCCTACGACGGGCCTCTGTCTTGTCGCCCATGGCCGCGATGGTCTCCGGACGCGGACCGATGAAGACTAGGCCGGCCTCCTCCACCTGAGATGCGAAGAACGCCCGCTCGGCAAGGAATCCGTAGCCGGGATGGACCGCCCCCGCCCCGACATCCTGGGCTACCTCCACGATTCGATCCCCGCGCAGGTAGCTGTCCACCGACGGAGCCGGCCCTACCGAATAGGCCTCGTCGGCCGCCATCACATGTGGAGCGAGCCTGTCCGCCTCCGAGTAAATGGCCACGGAACGAAGACCCATCTCCCGGCAGGCCCGGATGATCCGGACGGCGATCTCGCCGCGATTGGCCACGAGGACGGTGTCGAACATGAAGTGTGGCTTCGTCTTGTCGAGGAGGTCGCAAGGCCCCGAAAGGCCTCAGGGACAACAGCACGAGAAGTTTGGCAGAGGGCGTCGGGAGTGTAAACCCTTGAGGGTTGTTGAAGAAGTACAATGGGCCGCGCGACCCACGCCTCCGGCGTGGGTGCCCCGTGCTTGCACGCGTTCAGGCAAGGAACGACGACGAGTCGTAGCCGAGCCCCAGTACGGCTCGATTTTGGTTCGAGAGTAGGACCGAGAAAGACGGGCCTCTAGTACGGGATCAAGGAGCCCTCGATGACCTCTTCGGCGCCCTTCCGAATGATAGTCATACGAATGGGCTCGTCTTCCTCGTACGAGTTGATGAGACGGCGAACACGATCGATGGTGTCCACCTCGCGGTCTCCGACCGCGAGGTGGACACCGCCGGGCATGAGGCCCAGAGCCGAGTCGTCATCCACGTCGATGACCAGAACGCCGCTCTCGGCGCCGAAGTACTCGCCCAGCCGCGGGTTGAGCTCGCGGAACTCGACCCCCGCGGCACACCCTCGCGTGTCACTCCCCCAGGAGCCTCTGGACCCTGGGCAGTCACCGCCGAACCCGTACGACATGGAGAAACCGCGACCAGCACCGAAACGTCCGGAAAGATCCCCCATGAGCTCGGACAGCTCCTCGTTCCGCAGCTCGATGTAGCCTTCATCCATGTCGAAGGTCCAATTCCCACCCTCGGGGCCGAAAGCCCTCACCCGTGGGAAATCGAACTCCTCGGCCTCGATCTCGACCGTCCGGGACTCGCCGTCTCTCAGGTATCGGATCTCGACGGTTTGGCCCGGCTCGATCTCCCGCGCCAACGCCAGGACCCGTTGAGCCGGGAGGGATTCGTCGCGATCGAGCTCGTCCTCCATCTCGGCGTCGGCCAGCGGCTCGGTCAGCACCTGCCCGTCGAAGGCCGTGATGATGTCCCCATCGCGCAGGCCGGCGTCCTCCGCCGGTGATCGGTGCATGACGTCAGTGATCAGGGCGCCCTGATCGTCGTATCGCCGAGACTGCCGGGCATGAGCTAGGATCAAAGGGTGTGTAATAGGATCAAAGGGTGTGTAAAAAGAGAGGCGACGTACCTTTCCGCTGAGTAATAACCAGCGAACTCCGGGTGACAGCCCGGGGGAAAGGAACGACGCCTCGTGAGGAAGAATACGGTGGGACCCGAGGGTGAGTCCAGGACGCCCGTGTGGGAAGTTCTGGAAGAAGTGGTTCGGGAGAAGGCGCAGGAGTTCATTCAACAGATCTTGGAGGAGGAAGTCACGGAGTTGCTAGGGCGAGAGAAGTCAGAGCGCAGGAGGGTGGTGGACGCGACCGAGGGCTACCGCAACGGATACGGCAAGCCGAGGCGGCTGGCGATGAGCTCGGGCACGATCACACTCCGACGCCCTCGAGTTCGAGGCCTTGAGGAGCGGTTCGAGAGCCGCGTGCTGCCGTTGTTCGCGAGGCGGACGAAGGAGCTGGGCGCTCTGCTTCCGGAGCTGTATCTGCACGGACTGGCGGAGGGAGACTTCGAGTTGGCGATGCGGGGCCTGCTGGGCGAGGGGGCACCGCTGTCGAAGTCTTCGATTCGGAGACTGCGGGCGGGATGGACGGCGGAGTTCGAGGAATGGAGCCAGCGTCGCCTGGAGGGTCGTGAGGTCGTCTACGTATGGGCGGACGGGATCTATGTGAAGGCAGGGCTCGAGCGGGACAAGGCGGCGCTACTGGTGGTGCTGGGCGCGATGCGAGACGGGACGAAGGAGGTGTTGGCCCTGAGATCGGGCTACCGAGAGTCGGTCGAGTCCTGGTCGGAGGTGTTGCGGGATCTGAAGGCACGCGGCATCGAGGCGCCCCGGCTTTTGATGGCGGACGGCAACGCGGCGATCTGGGGCGCAGTACGGCAGGTATGGCCTGAGGCGGGCGAGCAACGGTGCTGGAACCACAAGATGAGGAACGTGCTGGACCGACTACCTCAGCGGGAGCAGGGCGAGGCGAAGGATCTTCTCCGGGCCGTGGTCTACGCACCGAGCCGGGCCGAGGCCCTGAAGGCCCGCGAGGTGTTCGCCCGACGCTATAGGCCGTGGTATCCGAAAGCAGTGGACGTACTCGAGGACGACTGGGAGCGGATGGTAGCGTTCTACGACTTCCCCGAGGACCACTGGAAGCATCTACGCACGACGAACGTGGTCGAGAGCCCGTTCGCCGCGGTACGGCTCAGGACGACGGCAGCGAAGCGGTTCAAGCGGGTCGAGAGCGCTACGGCGCTAATCTGGAAGTTGCTCTTGGTGGCTGAGAAGCGGTTTCGAAGGCTCGACGCTCCTCACCTCCTCAAGGACGTATTTGAAGGAAGAAAGTTCGAAGACGGAAAGCCCGTCTCACACCAACAGCGGAAGAATGCCGCCTGATACGTTTACACACCTATTGACCCAACCTCCCGGGCATCGAGGTAGAGTCCAAGGCGGGCCCTGGAAGCACTCTGCACGAAGATGTTCGGCATGTGGATGACCGAGCGGTGCCTCCGCTCCCGGTGTCTGTCCTGTGCCTCGGTGCCCGTGGGCAGTGTCGTGATGGCCAGTGCGAGCGCCGTCAGACACCGCAGTGTGTTGTCCAGCTTCACCGTCCTTACCTCCCGTTTGGTCCTCGCGTCCGGGCCACTCGCCCGAAGTCACCCCTGTGATGCGGGCGATAGGCGGGAGCGTTGCCTAGAGGGGAACGTTCCCGTGCTTCTTTCGCGGGTTCTCGTCACGCTTGTTACGGAGCATGTCGAGAGAACTGATGAGGCGGGGCCGGGTGTCGCGGGGGTCGATGACGTCGTCGATGTACCCACGGGCCGCCGCGATGTAGGGGTGGGCAAACTGCTCGCGGTACTCCTTGATGCGCGCTTCCGTTAGGCCCCCGGGGTCGTCGGACTCGGCGATCTCCTTCCGGAACAAAATCTCCACGGCACCTTTGGGCCCCATGACCGCGATCTCGGCGGTGGGCCAGGCGAGGTTCACGTCTCCCCGGATGTGCTTCGAGTTCATGACGTCGTAGGCACCGCCATACGCCTTGCGTATAATGACCGTGAGCTTGGGAACGGTAGCCTCGGAGAAGGCGTAGAGGAGCTTGGCCCCGTGGCGGATGATGCCGCCGTGCTCCTGGCCCACTCCCGGGAGGAATCCCGGCACGTCTTCGAAGACGATGAGCGGGATGTTGAAGGCGTCACAGAATCGGACGAAGCGGGCGCCCTTCACCGACGAGTCGATGTCCAGAACCCCGGCCAACACCGCCGGCTGATTCGCGATCACGCCGACGGCGTGTCCCCCCAGGTGTGCGAAACCAACGGTGAGGTTTTTCGCGAAGGATGCGTGTACCTCATAGAACTCACCGTCGTCTACGACACGGCTTATGATATCATGTATATCATAGGGCTTATTGGGGTTATCAGGAACGATCTCACGTAATTTCTCGTACCGACGATCGTGTGGATCGGACGTATCCCGATCAGGAGACGACTCGGTGTTGTTCTGCGGGAGGAAGCCCATCAGGTCCCGGACGGCCGCCAGACACTCCGGCTCCGAGTCGTGCACGAACTGAGCCACTCCCGACGTGGAGCCGTGCACGTCCGCACCGCCCAGGCCCTCCATGTCCACATCCTCATGGGTGACCGTCTTCACCACGTTGGGTCCGGTCACGAACATGTAGCTGACGCCCCGGACCATGTATACGAAGTCAGTGATGGCCGGCGAGTAGACCGCGCCTCCGGCGCAGGGGCCCAAAATCACGCTGATCTGCGGGATCACACCGGAAGCGAGCGTATTTCTCAGGAAGATGTCGGCGTAACCTCCCAACGACACCACACCCTCCTGGATGCGGGCGCCTCCCGAGTCGTTCAGCCCAATGAGCGGAGCTCCATTCTTTAGGGCCAGGTCCTGGAGCTTCACGATTTTCTCGGCATGGGACTCGGACAAGGAGCCCCCGAACACGGTGAAATCCTGGGAGAAGACGTATACGAGGCGGGCGTGAATCGTCCCGTAGCCCGTGACCACGCCGTCGCCGAGGATTTTTTTGTCGGCGAGGCCGAAGTCAGTGGAACGGTGCGTGACGAACCGATCCAGCTCGACGAAGGAGCCCTCGTCCAGGAGCAGATCGAGCCTCTGCCGGGCGGTGAGCTTGCCTCGCTCCTGCTGGGTGGCGAGGCGGGCCTCTCCCCCGCCGAGTTGTGCGACACGCTCGAGCTCCCGCAGGCGCTCGAGCTCTTCCTTCATCGACATCCGTCGTTCTCCTCTACAGGGCCATGGACGAGCTACCGGTGGGTCACGTTAGCGCCCCGGCAGGGCTGATGGCGAGAAGCTGGGACAGCGGAACCCCACGATTCGATCCGGAGCACCCTCGGGTATGGAGTCGGTCTCGGGATCGGGAAGCGGTGGCAGGAGAATCGGCTCGGCTCGCGCCCCGACCGGCATAGCTTGTACTCGCCGGTCTTGGAGGCAGATGACGAAGTGCTCCCGAACGACGCGCCCTTCCTCGATGGAGAAAACGCCCGTGGCCCCGGGAAAGCCCGAGATGTTCTCCAGATTGGCCAGAAGCTGTGAGGGCGTACTCGCCCCCATGCGGATCCCCTCAAGCAGCAAGGCCGCCGCATCGTAACCCAGGGCAGGAACCGTGCTGGGCAGCGTACGCTGGTGATAGGCCTCGTACGCGTCCACGAAGCGGCGGTAGCCCTCGGCCTCACGGTCGGGCGGCTGGGGGGACGCTGCCACGACCCCGTTCGTGTGCCGGGTATCGACCCTGGAAAGCATGTCCTCTTCGGTCCATCCCGCCGTGCCGAGGACCCTGATTTCGAGGGAATCGAGTCCGTAGAACGTCACCTGGGGGGCCATGAGCTCCACGTCCCGCGCGGGAAGCGGCAGCACCAGAGCGTCCGGACGTAGGGAGTCCACCTCCTGGAGCTGCTCCCCGAAGAAGGTGGCACCCGCCGGATATGCGAGTTGGCGAAGAACCGAGCCGCCCATCGACTCGAACGCCTTCACGAAAGAGCGAGCCTCGAACGTGGCGTCGCGGCTCTCCGGGTACATGACCACGGCGGTCTGTAGATCGCTCTCCACGGCGTAGCGGGCCAGGGCCTGCGAGGCTCCCTGATCATCACCGGCGAGAGAGTAGACTCCTGCCGCGCCTTCCGGAACGATGGGTGCCGTAGGAGAGATGACGGCCAGGGGACTCTGCCGCTGGCGTGCCACTTCCGAGAGCGCCCCGTCTTGCAGGGGTCCGATAACTCCGAGGGCATTCGCGGAGTCGAGGGCGGCCAACAGCCTGGGGGCGTTTCCGATGACCCCACCGTTGTCCTGGATGACCAGCTCGGCCGCCGTCCGATTCCGTTCTGCCTGTCCGAACCGCTCGAGGGCGATCCGGATCCCCTCCTGAATCAGGTCGGCGAACTCCCTGAGTCGAGGAGAGCCGCTCGTCGGGAGAATCGCGCCAATGACCGGAGTGGTGAAGAACTCACTCATGTCACCCGAGAGAACCCCTTCGGCAATGCGCCGAGCCCGGCCGGTCGCTCCCGACTCCAGGGCTCGTCGCGCTGAGCTCTGGGCGTCGTCCCCCGCCCCCGCGGCGTACCGCTTCAAAGCCAGTTCGGCCAGGATGGGCGAAACGTGTGGCCCACCGGATTCCGCCAGGCTTGTGAGGTCACTCTCGGTGAGCTCCCCCACGCGCTGGGAAATGCGTTCCTGGACGACGTCATTGTCGTTCCCCGCCGGCGTCGCCAACCAGGCTTCCACGGCCTCTACGGTCCGCCCCAGCGCCTCCAGGACGTCCCCCTCCAGAATCGCCACGGCGGCCGCTCGGCGATCGTCGCCATCCGGCAGGTAAGTGCGGAATCGCCGGACGGCCGCCAGGGCCTCATCGGCCTTACCGATCGCTTCGGATGCCTGAGCGCGAATCCAGAGCGCTCGAGAGCTTCGCCGTGCCGTCGGGTAGGAGGCTTCGACCTGACGTGACACCTCCTTCGCCCGGGCGAAATCCGCCGCATCCAGAGCGGCCTGGGCTTCGGCGAGGAGACGATCGGACTCGGCCTGCCCCCTCGGATCGACCGATCCCGCCTGGAGCGCCGGATCAGTGGGTCCCGACTCCGTGTCGACGGCCGCCCCCACGGTGGTGCACGCGAGGGCAAAGATGCTGAGGCAAACGAAAAGCCCGGACACCAAGGGCGTCCGAGCTTTCACATTGAGGCTATCCATGGACGGCTCTGCCTCAAGCCTCTTCTTTAGTCTCTTCCTCAGGCTCGTCTGCGGCTTCCTCTACCTCTTCGGCGGAGTCGCCCACATCGCCGGCGGAAGCCGTCGGCTCCTCCACTTCGGCGGCGGCCTCTTCGACGTCGGCCTCACCCTCCGGCTCGTCTGCGGCTTCCGCGGCGACCTCTTCGGGCTCGTCCTCGGGCTCCGCCTCGGCTTCCAGTGCATCCTCCACATCCGCGGCGGCCTCTTCGACGTCGGCCTCACCCTCCGGCTCGTCTGCGGCTTCCGCGGCGACCTCTTCGGGCTCGTCCTCGGGCTCCGCCTCGGCTTCCAGCGCATCCTCCACATCCGCGGCGGCCTCTTCGACGTCGGCCTCACCCTCCGGCTCGTCTGCGGCTTCGGCGGCAGCCTCTTCGGGCTCGTCCTCGGGCTCCGCCTCGGCTTCCGGCTCATCTGCGGCATCCACCGCACCCTCTTCGACGTCGGCATCACCTTCGGGCTCATCTACAGCCTCGTCCCCTTCGTCGGCCGCGGCGGCCTCAGCCTCAGGGGCGTCCTCCCCGTCTGCCTCGGCTTCGGGCTCCTCCTCGGGCTCGGGCAGTTCAATCCGCTCGGGCACCTCAGTGACCTCGAGCACGATACGGCGATTGCCGGCGTCGGACTCGATGACCTTGAGCTTCAGGGCTTCACCGCGCCTGAAGTACTCACCGAGCACCGCGCCTTCATCCACCCCCGTGTGCGACGTGGGCGAGAAGCCTTCGATGTCGTCGCCCAGATCCACGACGACGCCCTTCTCTTGCACACGAGCCACCGTTCCCTCGGGCTCCACGCCCGCGGAGAAGCGCTCGGAGATGCCGGGCCAGGGATCGTCCTGGAGCTGCTTGATCCCCAGCGAGATCCGCTTCGCCTCGGCATCGACATCGAGTACCAGCACCTCCACCTCGTCGCCCTTCTGAACGATCTCGGAGGGGTGCTCCACCCGCTTGGTCCAGCTCATGTCGGAGACGTGCACCAGGCCGTCGATTCCGGGCTCGATCTCGACGAAGGCCCCGAAGGACGTGAGGTTCCGAACGGTACCGGCCAGATGCGTGCCGGTGGGATACTTCACCGGGAGCCCCAACCACGGATCTTCCTCGATCTGCTTCATGCCGAGGGAGATTTTCTCGTCCTGAGGATCGACCTTCAACACCACCGCCTCGATCTCGTCTCCGATGTTCACGAGCTTCGAGGGGTGCCGAATGTTGCGGGTCCACGACATCTCGGAGATGTGGACCAGTCCCTCGACCCCCTTCTGGAGCTCGATGAACGCACCGTAGTTCGTGATCGAGACGACCTTTCCGCGGACACGGGCACCGACCGGGTACTTCTTGTCGATGTCGGTCCAGGGATACGGCAGGAGCTGCTTCAGCCCCAGCGAGATGCGCTCGCGGTCCCAATCGATATCCAGAACCTTCACGTCGATCATCGACCCGATGTCCACGACCTCGCCTGGGTAACCAACTCGGCCCCACGACATGTCGGTGATGTGCAGGAGTCCGTCGAGCCCACCCAGATCGATGAACGCACCGAAGTCGGTGACGTTCTTGACCGCGCCTTCACGGACCTGCCCAACAAGGAGCTCCTTGACCAGCGTCTCGCGCTTCCTCTCGCGCTCTCCCTCGAGGATCACCCGACGCGACACGACGATATTCCGCCGACGCTTGTTGAGCTTGATGATCTTGAACTCGAAGGTCTGTCCCAGGAGATCTTCAATGTTCGGCACCCTCCGAAGAGCGATCTGCGAGCCGGGCAGGAACGCGTCGACACCCATGATGTCGACCGTGACGCCACCCTTGATCTTGCGGGTCAGCACACCCTCGACGGGCTCGTCCGCCTCGTGGGCCTCGCGGATCCTCTCCCACACCCGCAGGAAATCGGCCTTCTTCTTGGAGAGGACGACGATGCCGTCGTCGTCCTCCAGGCTCTCGAGAAGAACCTCGACCTCCTGGCCGGGCTCGATGGCGTCGCGGTCCTTGAACTCGTCCAGGGCCACGGCCCCTTCACTCTTGAAGCCGAATTCCAGGATGACCATGCTGTCGGTCACCCGCAGGACCTTCGCGTTGACGATCTCTCCCTCGCGGAAGTCGCCCATCGCGTCGGCGTGCTGCGAGAGCAGGGCCTCGAAATCCGCAGTGGAGACGTCGAGCTTCTCCTCCCCGTAGGGATCGGCGACGAGCTCCGGAGAGATTCCTTCAGCAGCGGCTGCCGCTACCGCGATGGCGGCGTCGGCAGCTCCACCATTCGTCTCGGACGCAGCTACCTCGGCGGCTGCCTCGGGGTCGTCGCTGGCTGCCTCAGGGTCGTCGCTGGCTGCCTCAGGGCCGTCGCTGTCGGCCTCGGGGCCGGCACCGTCGATGGGCGCTTCTTTAGAGCCAGCCTCTGTTGTGTTGTCGGGAGCTTCCGCGGAGGCGGCTTCGAGGAGTTCGGAGGAGGGGGTTTCTGGGTTCTGGGTTTCTTGGTTAGCCATGGTTCATTCACCGACCCGATCAGCCGGTGCCTGATCTCGCCGGACCCGCCTGCAGCGCCTCGGCCCGGGTTGAGGTGGTCGAAAAAGGGATAGGAGACCCCGGCGCTTGGGGCCTAGCGAGGTGAAGCTACCGGGCCCTCACAAGGCAGTCAAGTCCTTAACCCGCTTCAAGATGAGTGATACCTGCTCCTCGAACGAGAGGGCTGTCGTGTCCACTTCAAATGCGTCTTCTGGCCGGCGCAGTGGAGAGAGCTCACGGTCGCTGTCCGTCCGGTCTCTGTCCTCGATTCGCTCGGCTTCAGCTTCGATCTCGTCAGGGCTCGGGTCCACTCCGAGATCCTGAAGCAATCGACGGCGCGCCCTCGCCTCGAGCCCGGCCACCAGGAACACCTTCAGGTCCGCGTCGGGGAAGACGATGGTGCCCATGTCCCGGCCGTCCGCCACGAGATTGCCGTGCGCGCCCAGTGCACGCTGCGTACCGAGCAGCCACTGACGGACTGCGGGCAGGCTTGCAACGACCGGAACGTACTTGGTCACTTCAGCCGTGCGCAGCTCGGAAGAAAGCGCCTTCCCGTGACGGTGGATGTCCACTCGAGCGTCACCGGGCCCGGCCTGAACACCAAGGTCATCGAGATCCGCGGAGGTGAGTGCAGGCCATTCCTCAGGGGGGATTCTCTCCTCCAGCAGCGCGAACGTCAGCGCCCGATAGAGTCCGCCGGAGTCGAGATGGCGAAATCCCAGGCGCCGGGCCAACTCCCGGGCCGTGGTGGTCTTTCCCGAGCCCGCCGGGCCGTCGAGGGTGACGACCAGTCCGCCGCGAGGAGGGTCCGGAGGCCCACTCATGGCGGTCCACCCGTCCCGGCCTCCCCCCCCCGGCCTCGAGGAGAGCCGCTCCAGCATCTCCCAGAATCCGGGGAAGCTGACGTCGACGACGGATGTGTTCTCCACCTCGATGCGGTTGCCCGGGAGGGCTCCCAAAACCCCGAACGCCATGGCGATCCGGTGATCGTGGTGGCTGAGGACGCGTCCCTCCAAGGGCAGGTCCGTACCCACGATCTCGAGGCCGTCCTCGAGCTCCTCGGCCTCGACCCCCACGGCCCTGAGGTTCTCCACGAGGGCCCGGATCCGATCGGACTCCTTGAGCCTGAGCTCGGAGGCGCCCGTGATGCGGGTGGCCCCCGAAGCCCGGGCGGCCGCCACTGCCAGGATCGGGAACTCGTCGACCATGGCGGGCACTTCTCGTTCCGTCACCTCCACCGCCTGGAGCGTCGAGGGCGACACCCGGAGCTCTCCGACCGGCTCCCCGGCTCTACCCGACTCGGCGCCTCCTCCGTCACCGGCTTCCACCACTTCGATGCTGGCCCCCATGCGGGCCAGCATCGAGAGGAGTCCCGTTCTGGTGGGGTTCAGACCCACATGCCCGATGGCCAGGCCACCCTCCACACCACCGAGAAGCGCCAGCACCACGAAGAACGCAGCCGACGAGAAGTCCCCCGGTACTTCCAGATCTAGGGGGTCGACGGTAGATGGGGGGTCCCGGAGCTCCACGCGCCAGCGGCCGCCACTCTCGTGGGATATGACAGAGGCTCCCACCATGCTCAACATGCGCTCCATATGGTCCCGTGAGCGGCGCGGCTCGGAGACGAGCACGAACGCCTCGCCCACAAGGCCGGCCAGGAGCAGGGCGCTCTTCACCTGGGCGCTGGCCACCGGCGAATCGTAGTCCAACGCCTGGAGCGTAGAGCCGACTACCTCGAGAGGAAGCCGATCCGGCTCTCCCAACTCCCGGAACGTGGCACCCATGTGGGAGAGTGGACGGGTCACCCGACCCATGGGCCGGCTGCGGAGAGACTCGTCGCCGGTCACCCTGGTTGTGAAGGGCTGCCCCGCCAGCACGCCCAGCATGAGGCGAGCTCCGGTCCCGCTGTTCTTGAAGTCGAGGACGCGGTCCGGCTCCCGGAAGCCGTGCCGGCCCAAACCCTGCACCCGAATCTCGGACCCCCCGTCCGGCAGTGGCGGAAAGTCCATGCCCAATGCCCGCAGGACCGACGCTGTCGCCTGGGGGTCCTCCCCCGGCAGAACTCCCCGCAACCGGCTCTCGCCCGTGGCGAGAGAAGCGAGGATCAGGGCACGCTGGGAAATGGACTTGTCGCCCGGAACCCTGATCCTCCTCACCCCTCGCGCCTCCACGTCCGGATTTGGTCCATCATGGCTCCGACGCCCTCCACATCCCCTACCGCAAGAGCTGCACGTATGGCGTCGAGCTCCTCCTCCAGAGTCTCCAGCGCCGGCACGTCCTGGTCGGCCGACTCCGTCATGAGATCGCGCCACATTTCGGACGAACTCTTGGCCAGCCGTGTCATGTCCAAACCGCCGGGACCGAGATCGGCGACCTCGAGCCCCTGGGCGGCCATGACCCTGGCAAGGGCTGTCGCCACAAGCTGGGGGAGGTGGCTCGCCCAGACCATGAGCCGGTCATGCTCGGCAGCCTCGACCGGGCGGGTCCGAGCGCCCAGCGAGCGCCAGAAGGCGTCGACGCGCTCCACGTGGTCCTCCTCCGCGTCTCCGCGAACCACCCACACGGTGTGGTCGACGAACAGGTCCTCGACTGAGGCGCGGAACCCGGATCCTGTTCCTCCCACCATGGGGTGGGCACCTACGTACGAGGCCGCGAACCCCTGCTCCCGCGCTTGGCGGAGGAGCGGCTCCTTGAGACTCACCACATCGGTGACCGCCGCCTCGCCCCACCACCCCGCATGCGTCGCCATGAGCTCGAGGGTAACACCCAGGGGCGTGGCGTAGACCACAACGTCCTGGTCGCGGACGGCGTCCCCGGGTGTCTCGGCCATGGCGTCGAGGATGCCGGCATCAAGGACCTCTCGGGCATCCTCCGAGTCCCTGGTGAACGCCGTGACCCGAGGGGCCGGCTCGAGCCTCCTCAGTGCCCGGGCAACCGATCCTCCCATGAGGCCCAGGCCCACGATCCCCACGCGCTGTTGCGGGTCGGCCGAGCCCATGGCTAGCGCATACCCTCGCCGGTAGCCGCACCCTCGTTGGCGAGAGAGTCCTCGGCGTCGTCGCTGTACGGGATCTCCACCACGAGGCCGTCTCGGGCTACCACGGCCTCCGGGTAGACCTCCCGAGCCTCTTGCTCCAACGGTGCCGGGTCGTCGGCATAACGAGCGGAGACGTGCGTGAGGCAGAGGCGCGCAACGCCAGCCTTGAGGGCCACTGCGGCAGCGCCCCGCGCAGTGCTGTGGTATGTCCGGTGGGCCCTGTCCGCCTCTTCGTCACCGAAGGTCGCCTCGTGGATGAGCAAAGCGGCCCCGGTTGCCGCCTCCATGATGGTATCCGCCGGGCGGGTATCCCCCGTGTACACGACCACTCGACCGGGCCGAGGAGTGCCCACCACCTCGGCAGCCTCGATCATCCGGCCGTCCACCTCCACGGCTTCGCCGCTGTGTAACTTGCCGAAAAGGGGGCCTTCCGGAATGCCCAGAGCCCGGGCGCGCTCCACGTCGAAGCGTCCCAGCCGTTCGTGCTCCACCAGTGCATAGCCCAGCACCTGCGTCCCGTGGTTCACACGTAACGCCACCACATCGTATTCCTCGTGGGACACGCGCGCGCCCACCTCGAGCTCCTGGATGGTGAGGGGGAACGAAACGCGATCCACACCCAACTCTACGGCATTCTGGAGCGTAGCGCGGGACCCCTGCGGCCCGTAGATGTGCAGTGGCTCGGTCCGGCCCTGGAGCGACATGGTCCGCAACAGGCCGGTGATCCCCAGAAAGTGATCCGCGTGGAGATGCGTGATGAAGATTTCGCCCAGGGCGAAGCCCGTCGCGTACCGCATCATCTGACGCTGGGTGCCCTCGCCGCAGTCGAACAGGAAGACATCTCCCTCTCGCTGGACGGCGATGGAACTCACGTTGCGTCGAACCGTCGGACGGGAGGCCGCGGTCCCCAGAAAGGTGACTCGGATCATCTCTGTTAGAGGCCTGTCGAAGAAGTCGGGCGAGCCGCGTTAGGAGCGCCACGGACGTACGGTGGAGGCCGCAGAGAAGGTAGCGCCCGGTCGGGCGCGTCAGAAGAGTCGGATCTGGAAGCGGAGGGTTCGTCCCGGCTGCGGCAATCCGCACTGATCGAAGATGGCTCTGTCCGTAACGTTCGCCAGGGAGACCAGCGCGTCGACGTTGGAGAATGTCCTGCGCCCTTCCAGCAGGAAAAGACGTCTGACCTGGAGGTCCAGGCTGTGCGTCTCGTCGAGGCGGTCGAAGTCGCCGCTGTAGACGTTCAGACAGAACTGTCGCCCGAGGTATCGGTACTCTCCGGAGACGGTCGTGGCGGCCACCACCGGGACCCCCAGGCTCAGCCGGGCAGCGAGGTTGGGCTCGTACTCGGGCCGTGTGCGATCGTCGCTGCCTCCCTCGAATTGCCATGCCTGCTGGAAGGTTACGTCGCCGGCGTACTCGAGGCTGTTCAGGGCCCCTGTGGCAACGATCTCAAGGCCCGTGCTCCGGATGCGGTCCCGGTTCACTCGTTGGCGCTTGGGTCCCTCGGGCGTCTCCACCCCGATCCGGATGATGCCGTCGGAGAGGATCTGATGGAACCCCACGATCTGCAAGTCGAGCCCGGGAAGGTCCCAGGTCAATCCCATCTCCGCACCGGTGAGGATCTCGGGCTTCAGGTCCGGATTGGGCCGGAAGCGGCCCAGGGCGTCGGAGTACAGCTCCCGGAGCGAGGGGAAGCGCGCGCGACGGCTGACGCCTGCGTGAAGGAGCAATCTGCTGCCCGCCGTGAGCGACGAGAAGCCGAGGCGGGCACCCCAGTTCCACAGGCGGCCCAACGGGGGCTTGTCCGCCGACTCGGGGGTGTCCGCTCCGTCGACGGCCAGGCCCACGTTGAGCCGCGTGGCGCCCAGGCTCTCCCACCCGGGCAGATCGTCGAACCGCCATTCCGCCTCGGTTCCCAGGCTCCACAAGCGCTGGCGGAATTCCCTCTCGCCCTCGCCGGTCACCCGTTCAGAGTGTGACACGTCGCCATACGTGAACGCCGCGCGCACGTCCGCCCGGTGGCTGATGGTGTGGTCCCCGAGAAGACGCAATGTAAGGGTCCGGTCGTCTCCCTCCTCCTCATCGATCACCGTCTCGTACTCGGCGGTGCCGAACTGCTGGATCCGGAAAGAGCCCACGTCGATCCCGAGGCTTGCCTCCAGGTCACCCTCGCCCCAGCTCGTCTCACGGAGACCGGTGCCGCCGGAGAAGGCAGCCACGAATCGCGACTGGTCCGGATATCGCCAGAGTCTCGGCTCGGACTCGTTTGTCTCGGGGGGAACCCCGCGATCCACGTCGAAGCCGGAGACCGTCAACGAGGTCCAGGCGCCGCTGTCCCCCTGGTAGCGCGTGGAGACGAACCCGTCGACGTGCCTGGAGTCACTGTTGAGTCGCAGGTCTCCGTCCCGGGTGAGCAGCGCCCTCTCCCGGGGCTCCATGGAGTCCGAGTCTGGTAGGGTGATTCCGGACCGGTCCCTGAATCCAGCCCCGGCCTGGACGAGCCACTGGCCGTCTCCGGACTCGATGAGCCGGGCCCCGGTGGCTCCGACCGTCAGCCCTCCCGTCTCTTCAACCGCCACGCTGAAGGTCGCAGGCGCGGGCTGCTCCATTCGCAGGTTTCCCCGCGCCACATCCACCTCCACGACGCCGGCGAGGACGTTCGGCCCGTGGAGGACCGACGAAAGCCCGCGCAGAAGGTTCACGGAGCGGGCCGCGGTCAGGGGGATGATTGAGAGATCGGTGCGATGATCCCAGCCCAGCGTCAGGGGAACGCCGTCCACCAGAACCGCGATTTGCCGATCGGTGGCGCCACGCAGGCTGGGCTGAGCCTCGCCCCGGGAATTCACTCGAATCCGAAGGAAAGGCATCTCCCGTAGCGCCTGCTCCAGCGTGGGAATCGGAACCGCACCGAGGGAATCGAGGCGCATCTCCACTGCGCCGACTCCTCCGGTAGCCGTGAGCTTCTGCCGGGCCAGGACCCGGATCTCGGTCATGCGGAAGCTCTGTGGAAACCCACCGAGCGTGTCCAACTGGATGGAGTCGGGAATCTGTGCGGCAGAAAAGCTCGGCAGCCCCAGGATCGCCACGTAAAGCCCGGAAAGGGTTCCGATGGTCAATCTACGCATTTCGCCTGCGGATGATGGCGTGCCTCCGTGATCGGTGTCTCAAGTGGACTCCGGGGCCCTCTACCAGGCCGACGCCCTCGGGACGGGCGAGGATGGCTCTTCGAGGCGGTGATAGTCCGGTTGTGGCCTTTTGTTCCGGGGAACAGAGGCCCCTCCATTCAAGTGTTGGACAGCCTTCACCGGGGAGCATATTCTGGTCTCTGGAAGGCTGTTGGGCATCCACAACGCGACCCGCTGTACTTCCTCAACAGCCTTCTGACCGTCGAGGTCCTGCGGATCTCACCCAGTGTCTACTCGACGCTGGAGGAGGTGGACCGCTCTCCTATCCCGGAAAGTCGAGCCCGAAGTCCAGGGCGGGCGCCGAGTGGGTGATCCAGCCACTCGAGATGTAGTCGACGCCGGTTTCCGCGATGTCCCGGACGGTGTCGACGGTCACGTGCCCCGATGCCTCCAGCCGCGCCCGACCATCGACCTTTTCGACGGCTTCTCGGAGGACGGATGGAGCCATGTTGTCCAGCAGGATCACCGCCGCTCCACCCGCAAGGGCTGCATCGAGCTGGGCGAGGGTGTCGACCTCTATCTCGATGGGCGTGAGGGGACCGGCCGATGCCTGGGCGGCCGCCAAGGCCTCGGCTACTCCACCGACCACCGCGATGTGATTGTCCTTGATCAGGATCGCCCCATCGAGCCCGAGTCGGTGATTCACACCGCCACCGACGCGGACCGCGTATTTTTCTAGCGCTCGTAGCCCGGGCGTGGTCTTCCGGGTGCAGCAGATCCTCGCCCTCGTGCCCTCGACGGCCTGGACCAACCCTCTCGTGGCCGTGGCGACTCCCGACAGGTGGCCCAGGAAGTTCAAGGCCGTGCGCTCCGCGGTCAGGATCGACAGGGCTGCGCCTTCCACCACGGCCACCACATCCCCTGGTCCCACGGTGGACCCGTCGCTCGCACAAAAGCGGACCGTGAGCTCCGAGTCGACGAGCATGAAAGCCAGGGTCGCCACCTGGGCGCCCGCCAAAACCCCCGTGTCCCTCGCGACGATCTCTGCCTTCGTCACGGCCGTGGGGGCGACTACGGAGCGTGTGGTGAGGTCTCCGGCTTGACCGAGGTCTTCCTCGAGGGCGTGGCGTACGGTGCCCTCGACCAGGATCTCAGGGAGCGATGAAATGTCGCGCTCGGCCTCTGACTCGGCCTGAGAGGACATGGAGGTCAGACCGGAACACTCGCTACCGATTCGACGGTCTCGCGGTCCTCGACCACCACTTCGGGAGGCACGCCACCGGAGAAGCCTCTTCCCGTCGTCTGGAGATCGACCATGCGCTGCACCGACTCCCGTGCACGGATCGCCATCTCCTCGGGGATGGTGACCTGGTAGCGCATCAGCTGGAGGCTCTCGAGGATGTTCTGCAGGGTGATCTGCTTCATGTGAGGGCAGAGATTACAGGGCTGAATGAACTCCACATCCGGCGTCTCTGCCGCCACGTTGGCGCTCATGGAGCACTCGGTGACCATCATGACCCGAGGGGGTCGGCGCTCCTTCACGTAGCGGATCATGCCCGCCGTGGAGCCCGTGTAGTCCACCTCGGCGATCAGGTCCGGAGAGCACTCGGGATGGGCGAGTACCACGAGGTCGGGTGTGTTCTCGCGGTACTGCCGGACCTCCTCGGCCGTGAAGCGCTCGTGGACCTCACAGCGTCCCTGCCACGCGATCACCTCGACGTCGGTCTGAGCCGCTACGTTCTTGGTCAGATACTCGTCAGGCAGGAGGATCACGCGATCCACGCCCAGAGACTCGACGATCTCGACTGCGTTCGATGAGGTGCAGCAGATGTCCGATTCCGCCTTCACGTCGGCCGACGTGTTCACGTAGGTCACGACCGGCACGCCCGGATACTTCTCCTTGAGAAGCCGCACGTCCTGACCCGTCACCGATGCCGCCAGCGAGCAACCGGCTTCGAGGCTGGGGATCAGCACCGTCTTGTCGGGCGACAGAAGCTTCGAGGTCTCCGCCATGAAGTGGACGCCGGCCTGGACGATGATCTCCGCGTCCGTGTCCCGCGCCTGAATGGAGAGCTGCAACGAGTCCCCGACGAAGTCGGCCACGCAGTGATAGATGTCCGGTGTCTGATAGTTATGAGCCAGAATAACCGCGTTCTTGGCCTTCTTGAGCTCGTTGATGGCGTAAATGTGCGGCGCCACCACTGCCCACTCGACCGGTGGAATGAACTCCTTCACCCGCTCCAGGAGAGGAGTCGTCGCACGTGCGACCTCAGGCGTGTATTCGAGCATCTGTCTCTACGTGGCAGAGCGGTCCGATCGTCCGAATCCCACCGACCGCTCTGGCTGTGAATGGAGTCCCTGCAACCCTCGAGGGTTTGACGGCGAAGAGTAGATGTACGTCGTATAAAATACCCGTGTACAGGGTCCGTGCTCAAGAGCACGTAAGTATCGGCGTTCCCAGACCTCTTCACTCGTTCGCAGGTGGCGCCGCCCCGCCATCGTTGCCTCCGTTGTCGGCGATGCTGATCTCGTAGGAGCCCTCGTAGGGAACAAACAGGCGTCGAAAGAAGTCGACCGCCTCTTCTGGGGGCAAGCTGAGGGCTTCTTCCACGTCGCTGTTCCAAGGGAACCGCTTCTTTCGATCGGGTCGGTTCAGGTAACCCGTCTCGTACGCTTCTCCGGGTGTCAGCCCCGGCACGTCCGTCCGGTCCGCATCCACCAGGAAGGCGTTGTTGTACTCGAGATGCACCAGTGAGTACCCGTGCCGATCCGCCAACTCGCCCAGTGTGACGATGCTCTGACCATAGAAATGACTCTGGTCCCACCTGTGCTCGGGATGGAAACTGACCGAGAACGCTAAGGGCGGCGGGATCTTCTCGTTGATCTCGGCCACGATGATGGTGGGGCGAAAACGCTCCAGCAGGCTCGCCAGAACGTGATGGTCGTAGGAGTCGATATCCAGGCTCAACACCCCAAAGTCTCGCGGGACTCCATGGCCCTCCAGGAGGGCAGCCACATTGAGGGGCGTCACACGAGCGCCTGACACCGAAACCCATTCCTGGCCGGCGAAATTCGCGGCCAGGACGGCGAGAGTGGGGGGATCACACTCGAAGAAGACGCCGCGCCAGCCTCCCAGGGCCAGTCTGGCGGTGTTCGAGTCCGTTGCACCGTCCCCGGCCCCGACGTCCACGAAGTAGGGCTCGATCTCAAGGCCCCGGATCAGATCCTGGATGACCGACTCCTCGTCCTGCCTGGACAACCTGGTCCGGCCGAGGCCACTCGGCCTTCTGTGCAGGCGAAGACCGAGGGGTGCGAGGAGCCTGTTGATCAGTGAGCCGAGGGTCATGGATTCTTTTCTCGCCTCACGCACGCCGAGGGCAGATTCCGGGTGTCGTCTAGACCCTCAAAGCTACAAGGTCTAGGAATGTCCCTGCACGCCCTGAGGTCGATAGGGCGCCTCGAGCCGCTCGATCTCTGCCGACTCCAGCTGCAGCCCGACAGCCCGCACAGCCGTATCAAGGTGGGAGAGCTTCGTCGCGCCCACGATGGGAGCGGCGACGACAGGCTTCGAGAGGAGCCAGGCGAGGGATACCTCGGCCGCGGATACCCCCCGCTCTTCGGCCACCAATTGTACCGCCGTCACGATATCCCAGCCCGAAGGGTCTTTGTAGAAGTCGTGGGCGTACGTATCGGCCGCGGCACGCGGCGTCGACCGGTGGTCGTCCAAGGAGGTCCGCGTCCCCGCCAGAATCCCCCGGGCCAGGGGGGACCAGGGGATCACGCCGATCCCCTCCGCCTCACAAAGCGGAATCATCTCCCGCTCCTCTTCGCGGTAGATCAGGTTGTAGTGGTTCTGCATCGAGACGAAGCGGGCCCATCCATTCCCCTCTGAGACGCCGAGAGCCCGGGCGAGCTGCCACGCCCACCCGGAGCTGGCGCCGATGTAGCGCACCTTTCCCGACTGGACCAGTTCGTCGAGGGCCGCCAATGTCTCCTCGATGGGCGTCTCCGGATCGAAACGGTGGATCTGGTACAGGTCGATGGCCTCCACTCCCAGCCGTCCCAGGCTCGCCTCACACGCCTCGACGATGTGCTTGCGGGACAGCCCCCCGAGATTCGGGCCCCCTCCCATGGGGAAGAAGACCTTCGTCGCGATCACGAGCTCGCCCCGGGTGCCGTACTCTCGAAGTGCCCTCCCCGTAACCTCCTCGCTCACTCCCAACGAGTACATGTCGGCGGTGTCGAAGTAGTTGATCCCTGACTCGACGGCCCGTCGGAAGAACGGCCGGGCCTCGTCTTCGTCGAGAACCCACGGGCGCCACTCCGAGGTGCCGTAGCTCATGCACCCGAGGCAGAGGCGGGAGACCTTGAGGCCGGTGGAGCCAAGTGTAGTGTATTCCATGTCGGTTTCGCTCCAGGTGCCTGCTCGAGGCCGAACTCAGTGGATGTGAAGAATGCCTTTCCCAACCAACCAATAGTTCACCGGCCAAGCGGCAACGAAGCCGGCCGTCAGGGCCAGCAACATCCCACCCAAAAAAATCGGGCTGCTCAGCCCCGCCTGCATCACCCCGGGAGTATACACCTCCACCAGAACCTCAGCGGTCTCCATTACGGCAATACTCAGGCCCTCGGCTACGAGGACCTGCTTTAGTGCCCACGCCCACGTAAATCCCGCACGCCGCAGGGGGATGAGACCCAAAGCGAACCCGAAGACGAATCCGAGAAGTACAGCCAGCACGAGAGTCGCGAGGGTTGTCAGTCCCAGTGCGACCCCGATGACAACTCCCACGACCTCTCCAAGGCCGCAGCCGGCCAGGCAATGTGCGGTCGCACTCGTGGCTAGTCTCACCCGCCCTTCGACGGGATCAGACGGATGCTCATGACCGTCCGGATGATTCTGATTCACGGCAGCTCTCCCCGAGTCGGGCGACGCGACGATCTTTGCTGCGTCTGGGCCGAAGGAAGAGGTCACCACCCTTGGACGAGGCGTGACCGACGCAAAACATACTCGTCACGCTGGCGTTCCGCAGGGACACCTCATGTTGATCGATCTGGTCCTGCCCCTCACGTTGTCTCCGCTCCGTAGCTTGATCCGATCGTTTGACTCGAACCAGAGGTTGTCTCAGTCCGGGGTTATCATGACTGCGAATACTACACGCCGGTTCAGAACCGCCATCATGATCATGATGGTCTGCATTCCCGTCGCCCTTACCTACGAGTTCATCGAATCAGGGAGGATTTCGTACATCGGTCTGGTCATCGGGATCGTCCTCGCGATGCCGCTGGCCCTGCTCGAGGAGTCCACCTTCGACGAGCGGATGCGACGTCTGCCGTTCTCGGTGGCGGTCCTGGCGAAGTCACTCACCTACGTTGGATCCCTCGTCGTCGTATTCCAGTCGGTCGGTCTCATCGTCGGTTTGATGCAGGGCCTGACGATGGAGGACTTCTGGGCATCGTTCACCGAGCCGGACTTCTACCTCCAGATGGGAGCCGGCTTCGCTCTCTATGTGATCATCGTGTTCTTCCGGCAACTCGATCGGCTCTTCGGTCCAGGCGTGCTCCTGCGCTACCTGCTGGGCCGATATCACCGGCCTCGCCGAGAAGCCCGCATCTTCATGTTCCTCGACATCAAGTCCTCGACGTCGCTCGCGGAGGAGTTGGGCCACGAGACCTACCTCGCTTTCATCAACGAGTTCTTCAGGGACATCTCCGGGCCAGTACTCGACAATGCTGGTGAGATCTACGAGTACGTCGGAGACGAGGTCGTCCTCACCTGGAAGGAGGAGCGGGGGCTAAAGGACGCGAACTGCCTCCGAGTGTTCTTCGACATCGACTCGATCATCGAAGAGAAGAGGCAGCGTTACCTGGACCGATTCGGCGTCGTGCTGGAGTTCAAGGCCGGGGTGCACGTGGGGGAGGTAATGACCGCGCAGATCGGAGATCTGAAGAGGGGGCTCGTCTTCAACGGCGACGTGCTCAACACCGGCGCGCGGATTCAAGGACAGTGTGCCCGGCTCGGAAGGCGCCTCGTCTCGTCCGCCGACCTCTTCGAACGCTTGACTCTTCCAGACGGATGGACGGCCGAGGAGATGGGGCCCGCGATGCTGCGTGGGAAGTCCGAGCCGTTGGAGCTGGTGGCGTTCGCGTGACCAGTGACTAGTGTTCCGTTTCCGAAGTTCGCGAGTCACCAAGAGGGCCGGGGCGCCGTGGAATCCGTGCAGCCGGAGCAGGCCGATCCCAGGCACCCACGACCTCGGGGTTATACGTATGGTCCGACTCAAAACCTACGTATGCTTACGAGCAACCCGGCCAGATCGTGCGACAAGAGACTGTCCGAGCGACTGACTGCGCGACATGTTGGATCCGAAGGAGGTGAGCGGTCGGCCGTGAGCCGGAGCCGGGTGTGGGGATACTGTTGGAGTGGCCCCGGTCTTCAGCGCTGGCGGATGCCGGACCGATTACGATGAAGAGCGTGCGTGGCAAATCAACGGCGTCACCAATGAGATCTCTGACTTAGGAGCAGGCAGACTATGAAGATGAATCGGAAAGTCCGGGGAAGCGGATTCAAGTACACCCTACCAGCCGTGTTGCCGTTCTCTGCCCTCTGGGTCTTCGTGGTGGTGCTGACGGCGCCGGTCATCACCGTCGCCATGATGCTGGGCGGCATTGTACCGCAATCGTTGCACAGAGACGTCTGGTTCTTCCTTTTTACCCGAGTGCCCGTACTCGCGTTGGCGGTCACGGCGCTCGCAATCTTCACGACCAACCGAGTGGCGGGGCCGTTGGTACTGCTGAGACGGGCCTTCGAGGATGTCGAGCGCGGCAACATGGATCACAGTCTACATTTCCGGCGAGCCGATAAGCATTTAAAGGAGCTCGAGACGGCCTTTAACGAGATGATGGTGGCGCTGCGCGAGCGGACCGATTCTCGCATGGGCCTGGAAGCTGAGGAGTGACCATCCTCTGCTGGTTCCTCGGCTGTCTCGTCGTCTATGCCGCGCTATTCGGAACCGGTTTCCTCGTTTACGGTCGCATGCTTCCCGGTCTGGCGTGTCTCGTGTTGGTGGCGGGGTCGGGATACGGACTTTTCAAAGCGGTTCCGCGAGTGGGGTTTCTCGAGTGAACTATGAGGGGAGCAGGGAGCGGGGCCGACATTCCGGTTACATTTCGGGTGAGCGAAAGGAGGAGACTACCATGAGCACCACGCGCCGATGGCTTGGTCGGGCCGCCGTGACGGCAGCGCTCGGCGTTCTGGGTTGTAGCAGCTCCACCGACTTCAATCCGCCCGACCCCCTAATCACTTACGCCGCAATAGCGTGGACGATCACCGAAGCTGGCGTGGAAACGAATGCGCTGCAAGCCGGTGCGACGCTTGATCTGGAACTGACCGAAGACGGCAGGGTGAGCGGCACCCTGTTCATGCCGGCCGCCATCAACAATGGAGCCGACCTGACCGCCGACATGGCCGGCACCTACACCATCGATCAAGGCATCCTGCGTTTCGCGCAGACGGCAGACACTTTTGTACGCAACGTCGCATGGGATGTGGATGGCCAAGCGCTGATTGCCAACGAGGATGTTGACGGCGCCGCCGTCTTCGTGATCCTCGCCACCGTGTTCTGAGACAACAGCCGTCACACGGTTCTGGAGGCCGGTCTAGAGAAACAACTCCGTGTCTCCAACGTAAACGCCAGGGGATCTTCCATGTCACACTTTTGGGCACAATTCGGTCTCAGAGGCCCTCTTCGGCGAAGTGGAAAACCGTCGAAAAGCCAAGTGCCGGGGGTGGGACTCGAACCCACATGGGATTGCTCCCAGGGGATTTTAAGTCCCCTGCGTCTACCATTTCGCCACCCCGGCGATGTCAGCAATCCTAACGGTTTCTGCTGTTTTCCACATTGGCCAACGCCGACTTGGACATGCCGTTGGACATAAGACTCATCGGCAACGGATTCTACAACCTTGTATGTCGACGAATCGACATGTTCGGAGACAGAGTAAGGTGCGACAGCCCGTTCCATCTAGGGTCTTGAAGACCGTACGTTAGCTGGGGCGTCGCACCGTAGCCCGCGATTCGTCGGATCTCGAACAGTTGCCAGGGCCTATGAGCCCGCATCGTGCAAGGCCGGGAGTGTACGAATCGCCGCCACTAGCTTGGAGGTTCGGTTGACGAACTCGTGGATCGATCGGCTGAAATGAAGCGGGAGTCACAAGCCGAAGGCAGTGTCCTGCGATTCCTCGAGCATCCGGGAGGACGGTCAGACTGATATGCATGAGACGACTCTCAAAGACATCCCTGTTAGGAAGACACTCAGGGTCCGAAAAAAGACTCTCCTTTTCTTTGGCCTCACATCGACGGAAGGTGAGAGGATCCTGGCCTTTGCCAAGGCTCCAGACCGAATAGCCGTGATCGTCGAACGTAACACCAAGACTGTGAGGCCCCCTCTCTGCCAACTTACGTGAGACACGGAGCAGCTAAGGAATTAGAGTAGGGCGAAGGCAGAGAAACCGAGGATGCTGAGACACCGAGAGAGAATGAAAGAGAATGGAATAGCCCCACCAACCTGGGACGGTAAGCGAAGCGCGGCAGCTCCTGCGGACTCGGAGGTGGTAGATAGGCCGCTGCGCCGGCGGTTCGCTCCGTCGTACAAGCTGCGGATCGTCGAAGAAGCGGACCGGTGCACGGAGCCCGGAGAGGTTGGCCGACTCCTACGGCGGGACCCTCTCTGCCAACTTACGTGAGACACGGAGCAGCTAAGGAATTAGAGTAGGGCGAAGGCAGAGAAACCGAGGATGCTGAGACACCGAGAGAGAATGAAAGAGAATGGAATAGCCCCACCAACCTGGGACGGTAAGCGAAGCGCGGCAGCTCCTGCGGACTCGGAGGTGGTAGATAGGCCGCTGCGCCGGCGGTTCGCTCCGTCGTACAAGCTGCGGATCGTCGAAGAAGCGGACCGGTGCACGGAGCCCGGAGAGGTTGGCCGACTCCTACGGCGGGAGGGCTTGTACTCGTCGCACCTGACGACATGGCGCAAGGCGGCGCATAGCGGGTCCCTGAAAGCGCTGTCGAAGAAACGAGGCCGTAAGCGCGAGCGCAATCCGCTGGAGGAGAAGGTGCGCAAGCTGGAGCGCGAGAACACTCGCCTCGAGAAGGAGCTCCAGAAGGCGCACTTGATCATCGACGTCCAGGGAAAAGTTGCAGGGCTGCTGGGATTGAGCCTCGAGGACGGGACGAACTCATGAAGGCGACCCAGGAGCTAGCCAAGCACGTAGGGGTGAAGCCCGCGTGCGATGCGCTCAGGGTGCCGCGAGCCACGTTCTACCGTCGTCGGAGGCCATCGACCGGGCATCAGCAGCCCCGCCCGACCCCCGCCCGGGCCTTAAGCGAGAAGGAACGAGACAAGGTCTTCGACACGCTGTGTTCGGAGCGGTTCGTGGACCGGTCCCCAGCCGAGGTGGTGGCGACGCTGCTCGACGAGGACGTCTACCTGTGCAGCGAGCGTACGATGTATCGCGTTCTGGCTTCCCAGGTGCCGGTTCAGGAGCGTCGAGCGCAGCGGAGTCATCCCAAATACCAGAAACCCGAGTTGATGGCGAGGGGCCCGAACCAGGTCTGGTCCTGGGATATCACCCGGCTGCTGGGGCCGAAGAAGTGGAGTTACTTCTACCTCTACGTGATCCTGGACATCTTCAGCCGCTACGTCGTGGGATGGATGGTGGCGGATCGGGAGAACTCTGCCCTGGCCAGCCGGCTGATCCAGCAGAGTTGCTTGAAGCATGGCGTCCAGCCCCACCTCCTGACCCTGCATTCCGATCGAGGGGCTCCGATGACGAGCCAATGCACGGCTCAACTACTCGCCGATCTCGGCGTGACCCGCTCGTTGGGCCGACCCCAGGTCTCGGATGACAATCCGTTCTCCGAGGCTCAGTTCAAGACCTTGAAGTACCATCCCTCGTTTCCCGGCCGGTTCGGGGATCAGGGGCAAGCCAAGACCTTCTGTCGCTCGTTCTTCCGTTGGTATAATGCCGAGCACCGCCATGGCGGCATCTCGATGCTGACCCCCGAACAGGTCCACTTCGGTCACGCCGATCGGATCATCGCCTGCAGGAAGGCCGTGCTCCGTGAGGCATGGGCCGCTCATCCCGAGCGCTTCCCTCTCTGCCAACTTACGTGAGACACGGAGCAGCTAAGGAATTAGAGTAGGGCGAAGGCAGAGAAACCGAGGATGCTGAGACACCGAGAGAGAATGAAAGAGAATGGAATAGCCCCACCAACCTGGGACGGTAAGCGAAGCGCGGCAGCTCCTGCGGACTCGGAGGTGGTAGATAGGCCGCTGCGCCGGCGGTTCGCTCCGTCGTACAAGCTGCGGATCGTCGAAGAAGCGGACCGGTGCACGGAGCCCGGAGAGGTTGGCCGACTCCTACGGCGGGAGGGCTTGTACTCGTCGCACCTGACGACATGGCGCAAGGCGGCGCATAGCGGGTCCCTGAAAGCGCTGTCGAAGAAACGAGGCCGTAAGCGCGAGCGCAATCCGCTGGAGGAGAAGGTGCGCAAGCTGGAGCGCGAGAACACTCGCCTCGAGAAGGAGCTCCAGAAGGCGCACTTGATCATCGACGTCCAGGGAAAAGTTGCAGGGCTGCTGGGATTGAGCCTCGAGGACGGGACGAACTCATGAAGGCGACCCAGGAGCTAGCCAAGCACGTAGGGGTGAAGCCCGCGTGCGATGCGCTCAGGGTGCCGCGAGCCACGTTCTACCGTCGTCGGAGTGCATCGACCGGGCATCAGCAGCCCCGCCCGACCCCCGCCCGGGCCTTAAGTGAGAGGGAGCGGGACAAGATTTTCGACACCCTGTGTTCGGAGCGGTTCGTGGACCGGTCCCCAGCCGAGGTGGTGGCGACGCTGCTCGACGAGGACGTCTACCTGTGCAGCGAGCGTACGATGTATCGCGTTCTGGCTTCCCAGGTGCCGGTTCAGGAGCGTCGAGCGCAGCGGAGTCATCCCAAATACCAGAAGCCCGAGTTGATGGCGAGGGGCCCGAACCAGGTCTGGTCCTGGGATATCACCCGGCTGCTGGGGCCGAAGAAGTGGAGTTACTTCTACCTCTACGTGATCCTGGACATCTTCAGCCGCTACGTCGTGGGATGGATGGTGGCGGATCGGGAGAACTCTGCCCTGGCCAGCCGGCTGATCCAGCAGAGTTGCTTGAAGCATGGCGTCCAGCCCCACCTCCTGACCCTGCATTCCGATCGAGGGGCTCCGATGACGAGCCAATGCACGGCTCAACTACTCGCCGATCTCGGCGTGACCCGCTCGTTGGGCCGACCCCAGGTCTCGGATGACAATCCGTTCTCCGAGGCTCAGTTCAAGACCTTGAAGTACCATCCCTCGTTTCCCGGCCGGTTCGGGGATCAGGGGCAAGCCAAGACCTTCTGTCGCTCGTTCTTCCGTTGGTATAATGCCGAGCACCGCCATGGCGGCATCTCGATGCTGACCCCCGAACAGGTCCACTTCGGTCACGCCGATCGGATCATCGCCTGCAGGAAGGCCGTGCTCCGTGAGGCATGGGCCGCTCATCCCGAGCGCTTCGTCTCCGGTGAGCCGAAGCCTAAACCACTCCCGGAGGCCGTCTGGATCAATCCTCCCACCCCATCCCTCACTACACAGGAGATTGCTCTCTAATTGATTTCCAAGAGTGTCTCACTGGCGTTGACAGGTTCCGGGAGGGCTTGTACTCGTCGCACCTTGGACCTCCCCCGATTCAGTGGACAGATAAGTGTTTGAGTTTTTCTTCTGTTCTGCACCCCCGATGGAGTCAGAAGGAGGTTGGGTCAATAGGTGTGTAAACGTATTAGGCGGCGTTCTTCCGCTGTTGGTGTGAGACGGGCTTTCCGTCTTCGAACTTTCTTCCTTCAAATACGTCCTTGAGGAGGTGAGGAGCGTCGAGCCTTCGGAACCGCTTCTCGGCCACCAAGAGCAACTTCCAGATTAGCGCCGTAGCGCTCTCGACCCGCTTGAACCGCTTCGCTGCTGTCGTCCTGAGCCGTACCGCGGCGAACGGGCTCTCGACCACGTTCGTCGTGCGTAGATGCTTCCAGTGGTCCTCGGGGAAGTCGTAGAACGCTACCATCCGCTCCCAGTCGTCCTCGAGTACGTCCACTGCTTTCGGATACCACGGCCTATAGCGTCGGGCGAACACCTCGCGGGCCTTCAGGGCCTCGGCCCGGCTCGGTGCGTAGACCACGGCCCGGAGAAGATCCTTCGCCTCGCCCTGCTCCCGCTGAGGTAGTCGGTCCAGCACGTTCCTCATCTTGTGGTTCCAGCACCGTTGCTCACCCGCCTCAGGCCATACCTGCCGTACTGCGCCCCAGATCGCAGCGTTACCGTCCGCCATCAGAAGCCGGGGCGCCTCGATGCCGCGTGCCTTCAGGTCCCGCAACACCTCGGACCAGGACTCGACCGACTCTCGGTAGCCCGCTCTCAGGGCCAACACCTCTTTCGTCCCGTCTCGCATGGCACCCAGCACCACCAGCAGCGCCGCTTTGTCCCGCTCCAGCCCTGCCTTCACATAGATCCCGTCCGCCCACACGTAGACGACCTCACGACCCTCCAGGCGACGCTGGCTCCATTCCTCGAACTCCGCCGTCCATCCCGCCCGCAGCCGCCGAATCGAAGACTTCGACAGCGGTGCCCCCTCGCCCAGCAGGCCCCGCATCGCCAACTCGAAGTCTCCCTCCGCCAGTCCGTGCAGATACAGCTCCGGAAGCAGAGCGCCCAGCTCCTTCGTCCGCCTCGCGAACAACGGCAGCACGCGGCTCTCGAACCGCTCCTCAAGGCCTCGAACTCGAGGGCGTCGGAGTGTGATCGTGCCCGAGCTCATCGCCAGCCGCCTCGGCTTGCCGTATCCGTTGCGGTAGCCCTCGGTCGCGTCCACCACCCTCCTGCGCTCTGACTTCTCTCGCCCTAGCAACTCCGTGACTTCCTCCTCCAAGATCTGTTGAATGAACTCCTGCGCCTTCTCCCGAACCACTTCTTCCAGAACTTCCCACACGGGCGTCCTGGACTCACCCTCGGGTCCCACCGTATTCTTCCTCACGAGGCGTCGTTCCTTTCCCCCGGGCTGTCACCCGGAGTTCGCTGGTTATTACTCAGCGGAAAGGTACGTCGCCTCTCTTTTTACACACCCTTTGATCCTAGCTCCACCACACTAATCCCCCGGTGCCAGCATGGCGGCGGCCCTCAAGAGGGCCCGTGCCTTGTTGAGCGTCTCCTCGTACTCGCGACCCGGATCCGAGTCGGCCACGATACCGGCACCCGCCTGGACATACGCGGTGCCATCCTTCACCACGACGGTTCGGATCGTGATGGCCGTATCCATGGCGGCTCCTCCCCAGCCGAAGTGACCCACAGCCCCGGCGTATGGGCCCCTCCTGACCGGCTCTAGCTCGTCGATGATCTCCATGGCACGGACCTTCGGAGCCCCCGAGACCGTACCGGCGGGAAAGCACGCCCGGAACACATCCATGGACGACAGGCCCGGCCGGAGCTTCCCCTCCACCTGGCTGACCAGGTGCATGACGTGGGAGTAACGCTCCACCAACATCAGGTCGGGGACCGTGACCGAGCCGTATTCGGCGACCCGGCCCACGTCGTTGCGCCCCAGATCCACCAGCATGCGATGCTCCGCCAGCTCTTTTTCATCACCGGCCAGATCCTGCGCCAGCGCCCGATCCTGCTCCGGCGTGGCTCCCCTGGGCCTCGTCCCGGCAATGGGCCTCACTGTCACGACGTCGTCCTCGACCCGGACCAGGACCTCCGGTGAGCTCCCCACCAGGCAAAGGCCGTCGAGCTCGAGGAAGTAGAGGTAGGGGGACGGATTCAGCGACCGGAGCGCTCGATACAGGTCGAAGGGCCCGGCGGGAAGCTGCATCTCGAGGCGTTGACTCAAGACCACCTGAAATGCGTCACCGGCCATAATGTAATCACGGATCCGCTCCACGGCCGCCTCGAATTCCCCGCGACTCATGGTGCTCGTGAAGCTCGGGTCCTCGTCCGGCTCGGGGCCCAGCTCCAATGGAGGCGGAGATGGCTCCTCCGACAGCCGCGACACGAGCTCGTGTGTCTTCTCGGCCGCCAGATCGTACCGCCTGCGGAGCTCCTCTTCGTTCAGGCCCTCCTCCACCTCGACGGTGGCGATGGCCATGGCGCGCCCCAGGAGATTGTCGATGGCGAGCACGACATCGATGAAGACGAAGAGTCCGTCAGGAAGATGCAGATCGTCCGGGGGGCCATCGGGCAGGTGCTCGATCTGGCGCACCACGTCGTACCCGAAGTACCCTACGGTGCCTCCCCACAGCCGGGGCAGGCCCCCGGTGGCGAGGGGTTGACGAGCTCGCAGCCGTTCATCGAGATCGGCCAGAGGGTCGTCGGTGGTGATGGGCGCCCAGCCGTCACCCCGAGTCCACAGCTCGGCTCGGCCCTGGATCAGGCGCCAGGCTTCGGCGGGCTCACTCCCCAGAAAGGTGTATCGTGCCCACTGCTCGCCGCCGACCACGGACTCGAGCAGAAAGCCGAACGGGGGGCGTCGGATCTTGGCATAGGCGGTGACGGCGGTGTCTACATCGAACAGAAACTCCCTCCACACCGGAAGGACGCCGCCGCGGTTCGCCTGGGCGCGGAACTCTTCGAAGCTGGGCTTGAGCTGCATGGACCTCGTTCGCCACGTGAGAGGGGCCCCGAGTCGAGGCCTGGAGAACTTATGAGAGAAGCGAGAAAGGGAAAGATCCGGCGGGTCGTCGCCGTCGACACGGGGGGTACCTTCACCGATATCCTCGTCCTCGACGCCGGCCGCCTCCGATCGCTCAAGGTACCCTCCACCCCCACCGATCCAGCCGACGCCGTCCTCGAGGGACTCAGGACGCTTTTGGGCACGGGCGAAGGCGACTATCTGCTCCTTCACGGTTCCACCGTGGCCACGAACGCCCTTCTGGAGCGAAAGGGCGCCCGGGTCAAGCTCGTCACCAACGCCGGCTTCGAGGATGTCATAGAGATTGGACGACAGAACCGGCCTCAGCTGTACGCCCTGGTCGGCCATCGCCCCAGTCCTCTGGTCCATCGAGACGACCGTATCGGCATCCGCGGCAGAGTCGGACCGGAGGGCCAGGTGGTCGAGCCCCTCGACCAGGACGAGTTGGACGGTCTGGCCGAGCGGCTCGCTGGTGCTGAGTCCGTTGCAGTGGTGCTTCTCCACTCGTACGCGAACCCTGCGCACGAGGAGAGTGTCGCCGAAGCTCTGGCGGAGGTCTCTGTTCCTCTGTCGGTATCCGCAAGGCTGTTGCCCGAGTACCGGGAATACGAGCGAACATCCACGACGGTGGTCAACGCGTACGTGGCACCCCGCATGTCCGCCTACCTGGGCCGGCTGGATCGGGAGACCGGAGCGGAGCGGGTGAGGATCATGGGCTCCAACGGAGGATCGTTGCCGGTGAGCCGTGCGACCCGAGAGCCGATCCACACCGTACTGTCCGGCCCCGCGGGGGGAGTGGTGGGGGCGCTGGCGTGGGGACGCCTCGCCGGATTCGATCAGATCGTCTCATTCGACATGGGCGGCACGTCCACCGATGTGTCTCTTTGCCCCGGTGGGCTCCTACACACACGGGAGTTCGAGATCGGGGGCCAGCCCGTGGCTGTCCCCGTCATCGATATCCACACGGTGGGAGCAGGAGGAGGCTCCCTCGCTCGTGTCGACCCGGGCGGTGCGCTACGGGTGGGCCCCCAGTCCGCCGGTGCCGACCCCGGTCCCATCTGCTATGGTAAGGGAGGGGACGCCGTCACGGTCACCGACGCCCACGTCTGGCTCGGTCGCCTTCCCGCCGATGCCTTTCTGGGTGGTGAAGGTACGCTCGACCGGAACGGAATCGAGCCCACGCTTGCCGGCCTTGCCGAGAGCCTGGACGCGAGCCTCGAGGACACTGCCGAGGGGATTCTGGCTGTGGCCGACTCGGCCATGGAGCGAGCCCTCCGTGTTATCTCCGTAGAGCGCGGGTACGACCCAGCCGACTTCGCGCTAGTTGCGTTCGGAGGTGCCGGCGGACTCCACGCTGCGGGCCTCGCCCAAAAGCTGGGTGCCGACCGCGCTATCGTCCCACCCACGCCGGGCCTCCTTTCGGCCTACGGCATGCTGGCGGCCGACGTGACCCGCGAAACGTCACGGACGGTGCTGATCTCCACCGAGACGCCCTCGGGAGAGAAACGCATGGAGGAGGCGTATCTGGAGCTCGAGCGGCACACCCTCGAGGCGATCCGACAGGAGGACGTGGAGGAGGCGACAATCGAGCTCCACCGGTGGGTCGACGCTCGCTACGCCGGGCAGAGCTTCGAGCTCCGGGTGCCGGGCACGGACTGGGTGGCTGCTTTCCACGCTCTTCACCAGGAGAGGTACGGTTACCGGCGGGAGGGCACCCCGGTGGAGGCCGTTACCCTTCGCGTGGTCGCCTCTGCACCCGGTCCCGAACTGGAGCTCCAACGCCTTCCTCCCGCTACGGAGCCCGCCACCCTCAGCCCCACACAGGTGCACGTGGATGGGCGCTGGGTGGATGCCAGCCGGGTCTGGCGGAGGGAAATTTCTCCAGGACACGAACTGGAAGGGCCGGTGGTGGTCTTGGAGTACAGCTCCACCACATGGGTTCCGGAAGGGTGGCGGCTGACGGTGGACGACTGGGGGAACCTGCACCTCACGACAAAGTAGCACCAGCGCGGTGGGCCTCTTTGAAGGCAGCACACGACTGAGCGGCCACTCCTTGGTGATCCTCTTCAAGTGCTATCTTGGGGCCCGCAGAGCAGCACTCCAGCGAAGGACGAGATGAGCCTCGCCGACACCGAAACAGCGCCCAAGCTCGTCGCCGACGACGAGCGGGGGGTAAGAAACGGTCCCAAAGTGGACGGGCCGCCCTACGGCTGGGCGGTCATCGTCGCTCTGGGGGTGGGCCTCATTTATACGATCACACTGGCTCCCACCACGGCCTTCTGGGACACGAGCGAATACATAGCCACCGGGCATATCCTGGGGATTCCCCATCAGCCTGGGAACCCGCTCTTCGTGGTCCTGGCACGCACGTGGGACGTCCTCCTGGCCCCTCTCGGTCTGACGGTGGCCACCCGCATCAATCTCTTCTCCACGCTCATGGGGAGCCTGGCCCACGGCCTCTGGTTCCTGGCCGTATACCACGTCCTCGGGTTCTTCTCCAGCGATCGACGCTTCCGGTTGGTCGGCGCCGTGACCGCAGCCCTCGTGAGCGCGACAGCCTTCACCGTCTGGAATCAGTCCAACGTGAACGAGAAGGTCTACACGGTCTCGCTCTTCACCATCGCTCTCTTGACCTGGCTCGTGTTCCACTGGCGAGAGAACCTGGGCAAGGGCAGGGACGACAACCTGCTGGTGCTCATGGCTTTCATCCTGGCGTTGTCGGTGGGGAACCACCTGATGGCGTTCCTGGCCGCCCCTGCTCTGGCTGTGTTCATCCTGCTGATCTCGCCTAAGACCCTTCTCAACTGGCGACTCTACGCTGTTGGCGCCCTGGCGGTGTTCCTCGGCCTCTCCATTCACCTCTTCCTGCCGCTCCGGGCCGGTCTGGCCCCTGTCATCAACGAAGGCGACCCGACCTGTTCGAGCGTCCAGAGCGCCCTGACAAGCATTGTCACGTGGGGGCAGGCGGGGTGCGTGGAGCTGTCAGCGGCCCTCTCCAGGCAGCAGTACGACAAGGCACCTCTCTTCCCACGCCTGGCACCCCTGTGGTCTCAGTACGCCAACTACCTCCAGTACTTCGACTGGCAATGGGCCAGGGGCGTGGCCGGACCGGAGACGGTCTTCCCACTCCTGAGGCTCCCGTTCACTGCTCTCTTCGCAGCCCTTGGGGCCTATGGCGCCAGCCAGCACCTCCGCCGTGACTCGGCCACCGGGCTCTACACGTTGGTCCTGTTCGCCACGCTCTCGTTGGGCGTGGTCTTCTACCTGAACTTCAAATACGGGTACTCCCTCGCGTCGCCCGCCCCGGGGAGCGACAACCACGAGGTGCGTGAGCGGGATTACTTCTTCATCGTCGGCTTCTCGGTCTGGGGGCTCTGGGCCGGACTCGGAATCGCAGCGCTCTGGCAGCGGCTTGCCGAGCGGACGGGCGGCTCCTGGCTACGGGCGGCCCCAGTGCTGTCGCTGGCCCTCATACCGCTTCTTCTCAACTGGTCCTGGGCCAGCCGCAGCGGTGATTACTCAGCCAGAGACTGGGGATACAACCTCCTCATGAGCGTGGAGCCGTATGCGGTTCTCTTCACCAACGGGGACAACGACACATTCCCCCTCTGGTACCTGCAGGAAGTGGAGGGCATCCGACGGGACGTGACTGTCATTGTCACGTCCTATCTCAACACCGACTGGTATACCAAGCAGATCCGGGACCTGACCCGCCCCTGTCCCGCCAACGTGGACCCCGAGCAGGATCCGACGACGATCGTCTGCCAGCGTCCCTACCAAGCCTCATCGACGGCGGCGATGTATACCCACGTTCCCGCCGAGGCCGAGGCCCTGGGAAAGATCGGGATCCTGATGGACGAGCCGGTGACCACACCGCGGAGGTCGATCCTTGCCCTGGACGACGCCGTCATCGAGCAGGTGGCCAGCCCCGCGGGGTACGTCGCGATGGAAGAAACCCGCGAGTTCCGCCTCGGGCCCGTGGTCGCCACGCTGGACGGAGGTACGGTGGTCTTCCCCTGGCAGCAATTCGCTCTAGCGCTGATCCAGAACAGCATCGACGACCGGCCCATCTATTTCGCCTCTAGCGGTAACGCGGCGCGGTCCCTGGGCTTGTCCCCCTATCTGGTCCGGCAGGGCCTGGCTTTTCGGCTCAACCCAGGCCCTCCGGATCTGAGCCCGAGGAACGTTCTCATGCAGGACGCGGGCCTGATGCCCGTCACGGGCCCGTGGCTCGACGAGGAGCGGACTCGCAGGCTGGTCGACAGCGTGTTCGTGCACCGGGGGGGGATCCCCGACGAGTGGGCATACTGGCCCGACCGCTCCACCATCGGCATCCCGAATTACTACGCCTGGGTCTACGCGGCTCTCGTCCAGAGCGCGATCCAGAGCGACGACGAAAGCTCGGCAGCTCCCTACGAAGACCGTCTGATCGCCTGGCAGGCGTTGGCGCGGTAGTCCCGACTGCGCGCGGATCCCCACCGCGATCCGTCGGCCACGCCACGGGGATAGCGGTAGCGCGACCTCGACGGCCATCCTCCCAGGAACCGAATTCCCGTGCCAGGAGGAACCCGTGAGCAACGTGCCGCAGAGTTACGAGAATCACGCCAGGCTCGTCCCCATGTACCACTTCGTGTCTTTTGGGCTCATCGCCGTATATGTCCTTTGGTCGCTGTATGTGGTGGTGACCTCGTTCTCCCTCGGGTCGCTCATGTCCCTGCTCTTCGCCATCGGCGTCATCATCGCCATGTTTTTCGCCCGAGCCTTCCCGCTTGGAGTGCAGGATCGGGTGATTCGCCTCGAGGAGCGGTTACGCCTCGAGCGCCTTCTGGGGCCGGAGCGGCGCGACGCCCTCTCCGGGATGGACACCGAGCTGCTGATCGGCCTCCGATTCGCCTCCGACGGGGAAGTCTCCGACCTGTTCAACGCCATCGTCACGGAGGACATCACGGACCGGGACGAGGTGAAGAAGCGGGTGACGAGCTGGCGGGCCGATCACCAACGGATCTGACGCATCGGGTGGAGCACGAATCACCGTTGGGTGGGACCACGGCCTCCGATCCGTCTCCAAACCATGGCATCGAGGCGGAGATCATCTACGGATCGTGCAGACCGTGGACCGCGAACACGGCGGGGGCGAACCACGATCTCCATCGGGCAGTATCGGGACCGCTCGAACGTCGAGGCCGCCATCCGTGAAGCCGCGAGGCGGATGAGATCGGCGGAGACGTAGGGGACGCGCCAGGCTCAGTGGACCCGTAGCTTCCCCACTCCGCTTCTGCGGACGCGCGTATGAGGCGCGCCGGCCCGGTCCACACGCAGGTCCACGATCCAATCGAACGATTCGGGAATCGTGTCCAGGATCTCGCCCCGGCAGAAGAGGAGGATCTTCGGAACCTGGGGCAGCATGTTCCGAAGAAGCCCGACGGCCCGGACCTTGGCCTCAGGCTCGAGGCGGTCGAAGGTATCACCGAGGAGCACCTCCTCGAACTGAATTCCACGCTCGGCGGCGAGATCGATGAGCGCGAGCCGGAGCGCGAGCAAGTACGCCGCCACTTCCTCGTCGGACTGCAGCCGTCTCGCCCCCTCGTCCCAGACGACCGTAGGCTCTCCGTCTCCGGTGAGGCCCACGCCCAGAACGCCGCCGCTGGTCAAGTGATTGAGGTAGCGGCCCGTCCGCCCCGCAAGCATGTCCCGGGCGTCCGAGAGCAGCTCGGCTCGGAGGGCCTCCAGAGCCCGGCGACGCCGATCGACGTCT
Source organism: Longimicrobiales bacterium (assembly GCA_965218295.1). Taxonomy (GTDB): domain Bacteria; phylum Gemmatimonadota; class Gemmatimonadetes; order Longimicrobiales; family Gaopeijiaceae; genus CBDCKN01. The sequence continues at coordinate 413,549 of CBDCKN010000015.1, read as the reverse complement.
TCGCTGGCCACCCCGCGGTCCTCCACCTGCGTCGATCTCCGTCGATCCCTCGAGGTTCCAACGGCCTGTACCGCGGCGAGCGTGTCCTCGGCTTTCGCCAACTCCGGGAGCCGCGCACGGATACGCTCCACCTCCTCCGTGCACTCCTCGATCGCCGCCTGAAGCCGGATCGCCTTCCCCTCCAGGTCCTGAAGATGAGAAGGCTTGAAGTCCAGCTGCTCTCGACGCCGCTTCCACCAGCTGCCGTCCTGAACGACCGACTCCCACTCCTCACGTAGCACGGTCAAAACGGACTCGAACCGCTCGGCGAGCAGGCGATCGCACGTGGGACACTCGCTCTCAGGGCCCCCAGCCTCCAGCTGCTGGAGCCGCACCTTCAGCTCACGGGCCCGATCCCGATAGGCCAGGAGGTGCGTCTCCGCGTCCTGCCTCTCGCGCAGCCAGTCCATGTTGGCGACCTCCATGTCGCCACTCACCTCCGCTGCGTCGGCCCGCATCTCCCGGAGCTCACGCTCCTTCATTCGCACGGCCTCCGGAAGCCGACGGAGCTCCTGGATCCGGGCACGGAGGTTCTCCACCCCCGAGTCCATAGAGATGAGGCCCGAGCTCGCCGAACTCTCTCTCTCCAGATCCGAAAGCTCCCTGTCCACCCCGTCCAGTCCGAGCCACTGCGCCAGCACTCGCACGGCGCGACGCCACGCCTGTGCGGGCTCCGTCAGTCCGTGTCCGGCCACCAGCGTCGCCAACCGCTCGTCGCCCTTCGCCAGTGGACCGGCGAATCGCTCGAGCGCCTCGCTGCGGAGCGGTCCGTCGCCACCGACGAGCGCGGCAAGGCCGGGGCCGAGCCGGAAGCCCAGCCGGTCCGCGTCCGACGACGATGTGCCGAGATTGAGGCTGCTCAACGCGCTGTCCTCCTACAATTGCGTCGCTGGGAGACAATCCTCCACCAGCCGTACCAGATCCTCGAGGCTCCCCCCATCCTCCGTGAGGCGCTCCGCCAGCCTGGACGCCAAGCGCACCGAGGGCCGCTCCTCGGCGGATTCCCCTCCAGCCGTTCGGTCATCGAGCTGCACCTCCAGATGCAGAGCTCTGCGTCGGTACTCGGGCAAGAGCCCTTCCAGCAGGTCCAAGCGGTCCGGGGGAAGCCCCTCAATGCGAATACGCACGATCTTCTCTTCGATTCCACCCGGGACCTCGTCCAGTACTTCCTGGACACGTTCGCGGAGCCGGTTCGGGCGATCCGTCTCATACGGGATCGAGGCCAAGGAGACGACGGGACGACCGTGGATGGCGTGGAAGCGAACACGCCCCGACTCCAGCTCGCACGTCAGGAAGCCCTTCTCCTCAGCCGCCTCCTCCCACGGCGTAGGCCCCACCCGCTCGAGGGATCCGGCATAGTGCACAGGCCCTCCAACCCTCCGGCGGTGGTGCTCGTAGCCGAGAGCCACGTAGTCCCACTTCGAGGGGTCCAATGCGAGCATGGCATCGTCCCCTCCGTCCGTCGATCCGTAGCCCACTAGCACGTTCCAGCGAGCATCGGGGTTGGGAGCCACCGGTGGAGGCGGTCCCTGCAGCGTGGCCCGATGGGGAACGAGCGTCACGTTCAAACCCAGCTGAGAGTAGTACACCGAGCGCATCGTTCCGGTCACGGCCTCCACGGCGGCCATGGTGTCGAACGTCGCCAGCGGACCCGGATCGGCCACGGGAGCCGGTGTATCGCGCGCCCCCGCCGCCAAGAGCACCGGGGTGTCCGGGAGAGCTTCCCGGAGGGCCTGGAGCCCCTGTGCGAGGGCTACCAGGGCGGAGTGAGGGGGCTCCGGCCGATCGAACACGTCACCCGCCACTACCACGGCCGCCGGGCCCAGTCCGATAACCTTCTCGATGGCCTGGTGGAAAGCGCGGGTAACGTCCGACTCCCGGACGTTGCGGCCCTGCTCCACATGGGCGTACGCCCGGTACCCCAGGTGGAGGTCAGAGAAGTGGGCGATGATCACGAGGGCTTCATCTCGGACTCGGGCTTCGCAAGAGGCTCCAGGTCCACGTTTGATTCCGACGGCACGTCAGTGTCCGACTCAACCGCCCCCTCCAGAATCCATCCCTGCAAGAGGGCGGTGCCGGACAGGACGATGAGGAAGAAAAGCAAGAGAGACGGGGCACCCAGGCGCGACAGTCCGCTCAAGCCGGTCGCCAGAACCCCGAGGGCGGCACACCCAGAGCGGCGACTGCCCCGGCCCTCGGCGGCCCATCGTCAATCCACACCGTAGAGATAGCCGCCAGGAGGCGGCCACAAGCGTAGAGTGGCAACCCGGCCAGCAACGCCAGGCCGAGAGCCTGGGTCGTAGCCCCCGCGCCAAACCCCTCCCCGAACGTCCAAGCGACTGTAAAGACCGACGCGGCCAGGAAGGTGATGAGCACCGATAGCCATCGCCTCCGGAGAGATTCCACCACCCCCGGCCACTCCGCCACCGGGGGACCCGCCAGCCCGGCGCCCAAGGCCACAAGCTCGACCGCGACGATCAGCGTCAGCGACCGGAGCATGCCCTCTCCCGAGTACAGCAACAGTGCCACGGCGACGGCTGCGGCCGTGGCCGCGGCCGCCCCCACAACGAAAGAGGGCACCCACGCCAGACGGGCCCTCAACGACTCGCCGTTCTCCGCAGATCGACCTCACCTGGGGCCGTCCGGTGGTCAGGCGGCACCTTTGATTTCCTCCAGGGGCCGGGATAACTTTTCCGCATGGTCAAAGGCCTTCAGAGGGTCCCGTTGCTCGGGATTGTAATGGTCGCGTTGGGTTGCGACAACGTGGAGTGGGGAGGGGTCGACATGAGGTTGAGATCTCCCTCGGAGCCTACGATCATGGAGGCTCCTGCTCCGCCCGCTGACACGACTGCAACTCCCGTGACTCCCAAGCCCTCGGAGCCCGTCCTGTACCTGGGCCGGCGGGTAGGATCCGAGGCCTGGCTGGTGCCTGTGGCGGAGATGCACGCCGATGGGCTACACGCGCTTCCAGGAGATGGCTCGGCCCAGGACAGCCGAGCATTTACAGAGCGACACTTCGCGGGGGGCTCGACGTTCACCCTCTTCTCGGAGGGGGTGCGGGTGGGCACTCTCACGGCAGCCGAGTATAGCGCGGTTGCGTCGTATTGCGGGGCCAGACCCCAGGTCCGTGGTCCCATCGAGGTCGTCCCCAACGCGTCCGCTACCAACACCTTCCTCGCTCTTTCGAGCGATGTCGGGGCATCGTTCGCGTACGAGGATCATGAGACGGTCGTGCAGACTCGTGACCTGAGAGTCATGTCGCTCAACATGATGAGGGCACTCTTGCCCACGCTGAGAGCCACTTGGCCCGAATCCGTCCTCGCTATCCGGCGTGACATACAGATGTTCCGGAACGGCTCCGAAGAGGCTCCTACGGTCGTCGCGACCTTCGTGTACGGCGACTCCCTAAAGGTGGGACCCGCGCCCCCCGACGCCTACTCGGTCTTCCTCATCGCCTCCGACCCCGACGGCAGTGGATACCAGACCACGTACGTCGATTACCGGGTATGGAGCCAGCACGGCAAGGGTGCTGCGCGCTACTTCGGCCGAATGGACGTGGACGGCGACGGCACACCCGAGCTCATCCTGGAGGTGCTGGGTGAGAGCTCCGTCTGGATCGCCACCCTGAAGCGAGAGGACGTCGGCTGGAGCGAATCGTTCCGGGACTCTTGCGGCCTGCCGACGCCCGTGGCCACCAGGGCCCCGTGACGCGAGCGTCCGGCAGCTAGTGGCCCGTGACCGATGATCGATTGGTATTGATCTCGCTTCGCTCGATCGTCTCGCGGTCGACTCGGCCCTCACGACGAGCACGAAGGTCGCTCGGCTCGAGTGGCGCTGCATCCACCGTGACTTCGTTGCGCCGGCTCGGCACGTGTGTGCTGGTCGCCTCGCAGCTGAGTTGTACAGCCGATCAAGGCACCACTGGAGGCGATTCACCCGAGGCTCTCCCCCCAGGCTCCGCTGGGAGCGACTATCCCATCCTGGTCATCGATGACTCAGGGGCGCAGCACCGTTTCGACGCCCCTCCGGAGAGGATCGTCTCGCTCGTGCCGTCGGCAACCGAGACGCTCCTGGCTCTTGGGGTCCGGGAGAGCCTGGTAGGTCGAACGGACTACGACCATTTGCCGGAGCTCGCCGAGCTGCCGTCGGTGGGGGGTGGACTCCAGCCCAACCTCGAGGTCCTGGTCTCACTCGATCCCGACTTGGTCGTCCGGTTCCAGGGCGAGTCCGACCAGGCCACGGCAGAGCGCCTGAGCGACCTGGGTATCCCACACTTCGCCATCCAGCCCGACGGCATCGCCGACGTTCAGTCGATCATCGGACGTCTTGGAGCGATCACCGACGCCGCTGCAGCAGCCGATTCGATCTTGGCGGGGATCCAGGAGGCCCTGGACGACGTGGCGGCGCGCGTCAACGGCCTGCCCCATCGCAAGGTCGTTTACCTCATGGGTGGCGAGCCCCCGTGGGTGGCCGGGCCCGGGACGTACATACACGAGCTCATGGTGGCCGGCGGGGCGGAGAACGTCTTCGACGACCTTGAAGGGTTATATATCCCCATAAGTCTGGAGGAGCTGATCACCCGTGAGGTAGACTTGATCCTCGTCTCCGAGGGGAGCGTGCCGCCGCAGGTCTCCGATGTCGAGCACGTGCCGTTGCCCAGCTCGGTGGAAGTACCGGGCCCCGGACTGGGGGAGGCCGCCAGGACCATCGCTCGTCTGATCCACCCGGAGGCCTTTCGGTGAGGCCGCTCGCTTGGGCCGGAGTGCTCCTCCTGGGTGTAATGGGCGCGTTCGCCGTGAGCATCTGGCTCGGCTCGGTCGCGCTCACACCGTCCGAGGTCGTCACCGCGCTGACGGGTGGAGGAGACCCCAATGTCCAACGAATCGTGGTGGAGCTACGGGCGCCGCGGGTGACGCTGGCTATCCTGGTGGGCGGAGGACTTGCCCTGGCCGGAGCAGTTTTTCAAGCACTGCTCCGGAACCCCCTGGCGGAGCCGTACATTCTGGGGATCTCCGGCGGAGCCGCCACCGGAGCCGTCTTGGCCCTGTCTCTCGGCCTGGTAGCGAGTCACTCCTGGGCTCTCCCGGCCGCGTCTTTCACAGGAGCCCTCCTGGCCATCGCTCTCGTGATGAGGGTCGCGGCTGCCGCCGATGACAGAGTCGACGTGCGAGTGCTCCTTCTGGCCGGGGTCGTGGTGGGCGCGTTCTTCACTGCCTGTATCTCGTTCGTCTTGTCCGTCTCCGACGCCCGTACGGTGCGGAGCGCCGTCCTGTGGATGATGGGTAGCCTCGCCGGCGCAGATTGGCCTACCGTGGCGACGGTGACGCTGTATACCGTGCCGGCCACGGTTCTGCTGGCGGGTCTCGCACGCCCGCTCAACCTCATGGCAATCGGCGAGGAGACGGCAGGCTACCTCGGGACGAACGTGGAGCGCGTCAAGAAGACGGCCTACGTAGTGGCTTCGCTGCTGACCGCGGCGGGGGTGGCAGCCACGGGTGTCATCGGGTTCGTGGGGCTCATCGTGCCCCACGGCGTACGGCTGGTCGTCGGGTCCGACTACCGCATGCTGCTTCCGCTCTCGTTCCTTGCCGGAGCCGTGTTTCTTACCCTGGCCGACGTGGTGGCCCGGACGATCCTGTCACCCACCGAGGTACCCATCGGCGTCATCACGGCGTTCGTGGGAGTGCCTCTATTCCTCATTCTGCTCCGCCGCAGCTTGGGGAGCGGAGGCCGCTAGGTGACCGACGAATCCAACGCTCTGGAAGCAGTCGATCTCACGGTCCGTTATCCTGGGATGGACCATCCCGCCCTGAACGGCGTGTCAATGGTAGTCCCGCGGGGATCCTTCTATGCGGTCCTTGGTCCCAACGGATCGGGAAAGTCGACGCTGCTCAGAGCCCTACTCGGAATGGTCCCCACCGTGACCGGAGAGACCCGGGTCTCAGGACGGAGCGTCTCGGAGTGGAACCGGCGGGCGCTGGCCAGAGAGGTGGGGGTCGTGCCTCAAGCAGAGTCGGTGGCATTCCCGCTCACCGTCCGGGATCTCGTAGGCATGGGTCGCTACCCATACCTGGGACCGCTCCAGCCTGAGACTCCGGCCGATCGGGAGGCCATCCAGCGGGCCATGGAACGCTGCGACGTATGGGAGCTCGGACATCGGTTCATCTCGACCCTGTCGGGGGGCGAGCTTCAGCGGGCACGAGTCGCCAGGGCCCTCGCCCAGGAGCCCGAGGCGCTGGTCCTGGATGAGCCCACCACCAGTCTCGACATACGCCACGAGATGGAGATCCTGGAGCTCCTCAGATCCTCGGCGAACGGGGGGATGACGATCTTCCTCATCACCCACCACCTCGACCTGGCCGCCCGCTTCGCAGACCGTGTATTGCTTCTGGACCGTGGCCGCGTCGCCGCTGAGGGAGAGCCTCGCGAGGTCCTTCGGGAGAGCACACTCCAGCAGGTGTACCAGTGGCCTGTGACCGTGGATGACGATCCGGCCACCGGAGTCTTGCGAGTAACACCCCTGTCCGGGCGCTACAGGTCCTCGCCATGACTCGGACCGGGCTTCTAGGATTCGGCCTCCTCGAACAGGGTCCTATAGCTCTCGAAGCGACCGGTGTCGATTTCTCCTGCAGCGACCGCTTCGCGCACGGAACAGTCCGGCTCGTGAAGGTGGCTACAGCCTCGGAAACGGCAACCGGCTGCACGAGAGCGGAGCTCCGGGAAGCACTCATCCAGGTCCGCCTGTCGTACCCCCCAAACCCCTATGTCGCTGAAGCCGGGAGTATCCGCGACCAGCCCACCACACCGGAGCTGGATCAACCGTGAAGTCACGGTGGTGTGACGACCCGTGCCCCGCTTGCGGCTGAGCTCCCCGGTCCTGAGTTTGTGCTCTGGCTCGAGGGCGTTGACCAGACTCGACTTCCCAACGCCGGACGGGCCCGCAAGAGCCGCGATGCCTTGGCAAACCTGCTTGGCGAAGCTGTCCATGCCCTGCCCGGTGAGGGCGCTCACCCTTAGCACGTCGTAACCCAAGGGCTGGTAGACCCGTTCCAACTCCTCTGCCACCTCGGCGGCGCCCTCGAGGTCGGCCTTGTTCAGGACTACGACAGGTGTGACCCCACCGTACTCGCCCACCACCATCAGCCGATCGATCAGGTCACGACGGGGCTTCGGCCTGCTGGCGGCGAAGACTGCGAGGAGTCGATCGGCGTTGGACACCAGGACCTTGGTGGATCGCCCGCCGAAGCGGGTGCGAGTAATGGTCGTCTCGCGCTCGAACACCTCCTCGATGACGTGGGTCTCGCCACCCACCTCCGTCACGCGGACTCGATCCCCGATGACCACCTGATCGCCCGTGCGCTTCTCGAGCTTGAGACGACCCCTCAGTGATGCCTCGACAACGGTCCCCGACTCGAGCGCCACGGTGTACACTCCACCGCGGACAAGGTGAACCATGCCTTTCATGTGCTCAGTGGGATAGGCAGCACACGAAAAAAAACCCCGCCCCCCACCGAGACCGTAGGATCCCGGGGAAGGCGGGGCTTCCCTGCCCGTGGGTCACGCCGCGAACGACTCCAGTGCGTCTCCCTTACCGCCCTCGCGAAGCCTCCGCAGGGCCCGGTCACGCAGCTGCCGAATCCGCTCGCGCGTCACTCCCAACAGGTTGCCGATCTCCTCGAGCGTGTGCTCGCGCTCGCCCTCCAGCCCGAAGTAAAGTCGAAGGACCTTGGCGTCCCGCGCCTCGAGCGTGCTCAATGCGTCGCCGACGGTCTGGGTCAAGAGCCGGCTCTCGACCTCCTGCTCTGGCTCGGCCGCCTCTTCAGTGATGAACCGCTCGACGAGCTGAGAATCCTCGCTGTCGCCGATGGGGGCATCGAGCCGAATCTCCGCCGCGTTGAGAGTCTGGAGAGACTCGATCAGCTCCGGCGTGAGGTCCGTCGCCGAACTCAACTCCTCGGACGTGGGCTCACGATTCAGCTCCTGCTTGAGGCGCTCCTTCTCACGGAAGATGCGCGCCAGGTCGGACGCCCGGTTGAGAGGCACACGCACCGCACGCCCGTGATTGGCCAGAGAGGCCAGGATCGCCTGGCGAATCCACCAAACCGCGTAGCTGATGAACTTCACGCCCTGCTCGGGATCGAACTTCCGGGCGGCAGTGACCAATCCGACATTTCCCTCTTGGATCAGGTCCGTGAGCGCCACACCCCGGTTCTGGTACTTCTTGGCCACGCTGATGACGAATCGAAGATTGGCCCGGGCGAGCTCCTGAATCGCGTTCTGGTCACCATTCTGAGCGAGGGCACCGAGCTCCTTCTCCTTGTCGGGAGTGATGAGCTCATGCCGACTCACATCCCTCAGATACTGATCGAGGGCGGTCTTTTCTTCGATGCTCGCGTCGAAGCCGGCCAGGGGGTTGCGCCGCCCCTTCCGCTTCCTGCGCGTAGTAACCGTAGCCATCGAAAATCTATTCTCCTAACCACTCAGGTTTTCTATGGTGAGCCGACCTTCCTCGAACGGTGTCGAATCCGTAGGATAGGCAGATAGGCAGCCGTTAAGGTAGCAACTTACCTCATTATTGTCTAGATGTTTCGAGAGCTACTTAGGCACCGAGCCACGAAAAGGGTTCCCACTCTTAGGAACGCGTCCGGACACCCGCAACATGATCTCGATCGCCTCGGCCTCTGCCCTCAAATCGCGGAAGATCGGGCAAGTCGGTAACCACCACATGCTAACCCCGTAGCCCCCTCCGGTTCCCTCCGTCGCGCCTCGCTCGAACTCGCGGACACTGTCTCTATCGGCGTTGCGCATCCTCCTCCCGCGGTTAAGCTTCCTGCTCAAGCATCTCTGACCCTGGAGCATCCTTGGCACTCACCTGGCGCGTGGCGGGCACGTCGGACCCCGGACTCAAGCGAGACCGAAACGAGGACACACTGCTCCTGGACGAGACCAACGGAATCGTGATCGTGGCCGACGGCATCGGCGGCCGTCCCGCCGGTCATATCGCGTCCGCGGAAGCCGCACGAACCGTGCAGGAAGGCCTGACGTCCGAAGGATCGGGCTCGGGCTGGGGCGAGAGAATGGTTGAGGCGGTCCAGCGGGCCAACCGCAACATCTGGGAGGCCGCCAGAGAGGAGCCCGAGCACGCGGGCATGGGCACTACCGTGACGGCCCTCGCAATGCAGGTGGACTCAGGGCTGTGGGTCGTCGGCCACGTGGGTGACAGCCGCGCCTACCTCCTCCGAGATGGAGGCCTGAAGCGGATCACCCGCGACCACACGGTCGTCCAGGAGCTCGTGGAGTCGGGGGCGCTCACGCTGTCGACTGCCGGGGGGCATCCTCTCAGCCACCTCATCAACCGGGCCGTGGGTACCTCGGATGAAGTCGAGCCTGATGTCTTCGACGGATCCGCCCAGGCTGGTGACATCTTCCTGCTCTGCACCGACGGCCTGGCCGGGCTGATGATGGACAGCGAGCTCGAGGACGCATTACAAGGCCTCACGTCCGACGGTCTCGAGGATGCTACCGCCAGCCTGATCACCGAGGCCCACGCCCGAGGCGCCCCGGACAACGTTACGCTTGGCTTCTTGGCACTCGAAGAAGCGAGCTGAGTAGAGCCGGTGTCCTGAGTCCACACGAGCGTTAGCCCCGGCGGGTGATTTGCTCCAGAACCTGATCACGGTCCAGTGAGCGGCGCTCGAAGGTGAACACCCGGAGGACCCGTGAAGTCGTGTAGAGCTCTTGAGCCAAGCGAGGCAGATCGATGAGTCCCGGGAGGCCACCCAGACCCAGGCGCTGGACCTGCCCGGTCCGCCTCTCGATGAGCAGATCCAGCTGGAACATGGCACGCTTGGCGGGAAAGTCGATGACCACCTCGCCGGGCTCGAGGCCCACCTCCTCGGCCAACTGATCCTCCACCGCCCTCTTCATGGGCGTCTCGGAGACCACCCAGTCCTCCACGACCCGATCGCCCAGCTCGGCGGCCGTGACCTCCAATGCCCGCTTGGGAAGCTTGCGGGTCCTGAGGGCGGGGAGCCACCGTGTTGAAAGCCTCTCGGCGACGGGACTGTCGGCCTCCTGAGCGCGGCGGGTCGTCTCGTAGATCAGCTCCTCGTCGGTAGCGCCGACAAGCTCCTCCGCGTCGAGGATCCCATCCCGCACGGCGTCGTCCACGATCCTCTTGTAGAGAGCCGTGGCAGCGCGCACGCCGTGATGCCAATACACGTTTCTGAACATCTGATACTTGGCGAAGAGGAGCGACTCGAGGGCCGCCACCGCCTTCTCGTGGACCCCTACCTCCGCCCGCCCAGTCTCGGGATCGGCGAGGACGACGATCCCCTGGAGCAGCCGGTCCACGTCCACCTCACCGTATGGCACCCCGCAGAAGCGGGCGTCCCGTCGTAGGTACTCCATCTTGTCCAGGTCTAGGCTACCCGCCACCAGGCCTCCAAGGGGATTGTCGCTGCGTGCGCGGATCAGGGCATGGATCTTCGGCCCGGCGTCGGGTCCGATGGTCGCCAAAGCATCGTTCAGCTCCGGGGAATCGAAGAAGCGAGCGCTGATCACCTCGTGATCCCCCGGGAGGAGATCCGACTCCAGCTCCTCCAGGGCGTGGGAGAACGCGTAGTGCCCGATGTCGTGGAGAAGGGCGGCATACGGCACAAGGTACGCATCCTCCCAGATGCCCTCGGGGAGTCGACGCCCTTCCTTCAGACGCCGGATGGCCGTAACGGCCAGATGATACACGCCCATGGCGTGATCGAATCGGGTGTGCGTCGCCCCGGGGTAAACCAGGTGGGCAAAGCCGAGCTGCCGGATGTAGCGAAGCCTCTGGAAAGCCTGAGTATCCACGATGCGCACAGCCGTCGCATCGAGTCGAATCGTATTCCACAGCGGGTCCCGAATGACCCGATCCCGGCTCTCGGAAGGCATGGCGGACGTTAGCAGTGCGGCGCCATCGGGAGCAATGGCTCTTTGGGTCGGGGGCCCTTATACTTACCGAAGGAAAAGCGAAAGTGCCGTGACTCCAACACCAGAGAGCGTGCCAACCTCTGCCCTCCGAGAGCACGTACGTACCCACGCCGAGAACCGACCGGGCATCTATCAGCTGCTCGGCGTCGATGGGCATCCTCTGTACGTGGGAAAGTCGGTGCGGGTGAGGACGCGCCTGCTCTCCTATTTCCGGGCGCCGCCGGGTGACAAGGCCGCCAATCTGATCCGTGAGACCGGTTGCATCCGCTGGGAGTACATTCCGAACGAGTTCTCTGCCCTAGTGCGGGAGATGAAGCTCATCCAGCGCTGGCAGCCCACCTTCAACGTCCAGCACAAGCGCAAGCGCATCTACGCGTTCCTGAAGCTGACGCGGGAGATCGCACCGCGTATCCTGCCCGTGACCCGTGTCATCGCCGACGGATCCCTCTACTTCGGTCCATTCCCGGCCGTGGGACAGGTGGGGCGCACCGTTCGAGAGCTGGCACACGCCGTGGGTTTGAGGGACTGTCCAGGGTCCACGCCGGTGTGCTTCGACGACCAGCTCGAGATGTTCAGCGGCGGGCGCACGCCGCTCTGTATGAGAGCCGAGCTGGGGACATGCCTCGCCCCGTGCTGCGGCGGGACCACCGGAGACGCTTATCAGAGACAAGTCGCCGTGGCTCGCCGGTTCCTCGAAGGTCGGACCCGCGAGCCCCTCGTCGGCCTCGAGCGTCGCATGGAGGCGGCGGTGGGTCGTCTCGATTTCGAGTACGCGGGCGTCCTCAGGGATCGAATCGAAAGGCTACAGGCCTTCCAGGATCAGCTCGCCGCGTTCAGGGGTCGTGTCGAGAGCCTGACGTTTCTCTACAGAGTGCCGGGATTCGCAGGCGACGATCGTGTCTATCTGATCCGCCGGGGCCGCATTCGACGTGACTATGCGTATCCGAAGTCGAAGCGGGATCGGAGCCGGGTGTCGAAGGCCGTCGAGGACGTATACCGGAGCGTCGAGCGGGGTCCCGGGGCGCTGCAGCCCCACGAAGCGGCGGAGATCCTCCTCGTGGCGCGCTGGTTCGAGCTTCGCCCGAGGGAGTTGGAGCGGACGGTGACGCCGCAGAAGTGGCGGGAGGAAGGGGCCATACGACGGCGCCGAGGCAAGCGCAGGGCCCCAGCGTGACCGATCACCTCAGGGGTCTTCGGGTGGTGGATCTGACGCAGAACCTCGCGGGGCCTTATTGCACGCAGATCCTCGGCGACCTCGGCGCGGATGTCGTGAAGGTGGAGCCGCCCAAGGGAGACGCCGCACGCGCCTGGGGTCCCCCGTTCTGGGGCGGCGAGAGCCCTCTGTTCCTCTCCACGAACCGTAACAAGCGGAGCGTCCGCCTCGACCTGAAGAGCGACCGTGGCAGGGAGATCGTCTAGAAGCTGACCGATGGCGCCGACGTCTTCGTGCAGTCGCTCCGGGCCGGCGTCGTCGAGGAGCTCGGCCTGGACTACGAAGCGGTGAAGGCCAGGCGTCCGGAGATCATCTATGTATCCGTGACGGCGTACGGACCTTCCGGGCCGCTCAAGGACCTGCCCGGGTACGACCCCCTCATGCAGGCGTACGGCGGCATCATGTCGATTACGGGCCACGCGGAGACCGGGCCGGCCCGTGTGGGTGGCCCGGTGGTGGACTTCGGCACCGGCATGTGGGGCGCCCTGGGAGTCCTGGCCGCCCTGCGGCGCCGCTCCGAGACAGGGAAAGGCTGCCACGTGACGACGGCTCTTCTCGATACCGCTCTCGGTTGGGTCTCCTATCACCTCATGGGCTATCTGGCCGACGGGAGGGTGCCTGGGCCCATGGGGTCCCGCTCCGGGATGATCGCACCGTACGGCGTGTTTCCCACCGAGGACGGACAGCTGATGATCGCCGCAGGAAGCGACGCCTTGTTCGGCCGGCTGTGCGTGGCGCTCGAGCTCCCGGAGCTCGTGGACGATCCGCGCTACGACAGCAATCCGGCAAGGGTGGAGAACCGGGACGAGCTCTCCGCCGTCCTGACCGCGGCAACGCAAGCGCACACGACCCGGGGCCTCTGGGAACTCCTGGGGGAGCACGCTGTTCCCGCGGCTCCGATCCAGGACATGGCTGACGTGACCAAAGACCCGCAGGTTGAAGCGTCCGGCATGCTTTCCCGGGTCGATCATCCGGAGATTCCCAACTACCGGGACGTGGCCATCCCGCTCCGTTGGGACGACGAAAGGCCCCAGACCCGCACTGTGCCCCCTCGCGCCGGGGAGCACACTCGCGAGGTCATGGCCGAGCTGGGCTACGGACCCGACGAGATCGAGAAGCTGTTGGCTGACGGGGTCCTGGGCGCCTGAGTCCTCAGCGGCCGGCCCTGCTCAGGTCCAGGCCGAAGAGAGGCCCCTAGGCGGAGGCCGGTGCCCTCACCACCTCCCGAACGGAGTCCATCTCCTCCGCAGCGCCCGGCGGCGGGGAGGTGGCCAGGCTGACGCCGATGGTCACAACGAACCCTACCGCGAATCCGGGGATCATCTCGTAGAGATCGAAGAACCGCCCCTTGAGCAGCAGAACCCAGAGCACGGCCGCCAGGAATCCACAGACCATCCCTGCGATAGCCCCGGCTCGGGTGGTCCCCTTCCAGAAGAGCGAGCAGAGAACCACCGGTGTAAAGGCGCTGGCCAGACCCGACCAGGCGAAGAGCACGAGCCAGAAGATCGCCCTGGCCTCCGTCAGTGCCGCCGCCAACGCCGCGGTTCCGATGACGACGGTGACGCCCTTTCCGTAGAGGGAGAGCTGCCGCTCGCTTACGTCGGGGTGGAAGATCTGCTGGACGATGTCCCTCACCACCGCCGAGGACGCAAGGATCAGGAGGGAGTCCACCGTGGACATGATGGCCGCCAGGACCACCACCAGGAAGATCCCCGTGAAGAGCGCCGGGAAGAGGGAGCTGCTCATGACCGGAAGGATCGTCTCCTGGTCGGCGAGCCCCGGGAAGAGCACGCGTCCCGCCATCCCCCCGAAGACCGCCCCGAGGTCGAAGATCAGGATGCAGAACACGGCGATCCTGCCCCCTTGGACGATGTCGCGATGCCCCCGGGCGGCGATGAAACGGGTGAGAAGCTGTGGCGAGCCCATAAAGGCGAGTCCGATGGCGATGAACCCGGCGACATCGATGATGCCCCTGAGACTGAATCCGGCGGCGCCCATGGGGCCCAGGAGGCTCGGGTCCTGCGCCCGAAGGCCCTCGACCATCGACGACCAGCCTCCTGCGGCGGCGATCCCAACCACCGGGAGCACGGCCAGGCACATGAACATCAGCACGCCCTGGAAAAGATCGCTGTATGCCACCGCCTTGAAGCCACCCACCGTCGTGTAGTAGAGGATCACCGCGGCACCGATCCAGACCCCCATCGAGTAGCTCGTGTTCAGGAACGACCCGAAGGCCTTCCCCGAGGCCGTGAGCTGAGCCGCAGTGTAGGCGGTGACCATGCTCACGATGATGATCATGCTGATCACGCGAATGACGTGACCTGTATCGTGGAACCTGGATTCCAGATAGTCGGGAACCGTGATGGAGTCGTGCCGGTCGGTGTACTCCTTGAAGGGGCGGGCCACGTACTTCCACGCTATTAGAACGCCGAGGAACTCCCCCACCACGACCCACAGAGCGTGGAAGCCTACGGCGTACCCCATCCCGGTGAGCCCCAGGAGCAGCCAGGCGCTCTCACCGGTGGAGTTGGAGCTGAAGGCGATGACCCACGAGGGAAGCTTCTTGTCGGCCACGTAGTAACCGGCCACGCTCCCGGAGGCTCTGCTCCCCCACAGGCCGAGGCCCAGAAGGACGAGAAGGTATACAACGAGGACTCCGATGATGACCGTGGAGGTCACCGGCTAGTGTTCCGTTGCCGAAGTTCGCGATCCACCAAGAGGGTGGGGGCGCCCTGGGATCAAGGCGGGACGACGCGGCGTAGCCAAAGCTACGGTAAGGAGTCCCAACGCCGAGCCCAGGGATGCAGCGTGTCCTCGACTGGCCGAGACACTTCGGCAACGGGACACTAAGCGCCCTCGACCCGGTGACACGCCCGCTCCAGGCGCTCCAGTCCCTCCGCCATCTCATCCTCGGTGATGAGGAGTGACGGCCCAATGCGGATGACGTGGCCGTGGAGGCCTCCGATCCCGATGAGGAGACCCTCTTCCCTGGCGGCCTCCAGAAGGGCCTTCGTCTTCTGCGGCGACGGCTCCTTTGTGTCCGGATCCTCCACGAGCTCCAGAGCCTGCATGAGGCCCATGCCCCTGGCATCTCCGATCCAGCGAAAGAGCGCGTAGAGCTCCATGAGGCCGGCGTAGAGCTGCCCACCCCGCTCCTTGGCCCGCTGCGGCACGTCCTCCTCCACCATGACCTCCAGGGTGGCAGTGGTCGCCGCCATCGACACCGGATTGCCCCCGAAGGTGGAGATCGTTTTCGACTTCCACGACGCGGCGATGTCCGGCCGTGTGATGGTGGCGCCCACGGGCATTCCGTTGGCGATGCCCTTGGCCATGACCATGATGTCGGGCTCGACGCCCGCATGTTCGATGGCGAACCAGCGCTCGCCGGAGCGGCCGAAGCCGGACTGGACCTCGTCCGAGATGAAGAGGCCGCCGTACGACCGGATGATCTCGGCGGCCCGCTCGAAGTATCCCGGCGGCGGCACGATATAGCCCCCGACACCCATGATGGACTCGGCGATAAACGCGGCCGGACGTCCGTTGGTGGTCGTCCGGATGACGTCCTCGAGGTCCTCGGTGAACGCCTCGGTGCAGCTCTCGTCGCACGGCTGCTTGAACGGGCAGCGGTACGGGTAAGGAGTCAGCGTGTGCTTGATGCCCGGGAACGTGGTGGCCATCGGCCGCCAGGCGCTCACCGCCGTAATGTTGGTGGCCAGGAAGCTGCGGCCGTGGTACGCCTGCCGGAGGGCGACGATCTCCGTGCGACCCGTGTGCAAGCAGGCCATGTGGATGGCCGTCTCGATGGCCTCGGTTCCTGAGTTGGTGAAGAACGTCTGGCTCAGCTGGCCGGGCGCGATGTCGGCCAGGCGGCGGGCGGCGTCGACGTGAGGCTCGGTGACGTAGAGCGTGGAGGTGTGGCCCAGGCAGCCCATCTGCTCCTGGACTCGGGCCACCACCTTGGGGTTGCAGTGTCCCACGGACGTGGTGAGGATGCCACTGAACAGGTCCAGGTACTCGCGACCGTCGGCGTCTCGTACCCGCACACCTTCGCCCTCGGCCAGAACGAGGGGCTCGTCGTATAGCGGCTTGGCGGCCGGGAATACGAACTCGTTCTGGCCCGCCATAACGGCTTGGCTCTTCATCAGGGTATCGGCTCCAATGGTCTCCATCCTTGCCTCCCGTGTTTCTCGCGTAGGGCCGCGGAGCCCCGATGTGCCGGCGACCCGTCCCTCAATGACGCGAGATGACGGGCCGCCTATCCGTTCAGGCTAGCTAGGCGCTCATGCATTGCTCGGGAAGGCGAACTTCGCCCCTTCCCGAACGTCACTCGACGGCCAGCGCTGGGTGATGGTCTTTCGTCGTGTATAGAAGCGCACGCCGTCAGGCCCGTAGGCGAAGAGATCGCCGAAGAATGAGCGCTTCCAGCCGCCGAAGCTATGGTACGCCACCGGCACCGGCAGGGGGACGTTGATCCCCACCATGCCCGCCCTGATGTGAGCGCTGAAGTAGCGCGCCGCCTCACCGTCTCGAGTGAAAATGCAGGTTCCGTTGCCGAACGCGTGCGCGTCGGTGAGGTCCATCGCCTCCTGCAAGCTGTCTACGCGCACTACAGAGAGCACCGGCCCGAAGATCTCATCGGCGTAGATGCGCATGCTGGGCTTCACGTTGTCGAAGAGGCAGGCTCCGAGGAAGAAACCGTCCTCATGACCGGGCACCTGAAGATCCCTACCGTCCACGATCAGGTCTGCGCCTTCCTCCACACCCAGGTCGACGTAGCCCCGGACCTTTTCGTCGTGCTCGCGGGTGACCAGCGGCCCCATGTCGTTCCCGACCTCACATCCGGCGCCCACCTTCAGCCGCTCGATACGCTCCGACAACCCCGCGACCAGGGCATCACCCGTCTCCTCCCCAACCGCCACCACCACCGAGATCGCCATGCAGCGCTCCCCGCAGGAGCCGTAGGCGGCCCCCATTAACGCGTCGACCGCATTCTCCATGTCGGCATCGGGCATCACGATGGCGTGATTCTTGGCGCCACCCAGGGCCTGTACGCGCTTGCCGTTGGCGGTGCCGGTCCGATACACGTACTCGGCGATGGGTGTGGAACCCACGAAGCTCACCGCCTGGACGCGCTCGTCGGTCAACAGGGTGTCCACCGCTTCCTTGCCGCCGTTCACGAGGTTGAAGACGCCGTCCGGCAGGCCTGCCTCCTTCAGCAGCTCGGCCGCCAGCATCGGCGCGCTCGGGTCCCGCTCCGAGGGCTTCAGAATGAAGGTGTTCCCGCACACCAGCGCGATGGGATACATCCACATGGGCACCATCGCCGGGAAGTTGAACGGCGTGATGCCAGTCACCACGCCCAGCGGATGGAACTCGGACCAGCTGTCGATGGCGGGGCCGACGTTCTTGCTGTACTCGCCCTTCAGCAGATCGGGAGCCCCGCAGGCGTACTCGACGTTTTCGATGCCGCGCTGAAGCTCGCCCGCGGCATCCTCGAGGACCTTGCCGTGCTCCTCGCTCAGGAGCGCCACCAGACGATCGGCGTTCTCCTCGAGCAGCTCCTTGTAGCGGAACATGATGCGGGCCCTCTTGGCCGCGGGCGTGTCTCTCCAGGCCGGGAACGCAGCGTGGGCGGCCTCGATGGCCTGCTCGACCGTCTCCTTGCCGGCGAGGGCCACATGGCGGACGACTTCTCCCCTCGCCGGGTCATACACAGCCTGCGTGTTCACAGAGTCGGCCACCGGCCTGCCGTTGATGAAGTGGCCGATCACTGGGGTGTCCGTCCCCGTCTCGGGCGCCGTCAGTGTGTCTGTCATAACGCTTCCAGCCTTACCAGGGGGACGCTCACGCCGAGTAACCCCGATTACCACGGATGCGCACTCACAATAAGCGGCCCGTGTCCGGGCCGCACGGGACTGCTAGAGCGGACGGCGCGAAAACCGGGGCCCGGGGGCGAGGGCTCCGTCTCCAAGAGGGGGCAGAGCCCGGCCCCCAGGTCACCTCCTGCTCGAGCGTGGCGGGCTGCGGGCGCCCCGCATGGCAGGTCATACAGGCGACCTCGAGGTGGTGCTCCCCCCGGTTGGCGAGCTGGCTGATGTGATCGCCGTTGATGGCCTGGACCGTCGCTATCATGGCGCGGAACATGGCCACGCGTGGCCTCAGCAGTAATACGTCCTCAGCCTCCACACATTTTCAGGATCATGTCGAACTCCTTCTTTTGGACGGGCTGGACCGAGAGTCTGGAATTGTTCACGAGGACCATGTCGGAGAGCGTCTTCACGGCCTTGATGTCATGCAGCGAGACCTCCGACTTCAGCTTCTTCACGAAGCGGATATCCACCATCCACCAGCGCGGCTTTTCCTCGCTGGACTTCGGATCGAAGTACTTGTGCTTCTTGTCGAACTGGGTGAAGTCCGGATACGCCTCCTTGATCACCTGGGCGACGCCCACTACGCCCGGCGGCGTCTGCTGGCTGTGGTAGTAGAGGACCTCGTCGCCCTTCTTCATGGCCATCATGTGATTTCGAGCCTGATAGTTCCGCACGCCCTCCCAGTAGGTCGTCTTGTCGTTCTTGAGGTCGTCGATGGAGTAGACGTCGGGCTCGCTCTTCATGAGCCAATAGGACTTTGCCATAGGTCGATCATTCACTCGATTGGAGGCGGGGGCCTCGTAACCGACGGGCATCAGGCCACCCTATTTCGGCCCCGCCTCCTTCACGCCCTCGGCAACCTGCGCCTCGAATTGGGCGAAGTTCTCCTTGAACATGGAGGCCAGCTTCTCGGTGGCCGCATCGTACTCGGCCCCGTCGGCCCAGGTGGTGCGCGGGTTCAGAACCTCGGTGGGCACGCCCGCAACCTCCGCGGGGATGTGCAGCCCGAAGACCGGATCGGCCTCGGTGGCGACCCCATCCAGCTCACCGGCCAGCGCAGCGCTCACCATGGCCCGCGTGTACGACAGCTTCATGCGGCTTCCCACACCGTATCCCCCCCCGCTCCACCCGGTGTTCACGAGCCAGACCCTGGAGCCGTGCTCCCGGAGTCGCTCACCGAGCATCTCGGCGTACTCCCCCGGGTGTCTCGGCAGGAACGGCGCCCCGAAGCAGGCGCTGAACGTTGCCTTGGGCTCGGTGATCCCCCGCTCGGTCCCCGCCACCTTCGCCGTGTAGCCCGATACGAAGTGATACATGGCCTGCTCCGGCGAGAGCTCGGAGATGGGAGGCAGGACGCCGAAGGCATCGGCTGTCAGGAAAACCAAGTTCTTCGGGTGCCCGCCCAGACCCGGGACCACGGCGTTGGGAATGTAGTGGATGGGGTACGACGCACGGGTGTTCTCGGTGATGCTCCCGTCGTCGAAGTCGATGTCCTGGGTGTCGTCGTCGAGGATGACGTTTTCGAGGATCGTCCCGAACATCTTGGTCGCCTGGTAGATCTCCGGCTCACCCTCCGGCGAGAGCTTGATGGTCTTCGCGTAGCAACCGCCCTCGAAGTTGAAGATCCCGGACTCGCCCCAGCCGTGCTCGTCGTCGCCGATAAGTCCCCGCTCCGGATCGGCCGAAAGGGTCGTCTTGCCTGTGCCCGAAAGGCCGAAGAAGAGCGCCGTGTCGCCGTCGGGACCGACATTGGCCGAGCAGTGCATGGGCAGCACGCCCTGGTCCGGGAGCATGTAGTTCAGGACCGAGAAGATCGACTTCTTGATCTCGCCGGCGTAGTTGGAGCCCCCGATCAGGACTTGGCGCTCTTGGAAGTTCACGACTATGAACGTGGCGCTGTTCGTGCCGTGCCTCGCCGGGTCGGCCAGGAAGCCGGGCGCATGGAGCACCGTGAAGCCGGGCTGGAAACCCTCGAGCTCCTCGGCGTTGGGCCGCAGGAACATGTTGTAGGCGAAAAGGTTGTGCCATGCGTTGTGCGTCACCACCCGGACGTTCAGTCCGTGACCCGGATGAGCGCAGGCCTTGGCGTCCCGGACGAACAGCTCCTGCTCGTTCAGAAAAGCGATGACCTCGTCACGAAGCGCGTAGAAGTGGTCCTCGCTCAGGGGTACGTTCACGGCGCCCCAGTCGATGCCCTCGCCCGTGGCGGACTCCTTGACCGTGAACCTGTCGTTCGGCGAGCGCCCCGTGTGAGGGGCCGTAACGACCGTGAACCCACCCATGTGGGTCAGTCGTCCCTCCCCCCGCGCCAGCGCCCGTTCGTAGAGCTGAGCGGGGGAGAGATTCCAGTGCACCTGCTTCTGCGGGTCGAGTGCGTGGGTGTCCAGTCCCGCTCGGGCGGAGGCCCTCGCTCCAATCATCGACGGATTGCCCTCGATCTCTGTCGCCACTGATCGGTCCTTTATTCCTTCTCTTCAGTAGAGCTCAACACCGAGAAAACACCGACCGCCTAGGTCGAGTCCAGCGCTAATCTTGTGCAGATCGGGCCTGCGCGTCCACCGACGCCAGAGTGACCAGATTCACGACGTCCTGGACGGTGGATCCCCGCTGCAGGAAGTGAACGGGATGCTTCATCCCCAGCAGGATCGGACCGATCACATCCGCCCCTCCGATCTCCGCCAACAACTTATAGGAGGCGTTGGCGGAAGCGAGGTTCGGGAAGATGAGCACGTTGGCCGCCCGCGTAAGCGTGCTGAACGGATACTGCTCCCGCAAGATCTCGGTGTTTACCGCCGTGTCGGCCTGCATCTCGCCGTCGACCTCCAGATCCGGGCGGAGCGCCTTTACCTGGTCGACGGCCGCCCGCACCTTCTCGGACTCGGGAT
Organism: Longimicrobiales bacterium; assembly: GCA_965218295.1. Lineage (GTDB taxonomy): Bacteria > Gemmatimonadota > Gemmatimonadetes > Longimicrobiales > Gaopeijiaceae > CBDCKN01. The sequence goes on along the minus strand of CBDCKN010000015.1, from coordinate 392,574 downwards.
GGCTAGCCGATCCGAAGTTGGAGAACGAGAGCATGGCGATGCGCGGCTCGATTCCGAGCTTCTCCACGAAGCCAGCTGTGAGCAGAGCGATGTCCGTGAGAACATCCGCGTCGGGGTCGATGTTCACGGCGGTGTCGCCGAAGAAGAGGAGCTCCCTGTCGCGAAGAGCCACCACGTACATGGCGGCCACCCTCCGCACCCCGTCGGCCCGACCGAGGACCTGCAGCGCCGGCCGCAAGACCTCCGCATAGTGGGACTCGATGCCGGCGACCATGGCGTCGGCGTCACCTAGCCGGATCATCATGCCGGCGAAGTAGCCGGGCTGGTACATCCGCGAACGAGCCTCGGCGCGGGTCAGTCCCTTCCGCCGACGGGACTGGTACAGCTCCTCGGCGTATTCGTGGCGCACCTCGTCGCTCAGGATCGGGTGGACGATCTCAGTGCCGGTGATGTCGACGCCGTGGAGCTCGCAGATCCTGTGGACCTTGTCTTCCCGGCCGATGAGGACCGGGATCGCGACGCCGTCCTCCACGATCTGCTGGCAGGCACGGATCACGCGCTCGTTGTAGCCGTCCGTGAGGACCACGCGCATGGGTCGCTTCCGCGCACGGCTGACCATCCCTCGCATGACCTCGCCACTCGGCCCCAGGCTCGCCTTGAGCCGATCCTCGTACTCCTCGAGGTCGATCTCCTCCCGCGCGACGCCGGACTCCATGGCCGCCTTCGCCACGGCCGGAGCCACGTGGAAGAGCACTCGGGAGTCGAACGGCTTGGGAATCAGGTACTCGTGGCCGAACTCGAAGGACTCGCCGCCATAGGCCGCGGTCACGTATTGGGGCACCGTGGCCTTCGCCAGCTCGGCCAGGGCACGGGTGGCCGCCAGCATCATCTCCTCGTTGATGGCCTTGGCCCGGACGTCCAGGGCGCCACGGAACAGGAACGGGAACCCGAGAACGTTGTTCACCTGATTCGGATAGTCCGAGCGCCCCGTAGCGACGATAGCGTCGTTCCGCACCTCAGCCACCTCTTCGGGCGTGACTTCCGGATCGGGATTGGCCAGCGCGAAAATGATGGGACGCTTGGCCATGGAGGCCACCATCTCCTTGGTCACCAGCCCGCGAACCGAGAGGCCGATGAACACGTCGGCCCCTTTCATGGCGTCCTCCAGGGTACGGAGGTCGGTCCGGACGGCGAAGGGCGCTTTGTATTCGTTCATGCCCTCCTGGCGTCCCTCATAAATCACCCCCTCGCTGTCCACCATGAGGATGTTCGCACGGAGAATCCCGATCCGCGTGAAGTGCTCCGCGGTGGAGATGGCCGACGCACCGGCGCCACTGAACACCACCTTGATCTTCGATGGCCTCTTTCCGATGAGCTCGAGTGCGTTCATGAGAGCCGCGGCGCTGATGATGGCCGTCCCGTGCTGGTCGTCGTGGAAGACCGGAATGTCCAGGCCCTCCTTGAGTCGCCTCTCGATGACGAAGCAGTCGGGAGCCTTGATGTCTTCCAAGTTGATTCCACCCACGGTCGGCTCGAGGAGCTCACAGAACCGGATGACGTCCTCGGGGTCTTCGGAGCCGACCTCCAGATCGAACACGTCGATGCCGGCGAACTTCTTGAAGAGCACGCCTTTGCCTTCCATGACCGGCTTCGACGCCATCGGTCCGATGTTGCCGAGTCCCAGAACCGCCGTCCCATTGGAGACGACAGCAACCAAGTTGCCGCGCGCCGTATACTTGAAGACGTCGTCCGGTCTCTCGTGGATCTTCAGACAGGGCACCGCCACACCCGGACTGTACGCGAGGGACAGGTCTCTCTGTGTGTTCAGTGGCTTGGTGGGAAGGACTTCTATTTTGCCAGGTCGACCCTTGGTGTGATACTCCAAGGCCGCTTTGCTGCGAGCGTCCATTCGGAAGCCTTATTCAGAGGGGAATGTTTAGGTTAGCTGAGCAAAACCGAGTGTCAATCGCCGCCGCTGGAGAGCGTTGGGCCCGAAGTCTCACCCGAGCGTTGATCCTCCTCGCCGCGTTGACCGCCTCGGGGCCGGCTAGGCTCGTGGGACAGGCGTGTCCGAACGGCCAGATCTCCTTCATCTTCATAAACAGCCACCCGGTCTTCGACACGACAAGCCTCACCAACGGAAAGTCCCTCGAGTGGCTCTATAATTTCGCCAACTGGCTCCATATGGAGACAGATGAGGAGTTCATCCAGGGGGAGCTCCTCTTCAAAGTAGGCGACTGCTACGATCCGTTTCTGGTCGCGGAGTCGGAGAGGATCATCCGCCAACTGGGCTTCATCGCTCGGGTGGACGTATTCGCCGTCCCCCAGTCCGACGGGTCCGTCCACATCGTAGTGGACACGCAGGATGAGTGGACCCTCCAGGTGACGGTCCGTGCCCGTTTTGACGAAGGTTTCGAGTTCAACGGACTCGACGTTACGGAGGAGAACGTCCTCGGGAAGGGTGTCGCGGCCCGCGCCTTCTACCGGGAGCGCCGGGAAGCTCGCGCGATCGGAGGGGCGGTCCAGACAGCCCGCTTCCTGGGCACCCGATGGGACGCCCAGCTCCAAGCGGGAGAGACCCGTGTCGGTCCTTTCTTCCAACAGGCCTTCGTCTATCCGTTCGTCGGCGAGGTGGGCCGGTACGCTGCCACCCAGTTCTACACCCGTCGGGAGGACCTCTTCGCATACGCCCTTCCGGAAGGCGGAGTGTACACACACGTCGTGACTCCCTTCTTGAGGAAGCGTGCCGAGCTCACGGTGGCAGGACGACTGGGAGAGGCGGGACGTCTGACGATCCTGGGCCTCGGGATCTCTCGAGACGATCTCGACTTCGGGCGATTCGAGGAGGGTCCCGAGGCGGTCCGGAATCGGGACTTTGCTAACACCGAGCCAGCCCCTCCGGAGCTGTCCGCGCCGGTCGCACCGCAGACCCGAGGACGCTCCGCGACCCGGCTCAACTTCTTACTCGGACAGCGGAACCTGCGGTTCGAGCGGCGGGCCGGTCTCGACGCTTTGCGCGGTGTCCAGGACGTACCTGTGGGCGGCGAGGTCTCCCTGACGCTGGGTCGTAGCTTCGGGTTCCTCGGCCCCGACTCGGAAACGGAGGACGACGACTTCTTCGGACGCATCCGTGTCTTCGGAGGGCTGGCACCGGGCCGTTGGGTCCTCGCCGGAAGCGTGGGCTTCGAGGCCCGTCGGATCTTCGACGGCCCCCAGGAGGGCTGGCGGGACGCCATTGGCGAATTCGACGTCTACACGTACTGGCAGCCGTTGGCCCTACCTCGCCACACGCTCTTCGCGCGGATCTCGGGGGCGGCGGGGTGGTCCATGACGGTTCCCTTCCAGCTCACGCTGGGAGGGCCGTTCAACCTCAGGGGCCACGGCCTCGACCACGCCCCGGGCGGGCGGCGACTGATGGGCTCGTTTGAGGACCGGATCTATCTGGGATCGCCTGCAGGTGGTCTCTTCGACCTGGGGCTCACCGCGTTCCTGGACGTGGGCTCGGTCTGGCGGGGCGACACCCCGTTCGGCGGCGACTCCGGCTTCGGTGCCAGCGCCGGCGCCGGCCTACGCCTCGGCTTCCCCGGAGGTACCCGGAGAGTGATCCGGATCGACCTGGCGTTTCCGGTGAACGGCCCCGACGCTTTCAAGAAGCCCGTGTTCAGGATCACGGCCACCGAGTTGCTCGGATTGCTGCAGGGATTCGCGGATCCACAGTTGCGCCGAAGCCGCCGGTAGGCCTCCGGATGAGCGGCGTCACCGCCCGGTGTCTAGCAACCTCGACCTGCCATAATGACGCCAAGAGACACCATTCGTGGCTCGGATCCCGGCTTATGAAGAAAACCTTTGACTCCAGAAACACACTTTTATAAGTTTCACACCCTTCGCCGCGACGCGAGTTAAGCTGTTCTCCTCGACTCGTTTAGCAGGTCGTTTCGCGCCGAGGACGGCACGTTGTTTGCATAGCTCACGATCCCTCTCAACCTCCGAAACGAGGCGCCCGGAACGAATGTTTTCGACTTCCCGAGGCCTGGATTCGTTCGACCAGTATCTGCAAGACGTCGAGAAATACCCACTGATCCAGGACCCCGCGGAAGAGCGGGCCCTGGCACGCCGCGCCCGCACCGGCGACAAGGAGGCGGCTGAGCGCCTGGTCACCGCCAACCTGCGGTTCGTCATCTCCTACGTGAAGAAGTACCAGGGTCGTGGCCTAGGCCTCGCCGAGCTCGTATGCATCGGCAACGAGGGGCTGCTCAAAGCGGTGAAGAAGTTCGATCCGGACAAGGGCGTGAAGTTCATCTCGTACGCCGTTTGGTGGATTCGCCAGACCGTTCTCCAGGCCCTGGCAGAGCAGACACGCTCGGTTCGCATCCCCCTCAACCAGAACTCGAACCTGGCCAAGCTGGCCCGGATCGACACGGCTCTCACGCAACAGCTCGGCCGCTCACCGACGATCCAGGAGATCTCGCGTGAGATGGAGGAGCCCATCGAGACGATCCGTGCTCTCCGGCGAGTGGCGGCGAGTGAGCTCAGTCTCGACGCTCCCATCGATCGGAGCGACGGCAACAGCGCCAGCTTCGGTGAGAGGTTCGCCGGAGCCGAGGCCACCGACATCGAGGAGGATGTGGAGGCGATCGCCCGTCGGGACTTCCTCGAGACGATGTTCGACAGCTACCTCACCGAGCGCGAGCGGAAGATCCTGTACCTCTACTATGGCCTCGACGACGGTGAGGAGCGGACGCTGGAGGAGATCGGCTCACTCCTCGGCGTAACGCGCGAACGGATCCGGCAGATCCGGAACCGGGCGTTCGAGAAGCTCCGCGAGAGCCCCCATGGTGACTCTCTCTCGGGATTCTGGAGCGCGAACTGACGCCCGAAGCCACCTTGGCAATCAGGGCCCTGTCCGCGATCGGACGGGGCCCTTTTTTGTGCCGGCGACGGGGGAACCGGCGCCCTGCGGTACGCGTACGATCTGCATGACCGAGAAGCCCCGTCTGTCACTTCCCACCCGGATGCAGGGTCTCACCTTCGCCATCTTCCCGCTGCTCGTTTGTCTCGCGCCCGGGGTGGAAGCGCAGTCCGACGGCGTATGGAACGGACCTAGAGCGACGAGGCTGGTAGGAGAGGCGAGGGATCTCCGCCAGGCCGTGGCCGTGGACTCGGCCTTTCAAGCATACGAGGCCGACGCCAGGGGCTATGTCTACTTCTTTCTGGACCGCCCCGACAGCGACGAGCGCACCTTGGTGAGGACCGACCAGATCGCGTTGAAGGTCTACTGGCGAGCCCCGGCGCAGACGAAACAGCGGGTAGTCGGGCTCCGGGACGAGAAACAGCTCCCGACGAACATCAAGTACCACCTCGATCACCTCACCGTGGTGCAGGATGACTTCGGAGACCTCATCCGTTTGGGGGACGGAGACGAGGTGGCGGCCGTCATACACCCCGTCGCACCCGGGGCCGAGGAGATCTACGACTTCCGTCTCACCGACTCCCTCACCCTTTCGCTTCCGGGCCCGACTCGGGACATCCGCGTGTACGAGGTCGAAGTCCGGCCCAAGGACCCAGGCTCTCCAGGGGTGATTGGCAGCGTGTTCCTGGAGCGAGGGTCGGGGGCTATCGTCCGGATGAACTTTACGTTCACGCCGGCTTCTTACGTCGACGGCAACCTGGACTACATCCGCATCTCCATGGACAACTCAGTCTGGGAGGGGAAGTACTGGCTTCCGTACCGCCAGGAAGTGGAGTTGAGGAGGGAACTTCCGATCATCGACTTCCTGGCCGGCAGCGTCATTCGAGGCCGTTTCGAGATACGGAACTACCAGTTCAACCCACAGCTGCCGGAGTACCTCTTCTTCGGTGGGCCGATCTCGTCGGTTCCCCAGGCCGCCAGGGAGAACTTCCCGTTCGAAACGGGGCTCTACGATCAGCTGGAGGAAGAGGGCCTCGAGACCTCGCCGGAGATCGAGGCCATCCGGCGACAGGCCATGACGGTGGTGGGTCGCCGATACCTGAGTGGGCTGAAGCCTTCCCGTCTCTACGTTCCTTTCGTCTCCTCGGTCTACAGGTACAACAGGGCGGAGGGCTCCTTCGCTGGGGCAGGTGCGGCCTTCATTCTCGGGCCCACCTGGAGACTGCAGTCCCACGGCGGGTACTCATTCGGGCGTGACAAGAGCCATCTCTCGGTGACCCTCGGCCGAACACCCGCCAATCAGGGACTTGGACTCCGTCTCCGATGGAACGAGTTGAACGACGCCAGCGGGCGACTACGCGGCTCCAGCACAGCGATTAACACCCTGGGGGGACTGCTGGCGGGAGAGGATTACACGGATCCTTACTTCTCGTCGAGCGCGGAGCTGAGATACAGTTGGGCGGTGGGCAGCACAGGCACCCTGCGCTTGGCAGGAGTGTGGGAGCGCCATCGCTCCGGGGAGAACGTGGTCGAGGACGCGGCAGCTGGAGCGGGCACGCATCGCCCCGTGCTCCCGGTCGATGAGGGAGACGGTTGGGCCCTCGAATTATCCTACTCGAGGCGGATCGGCATGCGTGGCTTCACGACTTCGGCCACAGCGCGGATCGGCGCCTTCGATGACCGGAGCTACGGCTCGCTGTGGTGGGAGTCTGGCCTTCAGCGCCAGCTGCACTCGTCGGGCACGACGGTGGAGGGCCGCCTCCAGCTTGGCCTCTCCTCAAACGAGATCCCGGCTCAGTCGCTCTATCTCCTGGGTGGCAGACACACCCTGCCCGGATATCCGTACCGATCCTTCATCGGCGATCGGATGGCGCTCATGAGGGTCGAGGGCAGCCAGCCCCTGCTCACACCCTGGCTGTCCATACGGGCCTTCGTGGCCACCGGCAAGACGGGCTTCAGCCGCAACGAGTTGCCCGACGGATGGCCAGGCCGAAGCACCGACGGGCTCAGAAGCTCCGCAGGAGTGGGCATCGGGCTCGGGTGGGATCTCCTGCTCCTCGACGTGGCGCGGGGCCTCAACGCGGACGGGGACTGGGAGCTCGTCCTCTCGGTGCAGCGTCGCTTCTGGGAGTGGCTCTAGTCCACCAGCCAATACCGCCCTAGGCCGCGGCCCCCGCGGCCTCCGCCTCCTCCACGTCCACCGCCTCATTCGACGACGAGAGCAGCACCAGCTCCCGGACGTTCACGTCGGCAGTGGGGATGCTCACCCCGTCTCGCTCGTAGGTGTCGTACTCGAGGCGGCCCTCCACGTAGATCCGGTCGCCCTTCTTGACGTAGTCCTCGGTGAACTGCGCCAGGCGGGCCCAGAGGGTGAGGCGGTGCCAGTCCGTCCTTTCCTGGGGATCGTCCCCGTAGGGGGGACGATTCGTCGCCATGGACATATGGACGACCTTGGTCCCGTTTTTCGTCTCACGGACGTCCGGATCGGCACCGACGTTGCCCACGAGGATGATCTTGTTGATGGTGCGGCCCATTATGCTCCTCCCGCGTGTGATTTCCGGCCGCCGAGGAGAGGACGAGTGATCTCCCGTCCGCGTCAGCTGGCCCGGAGTGGAGCAGTAAAGTGCTCGGCTGAGCGGGGCGTTGGGATGGCTGTACGGGACCGAGGCTCGCTCGATGTCTACCCCTTGGTGTCGTACCAGGACTTCCCCACTCCACCCTCGGCCACCAACGGGACGCTAAGCTCCACGGCGCCCTCCATACGGGAGACGACCAGCTCTGCCAACGCGTCTTCCTCACCCTCCGGGACTTCGAAGAGCAGCTCGTCGTGGACTTGGAGCAGCATGCGAGCTCCCGTATTCGCCTCGGCCAACGCCTGGGCCACATCGATCATGGCCTTCTTGATCATGTCTGCCGCCGTGCCCTGGATGGGAGTGTTCTGGGCGACCCGCTCGCCGAACTGCCGCACGTTCCAGTTCTTGGCTCTGAGCTCGGGGATGTAGCGGCGCCTCCCCATGAGGGTCTCCACGAAGCCCTTCTCCCTGGCCGTAGCGATCTGCTCGTCCAGGTAGGCCCGCACCCCGCTGAAGCGCTCGAAGTACTGGTCGATGAACGCCTTGGCCTCGTCGCGGCCGATCCCCAGCTGTCGGGCGAGCGAGAAGGCACCCTGGCCGTACAGCGTGGCGAAGTTGATGGTCTTGGCCTGTCCCCGCTGCTCGGACGTCACCTGCTCGAGGGGCACCTCGAAGATGACCGACGCGGTCTGCTTGTGGACGTCCACTCCCTCCCGGAAGGCTTGGACCAGGGGCTCGTCCCCGGAAAAGTGGGCGAGGATACGCAGTTCGACTTGGGAGTAGTCGGCGCCGTAGAAGAGGTACCCCTCGGCCGGGATGAAGCCTTTTCTGATCTCCCGTCCCAGCTCGGTGCGGATCGGAATGTTCTGCAGATTCGGATCGCTGGAGGAGAGGCGTCCGGTGGCCGCCACCGTCTGATTGAAGCGGGTGTGGATCCGTCCCGTTCGTGGAATCACGAGCTGGGGCAGCGCGTCTACGTAGGTCGACCGGAGCTTCTCGAGCTCACGGTACTCCATCATCAGCCGCGGGATCTCGTGTCCCTGCGTGGCGAGCTCCTCCAGAACCGATGAATCGGTAGAGGGTCCGGTCTTGGTCCGCTTGATCACTGGGAGACCCTGCTTCTCGAAGAGAACCTCGCGTAGCTGGGGCGTCGAGTTCAGGTTGAACTCCTCTCCCGCCACCTTGTAGATTTCCTCCCGTATGAGGGTCAGATCCCTGTCGAGCCGCTCGCTCATGTCCTGAAAGAAGCCTGTGTCGATACGGATCCCCTCGCGCTCCATCCCGGTCAGCACCGGAACGAGCGGCATCTCCAGCTCGTGGAACAGTCCACCCAGGCCCTGATCCTCCAGATCGACAGCGAGACGCTCGGCCAAGCGGAGCGCGGCGTCGATCTGCTGGCCGGCGTAGTCCCCGGCGACCTCCTGGTCCACTTCGGCGAAGCTGACCCGCTTCTTGCCGGTCCCTACCACGTCGTTGTAGGGCGGCAGGGAGAAGCCGAGGAAATCCTGGCAGAGAGCCTCCAGATCCTGGGTCCGCCGGCCCGGGTCCAGAACGTAGGAAGCGATCGTCACGTCGAAGCCGATCCCCGCCAGGACCACGCCCACCCGATCCAGGACCACGGCCGTGGCCTTGAGGTCCGCTCCCACCTTTTCGACTGTTGGATCCTCCAGGAGCTCCACGAGCGGGCGGAGCTCGACGGTGTCGAGCTCCGCGAGGTTGGCGATCCCGGCTGACTCGAAGGCCAGCGTCGGCTCCCCGGGGGGGACGTGGCCGAAGGAAAGGTAGAACGCCTCTCCAGGCTCGACGGCCAGGGCGAGGCTCACCAGGCTGGCACGATGATGGTCGGGGAAGGTGGTGTGAACCGCCAGGCCTAAACGACCCTCGACCCGGGCTCGATCCACCAGAGCAGCCAGATCGTCCGGTTCGGTGACCACCGTGTAGCTGACCGATGCAGGCTCGGTGGGAGCTCCGGGTATCAACCCGACCGCCCGCTCCGGAGCGGATTCCTCGGGCCCCTCGGCGGACGTTACCTCCGAAACATCCCCCGGTGGAGGGACTGGGGTGGAGCCAGGCGCCGCGGCCGGGGTGCTACGAGGAGCGAAGCGCTCCATGAGACGGCGGAACTCCATCTCCACGAAGAAGCGGTGCAGCCTCTCCTTGTCCGGCTCGCGGACCTTCAGCGCCTCGAGATCGAGCTCGACGTCGAGGTCGGTCATGATCGTCACGAGCTCCTTGGAGAGGCGAACCTCGTCGGCATTCTCGGTGAGCGACTCACAAGCTCGCTTGCCCGAGATCTCCTCTGCATGCTCGAGGATAGCGTCCACGCTGCCGTACTCCTCCAGGAGCTTGAGCGCCGTCTTGGGACCCACGCCCCTCGCGCCGGGGATGTTGTCGGAGGAGTCGCCGATCAGGGCCAGGTAGTCGACGACCTGGGAGGAGGGGATGCCGAACTTCTCGTGGGCGTTCCTCTCATCCACCCACTCGGCCGCCACGCCGGTGGGTCCCCCCCGTCCGGGGTTCAGCAGATGAATCCCGGGCCCCACTAGCTGGTACAGGTCCTTGTCACCAGACACGATCACCGTCTCGAGCCCCGCGCCCCGGGCCTTCACGGCCAGCGTCCCGATGACGTCGTCGGCCTCGTATCCATCGAGCTCGACGAGGGCGTCGTTGAAGCCCGCCACCAGCTCCCGGACCCGGGGCAGGCTCGCCCGGAGCTCATTGGGCATCTTCTCTCGGGTGGCCTTGTATGCCGGATAGACCTTCTCCCGGTGGCTGTTGCCGGCATCGAAGACCACCGCCAAGTAGTCGGGCTGGTACTTGTCGCGGATCTCGATGAGGAAATTCGCGAACCCGAAGGGAGCCGACGTGTTCTCCCCCTTGGAGTTGGTGAGGGGACGGTTGATGAAGGCGAAGAATGCCCTGTAGATCAGCGCGTAGGCGTCAATCAGGAAAAGGCGTGGGGCCTCCTTTGGAGGGACGTCCATGCGCTAGTGTTCCGTTGCCGAAGTTCGCGAGCCACCAAACTGCCGACCAAACGTCATAGGCGGAGCAATCTAGACACGCGGCCGACACCCTGCCAGCGCCCTCAGTGGGCCCGGGAGGTTCCAACCTTCACGATGCCCGCACGGTCCAACGGGGACCACAAGGCAGCTCCATCTCGACGCAGGGGAAACGATGAACACACCACCCAACTAGCGTCGCACAGGGACTGGAGCTGTCTGGGCCGAATCCGGGAGCACTCGGTCCAGGGGACGCTGAACGGCGGCGGGCCGACCATCGACGTGAGGACCGGAGACGGCTCGATCTCGCTGCGCCGGGGCAACTAAAAAAACGCCCCGCGGACCGTCTCGTCCGCGGGGCGCTACTGCTTGGGTTAAGGAGCGTCTAGGCCTTGATTACGTTCGAGGCTTGGCACCCCTTCTCAGTCGTGGCCACGTCGAATTCCACTTCCTCGCCCTCCGTGAGAGTTCGAAACCCGTCTCCCGCGATGGCCGAAAAGTGGACGAAAACGTCCTCACCCTCCGGCTGAGAGATGAAGCCATACCCCTTCGAATCGTTGAACCATTTGACCGTCCCTTTGGACATTCCGACTACTCCTTCTGCAGCATGAAACACTAGCTCTCCGGCGCCCCGGGCTCTCGATCCGGCCGAGGGCGACGACCGGGTCTGCCGACCCGCTCCGAAAGGTTAGGCACTGGACGGGTCCACCGTCAAGGAGACCCTGCGGGAGCGTGCGGCACGCTCAGTCCTCTCCGTAGAGAAACCGGTACAGTTGGATGTTGCGGGTGATGTTCTTGACGTAGCCGCGAGTCTCGTCGAAGGGGATCCGCTCGGTGAACCTCAGGGGATCTTCAGCCTCCGGAAGCTGCCTCCATCTTCGCGCTCGCGTCGGGCCGGCGTTGTACGCCGAGAGCGCCAGTGGCAGATTGCCGTCACCGTAGCGACGCTCCATGTCCACCCAGAACGTCGTGCCCAGGTGCAGGTTGATTTCCGCCGTCTCCAGGCTGGCCGGGGTGAATCCCCGCATCCCCTGTCCCCTGGCCAGCTCGCGTCCCGTCTCCGGCATCACCTGCATGAGGCCGATGGCGCCCGCGGGGGAGTGGATCGCCAGCGTGAACGCCGACTCCTGCCGGATCAGGGACGCAAGGAAGAAGGGTTCGATGCCCGCCTCCTCCGCCTCTCGCGTCACGATCTCCCGATAAGGGAACGGATAGAGCACCCGCAGGAGTCGCCGGCTGTAGGGGCTCCCCTCCCCCAGCAGCTTCCAGCCCACGTTTATCCCGTCGATGGTGAAGCCACGTTCGATCAGGTTGTCGGCTAGATCCAGGCTCACCGGCACCGAGCCGTCTGCACGCGCGATGAGCTGGGCCACCAAGCTCTCCGCACCATCGTCGAGGCCGGCGGCGGTCAGGAGATCCACCGTGGACAGGCCAGCTCGTAGCCACTCGGGTGGATCGGAGACCGGCCCCGTGGGGACCGGGGGGTCGTACGGCTCTTCGAGGCGCTCCGAAACGAGAACCCCGTAGTAGGACACCGGATTCCTCTCCCGAATCATGTCCAGGTACCCCCTGGCCTCCCGATCCTTTCCCAGCGCCTCGAGACTCCGGGCAGCCCAGTACGCCGCCTGCTCCCACCGCCGGCCGTCCGGGAAGTCGTCCAGATACGCCTGGAATACCGCGGCTGCCGCAACGACGTCGTTACGCAGGAGGTGGATCTGCCCTAGGCGCATCCGGGCGTGACCGGCGGAGCTGAGAGATGGAGCCATGGTCATGGCTCTCTCGAACCCGGCGGCAGCCTCGGCATATGCCCCCCCATCCTGAGCCGCCGCCGCCCGTGCGAACACGATGTCGACGGCCTGGCGGCTCTCGGGAAAGCGCTCGATGATCCAGCCCTGGATCGTGCGGGCGGCATCGCGCCGCCCCTGGCGCCTACGCGTCCGGAGCCACTGATCGAGCACGCGGAGCTCGAACTCGGGATCGTCGGTCTCGACGAGGAGCCGGAATTCACGGACCGCCGCATCGCGCTGCCCCACTGCAGAGAGGAGACGGGCCATGACCAACCCCACTTCCGGATCCATGGCCATCGAGTCCGGCAGCAGATCCTCGTATCGTCTGTAGGCCACCAGGGAGCGTCGACTGTCCCCGGCACGATCGAGAGTCTGGGCAGCCAGAAGCGTGAGATCGGCATCCAAGTCGCCCATGTCGAGCAATGCGGCCGCGGCCCGTGCACCGCTGGCGCCGCGAGGATGGACGGCCAGTGAGGCTTGGAACGCCTGCCGCGCTCCGGCGGAGTCTCTCCGCGCGAGCCTCAGCGCTCCCACCGTCGAGAAGGCCCGCCCGCGACGCGAGGCCCTGGTCTCGGCTTCCAGGGTCTGCAGATACGCGTCCAAGGCTCGAGTGGAGTCCCCGGCCACGAGAAGGGTCCGGGCCTCGACCTCCCATGCGATGTCCGCCGCCGCGGAGTCTCGCCGTATCCACGGAAGCAACTCCACGACGCGCTCCACGTCACCGTTGTCGGACATCCACTCCGCGACGTCCAGGGCAGTCCAGCCCACCAGCTCCGACGACTCTTCACCGGCAGCCTCCACGGCCTCCAAAACTGACTCCCATCGGCCGGCCCGAGCCGAGGACCGGGCCTCCCGTGACGCCTCCGGCGCCACCGCACTCCTACTCAGTCCGGTCTCCCGGAATCGAGCGAAGCTCTCGGCGGCGGCGTCCCAGCGCTCGGCCGCCTCCAGCCCACGGCCCAGCAGCCGGCGGCCCTCGCCACCCTCCAGCTCATCCAGCCAGTCGACTCCCTCGAGGCCCTCAACCACCCCGGGCCAGTTCTTCCAGCCCGCATCCGCACGAGCCAGAAGAAGGGTCTCCGAAGGATCGGTACGGTCGCCCCCTTGGTTCCTCGACCGCAGCAGGCGACTCACGTGCCAGTAGCGGCCAGCGGCCAGCTCGGCCCTGGCCGAGTCCAGGACAAGATCGGCCGCGGTGGTACCGAGGGTATCGGCCGGCCTCGGTCCAAGGGAGGTGCTCCGCGCCTGCGGTCCAGGGGAGGTCCTCCAGGCCTGCGGGCCGGAAGAGCCGGCTCCGAGGAGGGCGAGGAGAAGAAGTAAACCGCCGAATCTCACCGTGCTGCCAACCCCACCGATTCGTACCGAGCTAAGCAAACGACTCTACGTACTAAGAATAGGGCACAGGGGCCCGGAAGTGCCCTTCGATCGGCTAGATAGAAAAAAAGAGGGGCCACCCCCCCTGCCGGGTGGCCCCCTCCTGCGCTCGCTGAGCCAGCGCCAGGCTACTAACCGGCTCGATCCGCCTCCATGGCATGGAGAGCATCGATCATCTTTTGTGCCGACTCCTCCATGTCGATGACCAGGCTATCGATCCGCGACACGAAGTAGTTGTGCGAGATGCTCACCGGAATGGCGATCACCAGTCCGGCCGCCGTTGTGAGGAGCGCCACTTTGATCCCTCCAGCCACCAGGGTAGCCTCTACCTCTCCGGCCGCCTCGATGGACTGGAACGCGATGATCATCCCGATCACCGTCCCGAGAAAGCCGAGGAGCGGCGCGACATTGGTCAGCGTCGCCAGAACCACCAGTCCCTTCTCGAGCTTGCTGAGCTCGATGAGACCCTGGTTCTCAATGGCCTTCATCACACGCTCCGTGCCCTCCTCGTGCCGATCGAGGCCAGCATAGAGGATCTTCGCGGCAGGGGCGTCAGAATTCCGGGTAGCTTCGAGCGCCTCGTCGATCCGATGTTGGCCCAAGAGCTCGTCGACCTCACCGAGGATCTTCTTCGTCCGGGAGGATTTCATGAGCAGATCGAAGAACTTCCAAATGATGACGATGAAACCGATGACCACGCAGAGGGCCAACGGGTAGCGCATGAAGCCGGTCTCGTCCCAGACGAACTGCATCCGCTCTCCGAGGGTCTGATCCGGCTGATCCAACCCAGGGAGCTGCATCAGGGCACTGTAGACACGCATCAAACCAACCAAGGGGACCTCCAGCACAAAATGTTTCCACTACACGTCCCGGCCCGATAAGCGGGAGGCCAAGACCTCCTGATTTTTCAAGGAGTCCGAATTGTGGAGCGGGCCGACAACCCTGTCAACCCCCGGCTCTACGGCATCGCACCTTTGATACAGGCCGTGAAATGACCGGCCGCCTTTTCCTCCAACGGAGGAACGACGCGGCTGCACTCCTCATCCTTCCCCGGATGCGGACAGCGAGGATGGAACGGACACCCCGAGGGAGGATTCATGGGGCTCGGCACGTCTCCGGAAAGCATGATACGCTGCCGGGCCCGTGCCGCTTTCGGATCGGGTCTCGGCACAGCCGAGAGGAGGGCCTTCGTGTACGGGTGCTGGGGAGACCCATATAGGTCCTCGGCCGTGCCCGACTCCACGATCTTGCCCAGGTACATCACCGCCACGTGATCACTCACGTGCTCTACCACGGCCAAGTCGTGGGCGATGAAGAGGTAGGTGAGGCCGAACTCCTTTTGGAGATTCCGGAGAAGGTTGATGACTTGGGCCTGGACCGACACGTCCAGCGCAGAAACGGGCTCGTCACACACCATGAAGTCCGGCTCGACTGCCAGAGCGCGGGCGATGCCGATCCTCTGTCGCTGGCCACCGCTGAACTCGTGGGGGTAGCGGTCGGCGTCCTCGGGATGTAGGCCCACGATCTCCAGCAGTTCACTGACCCGCCGGGAGCGGGCCGGGCCCTTGGGCGCCAGTCTGTGGACCTTGAGCACCTCCCGGAGCATGGTGCCGACGGTCATGCGGGGATTCAAGGAGCTGATGGGGTCTTGAAAGACGATCTGCGCTCGCCTCCGAAGTGCGCGTAGCCGATCGTGGTCCAGCGTGGCGAGATCCTCCCCATCGAAGATCACCTGTCCGGCAGTCGGCTCGATAAGGCGCAAGATGGCCCGGCCCGTGGTGGACTTGCCGCACTCGGACTCGCCGACGAGTCCCAGAGTCTCACCACGACGGAGCTGGAAGCTTACCCCGTCCACCGCCTTCACATGGCCCACCGTTTGACCGAGGATGCCCCTGCGGACGGGGAAGTACTTCTTCAGGTTCCGCACGTCCAGGAGGATCTCACCCGAAGCCCCGTTTCCGTTCCCCGATCCGGGAGTCATGAGAGCTTTCCGGTGGGACCAGGGGGGGGCGATCCCGCCGCCGTCGAGTGGGGGGAACTCGAGTCCGGCTCGGCATCGTCCATGAGCCAGCAGCGAGCGGACCGTCCCGCCTCCCCGCCGACGGTCAGCAGCCCGGGCATCTCCCGGTGGCAGCGTTCCCACGTGAATGGACAGCGCTCTTTGAAGCGGCACGCCCCCGGCCAGCTCACAGGACTCGGTACGACCCCCGGGATCGGATGGAGCTCCCGATCTCGCCCTCCGAGCTCGGGCAGGGAGGCCAGCAGCCCCTGCGTGTAGGGATGCCGGGGATCTGCGAAGATCTCATCTACGGTGCCCGTCTCCATCACCTGCCCTGCATACATGACGACCACTCGATCGCACACCTCCGCGACCACGCCCAGGTCGTGTGTGATGAGGAGGACCGCCATCCCGTGCGTCCGTCTCAGTCCGGCGAGGAGATCCAGGATCTGGGCCTGGATGGTGACGTCCAGAGCGGTTGTGGGCTCGTCGGCGATCAGGAGCCTGGGCTCGCACGACAGGGCCATGGCGATCATGACCCTCTGCCGCATCCCCCCGGAGAGCTGATGGGGATACTCGTCGAAGCGCTGGTCGGGGTCCGGAATACCGACCTCTTTGAGCAACCCGACGCTCACCTTCCGGGCATCTCGCTTGTTGAGGCCCCGGTGTGTCCTCAGGGCCTCGGCGATCTGATTCCCTACCGTAAAGACCGGGTTGAGAGTAGCGCGCGATCCCGGCTGCCAGAACGAGCGCCAAAGACGTGGCCGGGAGCGCAAGGTGCCAGAGACGATCCTGCACTTTCTCCCAGACAGTCATGAAGGGATAACGGGCCATGTCCTGGATGTCCGAAGCAGGGAACCAGATGGGCCAGTCCCACACGTTCCGTGCGAAGAGGCTGAACGTGAGCACCATCATCAACGCCAGCCAGAACGACGGCATGGAGTAGAAGAACAGGGCCAGGACCGAGGTGATCGAGTCGAGAATCGAGTACTGCCGGACGGCCTGGATGATGCCCAGCAGAATCCCTACGACGAAGGCGATCCCGATGGCCGTCACGGACAGGAGGAGCGTATTGGGCAGGATCTCCTTCATGATGTCCAGGACCGGCCGATTCCGGGTGAAGGAGTATCCCAGGTCACCCCGGGTCCAGGGCCGCCATCCATTTCACGTATCGGACGTGGACGGGCCGGTCCAGGCCCATATTGACCCGAATCTGCTCCAAAGTCTCAGGGGACAGATTCGGGTTCATGTACCGGAGCGCCGGATCCCCCGGCGCCAGGTTCACGACGAAGAAGATGATGGTGGCGATCCCCAGGACCAGGGGAACAGCGCCCAGGAGCCTCCTCAATATGTACGTGGTCACCTACCACGCTCCCGGGTCACACTGCCCCTCCGTCGATCGGCCGGAATCCACCAGTCCTTCGCGTTCAGCCACTCCCCCCGAGCGTCCATGACGACATCCTGAAGCCGCCGGTTCACGCCGTCCAGCCGGTCCGGGAACCAGAAGAACGTGTAGGGTTGCTCGTCTACGACGAGCGCTTCGTACTCACTCCAGACGGGCCTAGCCTCCTCCCGATCGAGAATCAACGGAAGCCGGTCCATGTAGACGTCCATATCCGGACGATTCGTGCCGGACCATGCGTAGGGGCCGTCGATCTTGGTACTGTGAAAGAAGTCGGTGTCGTCGAGCTTGAAGTCGATGACCCAGCCCATGACCACAGCGTCGAAGTCCCGCGCCTCGGAATCGGTGAGCTGGCCGATGAGCGTCGAGATCTCCACCACGGCCGGGGTGACCTCGATGCCGATCTCGGCGAGCTGGGCCTGCATGATCTCGGCTATGTCCTGACGCTGCTGGTTCGCCGAGTTGTACTTGATCGTGATGGCAAGGGGGACACCCTGAGCGTTCTCCCGAACCCCGTCGCCGTCCCGGTCGATCCACCCGGCCTCATCCAGGAGGGCCCTAGCCGCATCCTGGTCGTATGCCGCGGCGTCCGCCCCGACCGACTCGTCATAGGCCCAGTGAAAGGGTGGCACACTTCCGTTGGCGACCCGTCCGTAGCCCTGGAGGAGGGCGTCCACGATCTCCTGACGATTCGTACCCTTCGTGATCGCCTGTCGGACCCTCTTGTCGGCGAGCTGGGGACGACGAGCGTTCCACCCCACGAAGACGTACTGCCGTCGAGAATAGCGAAGGAGCTCCAGGGCGTCCGAGTCGAGGATCGCCTGAGCCTGGTCCGGCCGGGGCGCGATCTGGACGTCGATGTTCTCGGTGAGCAGCTCAGTCAGGAGAGTCGTCTGCTCCAGGATGATCCGGTACACCAGCCGGTCGAGGAACGGCCGGCCGCCCAACCCCTCGGGGAAGGCCGGACTCGCCTGGAACGTCCAGCTCGCGTCCTGCCTGTGTTGCACGAAAACGAAGGGGCCGTTCCCGACAGGGCAAACCGTACCGTAGGGATGCTGTCTCAGCTCCGCGGAGGGGACGTCCTCGAGCAGATGCCGCGGCATGATGGTGGTCGTGCGCCACGGGTCGATGAAGTCGGCGTGGGGACGCATGCGGAACTTCACGGTGAACGAGTCGACCACCTCCACCCCACCGGGTCCCTGATCGTAGTGTGTCCAGAACGTGGAGTTCGGGAACCCCGTTGCCGGGTCGATGGCCCGCTCGTAGGTGTAGGCAACGTCGTAGGCGTCGGTGAGCTCGCCGTCGTGCCAGTAGACGTCGTCCCGGACGTGAAAGGTGATCTCCGTGTTGTCGTCGGAGACCTCCCAGGACTCGGCCAGGTAAGGGATCGGATTCAGATCTCCGTACTGCACCAGGGTCATCTGGTTGACGAAGTTCTGGTGCTGTGTGGACGAATACAGTTGTGAAACGTGCCCGTTCATGCCGTCGGTGAGCTCACCGATCGAGCCCACGACAGCCACACCGCCGTAGCGGTCGTCGGGGGGAAGCTGTCCCTCGAACCGCCCCATGAACTCGGCGACATTAGCCATGGCGGCATCGCAGAACGGTATACCGTCTCCGATCTCCGCCACGCCCCGATCCAAGCTCCACGGCACCGCCTCTGTGGAAGGGCTACCCTCCCCACCGGCGCACGCTCCCGAGAACGCGGCTGCGGTTATCAATAATGCCCACCTCGACTGTCTCATCCCAGCTCTCCTACGGCATCAGCCAGTATGTGCCTGTAGGCATCGGGATCACTTACCGGCGCCACGTCCACTCCGTCGACACATAGTGCGTCTGGAGTGCTCGAGCCTGCCCCCGCTCTGCCTCCGTGAGCACTGCCTGATGCCACTCTCCGCTCAGAACCTCGCTCAGTCCCGCTGTGACCGTCCCTACAAGAACGTCCCAGGAAGGCACCCCGTCCAGGATTTCCTCAAGGCAGGTCGGGTCGGAAGCCTCCTCGACCTCGCCCCGCAAGTCCGCAAGCCGCTCCTGCCCCGGACCCAACAACAGGGAGCCGTGTTGCAGGATCGCGCTCCCGATACGGGCCTGCGCGCTTCCAACGAGTTTCCTGCCCGCCACCGTCACCTCGCCCTCCGAGGGCCGCCTGAAGCACGGGCCGGCGGCAGGAGGGAGAGCCCGGCCCTCCGCCGGCGCCGTGGAGGCCGGTACACCCAGCGCATCCAGGGCCTTCACGAGCCCCTCGTTCACCATCCGGTATACGGCCCGCAGGCTCATACCGCTGGTCACCGGAAGAGCCACGGCATACGTGAGCTCTCTGTCGTGGAGCACGGCCCGTCCCCCTGTCGGACGGCGCACAAAGTCGATGCTAGCTCGCCGGGCGATCTCGAGGTCGCACCGTCCACGAGCGGGTTCGTTCCGGCCAAACGAGACGGTGGGTGTGGCCCATCGATAGAGCCGAAGCACGCCCTCCCCCTGGCCGAGACAGCGGGCCAAGGCATGGTCCACGGCCATGTTCACCGCCCCCGAAGCCGGCGCGTCCACAAGGACCCGCCAGCGGAGCGCCCCCGTGTCGGGCGCGCTCCTCGCGCGGCGGATGGCCTGCGCAGTCGATGCCACGGCTAGGGGCCTGTTGAAGAAGTGGGGCGAGCCGCGTCAGGAACGGCGCTCAGAACTCGTACGAGCCCTGGCCCGGCTCGACGACCTCGACGGTGGCCCGGTCCCCGACCAGCGTGCGGAAGTCCTCAGCGTTTTGGTCGATGTAGGGCCAGGTGTTGTAGTGGATCGGGATCACCACCGACGGACCGATGAACTCGATGGCCGTCACAGCGTCCTCCGGCCCCATGGTGAAGTTGTCGCCGATAGGAAGGAGCGCCACGTCCACCTTCCCCTTCAGAAGCTGCATGTCCATGGTCAAGGCCGTGTCTCCGGCATGGTAGAGCCGCTTGCCCGGGCCCAGGTCGAAGAGCAGGCCCGCGGGGTTGGTCGTG
Source organism: Longimicrobiales bacterium (assembly GCA_965218295.1). Lineage (GTDB taxonomy): Bacteria > Gemmatimonadota > Gemmatimonadetes > Longimicrobiales > Gaopeijiaceae > CBDCKN01. Next base: position 372,541 of record CBDCKN010000015.1, on the reverse strand, counting down.
AAGCCCTCGGCCCCCTCGCCATGTATCAGCCCCCCATGGTGGGCGATCGTCATCTTCACCCGGCCGAAGGGGAAGTCCCAACCGCCACCGATGTGCATGGGGTGGGCATTCTCGATGCCCTGGCTCTGTGCGTAGCTGACCAGCTCGAAGCTCCCCACCAGCGTCGCACCCGTGGCCCTGGCGATGGGGATGGCATCGGCGAAGTGATCTTCGTGGCCGTGGGTGCAGAAAATGAAGTCGGCCTCGACATCGGCGGCTTGGATCTCCGTCCAGGGGTTGCCGTCGAAGAACGGGTCGATGACGATGCGGGTGCCGTCATCGGTGGTAAGCGTGAAAGTCGCGTGACCGTGATAATCGAGTTTCGCCATTTTCGGATCCTCCACTGTCGTTGAGAGCCCTCAGCCTGTTCCGGCTGCTACCTCAGCATAAGCCTCGATGGGGGGACAGGCACAGACCAAGTGTCTGTCACCGTGAGCGTTGTTCAGCCTCCGGACCGGGGGCCAGAACTTGTACTCTCTGGTCCAGGGAGCCGGATATGCGGCCTTCTCTCGCGAGTAGGGACGCTCCCACTCCGACGCGGTGACCATGGCGGCGGTATGCGGGGCATTCTTGAGCACGTTGTCCTCCGGATCCGCCACGCCGGACTCTACCTCCTCGATCTCGGCCCGGATAGAGACGAGGGCATCACAAAGCCGGTCCAGCTCGACCTGGGACTCGCTCTCGGTGGGCTCGACCATCATCGTGCCCGCGACGGGGAAAGACATGGTGGGGGCATGGAAGCCGTAATCCATCAAGCGCTTCGCAATGTCCTCGTCCGAGATTCCAGTGCTCTTCTTGAGCGGGCGTAGATCGAGAATGAACTCATGGGCGACGCGTCCGTTCTCCCCACGGTACAGGACGTCGAACTGATCTTGCAGCAGGTTCGCCATGTAGTTGGCGTTCAGGATGGCCACCTCCGTGGCCCTGCGAACGCCCTCCCTACCCAGGAGTGCGATGTACGCCCAGGAAGTCACCAGGATGCTACCGCTCCCCCAGGGAGCACCCGCGACCGGCAGGATCGCCTCGGGCCCACCCGTCTCGATGACGGGATGGCTCGGAAGGAACGGCGCCAGCTCGGAGGTTACGCAGATGGGCCCGGCGCCCGGTCCGCCTCCCCCGTGTGGTACGGCGAACGTCTTGTGGAGATTGATGTGGCAGACGTCGGCGCCGTAGTCACCGGGCCGGCATAGGCCGACCTGGGCATTCAGGTTCGCCCCGTCCAGATAGACGCGTCCGCCCCGCCCGTGCACGATCTCGCACATCCTCCGGATCTCCGACTCGAAGACGCCGTGGGTGGACGGATACGTGATCATGATGGCAGCCAGATCCTCCGCGTGCGCATCGGCCTTGGCCGTCAGGTCGTCCAGATCGACGTTCCCCATCTCGTCGCACTGCACCACGACGACCCTCATCGCGGCCATGACCGCGCTCGCCGGGTTCGTTCCGTGGGCCGACGAGGGTATGAGGCACACGTCGCGGTGGCCCTCCCCACGGCTCTCGTGCAGCGCCCGGATGACGAGGAGGCCCGTGTACTCCCCCTGGGCCCCCGAGTTGGGCTGGAGCGAAGTGGCAGCGAAGCCGGAGATCTCGGCCAGCCAGGTCTCCAGATCCGAAAGAAGCTCCTGGTACCCCTCGGCCTGGTCCGTCGGGGCGAAGGGGTGGAGCCCGCCGAACGCCCTCCACGTGACCGGCAGCATCTCGGTGGTGGCGTTCAGCTTCATGGTGCACGACCCCAAGGAGATCATGCTCGTGTTCAGCGAGAGGTCCCGGCTCTCCAGCCGGTGGATGTACCGGAGCATCTCGGTCTCGGAGTGGTAGCTGTGGAAGACCGGGTGCTCCAGAAACTGCGACGTCCTCACGAGAGCGTCGGGAAGGGCGGAAAACGCTTCTTGCGACACCTTCCTCGCGTTCAGCTTCACGCCGCCGCCTCGTGGCCCCCCGTCGCTGAAGACGTTGAAGAGGTCGTCGATGTCCTCCGGCTCTGTCGTCTCGTCGACCGTGATGCCCACCGTCCCGTCGCCATAGTCGCGGAGGTTCATCTCCAGCTCGCGGGCCCGACGGAGGACGTCCTCCCCCGAGACGCCCGAGGGCACCAGATGAAGCGTGTCGAAGAAGCACTCGTGTACGACGGTATGGCCGAGCTCGCGAAGGCCGTGCGCCAAGGTCGCGGCCAGGTGATGGATGCGGCTGGCTTTGCGTCGTAGCCCTTCGGGACCGTGATACACGGCGTACATGCCCGCCATGATGGCCAGGAGCACCTGGGCCGTGCAGATGTTCGACGTCGCCATGTCGCGACGGATGTGCTGCTCCCGGGTCTGGAGGGCCATCCGCAGGGCCGGGTTTCCATCGGCATCCACGGAGACGCCGATGATGCGGCCCGGCATCCTTCGCATGAACCTGTCCTTGGCCGCCAGGTAGGCGGCGTGAGGGCCGCCATAGCCCATGGGCACTCCGAAACGCTGCGTGTTGCCGACTGCGATGTCGGCCCCGAGCTCGCCCGGGGGAGTGAGCAGCGTGAGAGCCATGAGATCGGCGGCTACGACGACCCCGGCTCCATGCTCGTGGAAGGAGTCGCAGAAGGACCGGTAGTCATGCACCGCCCCGTCGGTGGCCGGATACTGGACCAGACCACCGAAGAGCCGGTCCCCGAAGGACTCCAGATCGTAGTTGTCGTGTGCTCCGATCACGACCTCGATATCCAACGGCGCCGCCCGGCCCTTCACGACCTCGATGGTCTGCGGATGACAGGCTTCGGAGACGAAGAAGCGTGTTCGCTTTTCGTCTCGGGTGTCACCGGAGAGCATGGTCATGGCCTCGGCGGCCGCCGTGCTCTCATCGAGGAGCGACGCGTTCGTGATCTCCAGGCCGGTGAGGTCCATCACCATGGTCTGGTAGTTCAGCAGCGCCTCGAGGCGCCCCTGGGAGATCTCGGCCTGATAGGGCGTGTACTGTGTGTACCAACCGGGGTTCTCGAGGATGTTCCTCAGGATCACGCCTGGTACGACCGTGTCGTGGTATCCCATCCCGATGTAGGACCGGAAGACCCGGTTCTTGGAGCCGATCTCCTCGAGCCGGTGGAGAAGCCGATGCTCGGGAGAGGCGTCGGGTAGCTCGAGGTCGCCTTGCAGGCGAATGGAGTCGGGAATGGTCTGGTCGACCAGCTCGCTGAGGGAGCTCACACCCAGAGACGCCAGCATCGACTCGATCTCATGATCACGAGGGCCAATATGCCGGCTGGCGAATCGACCCTCCGTATCTATCTCTAGGGACATGTTCTTCCTCGGAAGTGTCGGGCCGCGAATGCCGTTTCCGCGGTGGGACTAGAGATCAGCTCCTACTCGCCGACCAGAGCCTGGTAGCCAGCCGCATCCAGGAGATCCCCCAAGGCGCTCTCATCAGTGACGCGCAGGAGGATCATCCAACCGGCCCCGTACGGATCGCTGTTCACCAGCGAGGGATCGTCATCCAGGGCCTGATTCACGGCGACCACCTCGCCGGCCAAGGGGCAGTAGAGGTCACTCACGGCCTTCACAGCCTCGATGGTGCCGAAGGTAGCCACCTTGTCGAAGCTCGCCCCGACCTCCGGCAGCTCGATGAACACGATGTCCCCCAGCTCCCCCTGGGCGTAATCGGTGATACCGACCTGGTAGACCCCGTCTTCATCGGTGGCCTTGAGGTACTCGTGCTCCTCCGTATATCGAAGTCCTTCGGGGATTTCGGACATCGCTCCTCCATGGTCGAAGGTCTAGGGCGGTCACAATAGAGAATTCTCGAGAAGCGTCAAGGTCAAAACGGTGGCCCATGGACGCCCGTAGATCCGGCGCCTCGCCTTTTCACACCCGACCCGCACGGATAACTTTCGTGGAGTTCGGTAGCCGACGAAAGCACTGATACAGCCCGCTGGAAAGATAGCAGACATGCCCACCACGCTAGCCAGTGAAGCCCGCCCAGCCGTCACCACGTTGAGCGAAGAGGAGGAGATGTTCCGGGAGGCGGTCCGGGATTTCGCCCAATCCGAAGTAGCCCCCCTCGTGTCCAAAATGGACGAGGCCCAGGAGATTGATCCTTCACTCCTCCCCATGCTCTTCGAGCTGGGCCTCATGGGAATCGAGGTGCCCGAGGAGTTCGGTGGAGCAGATTCCACCTTCTTCACCTCCATTCTGGTGGTGGAGGAGCTCTCCAGAATCGACCCATCCGTCGGAACCCTGGTCGACGTACAGAACACGCTCGTGATCAACGCGCTCAAGCGCTGGGGTAGCGCCGAGCTCAAGGCTCGCTACTTCCCCCTGCTGGCGACCGAGATGGTCGGAGCCTATGCCCTCTCCGAGGCCGGAAGCGGGTCCGACGCCTTCGCCCTCACTTGCCGGGCCACACAGGACGGCGACGATTGGCTCCTCGCGGGCCAGAAGCTCTGGATCACGAACGGGAGCGAGGCCGGCACCTATATCGTCTTCGCCACCGTCGACCCCGAGGCCGGCTACAAGGGCATCACAGCCTTCATGGTGGATCGCGACATGGAGGGCTTTACGGTCGGAAAGAAGGAGGACAAGCTCGGCATCCGTGCCTCCTCCACGACCGAGATCGTCCTCGACAACGTCCGGGTACCCGGCAACAACGTCCTGGGCGAGGTGGGCAAGGGATACAAGGTGGCCATCGAGACCCTCAACGAGGGCCGCATCGGCATCGGCGCCCAGATGGTGGGAACGGCCCAAGGAGCCCTGGACAACACGCTGCGGTACGTGAAGGAGCGGAAGCAGTTCGGCCAGCCCATCGGCAAGTTCCAGGGCGTGCAGTTCCAGCTGGCAGACGTGGCGACCGAACTTGAGGCTTCGCGTCTGCTGGTCTACAATGCCGCCCGTCTCAAGGACGCTGGTGAGGACTTCGCGGTGCCTGCGGCAATGTCGAAGCTACATTCCTCCAGGATGGCCCAGCGCGTGACGTCCCTGTGCATCGACCTTCACGGAGGATACGGGTTCACCCGCGAGTATCCGGTGGAGAAGTTCTATCGGGACTCCAAGATCGGCACGATCTACGAGGGGACGACCAACATGCAGCTCCAGACCATCGCCAAGGCGCTGCTCCAATGATGGGCCTCGGTGTCTGGGAGCTGGTCCTCATCTTCCTGGTGGTGATGTTCTTCTTCGGCGCCAAGCGCATCCCCGTGATCGGGCGTGGCCTGGGAGAGGGTATCAGGAATTTCAAGGGGGCGCTTCGTGGGGGCGAGGATACACCCGACGACCGCTCTCTGGAGGAGCCCAGGGACGACGACAGCCCGTAGGCGATCCATCTGATGGCGATGTCACCCCTCAATAACATCGTCGTTGTGTTGGACGAGCCCAAGGACGTCGTCAACATAGCCGGCGTCATTCGCGTGATGATGAACATGGGCTTGTCGCGGCTCCGCCTGGTGGACCCCGAAGAGTACGACGTCCGCCGCATCACCGGCATCGCCCACCGGAGCGATGAACTGGTGGAGTCAGCCGATGTGTTCCCGACCCTCCGCGATGCCCTGGCCGACACGGTGTTCACCGTGGGGACCACCGCCCGCCCACGCACCGCTCAGCGCAACTACCTACGGCCCCGGTCCGTGGCGCCCACCATCGTGCTGAGGGCCGCCGAAGGCCCCGTGGCGTTGGTCTTCGGCCGGGAGGATCGCGGGCTAACGAACGAGGGCCTGGACCTCTGCCACGCCATCGCCGTCGTACCCACGTCGGCCGAGTACTCCAGCCTCAACCTGGCCCAGGCCTGCCTGGTACTCTGCTACGAGATCTACCTGGCAGCCACCGACGAGGCTCCCCTTCCGGGATACAAGCGGGATGCGGGTCCGGCCACCCACGCGGACCTGGAACAGATGTATACGGCCCTGGAGCAGGGGCTCTACCGGATCGACTTCTTCAAGGGAGACCGGCACCCCGAGGGGGTGCTCCGGACGCTTCGGACCCTTCTCTCGCGGGCAGAGCCTGACCTCCGAGAGGTGCGTCTCGTGAGAGCCATCGGCTACGAGATGCAACGATATTTCGACAGGGCCGAAACCCCTAATGATCCAACCAGTTAGCCATTTTTTTGTTGTACCTCACGACTGCGACTCATATAGTTGAGATTAAGTGAATCTGCCGCGATCCCATCGCGGCCTTAATGGACTCTGCATGCACTCTGCCGAGACGAGTATTCGTGCGCCTCTGGCCGACCGCTATCGCGTTCTGCTCGATATCGGCCGTACCCTGACCGGCACCCTGAGTCCCGAAGAGCTTTTTCGGGCCATCTACAGGGAGACGGCAAGGGTCGTGGAGGCGGCCGGATTCTACATCTCCCTGTACGACGCGGAGGCGGATCTCGCCACGGTGGTCTTCTATGCCGACCGAGGCGAGGAGAGCCAGTGTGACATCACCTACAAGGGCTCGGACAGCGAGGTGATCCGTACCGGAAAGTCGACCACCGTCGAAGACCGGCTGAGCGCCCAGTCCGTCATGCTCCTGGGCGAAGAGGAGACCGAGATCACGCGGTCCGCCATCTCTGCTCCCCTCATCTACAAGGGCGAGGTCCGGGGTGCTCTCAGCACCCAGAGCTATCGTCCCAACGCATACGGGTCAGAGGACCTGGAGCTCCTGGAAGGGATCGCAGATCTGGCGGCGGCGACCATCGAGAACGCACGACATGTGGCCGAGCTGGATCGGCGCTCCCGCGAGGCGGAAAAGCTTGAGGAGATCGGGCGGGCCCTCACCAGCTCTCTCGACTTCGAAGAGGTCCTGGGCCGGGTCTCCTCGGCTGGCATTGACCTATTGGACGTCGATGGTGCCGGCGTTTGGACCTTCGAGCACACTCTCGCGACCGTGAGAGCCTCGGTAGGCCCCATCCAGGTTCCCGTGGGCGCCACCTGGGATCTCGAAGGCCCGCTGTACGAGACCCTGGTGAATAAGGGCAAGCCGTTCGTGATCGACGATCTGGCAGCAAGTCCCCTCGTTCCGGAGCACATGAGGGAGTTCCTGGAGAGCGGGAGCGGAGTAGCCGTCCCCTTGGTGATCGGAGAACGCGTCGCCGGCGCCCTGGCGGCCGGGTCGAAGCAGCCCAGGGGCTTCTCCGAGTACGATATTGGACTGCTCACCCGTCTGGCTGGTCAGGCATCCGTCGCGCTGGACAACGCCGAGCTTCACGCGAGCATCCAGGCCCTCTCCCTCACGGACGTGTTGACGGGTCTCCCAAACCGGAGGCACCTCCAGCTCCACCTGGAGCGAGAGGTGGCCGCCGCGCGAAGGGGCCGGCGTCTCGTCCTAGTGCTCTTCGACCTGGACGAGTTCAAGCACTACAACGACACCCTGGGTCACCTGGTGGGTGATCAGATCCTCAAGGCATTCGGACGCGTCCTGGCCGACGAGAACCGGGCCATGAACCTCGTGGCCCGATACGGCGGCGACGAGTTCGTGTCCGTCCTCTCCGAGAGCGACGAAGAGGGCGCCCGGGGTTATCTCGCACGGGTGGAGCAGCGGATCCGAGCGGACCGCGTTCTGGCGCCGCATGGGGTGACCGTGAGCGCCGGCATGGCCCACTTCGAGGCGAACCAGATGATCGGGGTCGAGGAGCTCATTCAGGCCGCCGACCGGCACATGTACGAGAACAAGGACCGCCCGAGGCGTACCTGAGCCCGGTCGGGATGACACCCGCTGTCAACCCACCGATGCGCCCTCCCCCAGGACCTCGACCTCGAGAGTCTCCGGATCCACCATGGGCTGCCAGACCTGGATCACCGGGAAGGTCGAGAGGAACCACCGCACTGCGTAGAGAAACAGCCCGAGGAACATGAGCGCGATCAGGAATTCGGTCGCTCCGATGGGAGGCGTGCCGTGGTCCCGGATGGACGGTGCCACCATGAGATGCTTCTCGAGCCAGAGACCCCCCAAGATGACGAACGTGACGGTCCGCAAGAACGCCGGATTCATCTTGGGCTTCCGCCCCATGAGAAACGCGAAGGGCACGACGAAGCACATCACGACTACCATGGCCGACAGCCGTCCCCAGGGCTCCTCGGCCCGGTGGATGATCCAGGCCTGCTCCCACGGAAGCTTCCCGTACCAGATCACCAGGTATTGGGCGAAGAACAGATAGGCCCAGAAGATGGAGAAGGCGAAGGTCAGTTTTCCGAGGTCGTGGAGCTGCTGCCGCCCCATGGCCTTGTCGAACCGTTGGTCCCGCTTGAGCAGCGTGACCAAGCAGGCGGTCGCGGCCATGCCACTCCAGAACGCGCCCATGAAGAACCACGGGCCCATCATGGTGGAGAACCAGTGCGGCTCGAGGGACATGACCCAGTCGTACGCGAGGATGCTCATCACCACGACGTAGAGAATCACGAAGGCCGGACCGAGCTTGGTCATGCGCCGATAGGAGTGGACCTCCTCGGCCTCCTGGCCCCTCCAGCCCTGCGTGAGACGCTCCCGCCAAGCCGCTCGGCCCGGATCGGAGTCACCGTTGTCCTTGGCCAGTCCCATGTCGGGGCGGAGCGCCATGTAGGCGAAGTACAGCGAAGCCCCGAAGAGGACCACCACCCCCACCACGTTCCGCGTCACCAGGAACGGCATGTTGAGGTATGCCGCCTTCTTCTGGAGGATGGGATCGTGGGCCATCTCCGCAATCCAGGGGAAGAACGACTCCCCGAGCCCCAGCATGGGCAGAAGCATGACGAAGGAGATGGGAAGGAACGCCACGAAGGAGAGGCTCACCCGCCGGACCGACCAGTTCCACTTCGACTTGGTTATCCAGGTCGCCACGGTGAAGAGCATCGCCCCCATGGCCACGTTCGTGAAGAAGAGCCAATTGGAGACGTAGGACTGCCAGGCCCGGTCGGCGTCGTTGCCCAGGGCGAAAATGAAGCCCGCCAACCCCACGACGAACATGCCCACGAAGAGCATGTCCGCGTTCTTGGAGCGAGGCAGATAGCGGACCGGAATCTCGGAGGGGACGTGGATGTGGCTCATGGCCTAGTCCTCCCCCCCGGCCACGGCCGGCTCGTTTCCGGCCTGACGCTGCAACACACGGACGTAGTTCACGATGTTCCAGCGATCGAAGTGGCTGATCTGGTGTCCATACGGCGGCATGAGGCCGCGGCCCACGCGCATGATCCCATAGATGTACCCGTCGCTGTAGCCCGCCACTACGGGTCCGGACAGGTTGAACGCCATCAGGAGCGGGTACTTCTCGATGATGTTGGCCTGGGCGCCGACACCGGCCGCGCCGTGGCACACGGCGCAGATGCGATTGAACAACACCTCACCACGGGCAAGCGAGGCCTCGTCGGGCGCGACCGGATTGGGCAGCGCTTGCACCACGGGCTGGAAGAGATCCGCCTGGGTGAAGGGCGGGGCGTTGAAGCCCCTCACGGGCTGGCCGGTATTCAGCTGGCCCGGCCCGGGAGTAATGTTGCCGGCCGCGAAGGGCACGCTGTTCGGCGGAGGAGCGAGCGTGTTCTCGTAGGGGTCGAAGGATCTGGAGTCCCGCATGTGGCGACCGAAGATGCTCGCCATGACGTTGTCGAGAGGCGTGCAGGCGCTCGTCGCCGCGAGCAGAGCCAGAACCACGCTGAGGCGCGCTTTACGAAGCATGGGCCACCCCCGCGGGATCTTCCCGCAGCTCGACCGGATCCTGCTCCTGCAGTATTCGGCGGGCCTCGTCCAATCGGTCCGGAGGGGCGGTCACATAGACACCGAATCGGCCGGCGCTGAACTCCGGATCGTAGACCACCATGGGCTTCACGTAAGGAAGACGGCTGTTGATGAAGAGGCCGATCACGGTGGCCAGAACTCCGAACAGCACCGCCATCTCGAATGCGATGATAATGTACGCCGGTATGGAGAGGATCGGCTTGCCACCCGTGACGAGTGGCCAATCCATGGACGTGAACGACGTGAGGGCGAATCCTCCTGCCGCGCCGCAGAGTCCTCCGGCGAGCGTCCAGACCCGCACGGGGCTCTGGTCGTAACCGAGAGCCGCCTCGATGTGAAGGTCGGGATAGGGCATGTAGGCGGTGATCTTCTTGAGCCCCGACGCCCTCAGCTTCTCGATGGCGTTCACCACGGAGTCCACGTACTCGTAAGAGGCCAGAAGGCCGGTCGTGGCGCTCATGGCTCACCCCCTTCCCCACCAGCGTGAGCCAGTCCGGCACTACGCATGGGCGTGGGCAGCACCTCCTTCAGCTCGGCGATGGCCACTGGCGGTAGCAACCGCGTGAAGAGGAGGAACCAGAAGCCGAACCAGGCGAAGCTCCCCAACCCGATCCCCATCTCGACGAGCGAGGGTCTATAGACGCCCCACGCGAAGGGCTCGTACTCGTGGTGGAGCCCCGTGACGATGATCACATAGCGCTCGAACCACATTCCGATGTTGATGAAGATCGAAATCGCGAACAGGGCGGGTATCGAGTACCTCACGCGCTTGAACCAGAGCATGACGGGCACCATCCCGTTGCACACCAACATGATCCAGGCGGCCCACCAGTAGTGACCGAAGAATCTGGCCCAGGCGGCCGCCCGCTCCACTTCCTCACCGCTGTACCACGCCATGAAGGACTCGGCGAGGTAGGCGTAGAGCACGATCATCGACGTGAACAGGCAGAGCTTCGCCATGGCGTCGTAGTGCTTGGTCGTGAGGTACGCCTCGAGGCCGAAGACCTTCCTGAGGGGAACCGTGAGGGTGATCACCAAGGCGACGCCCGAGAAGATGGCGCCTGCGACGAAATAGGGAGCGAAGATGGTGGTGTGCCACCCCGGCACGATCGCCACGGCGAAGTCCCAGGAAACCACGGAGTGGACGGACAGGACCAGGGGCGTGGCCAGGGCGGCCAGAAAGATGTATGCCTTGCCGAAGTGGTGCCATTCACGGTCCGTGCCGCGCCACCCCAGGGATATGACCTGGTAGAGCTTCTTCCTCACACCCGTCGCCGCATCCCGGGCGGCGGACAGGTCGGGTATCGTCCCCAGGTAGAAGAAGACCGCCGAGACCGTGAAGTACGTGGTCACGGCGAAGACGTCCCAGACCAGGGGCGAGCGGAAGTTGGGCCACAGGAAGCGGCTGTTCGGATACGGAATCATCCAATATCCATGCCAGACGCGTCCCATGTGGATGAGTGGGAACAGCCCCGCGGTCATGACAGCAAACACGGTCATGGCCTCGGCAGTACGGTAGATGGACTGACGCCACGGCGCCCGGAAGAGGAAGAGGATGGCCGAGATCAGTGTGCCCGAGTGGGCGATCCCCACCCAGAACACGAAGGAGGTGATGTAGACACCCCAGCCCACCGGACTCGTGAGTCCACTGACTCCGACCCCCTTCCACAGCTGGATGCCCCAGGACCCGAAGAAGACCCCGAGTCCGGCGACGGCCACGCCGAAGAGTAGCCACCAGCCCAGTCCTGGTCGCTCCAGCGCCCTCAGGACATCCCGGTTGACCTCGTCGAGGCGATGGACATCCGGATGGGGTAGCGCGCCCCTCGGCTGTTCGGTCGCCGTGGCCATCAGTGCTCTCTCGATTCCACGTCGTGGAACGTCACCTTCTTCAAGTAGCTCACCGCTGGTTGGGTGTTGAGCATCTCGTCCAGCACTCGATAGACCCTCTCGCTCTGGACCGACTGGGCCACCCGGGAGCGAGGATCACGGATGTTGCCGAAGACGATGGCCTCGGCCGGACAGCTCTGTTGACAGGCCGGGATGACATCGCCGTCCCGCAGGGTGCTTCCCTCGACGGCCACCCGGTTCTGCACATTGCGGATACGATGGATGCAGAAGGAGCACTTCTCCATGATGCCGTTCTCGCGCACCGTCACATCCGGGTTGAACGCCCAGTTGAGAGGCTCCGGAGCGTGTCCCAGGCCCTCCCGCACCGGCTCTTCATCCGTGTAGGTGTACCAGTTGAAGACCCGGACCTTGTAGGGGCAGTTGTTCAGACAGTACCGGGTTCCGACGCAGCGGTTGTAGACCTGGGTGTTGATCCCGTCCGGCGTGTGGTACGTAGCGAAGACGGGGCAGACGGGCTCGCACGGCGCGTTGCCGCAGTGCTGGCAGATCATGGGCAGGAAGCGCACGTCCAACGGTCCGGCGTGACTCGCGTCCACGGCCTCGTAGTAGCGCTCCAGGCGGATCCACCCCATGTCGCGGCCCATGGTCACCTGATTCTCTCCGACCCATGCCACGTTGTTTTCGGACTGACACGCCGTCACGCAAGCGCTACACCCCGTGCACTTGTCGAGGTCGATGGTCATGGCCCACCGAGGTTCCTCCGGATCACCGTACTCGCCGTGCCGGGCTCCCTCCAGAGGGAAATCCTCGGGACGGCCCTCGGTCTCGACCGGAACGAAGCCACCGACCCCCTGCAGCTCCTTCAGCGGACCGTGCGCGTCCCCTTCCTCGGCCTGCTCGGCCTCGCCGGCCAGCGCGCTCAGAGCCACCGCCGGAGTGATGGGACGATTGCTCTGCGAGTCCGAGCCCGCGATGGAGGCCAAGGGCCTGCGCCGGCCGGTGGGCGTCACCAGGACCTTGGTGGCGAAGTGAACCAGACCGCCCGACAGCGCTTCGGCTTCGGTCGGCAGCAAGTCGAGGGGATTCACGCCGTTTCCGTCGCTGAAGCGCCCGGCACGGTCGTGGCCCCCTCCCATGGGTACGGCCACCACGTTCTCGCGGATGCCCGGGTAGATCCAAACCGGCACTTCCACGCGGCCGTGGTCCGTGGAGAGGATCACCAGGTCACCGTCCTTGAGCCCCATGGACTCGGCGCGGCTCGGGTGCATCTCCACCCAGGAGTGCCAGGTGATCTTGCTGACGGGATCGGGCAGCTCGTGCAGCCACGGCCGGTTGGAGTTCAGGGCTCCATCCCCGAAGCGCGACGACGGATACACCATCAGGTGCAGGTCGCCACGGCCGTCGAAGTCCGGCGGATCGAAGACCAGCGCGCGATCTGGCTGCCGGAGCGTTTGTGACACGCCAGCAAGGCCGGATCCGATATTCACCACCCCAGACTTCAGCGCCTCGTGCCAGAATGCATCAGAGTCGGTGGCTCCCGCCGAAGCGGCGACGGCCTGCCAACGCGTGCGCAGCCGGTCATAGAGGGTGGCCGAGCCGAGGTCCCGCCCCATGTGTGCGGCGACCGAGAGGAGCACGTCCCCCGTCGGTCTGGAGTCGAAGTGGGGCACAGGCTGCATGGCCGGCTGCTGCAGCGCCCAAAGGCCTGGTCGGATGGCCGAATCGCCCCAGGACTCCAGGAAGTGCCGGTCCGGGAGGATCAGGTCGGCAAGGGCCGCCGTCTCGTCGGGAGCCGACGCGAAGGACACCTTGAAGGGCACGCTCTCGAGAGCCTGTCGAAAGCCCGACGACGCCGGCAGCGAGTACATCGGATTGCTGTCGTGGACCAGCAACGTCCCTATGGCTCCCCGGCCGATCAGCTGCATGATCCGCTGCACTCCCGCATAGCCGAAGGCGGGGGCGTTTAGCTGGGGCGTGTTGTAGTGCACCGTCCTGCCCACGTTGCCGGCTACGGCATTGAGAACGGTCACGGCCAGGTTAGCGGCCGTGGCGTTCCGGTGTTGTCCTGCGACACCCGGGCCCAGAGCCAGGCTAGGCTCCGCCTCGGAAAACCGGAGGGCCAGCTCGCGGATGCTCTCGGCCGAGATACCGGTGGCGTCCGCGACGTTCTCGGGGGTGTAGGCGTTGACGATGTCTCTATATGGGCCGGCGCCAGCGCCGGCTCCGGAGATGACGTTCGCCATGGCGAGCGCCACGAGTGCCTCGCTTCCCGGCTGGATAGGAAGCCACTCGTCGGCGTTCTGGCCCGTCAGAGAGAGCCGGGAGCCGATGAAGACGAAGCGCCCCTTCCTGCCCTGCTCATCCACCCCGCTCATGCGAGCGAAGCCCCGCGCGTCCCGCACGGGCGAGAGCCAGCTCTCGAGGAAGTCGGCACCGAACGAGACCAGGAGGCGAGCCTCTCCGATATCGTACCAGGGCACCACGTTGGCCCTGAAGGCGATCCGGCCGGCCTCGCGAAGTGGCGCCTCGGCCAGCGTGTCGTAGCGGACGACTCCGCCGCCTGTGGCTCCGGCGAACTCCTCGAAGAGCGCCATCAACGAGGGCCCGGCGAATCCTGTAAGCAGGAGATGCTGTCCCTCTGACGAAATACGGTCCGCCAGCATCTGCTCCGCCTCGTCCCACGAGATGGGCTGGAGCCGGCCATTCTGTCGAATCATGGGCCCCGTGAAGCGGTCGGGATTGTAGAGCCCCTGGATGCTCGAGTGTCCTCTGGAGCAGAGGGCCCCGCCCGAGACGGGATGGTCGGGATTCCCCTCGACCTTCACGACGCGGCCTTCCATGGTGCGGACCCAAATCCCGCATCCCGCCTCACATTCGCCACACACCGACGTGTACCACGTGGCGACGCCAGGGGTGATCTCTTCGGGGGGAACCACGTACGGAATCAGGCGCTCGACGCTCTCTGTCGAGCAGCCCACCACGCCGGCACCCGCTCCGCTGACGCCCAGAACCTTCAGGAACTCGCGTCTCTTCAGCCCGTCGCTCATTGAATTGGTCCTGGAATCAGTAGTGGCAAACTGAGCAGTCCCTGGACACGCCGCGCTCGACGTGACAGGTCACGCACCAGCCCATGGCAAGAGGCTGGTTCACCTCCTCCAGCACCCCCATCTCCTGAACCTCCCCGTGGCAGGTGGCGCAATCGACGCCAGCCGCGACATGCCTCATGTGTGGGAAGCGGACGTGGTCGGCGACCTTGTAGATCCGCACCCACGGAATCGGCTCCTGATTGGTCCAGTAGTCGCGAACCTTCTGGATCTCGGCCTGCTGCCGCTCATCGGTTCCACCGATAATCTGATGGCAACCGATGCAGGTTCTGACTGGGGGGATCCCGGCGTCCACCGATCGCTCTGCCGAAAAGTGACAATACTGGCAGTCGATCCGGTCCACTCCGGCGTGGATGTTATGAGGAAAAGCGATTGGTTGGACGAAGGCGCTAGCCGCCCCGCCCGGTGCTTCCGATTCCTGCGCCGCACTGCTGTCCCGGGTCCGAGCGAAGGCCAGAGAGCCCAGGGTGGCGAGCGCGACGATCGATGCAACTATCCATCGCTTCGTCATAAGTCCTGCCGCCCGGATGGGGGTGGGTGGGAGCAAGAGTCGTCTGTCTGAAACGGCAGGAAGCTACCGGAGCCTCAGGGCCGTGTCAACGCTCCGATAGGGGTCAGAAAGAACCTTTTTCTCCGCGTGAGTGTTATACTTTTTCCCCCCAGAAGAAGCCCCGGAGAACCCGGACGGGAGTTGGGATTTGGTGGACACGACAGCCATCAGGGACACACTACCTACCGTCGACTTGGTCGAGCGTCTGATCGGCGAGGTGGAGCAGGTCTTTCACGGCAAGGAAGAGGTCGTGCGACTCGCCGTGTCGGCCCTTCTGGCCCGCGGACACATCCTCTTCGAGGATGTCCCCGGTGTGGGTAAGACGACGCTTGCCCACGCACTCGCGACAGCCGTCGGTCTCTCGTTCCGCCGGATCCAGTTCACGAGCGACCTGCTGCCCTCGGACGTTCTGGGTGTGTCGATCTATAATCCGCGCACATCGGAGTTCGAGACGAGGCCTGGACCCATCTTCACGAACATGGTTCTGGCCGACGAGATCAACCGTGCCCCGCCTCGAACCCAGAGCGGGCTCCTACAGGCCATGGAGGAAGGCGAAGTGAGCTTGGACGACACGACGTTCCAGCTCCCGCAGCCCTTCATGGTGATGGCCACCCAAAACCCTCTCGAGCATCATGGGACTTATCCCCTCCCCGAGAGCCAAGTCGATCGCTTCCTCATGCGCATCACCATCGGCTACCCGGGGGAGGCGGCGGAGCGTCGGATTCTCCAGGAGTCCACGGAAGAGGGCGCCTGGGAGCGGCGCATCAAGGCGGTTCTCACGCCGGGCGAGGTTTTAACGCTCCAAAACCAGGTCGCCGAGGTCCGGACCGAGGACTCCCTCATGGGCTACCTGATGGAGATCGTTCGACGCACGCGGATCGAGCCACGTCTCCGCATGGGGGTCAGCCCGCGAGGAGCCATCGGCCTGTTCAGGGCTTCGAGGGCTTACGCTCTTCTGAGTGGCCGGGACTTCCTGGTGCCGAGTGACATTCAGCATCTTGCAGGCCCATGCCTGGCCCATCGGATCCTTCCCATAGGAGCCACGGCGGCCACTCACGAGGCCCACGAGGAGGCCGGAGCGATCGTCGACGAGATCCTCGAGGACGTAGCGGTCCCGGTGTAGCGCGGTGTGCCGGAGGTCCGCGAGCCACCCACGGAGCGCCGACGGATGAACTTCCTAGAGCCTTTGGCCGCTCTCCCCACGATCCTGCGAGACACCTGGCGACGCCTGCGCGCGTGGCGTCGCATCCGCTTCACCACTGGAGGAGCTGTCTTCACGGCGGGGGCCTTTGCCATCGGATTCGCTGCGGTCAACACCGGAAACAACCTGCTCTATCTCCTGCTGGGAGCCATGCTTGGCTTCATCGCTCTCTCGGGCTGGCTCTCGGAGCAGGCCCTCCGGGGCCTGGAGGTGAGGAGATGGATTCCCCGGGGGGTCACGGTGGGGAAGACGGTTCGCATCACGTACCACGTGACGAATGGTAAACTCCGGCTTCCCACTCTGGCCGTCTATCTCATCGAGGAGGGCCTGCCCGGATCCGCGTGCATCGCCCGACTCGATGCCGGTGAATCGATCACGGTCCGGTCTGAGAACCACTTCATCCGACGAGGAATCTACCCGCTCAAAGCACTCACCCTGTCGACCGCGTTTCCCTTCGGCCTCTTCACCAAGGAGCGTGACATCGCGCTTCCCGGCGAGCTCGTGATCTGGCCCAGGGCGGACCGCCCCGTGGCCCTTCCGGCGCCTCCAGGAGCAAGCAGCCGGCCTCGCTTCTCGGACGTGAGCGGTATGACGCTCGGGGCCCGAGGCGAGTACCGGGGTCTCCGGGAGTACCGGCCCGGCGACGACCCGCGCGACATCCACTGGCGATCCACGGCCAGGACCGGGAAGCCGGTGGTGCGGGAGTACGATCAGGACGCCACCGAAACGATCTGGATCTGCCTCGACACCCGGGATGAGCCGGGGGATCGGGCCGAGGGAGCGCTGGAGACCGCCGCGTCACTGCTGGCCCGGGCCTTTCAAGAGGGTAGGCGGTTCGCCCTGGCCACCCCGACGGGCTACGTGGATGCCGGCACTGGGTCGGGGCAGCTCGAGCGCGTGTTGGACGTGCTCGCGAGAGTGGACTTCCAGCGATCCGGCCCCCGTCTGGCTCCCCCCACGGATCCTGTCAGCTGCGTTCTCGTGTCCATCTCCGGAGCTGGGCGCTCCTCGTACGGAGCTTACGTGCCTTCCGGCAGGTGGTTAGACGACGCCTCGGGGCCTTCGTCCCCGGCCGCTGAGCCGGAAAGGCGTGCCGGATGAGGCTTCAGCTGCTCCACCGTCGTCTGGTGGTCGGCATGGGCCTCGTGGCCCTTCTCGCTTTTGCCGGTGGCGCTGGCTTCGAGCCCACCAGCGCGGTCCTCGCGGCCATCGCCCTCATCCTCGCCTTCGTATGGCAGCCCGATCATGAGCTCTCGCTCAGGTTGGAGCAGTTCTGGCTACCCCTGGCCGGGATCTTGGTCGTTCGCTCCCTCTATCACGTCTTCGTCGTCGGCGACGACGTGGTGATCCCGGTGGTGGACCTTCTGTTGCTCCTTCTCAGTGCGGAGGCCTTGAGGTCCCTCGACGCACCGAACGACGCACGCCTGTACGCGCTCACCTTCGCGCTCCTCCTGGCATCGACCGCATACCGCCCCGGGGTACTCTTCGCACTGGCCTTCGTAAGCTATATCGCCCTCGCCACAGTGGCCCTCATGGTCGGTCACCTGCATCGACAGGCCGACGCGAGGGGAGGGCGTGAGCTCGTGCTGGAGCGGAAGTTCTTGATGGGCATGGCGGGCCTTTCCGGAGCCACGCTCATGATGAGCGGGGTCGTCTTCGTCGCGTTTCCCAGGTTCTCGCGGGGCTGGGCGTCCCGGGGTGACGTTCTGGCCACCTCCATCGCCGGCTTCAGCGACCAGGTCTCCCTCGGAAGCCACGGCTCCCGGATCTACCCCAACCCCGCGATCGTCTTGCGGGTGGAATTTCCGGACGGACGGCCCGCCAACGTGGGAGGGCTCCACTGGAGAGGGCGCTCCTACGACCGCTTCGACGGTGTCCGCTGGAGTCGCACCGCGTCACTGCCTCCATCTCTCGGCATGGAGCGCTGGTACGAGGCGTGGAACCCGGACCGGGTCCGCCAGAAGATCTACGCGGCTCCGCTGGACGTTCGTGTCCTTTTCGCTCTCCACCCCCTCCTTGGAGTGCGCTCCGACAATCCGCGCATCCAGCCACTCTTCGACAACGCCGGGGACCATATCTACTGGGGCTCAGGGAGCCCCTCGTACGAAGCGGTCTCGGTGGACGGACGGCCCGAGTCCGAGGCCCTGCGCGCCGCCAGATCGGGGTTCGCCCCGGCCCGGACCCACTTCACTCAGCTGCCTCGCGTCTCGCAGCGGACCCGAGACCTGGCGCGTTCCCTGACACAGGGGCTCGACAACAACTACGACCGTGCCGTCGCTATAGAGGAGTTCCTCCACAACGAGTTCGGATACACCCTCGACCTGCCCCGCTCGGCACGGCAGGCCACGCTCGAGTACTTCCTCTTCGATCGGCGGGAGGGCCACTGTGAGTACTTCTCGACGGCTATGGTCGTGTTGTTGCGCACCCTGGGGATCCACGCCCGAGAGGTAAACGGCTTCCTCGGTGGTCAGTGGAACGACTTCGGGCAGTACCTGGCCGTGACCCAGAACGAGGCTCACTCATGGGTGGAGGTGTGGTTTCCCGGATTCGGATGGGTTCCCTTCGACCCCACGCCCGCCGGCGCGGGGTCGTCGGAGGCGCTGACCTCTTGGCTCTGGCCGGGCCGGTTCCTCTTGGACGTGCTCCAGCACCGTTGGAACAAGTGGATCCTCGACTACGACCAAGAGTCCCAGTCGGGCCTGCTCCTCCGGGTCTCTGAGCTCTTCCGCCGGGATGAGCCGGGCGGCCAGGCCATCGACGGCCGCCCCTCTAGAGACCCCGCAGCAATGTTTTGGGGGATCCTCATGGCCCTCGCCCTCGCGTTCGGCGTCTACTGGATGCGCCGGAGTTCGTCCCATGCCGGACCGGAGACGCGCCTCTACCTCAAGTTGCGCGAGAGCTGCCGCAGAGCAGGGCTCGTTCCGGGCGACGGTTTGGCACCTCTCACATTGGTCGACGAGCTCGCTCGTCGGAGGCACCCCGCGTATCGACCCGCTCACAGCCTCGTTACCACCTACCTCCGGTCCCGGTTCGGCGGCCAGACCCTGGACGATTCCGACCAGGAGGAGATGAGGACCGCATTGACCGCCGTGCGTCGGGCCCTTCGGAGTGAATCAGTGCTGACGTCTCCCTCTGCCCTCTCGTAGCGAAGCGGTAGGGGTGATGCTAGTTTTCGTATCATGACGACCCCGACCGACCCTCCGAGGCCGCCACCCCCTTCCAACGGACAGCATCTGGCGACCATCAGCCACGATGGCCGTTTCTGGGAGGTCTACCTGGAGTTCAGCGACGACCCCCGACGGCCCTCGAGCTACCGCGGCCTTCTGTGTTTTTCGCCGACCGACAACGAGGGCGAGGAAGCCGCCCGCCGCACAACCACGATCATCATCGAGGACTCGTACGAAGAGGCGGTCCGGAAGGCCCGGGCGTTCGGGGACCACCAGCTTCAGGGGCTCCTACGGTCCCTGCTCCCCGAGGAGGAGTGAACCGACGGAAGGCCTAGGACGCATAGGCCATAGATGCGGCTTTCGGCCGTTTCCTCCCCCCCACGGGCGGGTGGCTACGCTTCTTCACCGCTCCTCGGCCGATGGGGAAGAGCGGTTGCCGCCACCCCCAAACTCTATAAATTTCGCCTGTTGTTGACTAACCATGAGGAGGCCGGATGGCCATCTATCGTACGCTCTTATACGCGGACATGACCATCGGGGTCGGGGGACGGATCACGATCCCTCAGGATCTCCGGGACACCCTGAAACTGGCCGCGGGAGACGCCTTGACCGTTCGAGTGGAAGAGACATCGGAC
This sequence comes from Longimicrobiales bacterium, assembly GCA_965218295.1. GTDB lineage: Bacteria > Gemmatimonadota > Gemmatimonadetes > Longimicrobiales > Gaopeijiaceae > CBDCKN01. Next base: position 352,347 of record CBDCKN010000015.1, on the reverse strand, counting down.
GGCCAACGGCAGATGGTGATCTGGCGCGCAGAAGAGCAGCCAGAAGAGTAGAAGCCTTCGACCCCCTCTTTCCTTCTCCGGAGTCCATGTCGGTCCGCATCATTGTCGAGCAGGGCGACATCTCCACGTTCGACGGTGACGCCGTTGTAAATGCGGCCAACAACCACCTCCTGCTGGGCGCTGGCGTCGCGGGCGCCATCCACCGCGCTTCGACTTCGGCGAGGCAGCCGGGATCATGGTGGACGAGATCCGTCGTGCCGCCGAAGGGCGCCGTCACCCCGAGACCGTGGTGCTCTTCGGATATCTGGACGAGCAGGCCGACATCCTGAGGAGGTTGCTGGAGGCGACGTGAGAGAGATCACTCGTCTTCGAGATCGATCCACCTGATCAGCCCATCGAAGACCGACGCCCCATCGTGATGCCACCAGGGCGGAGGCCAGGGCGCACCCTCGAACGAGGTGACGCGGGTCACACCGACGCGGCCGAGGGCCGTCGCGAGAGCCTCTCGCCGAGCTCCGGCTCCTGCGATGGCAACGGTCTGGAGGTGACGCCGGAGATCGTAGAGTAGCTCGGGGACCTCGGCCAGGTCCGACACCGGCTTCACATAGACCAACCGATTCTGACATGAGAGGGTGAAGGTGGGGCTCTCCTGGTAGATCACGGTCCAGGATCCCCGGTCCCCATGGTACACCCGCACCCCGCTCCCCGATGCCTCTTCGAGCTCGGCCGCCCCACGTAGCTGGTGAAGCGACGATGCCTCCTCCGGAGTCAAACGCCCACCGGGAAGCTCCAGCTCGACCCCGGCCATCGCCTCGGCGAGGGTTACCGCCCAAGCGCCGGGGTCCGTGGCTCCTCCGCGCTCCACGTACAGGACGTGAGGCGACACGCATCCTCGCTGGTCGAATATCGACACTGCGGCGGCCGCGTCCGCGGCCACACGTGCGGCTCCGTCTGAGCTCAGCGCGTCTCGTCCCACGACGCCCACGCTCACGCGGTGGTGGTACGGCACGAAGCGGGACGTGACCGGCGTGCGAGCCCTCAGCGCCGCCACCGACTCGCTGCGCCCGTAGGCCACGACCACCTCGGCACTCTCGAGCGCCAGCTCCTCTGCCGGGCTGTCCCCTCCCGGCCAGTACGCCACGGCCACTCCGCGAGCCAGCTCCGGGTCCTCATCCGCCATAGCCCGAGCGAAGAGAACCGGGAGGGCGACGTCTCCCTTGCCGGGCTTCAAAAGGACCGCCGATTTGACCAGGAGCGCACGGATCATCGAAGAGACGCTCACCCCGGGCACGGTTCCGGCACCCACATGAAAGCTGAGGGCCGGTCCGGTGGCGTGAACCGTTCGCCCCGAGTCGAGTCGTTGAAAGTCGTCGAGGACCTCGGGAGCCCCCAACTCTCGCTCCAACAGCTCCGCCAAGCGGTCGCCCGTCCAATCCCGAGCCATGCCGGTCAGTACCATTGCGGCCATCTTCGCCGAGATTCCCGCAGTGGGGACGAGCCACTCCAGGGCCTCGAGGCGCACCGGATCTTCCGGATCAAGAAATCGCTCAGCGGCCCGGCCGATGCTCTGGGTCAACTCGCGCACGGGTCGGTCCCTCAGCGCTCTCCCGGCGTCCCGGAGCGCCTCGAGCAGCCGTCTCCACTCGGACGGTTCGAGCCTTGGATACCGGACCTCGATCCCCGGCTCCACTTCGAATTTCTCCCACGTGACGCCGGGGGCAAATCCCGTCGGGAAGAAGGCGGCGTCGAGGGTCGCCATGCCTACCGAACTCCAGAGAGGAGCTCGTCCATAGCCAGGGAGCAGCCCCGGGGCTCGGCGCCCTCCGCGCGGCCAACGACACAGAGCCCTCCCCCCGCGTCGACGGAGCCCATGTCCTCAGTCAGGACGGCCATGACGGACCCGGCGTTGGCCAGATCGTAGTGGCACAGCAGTCCCTCTTCGCCGGGAGGGAGAGACTCGAGAGTGGTCGGGTCCAGCACGCGAGTCCGCATCCAGGGCGGCGCAACATGCCGCCGACCTTCGAGGGACTTCGGCGGAGCGGACAGCGCGGGCTCGTAGAACTGCGAGAGCAGCTCCGTCATGCCGTATTCGTTCACGATGCGGTGGATCGGCACGCCGTGAGCCGTCGAGAGCGCCTCATAGAGCTCGGGCCGCGACAGAGTGCGAGAACGCCCCTTGAAGCCCCCCGTCTCGAGTACGCGGGAGCCCGGAGGAAGCTCGAACCGATGCTCCGCATAGGCCAGGGCATCGAGCCAGTGAACGAAGGCAAACGCCGTCCCCGCCAGCAGCACGGGCTGCTCCTCCGCCGTGGCCTCGGTGAGTGCCCGGCGAAGCCCTTCCACGTCCAGCCCCTCCTCCGGCCGCATGAAGAAGCCGCCGTCTCCGACCGAGAGCACCTCCAGAGCCTCTCCCAGCATGAAGCTCAGGGAGGAGTCCGTCGCTCTCTCCGGTGATGGCACCAACGCGAGAAGGCGCAGTCTCACGCTGTCCGGGTACAGATGAGCCTCGAGATTCGGGATGAGTGAAGCCCTGTAGAGCCCCAAGTCCAGGACGTGGTGCTCTCCTCGGTCCTGGGGGCCATGTGTGGTTCCGCTGGTCCGAAAGACGCGTTGAACGCGCGAGGGATCGCCGGAGATCAGCGGAACGACTTTGAACGCCGACGTAGGAACCGGCGGAATCGCCTCCCAATCCCCCAGGGTAGACGGAGTGACACCTCTCTTCCGGCAGTAGCTCGAGTAGATGGGGTTCGTTTCAAGCTGGTGCTCGAGGACCCTGAGGGCGAACTCGCCGAAGGACTGATCCGTCCAGGGCTCGAGAACCCCGCCCTGAAAGGCCGCCTTCAGGTCATCCGACAGGCTCTCGAAGCCGTCGTCCACGACTAGCCGTTCGTCCCCATGGGCTACCCAGTCGCCCCCCCACCGCGGATCGCGCGCCCGGCCTGAATCCCGGTCTGCTCACCCTCCCTCAGGGTCACCTGTCCGTTCACGACCACGAGCGGAATGCCGACGGGATACTGGTGAGGTGCCTCGAAGGTGGCACCGTCGGTGACCGTCGTGGGGTCGAACGCCACGAGATCGGCATAGGCGCCGGTCCGGATGACGCCCCGGTCCTCGAGGCCGAGCTTGGCGGCGGGCAGCGCGGTGACCTTGTGCACGGCGAGCTCCAGCGAGAGAGCCCCCTCGTCTCGCACGTAGTGCCCCATGAGACGGGGGAAGGTGCCGTAGGCCCGGGGGTGGGGTGAGCCACCCGACAGGGCCCCGTAGGGGGCGTAGCTGCCGCCGTCGGAGCACACCATGCCGAGGGGATGAGCCAGGATCTTCGTGGTGTTCTCCTCCGACATCCCGAAGCCGATCATGCCCACTCCGTTGTCCTCCTCGATGATGAGGCGAACGGCCAGAGCGAACGGCTCTTCTGAGCGTTCCTGCCCCAGCTCGCCCAGGCGCCGACCCCGGGCGTAGGCGTTCGCCGCGGTGCGCGTCGAGGTGATCTCGACGGCGTCCCAGGACCCCAAGAGCGCGACCTTCTCACGGGCAAAGCGCTCGATGGCGGGAAGCTCGCCCGGATCGCGGAGGCGCCGCAGGAAAGCGGCACTGCCCCCGGACCGCGCCCAGGTCGGGAAGAGGTTGGAGAGCCCAGTGCTGTACGCCATGTAGGGATAGCGGTCGAAGTGCACGTCGACGCCGGCCTCCCGGGCCTCCTCGATGGCTCGCAGAGCAGCCTCGGCCTTCCAGTAGTTCCGCCGGCCCTGAGCCTTCAGGTGGGAAATCTGAACGGGCACCCCCGCCACCAGACCCACGTGGATCGCCTCTTCTATGGCCGCGAACAAGCGGTCATCCTCGTTCCGCATGTGCGACGCGTACGGGTAGCCCGTCCCCTCCAGGGCTCGGGCCAGCTCCACGAGCTCCGAGGTGGCGGCGAACGAGCCCGGTGTGTACTCGAGTCCCGAGGAGAGGCCCACGGCTCCCTGTTCGAGAGCCGCCCGTACGAGCCCTCTCATGCGGATCAGCTCGGCTTCGGTGGCCGGCCGGTCCTCCGAGCCCACCACCAACCCTCGAACGGTGCCGTGCCCCACCATGGTGGCCAGGTTCACGGTCGCCGGGGTCCGGTCGAGGCGATCCAGAAAGCCCCCGAGATCCCGGAAGTCGATTTCGACGCCGTAGCTCTCCTGGTACCGCGCCTTCGTGGCCTGGAACCCGGCCTCGGACCACGGGCCCACCGAGCTTCCGTCCTGGCCCACGATCTCGAGGGTGATCCCCTGGCGGATCCGGCTCTCGGCCTTTGGATTGACCAGGAGGGAGAGGTCGGCGTGGGAGTGGATGTCGATGAAGCCCGGCGCCAGGGCCATGCCTGCCAGATCGATCTCTTCGGCTCCGGCCTCGGCGATCCGTCCGACGGCCGTGATGCGATCCGCGGTGACCGCTACGTCTGCCTCGACTCCCGGGCCACCGGTCCCGTCGTACACCGTGGCGCGGCGGAGGACCAGGTCCGGAGGGCTCCCACCGGGACCCGCGGGGACGGCTCCCAGGTCGTCACGCCTCACACTGGTCGTCCCCAGCGCCCCGACTGCACCCAGTGCCTCGACGGCCCCGAGAGCACCGGCCGCGCCCAACGCTCCGCCCGCCCGCAGAAACGCCCGGCGCCTCATGACGTCGACCCCCGACGGACACGACCGGGCTCCAAGCCACCGAACGACAGGATCTTCTCCTGCAAACGTGCGGCCTCGCGGTCAAGGAAGTCCTCGATTTCCATCAGGTTGTTCATCGCATCCTCATATTCGGTCTCCGGAAAGTCCTCTCCCTCGGCGTGGGAGAGAGCTCCCCGAAGGGCCTCCACTTCGCGTCGACTCTTCTCCACTGCACGACGCAGTCGATTCAGCGCCTTGCGGCCCTCGCTTTCGGGTGTGCTCATCTGAGGGGGAGAACCATGTTTGGGGACCGGATTGGGCGCATGGGCTGACGTGCGTGGGGCACTCGAACAAAGGGCGTATGGTGAAAATGCCCGCTCGGCGCCCTTGGGAACAGAGGCCGGCCTCGGTAGGTTGGACGCTCCCAACCGACATCGCGTGAGAGGAAATGAGCGAGCATATCGACCTGGTCGTGGTAGGTGCCGGGCCCTGCGGCATCGCCGTTGGAGCAGCAGCAGCCACTGGCGGCCTCGAGGCCACACTCTACGAAAAGGGGTGCGTCACCAACTCGCTGGTGGACTACCCCTACTACATGACGTTCTTCAGCACGGCGGAGAAGCTGGAGATCGCCGGCGTGCCCTTCACCATCGCCGAGATGAAGCCGACGCGACGGGAGGCGTTGGTCTACTACCGCCGTGTCGTGAAGTACTGCGATTTGGACGTTCGCCAGTACGAGGAGGTCACCTCCATCGAGGGCACCCGAGGCGACTTCACGGTGAGCACCCGCTCGCGTGCAGGCGTCGAGAGCTCGATCCGCGCCGGGGCCGTCGTCGTCGCCACGGGGGGATTCGACGAGCCCAACTACCTGGGCGTGCCCGGTGAGGACCTCCCCAAGGTCAAGCACTACTACCAGGAGCCCTACCCGTTCTACGACCAGGACGTCTTGGTGGTGGGGGCAGGCAACTCATCGGTCGAGTCGGCCCTGGAGACGTACCGCGCCGGCGCGAGGGTTACGATCGTCCACTTTCTGGACCAGATCGACCGTGGAGTGAAGCCCTGGGTCGTGCCCGACATCCAGAACCGCTTGAAGAACGGTGAGATCTCGGTCTACTGGGAGCACCGGGTCGCAGAGATCCGCCCCACCTCGGTGGTGATCCGCAAGGAGGGCTCCGGTGAGACCGTGGAGATCCCCAACGACTGGGTGCTCGCCATGACGGGCTGGCGTCCGAATCGGGAGTTGCTGGCCGCCCTGGGTGTGACCATCGACGGGGAGACGGGCATTCCGACCCATGATCCCGAGACGATGGAGACCGACGTTCCCGGGATCTACGTGGCGGGAGTCCTGGCCGCCGGCTACAACGCCAACAAGATCATCATTGAGAACGGGAAGCTGCACGGGCCCAAGATCGTTCAGTCGCTCACTGAATCCTGACGAGGCACCTCGACCGCGCTCGGGGCAGTCCAGTCACCTCACCCTTCCGCTCACCATGTCGTCGATCTGGGGAACTCAAAAAAGCACGCCCGCCCTCACCACGGTCTGACGCAGCTCCCCATCCAGAAACTCGTAACGCCCCTCGGCGAAGAGCCGAAAACCCACTAGTGCCAGATCCAGCCCCACACCGGCGAAGGCGCCACTGGAGTCCATGTCCAAACCGGCGGGATTCTCGAGATCCCTGGAGGCCAATCCGCCGACCACGTAGGGGCGCGCCACGGGGAAGAGCAAGGGCCTCAGAGCCACTCCCAGCGACCAGCCCTTCAGCTTGCAGTCGTCACAGTCGGGAAGAAACCAGGTGCCCGACCCATAGACGTCCACGGGAAGGATGGGAATGTCGAGGCCGAGCTGGGCTCCCACCCCCGCCGTGCCATCGAAAGCGTCCTGTGCCCACGCGCCGAACAACCCGCCGAAAATCTGCGCCCTCCCCTCGCACGGCACAGAAAGGGCCCCGACGAGGACCAACCCAACGATCAAGTGCCTCACGGCATGCTCCCTGTAGGGCCACGTAATCACCGATCATTCATTCCCAATGTACTCGCTCGGGCCCTCGGCGACCCCCATTCCGTTGCTCGCCGACGGCCCCGCACGGCGCGGAGCCGTGATGGACTCGCACGGCGGATCCGATAGATTGCCACCAAGGTGTACGTCGCGCTATTCACCACGCAGCTCGTGCGAACCGAGCCGGGCGCCCTGCAACCAGAAGGCCACGACAGAGCAAGGATGGGGTATTGGGCATCTTCGAATTCATTCTCGCCCTCGTCTTCATCACGACCGCCGGGAGAATCGTGCAACGCCGCCTTTCCCACCCGCGGCGTGGAGAATCGCTCCAGGTCGGTACGGAGGAGCTCCACCGAATTCGGGAGACGATAGGTGACCTGAGCGGGCGCCTCGAGCGCCTGGAGGAGGAGCGGGACTTCTACAAGGATCTCTTGGAGCCGAGAGAAGGTCGCCGCGAGCTCCCGCCCGCGAACCCGAAGGACTAGCGGGACCCCGCGAAGGACCGCTTAACGACCCCGGAGCTCGGGCCATCTAAGGAGACAGAGGTCGGACAAGGGTCTCGCCAAAGGCCTTCCGCACGCACGACCGAGAACGCGATGAATCCAGTTGGAGGATATGAGCAATGAGGGGACTTTCAGGAACCGTGACGGTTCTTGCGCTGTTACTCGCGGTTCCCCTCCAGGGTCAGGCCGGCCCGGGGGGCCAGCGAGGCATGCGAGGCCAGGAGCCGATGATGGGCGGATTCCAGCCGATGGGAATGCGGGCGGCAGACCGGCTCATATGGCTCAGGGAGGAGCTGAACCTGGCGGATGAGCAGGTGGAGAGCCTCAAGAGCACCGAGGAAGCGGACCGAGAGGCACACGACGGTGCCCGTCTCCAGATACGCGGCATGCGGGATCAGCTTCGCGACGGCGAGATCACCCAGGGACAGTTCCTGGATCTGATGACGGCACAGCGGGACGCCATGATGCAGCAGCAGAACGCCTACCGAGAGCAGATAGACGCGATCCTGACCGACGAGCAGAAGGATCAGCTGCAGTCGCTGCGGGGAGGGGGCGCTCCGGATCGAGGGATGAGGCGCGGTCGCGGCCCCGGCCGAGGCCGCGGCTTCAGGAGGGGCCCCGGAGGTCGCGGGGGCTTCGGAGGACGGGGCATGGGGCGCGCTGCCGGATTCGGCGCGCGAGGCTTCGGACCCGGCTTCGACGGGCCGGGCATGAGGGGCTTCGACCGAAGCCAGATGCTCAGACGCGGTTACGGCCGGGGCTTCGACCGCGGAATCTTCCGCTGACCGGAAGCCGAGCGCGGATTTCGACCCGTTGCCCGACAGGCAAACGAGGGGGGCCACCGCAAGGCGACCCCCCTCGTTTCCGTTCCGGTGAGGCTCGCCTCTAGAGGCCGCCGGCCGGGTTGGCGGCGTCGAGCCTGCGGATGATCTCTGGAGTGATGTCCATCGACGGGTCCACGAACACCAATCCACTCTGGATGGAGTTGAAGATGAGGGTGTAGCCCTCCTCCTGCCCTAGGGCCTCGATGATCTGCCCAACGCGCTGCGTGATCTCTCCCGTCAGCTCGTTCTGCCGGTTGCCCAGCTCCTGCTGAACATCCTCCTGGAGGCGGTTCAACTGGAGCATCCGGTCTTCGAGCTGCCGCTGGAGCTGGGCCGCCTGCGGGCTATTGGGATCCGCTGCGAGTCCCTGCTGGCGCAGGTTGTTGATCTCATCCTGTTGGGACTGTAGCTCGCCCACGCGCTGGTCCCGGAGCTGACTGAACAGCGCGAGGGCCTGCTGACCTGCCTGCGACTCGGCCATGATACGGTCGGCGTTGAAAACACCGAATTTGGTGGCGGCTGACTCCTGGGCGGATAGCGATCCACCACCCGCCACCAGAGCCACGGCGGTGAAACCGACGGCCAGAAATCCTTTCCCCGAAGCCACGCGGCGCAACATGGACAACTCCTTCTGTGCGAAGATCATTTGAAAACACGGGTCTAGAGCGTGAAACAATAGCGGCGCTGGCAGGCCGGATCTACCCGTAACGGCCAGGCCGACGGCAACTTGAGGCGCTTCCCGGGTATCCCCCCCGGCTCGCCCAAGCGCCTCTCTTACACCACATGACGGGTGAGTTGCCCAACGGTCACTCAGCCAGGGGCCTTTATCGCGCCCCCCGTGCGGCACTCAACCGCTCGGCCGGTGGCATGGCCGAGAACGAAAGGTATTCTTGAGCGACACAGAGAGAGGCCGGCGGCCGAGAATGTCAGGAGATCAACGTGTGACGAGTATCCTCTTCGTGTGCACGGAAAACTCGAACAGGAGTCAGATGGCCGAGGCGTTCGCTCGAATCCACGGCCAGGGGACCCTCCAGTCCTACTCGGCCGGCTCCCGACCCTCCGGCAAGGTGAGCCCGCGCGCCGTGCGGGCCATGGGCGAGGTGGGATACGACCTCTCCACCCATCGGTCCAAGTCGGTCTCGGAGGTCCCTCCGGGTCCTTACGACTTCGTGATCACAATGGGATGCGGCGATGACTGCCCCTACATACCCGCAGCCGAACGGGACGACTGGGACCTAGCCGATCCCCGAGACATGTCACCGGGCGAGTTCAACGCGGTACGTGACGAGATCGAAGTCCGGGTCGAGAAGCTGTTGGAGAGAGTGACGGCAGGTTAAGGAACGGCCCATCCCGGTGCCAGCTCACGAACGGAGGCACCCGGACCGTCGGCCGATCCAACGGCGACGACCCCTCCCGGGGGCACCTCCCGGCGAACGTAGCCGAGAGCGATTCCGCCTCCGTAGCGGGGCGAGTCCACGGCGCTCGTCACATGTCCCACCACGGCTCCCTCGTGGAAGAGCTCGGCATCGGTTCCGGGCGCAGGCCCGTCACCCAAGTACAATCCTCGAAGGGTCTTGTTCGTGTGGCCGCGGTCACGAATCCGGATGATCACCTCCTGTCCCGTGTAGCATCCCTTGGAGTGGTCCACTGCCCGGTCGACGATGCCGACCTCCGAGAGGATCTTGGATTCGTCCATGTCCTGGCCGAAGACAGGTCGCCCGGCCTCCACCCGAAGGGTGTCCCATACGCCGGCCCCCACGGGCCTGACCCCTCGGTACAGAAGTTGCTTCCACAGCTCCCGAGACCGCTCATTCGACGTGAAGAGGTCCCACGCCGGAGTGTCGACATCCGAAGTTCTGAGAATGCGCTCCCCTCCCTTCCCGCTCACCAGATACTCATCCTCTCCCAAGCTCTCCAGGGCCTCCGCCACCCCATCCGAGGCGAGCAGCACCTCCCCCAGCACGGCGGCCGCCTCCGGTCCCAGCACCGTGAGAAGTGCCGCATCGTCGGATACGTCCTCGACAGCCGCGAGGCGGGGTGGGACGTAGCGTCGCAGGTTCGCCAGCAGCGGATCCAAAGCGGGAGCGGGCACATCCAGGAAAAGGCTCTCCTCCTCCGGACTGGGCCCCCACATGGCTCTTAGATCGGCGACGACTCTTCCCTTGGGAGTGAGGACCGCCGAGTACTCCGCCATCCCCCTAACGGCGCCTCCGGGTGACCCCGCCGGTGGACGGGGCATCCGGCCGGTGAGAACGCCACTCAGGGTGTCGACGGGCGCCCGTCCCGTCACCAGAAGGCGAGATCTATGACTACGATCCCGCACGGCGACCCCGCTGACGGCCGAGGTATACTCCTCCGCCGGGTCGCCATAATGTCGTGCGACCTCGACCCCTCGTACTAGGCCGAAGAGGGCGCCCGCGTGCTCGTGATCCTCTCGCGAAGGCCCACTCATCGGTCGCTCACTCCTCGAGCTCGGGCCGTCCAGCGTCGCCCTCTCGCTCGAGCCGTCGCACCAGGGACCGGATGCGCGGAGCGTCGGCGGCCTGCGGAGCGAACTCCAGGTACCGCTGGAGCTGCTCCTTCGCCTCGCTCGAACGGCCGAGCTTGACGAGCAGCATGCCGCGGTCGCGCCGTTCGCCGGGGAAGTCCGGGCGCAACAGCAACAGGCGCTCCACCACCGCCAGAGCTCGTTCGTCGTCGCGGACGTTCACGTACAAGCCCTTGAGGTTTACCAAGAGCCGATGGATCATGTCCCGCTTCGTGGCAGATCGAAGGAACGCGTCCTGCATCCGGACTATGCCTCCGTACACCTGGTCCAGAAGCTCCTGAGCCTCGTCCTCGAAACGGATCCGTCCGTTGTCGAAGGGATCGATGAGGAGGTTCTGCGACGCGCCCCGATATCGGATGAGGAAGTGCCCCGGGAAGTTCACGCCCTCGAGGGGTAGCTCTAGACGCCATCCCACCTCCAGGAGGATGATCCCGAGGGTCAGCGGAATGCCGAGCCGGCGATCCAGAACATCGTTGAGAAAAGAGTTTCTAGGATCGTGGTAGGCTTCCTTGTTGCCGCGAAAGCCCTCGCGTTCGTACAGGGTGCGAATCAGCTCCCGCAGGACCACCGGACCCGCCGTCTCGTCGTCGAGGCGGTCCTTGGCGGCTTCCGCCAGGGCATCGAGGCGCATCATGTATCGCTCGACGGGGAGCTGTGGATACTCCTCCTGGGCGATGAGGAGAACCGCTCGGCCGAGCTCGAGGTCGCGCTCCGACTTCTGGACGGCCTCGCCGAGCAGGCCACGTGCAGATCGGGCTGGGGCACGCATACACGAATCTACCGTGTTTCCCGTCCAAGCGCCCCCGTTTACATTGGCCGCACCTTCGATCCGCGGATCGTCCGACGAGACCCTACATCCGCCGCGGCGGATGCCAGATGGTGAGGCAGATGTCCGAAGAGCCCAGGGATGAGAGGCCCAGGATCCGGCTGACCCAGCTGGCTCACGGAGCCGGTTGAGCCAGTAAGCTCGGCATGTCCGAGCTGGCGCAGGTCCTGCGTCACCTGGTCCCCATCGAGAGTGCTCAGGCGCTGGTGGACGCCTCCACCAGCGACGACGCCGCCGTGTACTCACTCGGCGACGGTCGCGCCCTTGTGGTCACCCTGGACTTCTTCACCCCCGTGGTCGACGACCCGTACGACTTCGGGAGGATCGCCGCGGCCAACGCCTTGTCGGACATCTATGCCATGGGGGCGCGACCCCTCTTCGCGCTGAATCTCCTCGCGTTCCCCCGTGAGCTCCTGGGGGAGGGGATCGTGGACGAGATCATCCGCGGAGGATCGGACATCGCTCGCGAAGCGGGGATCCCCATCATGGGAGGCCACTCTGTGGACGATCCGGAGCCGAAATACGGCATGGTGGTCGTGGGCGAGGCGCAGGAGGACACCGTGGTGACCAACGCCGAGGCCCAGGCCGGTGAGGTCCTGGTGCTCACGAAGGCCGTCGGTACCGGGATCGTCGCCACTGCCATCAAGGCCGAGGCGGCTCCATCAGGGGCGGTGAGCGCCGCCGTCGCCAGCATGACCACGCTCAATCGGGGTGCCGCCGAGGCGATGGTGCAGGCCGGCATCAGAGCCGCGACCGACGTCTCGGGCTACGGCCTCCTGGGGCACCTGGCCAACCTGCTCACCCAATCCGGTGTCGCCGCCGAAGTCGAGGGTGCCTCGGTTCCCGTCCTTCCGGGAGTCGAAGAGCTCATCGCCCAGGGGCACGTCCCGGGCGGCACCCGGCGGAACCTGGAGGATCTGGAGGATAGCGTGGACTTCGGCGGTAGTGACGAGACCCGGCGCCTCACTCTGGCCGATGCCCAGACCTCGGGAGGCATGCTGATCTCGGTGCCGGAAGACCGCGTCCAAAAGCTTCTGGACGACCTGCAAGAAGAGGCCCCCGCCGTCACGGTCATCGGCCGTGTCACGGCAGGGGCTCCGGGAACCATCAAGATCCTCTGAGCCGGCCTCGGGGCCCGGGGCCGCCCGAGCGGGGCGACCTTCGTAGGCCGGGACGTCGGCAGCGCCCTAGGTAGTGGCCTTCGCCCTTACGCGCCGCTTGGTCTTACCTGGCTTCTTCGCCGGAGGAGAATCGTCGTCCGTGAAAGCGATGCCGATCACCTGGTCGAGATCCTCCACCAGGTGGATGGTAAGCTTTTCCCTCACCTCAGGCTGGAGATCCTCGAGGTCGGCCTCGTTGTCGCAGGGCAGGATGATCTCGTTGATCCCCGCACGGATGGCGCCCAGCAGCTTCTCCTTGACCCCTCCGATGGGGAGAACGCGTCCGGTCAGGGTGAGCTCACCGGTCATGGCCACGTCTCTCCGTATCTTCCGGCCCGAGAGCGCCGACACGAGGGCGCTGGCCATGGTGATCCCGGCGGACGGCCCGTCCTTGGGAACCGCGCCGGCCGGAACATGGATGTGTAGCTCACGGCCCTTCAGGTCATCCTCGGGGATTCCCAGCCGGTCGTGGTTGCTCTTGGCGTAGCTCCAGGCCGCCCGGCCCGACTCCTTCATCACGTCGCCGAGCTGGCCGGTGAGAACCAGGCCGCCCTCGCCGGCCATGACGCTGGCCTCCACGAACATGATGTCGCCCCCCATGGGGGTGTAGAACATGCCGGTGGCCACACCCACTGTGTCGGCGGCGGCCATCTGCTCGGGGTGCACTCGCGGTCGTCCAATCAGGTCGCGGATCACCTCCCGGGTGACCTCCAGGCTGTCTACCTCACCGGCAGCGATCTTACGAGCGACCTTGCGCCCGAGCTTGCCCAGCTCCCTCTCGAGCTGCCGCACGCCCGCTTCTCGCGTGTACTCCTGGATGAGCGCCAGAATCGCCTGGTCGTCCAGGATCAGCTCGCCGTCCCTGAGGCCGTTCTCCCGCTCCTGGCGTGGGAGCAGATAACGCTTCGCGATCTCGAGCTTCTCGGCCTCGGTGTAACCGGAGAAGTCCACTTTCTCCATGCGATCATAGAGCGGAGCCGGAATCCGGTCCGAATAGTTCGCCGTGGCGATGAAGAGCACCTCGGAGAGATCGAAGGGGATCCCCAGGTAGTGATCCGTGAAGCTCGAGTTCTGGGCCGGATCCAGAACCTCGAGGAGCGCGGCGCTGGGGTCTCCCTGGAAAGACACACCGAGCTTGTCCACCTCGTCGAGGAGGAAAACAGGGTTCTTCGACTTCGCCTGTCGCATGCCCTGGATGATCCGCCCGGGCATGGCACCGACATATGTGCGCCTATGCCCTCGGATGTCCGCCTCGTCCCTGGCGCCGCCCAGAGATATGCGCACGTACTCGCGTGCCAGCGAGCGAGCGATGGACTGGGCGATGCTGGTCTTGCCGACCCCGGGGGGGCCCACGAACAGGAGGATGGGCCCGCGGCCACCCACCGGCCCATTGTCTGCGTGGGCGGAGCCCTCCTCGGCCTCTTCTGGCTCCGCCGCGCCGTCGGATCCCTTGGCGACCTCGACGTCCGCCTCGGCTTCGGCCTCCTCGTCTTCGGCCTTCTCGGCTTCGGACTCCTCGTCTTCGGTCTCCTCAGCTTCGGTCTCCTCAGCTTCGGTCTCCTCAGCTTCGGTCTCCTCGGCTTCGGCCTCCTCGGCGGCGTCCTCTTCGATGCGCTCCAGCTGGAGCTTGCGGACAGCCAGGAACTCCAGGACGCGATCCTTCACATCCTCTAGGCCGTAGTGGTCGTCGTCGAGGATCTCCTGGGACAGTGCCAGATCGATCCTGTCTTCCGACCGGATGTTCCAGGGAAGCTCCGTCACCCACTCCAGAAAGGTCCGGATGACCTGGTACTCCGCGGACTGGGGGCTCGTACGCTCCAACCTCTTGAGCTCGCGCTCCACCTCGGCCTGCTGCTCCTCGCTCAGCTCGAGCGCCTCCACCCGCTCCCGGAGGTCCTCCACTTCGTCCCGCTCGTCCTCGTCACCGAGCTCACGCTGGATCTGCTTGAGCTGCTCCCTCAGCAGCATCTCGCGCTGCCGCTCACCCAGCTCTTCCTGGACCCTCGCCTGGATCTCCTCCTGGGCGTCGAGGCGAGCGAGCTCGCGCTCCACGGCCACAAGGGCGGCCCGCATGCGTTCCTCGTCGTCCAGCGTCTCGAGGAGAGCCTGTTTGTCCTCGGTGGGGAGCTCGAGATAGAACGCCACCAGGTCCGCGAAGGCGCCCGGCTCATCCACCCCTTGGATCAGCTGGTTGAGCGCCTCCGCCGGTACCCCCCGCCGGGTCCCGAGCTCGGCGGCGCGCTCCCGCAGCTCCTGGTTGAGGGCCTGGAAGGCCGGATCCTCCGTGTCGGTATTGGCCTGCCGGTCCATCTCCAGCAGGACCGCCCGCAGCATCTCCTCGCCATTGGACTGATAGGAGATAGCCTGCGCTCGGCCCTCACCCTGCACAAGGAGCTGGACGCCGCCGCGGACTCTGTGGGTCTGGATGATCCGCACCACCGTCCCGACGGTGTAGAGCACCTCGGGGACGGGGTCGTCCACGTTCTCTCGCTGAGCCACCGCGAAAAGTCGCCGGTCTCCGTCGAGGGCATCCTGTACGGCTTCGACGGTACCGGGACGTCCGGCTGATATCGGGACCGCTACTCCGGGATAGACGACCGTGTCGCGGAGCGGCAGGACCGGAAGTGTGTATCGCTCACCCATGATTCCTCACTTCGAACGCCCTCGGGCTCCTCGAACAGGCCCGAGGCCGTATGGCATGTAAGTAAATGTCGCCCCGACTCCTCTCCGGAACCACTTCCGGGAAGGCGCGGAGCCAAGTTAGTTCCAGAATTGACCCCCCTTGCACGAATCCTGCCAGTCCCTGAGCGCAAAAACGTGCCGGAGTTGCAGTCCCCCTGTCATAATGTCGGCCTTTTTTGGCACAACCACAGCGCTTAGCTTTCCCGCACCCCTCTGGTCACGCTTCTCTCCCCGGGTCCGGCAATGCTCGAAGGAATCACCTGGTTCAGGCAATCGTCGGTTCGGATTCGCCGGGGCGGGATCGAGATGCACGTCGATCCCTGGGGAGTATCGGAAGAGAGCGTCGCGGACTACATCCTGCTCACTCATCCCCACTACGACAACTTCTCCGAAGATGACATCGCCCAGGTCCGTGGGCACGACACCATCGTCATCGCTCCTGCGTCCATGCGAAAGCAGCTCGCCGACGTGGATCACCTCATGCGGCCGGGCGACATGATCCATCTGGACAGCATCGAGATCCTGGCCGTTCCGGCGTACAACCGAGGGAAGAAGTTCCACCCCCCCGAGAACGCCTGGCTGGGATACGTGTTCACCCTGGACGGCATTACGTACTATCACTCCGGCGATACGGATTTCCTCGACGCCATGAACCAGATCCGGTGCGACGTGGCCTTCCTCCCCTGTGAAGGCCACTATACGATGGGCCCCGAAGACGCGGCCCGGGCCGCCGAGGCGTGCAAGGCGGAGCTCGTGATTCCCGTGCACTGGGGAGGCCCCGTCGGCACCCGAGAAGACGCGGAGCGCCTGAAGGAGCTCTTCGACGGGGAAGTAGCGATCCTCGAGCCGGGCATGTCAGGCTGAGAGATCGGACTCCGCGCCCAGGGTCATGATCATGGAGGGAACCACATGTCCCGTGCCGGACCCATTCTCAACATGGGGCTCAGCGCAGTCCTGGTCGTGGCGAGCTCGGCGAACGCACAGGTGACACCGACCAGCCTGGCGGGCCGATCCACGGTCTACGCCCCGAGGGAGGCGGTGGCCACCAGTCAGCCACTCGCCAGCAGCGCCGGGCTGGAGATGCTCCAGAAGGGTGGGAACGCCGTCGACGCGGCAGTGGCGGCCGCGGCCGTCCTCAACGTGACCGAGCCCCATATGACCGGGATCGGCGGAGACATGTTCGCCATCCTGTGGTCGGCCAAGGATCAGGAGCTCGTGGGCCTGGATGCCAGCGGAAGGTCCGGCTCGCTGCTGACGCCCGAGGCTCTCCGTGCCCGAGGGTACGAACAGATGCCCGTTGATGGGCCGGAGGCGGTGACCGTTCCGGGGGCCTTATCGGGGTGGGTCGCGCTCCTGGAGCGCTACGGCACCATGTCCCTGGCCGAGGTGCTGGCCCCGGCGATTCGGATCGCCGAGGAGGGCTACCCGGTAACCCCCATCATCGCCGGGCAGTGGCGTGGCCAGGAGGACAAGCTCGCCGGGAACGAGGGAGCCAAGGCCACCTTCCTGTATGATGGCAAGCGAGGACCGCAAGCGGGTGAGTGGTTCCGCAATCCCGGCCTCGCGAACAGCTTCCGCATGCTCGCCGAGCAGGGCCCGGGTGTCTTCTACGGAGGAGAGCTGGGGCGCACTGTCGTCGATGGCCTGGCAGAGCTCGGTGGTTACCTGACCCTGGACGATCTCCGTAAGCACCAGGCTGTCTGGATCGATCCCATCTCGATCGACTTCCGAGGGTACACGATCTGGGAGCTTCCCCCAGCGGGTCAGGGAGTCGCGGCCCTCCAGATGATGAAGATGATGGAGCCCTTGGACCTCGAGGGTATGGGCCACAACTCCGCCGCCTACCTCCACCACCTCATCGAGGCCAAGAAGCTCGCCTTCGCGGATCTGCAGCGGTACGTGGCGGACCGGGACTATATGGACGTGTCGGTGGAGCGGCTCCTCGACGAGGATTACTTGGCCGCGCGCAGGGCCCTCATCGATCCCGACAAAGCGGTGGAGAGGGTACAGCCCGGCCCCGCAATCACGGACACCGAAACCATCTACCTGTCGGCCGCCGACTGCGACGGGAACATGATCTCGTTCATCAACAGCGTCTTCGACATCTTCGGCTCGGGGATCGTCGTCCCCGGCACCGGCTTCGTCCTCCAGAACCGGGGTGGCGGCTTCACCCTGGAGGACGGGCACCCCAACCAGGCTGGCCCCGGCAAACGGCCCTTCCACACGCTGATTCCCGGTTTCGTCACCAAGATGGGCGCTCCCTGGATGACCTTCGGCCTCATGGGGGGATCGATGCAGCCCCAGGGTCACACCCAGATGCTGCTCAACATCCTCGTGTTCGGGATGGACCTTCAGGACGCCATCGACGCCCCGCGCTTCCGCCATCGGTCGGGATACCAGGTCGCCATCGAGAGCCCGATCGGCGAAGCGGTCCGAGCCGGACTCGCGGCGCTGGGTCACGAGCTCACGGTTGAGGGTCCCTCGAGCTTCGGCGGAGCCCAGGCTATCATCAGGCTCGACAAGGGCTGGGCCGCCGGCTCCGACCCGAGAAAGGACGGGATGGCCGTCGGTCGCTGAATGGACGATTCTGATTTTGTTGTTCCGGAGGACCAACTACCGAGGGGGATCGCCGAGAGGATCGACGATCCCCCTTCGAACCCCGCTCCCGCCCGTCCAGCGGCCACGGTGGTTCTCATGCGGGATGCGGACGAGGGCGTCGAAGTCCTGCTCCTGAAGCGTGTCCACAGCGCGGGCTTCGTGCCGGGGGCGTACGTCTTCCCCGGCGGACGGGTCGACGCGGAGGACGCGGACCCCGTCGTCATGAGCCGGACGGCGAGCCTCAGCATGGAAGGGGCGGCGGCGCGAATGGGACTCCGCGACGCCAGCCCACCGGCCGCCGCCTACTACCTGGCTGCTCTCAGGGAGGCGTTCGAGGAGACCGGCATTCTGGTGGGCCGTAGTGCCGGCGGCGACCGGTTGCCCACCGCCGCCGCCTCCTCCTCGAGCGTTCGCGAGGTCCGGGACCGCCTCCTGGATGGGGCATGCTCCTTCGCGCAGGCTCTGGAGGATCTCGATGTGCTCATCGACGACGCGGTCATGGAGTACATCGGCCACTGGATCACTCCGATAGCCGAGCCCCGGCGCTACGACGCGCGCTTCTTCGCTGCGGCGGTGGCGCCCGGGTCGGAGCCCGCCATCCACACCGCCGAGATGCTGGAAGCGATCTGGATCACCCCTGCGGGGGCGCTGAAGAGGACCGCAGAGGGCTCTCTTCCCATGGTGTTCCCCACCATCAAGACGCTGGAGTCGCTGACGGATTTTGGCACCACGTCCGAGATCCTGAAGGAGTTCCGCCGGCGCTCCATACCGAGCGTACTGCCCCGTCTGATCCGTACCCGTGACGGGATTGGTCTGAGGATCCCGGAGATCATCTAGTGTTCCGTTGCCGAAGTTCGCGAGCCACCAAGAGGGTCGGGGCGCCGTGGGATCAAGGCGGGACGACGCGGCGTAGCGCAAGCTACGGTAAGGAGTCTCAACGCCGAGCCCACGGATGCACCGTGCCCTCGACTGGCCGAGACACTTTGGTAACGGGACACTAGGACCCGAGCTGAAGTCGTGGACTCCGACCGACGCTACATCCGCCTGTAGGCCGGACCGCTCCCCCCCTCACGAGCGGTCCATCGGGGACCAAGCACATCGGTGGCCTTGCAGTCGACGCAGTTGGGGGCGTTCACCCGAAGCTCGTCGCCGTCCCGCTCGTAGACGCCCGCAGGGCACATGTGCACGTACATCTCGGCTGCTTCGGGGCTCACCTCGCGACCGACGATCAGATGGCTCGGGATGTCGTCGCGGGTCTGGTTCCCCGCCTTGTAGACCGCGTCGACCTTGCTGAAGGTGAGCTTCCCGTCCGGCTGTACTCCCGGACCCCCGTTGCCGAGGACACGAGCCTCGCCGATGTCTTCGGAGACCGTGATCTTGCCACCCAGGAGCGCACCGCCGGAGACGGTCATGAGGCCGGCTCGCATCACGCCGCCGAAGAAGCCCTTCTTGAAGGCGAGGCGGAGGTTCCGTGTCCTCCGGAGATCCTTCATGACGTAGCTGGCGTCGATGGAGTCGGTGTAGGAGCGGAGCCCGTTCTCCGACACGTCCCCCTCTTTGAGCGCCTTGAAGATGGCCCGGGCAGCGAGCATGCCCGAGTCCATGGCGTAGTGGATCCCCTTCAGTGACGGCACATCGACGTACCCTGCGGAGTCGCCGACGATGCAGACGCCCGCACCGTGTCGCTGGGACGGCACCGAGTAGTATCCGCCTTCGGGAATGGTCTTCGCCCCCCACTCCACCATCTCCCCACCCTCCAGGTAGGGCTTGAAGAGCGGGTGTAGCTTCATGCGCTGAAAGACCCCGTGGACATCGAAGCGCGCATCCCGGTAGTCGAGACCGACCACCAACCCGAGCGAGACCAGGTTGTCCTCCAGGGGATACATGAAGCTGCCCCCGAAGGCGTCGCCCGGAAGCGGCCAACCCATGGTATGGATCACCCGGTCGAGGGGCTTCTTCGTCTCCCACAGCTCCTTCACCCCCAGGGCATAAATCTGGGGATTCTCGGCCCCGATCTCCTGCCACTCCAGGAACGCCTGCGTCAGGGGCCCCCGTGTGCCCTCCGCGAGAACGGTGACCTGCGCAGTCAGGTCCATGGGAGGCATGTAGTCGCTACCCCCGGGCTGTCCGTCCCGATCCAGTCCCGAGGCCGTCGTGCGCACACCGATGACCTGGTCCCCCTCCACGAGCAATCCGCCCACGGCGAAGCCGGTAAAGACGTTCACTCCCAACCCTTCAGCCTTCTCGCCGAGCCAGCGAACGATCTCACAGAGCGACGCCACCTGGTTCCCGTGGTTCTTCATCGTGGGAGGTGTGGGTATCCGCACGGACCTGCTCTCTGTGAGGAAATAGACCGACTCCTTGGTGACCGGTCCCCTCAGGGGGAGCTCGCTCATCTCGAGCTCCGGAAAGAGCTCCCGAAAGGCACGCGGGTTCACCACCGATCCCGAAAGGGAATGCTCGCCCAACTGGCCGGCCTTTTCCAGCACTCCGATCTCGACGTCGCCGAGCCCCCCGCCTTCGTTCTTGTCCCTCTCCACGAGACGGGCCAGCTCGATAGCCCCGGCGAGCCCTGCAGGCCCCCCGCCGACGAAAATGACGTCCATGGGGACAGCCTCGGAGTCGGGCGCTTCCCGTAGGATCAGCTGATCTCCGGGTAGAGCAGGTTGGTACTTCGCCGGCCGCACCGGCCCCGTGAGCTGGCTCCGATCGGACATGCTGGCTCCTTCTCTCGGTCTGACCGGCCGGTTCGGACGGCCATTGTTGTCTCGGGATCCGTTGAATCGACCCCGGTGTATCCAACCGCTCACGAGACACTTCGGTAGCGGGACACTATGTTAGCGATTCCGACTCGACGCCGCATCGAACGTACGGGTCCTCCGTCTCACAACGCTATCCACGGACGAGAACCTGGAATGACATCGAGCCGACCCCATACCGTCGGAGAGTTGAAAGCGGCGGGCTACGAGCCCCGCAGCGTGAAGGACGAGCTACGACGCAACCTCATCGCGAAGCTCCAGGCCGGAGAGCCGCTCTTCCCGGGCATCATCGGCTTCGACGACAGTGTGGTGCCCCAGATCGTGAACGCGATCCTGGCCCGGCACGACTTCATCCTCCTCGGTCTCCGTGGCCAGGCAAAGAGCCGCATCCTCAGGCAGCTCGTTGACCTCCTGGATCCCGAGATGCCGATCCTCGAGGGTAGCGAGATCAACGACGATCCGCTCCGGCCCATCTCCAAGTACGCGCGCATCCTGCTCGAAACCGAGGGGGAGGGCGCTCCGGTGGCGTGGGTCACCCGTGACTCCCGCTTCGTAGAGAAGCTCGCCACCCCCGACGTGACTATCGCAGACATCATCGGAGACGTTGATCCCATCAAGGCCGCGCGCGGCGGTCACATCCTGGCCGACGAGCTGACCATCCACTACGGGCTCCTTCCGAGAGCCAATCGGGGAATCTTCGCGCTCAACGAGCTGCCGGATCTGGCAGGAAAGATCCAGGTGGGGCTCTTCAACATCCTCCAGGAGGGTGACGTGCAGGTGAAGGGCTATCCCGTTCGCCTGCCCCTGGACGTCTTCCTGGTGTTCACCGCCAACCCGGAGGACTATACGGCGCGCGGGAAGATCATCACGCCCCTGAAGGACCGCATCGGTGCGGAGATCCAGACCCACTATCCCCTCGAAGTGTCGGTGGGCATGGACATCACCAATCAGGAAGCCTGGCTCGATCGGAGCTGCGTCGAGATCGAGGTTCCCGACTTCGTCGCCGAGGTCGTGGAGCGGATCGCCTTCCTCGGGCGGAAGGACAAGCGGATCGACCAGCGCTCCGGCGTGAGCCAGCGCATGCCCATCGCCGTGCTGGAGAGCGTGGTCTCCTCAGCCGAGCGGAGGGCGCTCACGCTGAAGGAGGAGAGGGCCGTGCCACGTCTCGGCGACATCTACGGATCCCTCCCGGCCATCACCGGAAAGCTGGAGCTCGAGTACGAGGGTGAGCTGCACGGCTCGGACCGCATCGCCCAAGAGCTTATCAGCGCGGCGGCCAACGAGGTCTTCCAGGCCAGGGCCGGCGGGGCGGACGTCGAGGAGATCGTCGAGTACTTCGAAATGGGAGGTGCGCTACAGGTGGGCGCCGACAGCTCGGCGGAGGCATGCGTTCAGGGATTCGAGCTGGTGCCCAGCCTCCTCCAGCTCGTGGAGCACGTCGGACTGGCGCCGAAGTCCTGCTCCGACGGATGCCGGGCCGGGGCCTGTGAGCTCGTCCTCGAGGCTCTGGTGGCGGAGAGGCGGATCAGCCGCTCCATGAGCGGCCGCTACGTGCGGGCTCGCCACGAACCTTCTCCCGGAAAGGGCTATAAGGGCTTCGATCCCTTTGGAGGCATCAGCGCGTAGCGCTGGACTCCGCGCGCAGCCCGGCCAGCTCCCCAAGGGCCAGCCCGAGGACTTTCCTCTGCGCCACCGGTATCGGCAGCGTCGATATCTGGTGGGGCTTGGCCCAGCGCCACGGGCGATCGGCGGCCCCGGTCTCACCACCCGGACTCTCATGGACTTCACCCGCCGGGCCCCCGGATGTGTCGCACACGAGCACGGGTCGGTACACGGCTTTCAGATGGCTGAAGACATGTCTCACGTGTTGGAGAGGCCTCCACTGCGGCCCCGGCGGCGGCAGGGCGACGCTCCAGGTGTCCGCCACCCTTCGGCAGGCCTCCTCCAGGTCGTCGGGGACCTCGAGCTCCACCGATGGGAATTCCCAGAGCCCACCCAGGAGTCCGTCCGACGGCCGCCTCGTCAGAAGAAGCTCCCCTGCGCCGCTCGCGGCCACCAGCACCGCGAACGACACCCCTCGCACGCGGGGCCGCTGCTTCGCCAGGGGCCTCACCTCCTGCGTCCCCAATGCCCGGGCCCGGCAGTGCTCCGCGATGGGGCACTCCTGACAAAGTGGTGACCGGGGAAGACAGATAGTGGCGCCCAGCTCCATTATCGCCTGATTCCAGTCGCCCGGTCGGCGCCCGTCGAGGATCTCCTTAGCCCTCTCTCGAAGCTCGGCGGCCGAGGGCTTGGCCAGATCGAAGAGGCGGGAGATCACACGCCGGGCGTTGCCGTCCACGGCCGGCCTCGCCTCGCCGTAGGCGATGCTGGCGATGGCGCCGGCGCTGTACTCACCGATGCCTGGAAGCTCCCGCAGGCCGCAGGCGTTGTCCGGAAGCACACCGTTCAGGTGCTCCCTCACGATGAGCGCAGAGCGATGAAGGTTACGAGCTCGGGAGTAGTATCCCAGGCCTTCCCAGGCCTTCAGCACGGCTTCCTCATCCGCCTCCGCCAGCTCCGTCACGGACGGGAAGCGCTCCATCCAGCGCAGGTAGTACGGAGCTGCAGTCTCCACGCGCGTCTGCTGCAGCATGATCTCCGAGACCCACACCCGGTACGGGTCCCTGCTCTCCCTCCACGGCAGTTCCCGCCGATGAGCGTCGAAGTGCTTGAGCAGCTGACGGCGCATGGATGCGAGGTCGGGCATTGTGCTCATGGCGGGTAACGTAAGCAGGCTCCCATGAGCCAGCCACGGTGGTGAGCCGAATCCCGCGGCTCGTTGGCCGGCCGATCATCCCTCCACTATTCTTGATGGAGGGTAGGAGGCTTCTCTCGCCGTCGGTGACTATGCGTTTCACGACCTACACCAAGTATCGGGGCCGCTGGCTCGACGCCCTGAACCTCGAGAACCTCATGGAGTTCCTGTCGGACTTCTTGTTGAGCGGGGGGTTCGCGGGTGGACCCAACTACCATCCCTATTGGGGATGGTCCGGGCTCGAGGACACCGACTCCATGGAGTCGCTCAAGAACGCGCTTCTGAAGGCGCTCATGGAGAGTGGCCAGCTCACGCCCGAGATGATCAACGAGCTCCGGGGTGATGGCGAGGGCGACGAAGCCGTTCAGCAGCAGATCGCGGATCTTCTGGACGACCTCACCCAGCGCATGGTGGAGGAGGGATACATTACGCTGGAGGACGGGGCCCCGACCATGCCGGGAACGGTGCAGGACGTCACTGGAATGGGGGAGGTCGACGAGGCGCGCGAGGCGGCCCAGCACGTGCAGTTCAACCTCACGCAAAAGGGGATGGACTTCCTGGGATACCGAGCGCTAAGGAATCTCCTCTCGGCGCTGGGTCAGTCCAGTCTCGGTTCTCACGAGACGCCTCACCTCGCCACGGGTGTGGAGGCGGACGCTTCGAGCAAGCCCTACGAGTTCGGCGACACCCTCAACCTCGACGTGCCGGCCACGCTGAAGAGCGCCATCGAGCGGGAGGGAATTGGCGTGCCGCTCAACCTGGAGTACGAGGACCTCATGGTGCATCAGGCCGAGTATCGGTCGTCGTGCGCCACGGTGCTCATGCTGGACATCTCCCACTCCATGATCCTCTACGGCGAGGATCGCTTCACGCCGGCCAAGCGGGTGGCGCTGGCCCTCTCCCACCTCATCCGCACGCAGTTCCCGGGTGACTCCTTGACCGTGGTCACCTTCGGAGACGTGGCCGAGGAGATTCCCCTGAGCCAGCTGGCCAAGGCCCAGGTGGGCCCCTTCCACACCAATACGGCCGGAGGGCTGCTGCTGGCTCGGAACATCTTGAAGGCGCAGAAGAAGGACATGCGCCAGATCATCATGATCACCGACGGGAAGCCC
The DNA here is from genome assembly GCA_965218295.1 of Longimicrobiales bacterium. Lineage (GTDB taxonomy): Bacteria > Gemmatimonadota > Gemmatimonadetes > Longimicrobiales > Gaopeijiaceae > CBDCKN01. Next base: position 327,920 of record CBDCKN010000015.1, on the reverse strand, counting down.
AGCGCCATCACAATGCCCGACGGGCAGATCTACAAGAACTCCGGCGGAATGGACCAGCATATCCTACGGGAGACGTTCCGCGAGGTCTCGGCGTGCCGCCGGGCCGGGATCCTGATCAACACGTTTATGCTGGCCCAGGACCCGTACCTCGTGCAGTTCATCCAGAAGGTGTCCGAGATCGCCCGGGGGAAGGCGTATTTCACTTCGACCCAGACCCTCGGGCAGTACATCATGATGGACTTCATGCGGCGGAAGCGGCGGAATATCGCCTAGGAGCTGGCCCCGTGTCGAAGCAGGTCGGACTTCTTTACCGGCAGGTCGACGCCTTCACGGACGTGCCCTATCAAGGAAACCCCGCCGCTGTCTGCCTCGTCGAACGGCCTTTGAGCCCTCACGCCATGCAGGCGGTGGCCTCGGAGATGAACCTCTCCGAGACCGCCTTCGTCGAGGCTCCCGATGACTCCGGCGTACGTCGACTCCGCTGGTTCACTCCGACGACGGAGGTTCCTCTCTGCGGCCACGCCACCCTGGCCAGCGGACACGTCCTCCGGTCGTTGGGCCACACCCCTCCCTACCGCTTCAGCTCCGCAAGTGGTCCTCTGATCGTCCACGTCGAGCCGGACGGGGCCCTACGCCTCGACTTTCCGTCGGACGAGTGCACGGTGGTCGAGCCCCGCGACGACGTGCTGGCGGCCCTCCGCCTCATGGAGGCGGTGACGTGTCTGTCGGGCTCCCTGAACTACATCGTCCGGGTCGCCAGCCGGGATGTCGTCGACGGGCTCGCACCGAACTTCTCGGCGCTGGGCAGAATCGACCTGGGTGAGGATGTGATCGTGTTGTCCGTCACGGCCCCGGGCGGAGCGGCCAACGGCTCCGGGGGAGCAGGTGCTATAGCGGCTGCGGTCACCGACGAGGTAGACGTGGCATCACGCGTCTTCGCACCGTGGGCCGGTATCGACGAGGATCCCGTGACCGGCGTTGCCCACACGGCGCTGGGACCCTACTGGGCCGGAGTGCTCGGAAGAGCCGAGTTCACGGCCCGACAGGGCGGCCGCCGTCGTGGACGGCTGCGAGTGCGGGTTGCGGGTGAGCGGATCCATCTCATCGGACACGCCGACGGTGGCGGAGGGCACCCTCGTGCTGCCGCCCGGAGAGGCCTGACCGGCGGCCGGCTGCGACGGTGGCAGCGCGGAGCCGAGCCGGTCAGAACGTGCCGACCAAGCTGAAAAATAGCTGACCGTCGTTGTTGGATCGGGCACCGCGGTCGACGGCCTCGGTATCGAACGCGTCCACAAAGGAGAGCTGCACGGTGATTCGTTCGTTGAGCCGGAGCGCGAAGCTGTTGCGGGATGTCAGGGTATAGACGGAGAGGTCCGACGCCTCGGGCTCGTACACGGTGTCGCTCTCGAATCGTAGCCGACCCCCGCCGGCACCCCTGACGAGCTTGAACCGGGCAGACCACTTCCCGACCACGCCCTCCTCTTCGCCGGCACCTTCACGCGGAATCGTCTTCTCGCCGATCACGGCGAGGCTCAGCTCGGCCTGCGTGTCATCGCCGGATCCGAACTGGTACCGCGCACCGGCGCCAGCGTTATAACGGAGGTCGATCTTCCCCCGCACGAAGCCGTTCAGGGCGCTCCCCGGATGGAAGTTCACGTCCAGAGCCGCGTCCCACGCTCGCTTGTTCACGAAGTTGTCACCCTCCGAGGTGCTGGCCTCCCCATACGCGAAGTTGGTCCGGCCGGCCAGACCGAGACTGCCCCGCTCCAGAGTCCCCGCGAGGGAGGTGGTCATTGCCAACTGACTGGTGTTGCCGAAGAAGACATTCGCCCCGAGCTCGGTCTTGGCCGACCAGCTCTTCTCCTGCCCAGAAGCGGGAACGGCGATCAGGATGAGGCTCGTGAGACCGAGGATCACACCTCTCATGTGCGACTCTCCGTAACGAAACGTGTCCGCCCATCTCGGACGTGCACCCGTAATCAGCCGCGCGCCCGCACCAGGTGTTCTGGAACGGCCACGGACTACCCCGCCACGGTATGGGTGTTCGCATCCCGAGACCCACTCGGAGATGAGTGATGCTCACGCGTCACCCGATGCTCACCGGCTGCTCACCCCTTGCCCGCCCGGCTGGCTCCGAACACGTTAACCCCCTTATCACCCCGACGGGCAGATTCCTCATCTCATCCTTCGCTGAAGCGGAATCGAGTAACATTTCCGAGCGTGCTCTCGCGGGTCTCACGATCCGGATCGAGCGGGACCTGTGCGTGGGGTTCTGCGACTGCATCGATGTCGCCCCGGATGTATTCGAGCTCGACGACGAAGGCATCGCTGCGTTCAGGACGGGCGATCCCGCCGTGGACCGGGAGGTGCTGCTCGACGCCTGCTCGTCCTGCCCGGTCGACGCTCTGACGGCCTTGGACGAGGAGGGAGCGCAGCTCGTCCCGTAGCCGGTGACTGTTGCTAATCGAACATGCGGAAGATCCGGACGTACACGGAGGTCACCCACGAGACGGGATCGCAGCTCCTCGAGCAGGTGCTCGAGCTGGACCAGCGACTGGCGGACCGCCTCTCCCGGGTAGGATCGGTGGTCGCCGTCGCCAGCGGCAAGGGTGGGGTGGGGAAGAGCGCCGTCACCGCGAACCTGGCCGCCGCCCTGGCCCAACGGGGGCTGGAGGTCGGGGCGGCGGACGCGGACCTCAACGGCCCCTCCCTGGGCCGGATGCTGGGGGTTTCCGGTGCCCGCCTCGTCGATCGATCAGATGGTGTGGAACCGGCCCTGAGCCCAACCGGCGTCCGGGTCATGTCCATGGAGCTGCTCCAGCAGGACGAGGACGCACCGCTTCGCTGGCGCGAGCCGTCCACCGGTCGGTTCATATGGCAGAGCGCCATGGAGACCGGCGCTCTCAGGGAGTTTCTTGGCGACGTGGCCTGGGGTGACCTGGACGTTCTGCTGGTGGACGTACCGCCCGGAACGGACAAGATCGCGCGGCTTCTCGAGCTGGTCCCGGGCCTCCACCAGATGCTCCTCGTGACGACGCCGTCGGAGGCGGCCCGCTTTGTCGTGTCGAAGTCCGTGCGGATGGCGCGCGAGGCGGAAGTCTCGACGGTGGCCCTCGTGGCGAATATGACGGAGCACGTCTGCCCGTCCTGCGGTCACACGTCTCAGCTGTTCAGCGGGGACGGGGCACGACGCCTCGCCGAGGAGTCGGGCCTGCCGCTTTGGGCCGACATTCCCTTCGACGCACGCCTTGGGGCCTCCACCGACCTGGGATCGCCTCTGGTAACGGAGGATCCGGAGGCGGCTTCCAGCCGCGCCCTCCTCGCCCTCGCAGACAGGGTCGCCGCCACGATGGAGGGGAGCGCCCGATGAAGTTCCTCTGCATCGAGTGTGACAACGTCATGGACTTCGCCGAGCGGCAACTTCCTGGTGACGGCACCCTGGCCGCCGTGTTCTCCTGCGGTTCGTGCGGGAGGGAGGTGGCCATGCTCACGAACCCCATGGAGACGCAGCTCGTGTCGAGCCTGGGGATAAAGATCGGCGGGCGAGAGGTGCCCGCTCAACCCCTCGAGTTGGTTCGCAGCTCTCTGGAGGGGGGGAGAGAGGAGGCCTTCGGCATGTCGGAGGACATCCCCAGACAGCCGGCCGGGCAAGCTTCCCAGGCCGGTTCGGTCCTCTGGAGCCCCGAGGCGACCGAGCGGATGCAGAAGGTCCCGAGCTTCGTCCGAGGGATGGTGAAGCGGATCTACGTCGACTGGGCCAAGGAGCACGCAGTAGCCGAGATAACGCCCGAGGTCATGGACCGGGCTCGGACGGAGTTGGGCCTGGAGGGCATGTAGGGGACGATATTGGACCGTGCGTGCAGGGCCCCGATGCCGTGATTAACATGGGGATTTCCCACACGGTATCAGTGCCCGTCCGAATTTATTGACAGGTCTCAGAAAGGCCGGGTATACTGGCCCCCGGTAGGATTCGTGATATCCCCGAGACTGAAAAGCACGTCACCATACATCGGGTCGCGGGGGGTCTGCCGACCCCATTATGACGCTCGGCTAAAGGGCTATGCCCGAGGTATTTATGTACCGTGAAGTCTTCGTACCAGTAGACAACTCCCAACATTCCTATTGGGCCGTGGACCGGGCCATCGAGGTCTGTTCCCGCTTCGACGGACGGATCACCGGAAACCACGTCTATGCCGCCCGCCTACACGACGTTCGCTTTCGACAGCTGGAGACCGGCCTCCCGGCCCAGTTCCAGACCGCCCAGGAGATCAAGCGACAGAGGAAGATCCATGACAAGCTGATCGAGAAGGGCCTCCAGCTCATCTCAGATTCTTTCCTCGACCAGACGGCGAAGGCCTGCGACTCCGCAGGCGTCCTCCTCACCAGACAGCTCCTCGAAGGAATCAATTACGAGGAGGTAATCCGTGAGGCCAACGGTGGCAGCGGACGACTGCCAAGCCTCATCGGCTTCGACCCGAACATCGCCGACAAGTACGACGGGGGCGCGACGGTCCGGAGCGATATGAAGATAGGCGAGGACGGCCGAATCGTGGCCGAAGATGAAGAGCAGGACGAGAAGCTTGCCGGCTCGAGTGGTCGCCAATACGACCTGTTGGTCATCGGAGCCCACGGCATCGGCAAGCAGCCGTACTCCCAGTTGGGCGGGATGGTCTCCCGGGTAATCCGCGAGGTCGAGAAGGACACCCTCCTCATCAGAGACGAGAGGCCACTGGAGAACGGCAATTGGATCGTCTGCGTCGACGGTTCGTCGTACTCCTACAAGGCCATGCGCCTGGCACTCGAGCTGGCCCGGGAGTTCGGTGCGAAGCTCCACGTCTGCTCCGCCTTCGACGTCGAGTACCACCACGCCGTCTTCGGCAACATCAAGGACATCCTTTCGGCGCAGGCCTCGAAGGTGTTCAAGTTCGAAGAACAGGAGGAGCTCCACAACAACATCATCGACAAGGGCCTCCTGAAGCTCGCCCAGGCCAACCTCAAGCGTGCTCAGGTCATGGCCGACGAGTTCCCCGACGTGGAGGTGGAGACACAGATCCTCGTCGGAAAGCCGTTCCAGTGCATCCTCCAGTGGATCGAAGAGATCGGGCCCAGCCTCCTGATCCTGGCACGTCACGGTGGGCACCGTATCGAAGACACCGACATGGGCTCGCAGGCGGACAACCTTTGCAGGCTCGCCCACGGTAACATCCTTCTCGTTGGCACTCTGGACGTCCGTCCGGACGACATCCCGTGGATCGAAGAGGACGGCGAAACGGGCCTGGAGTGGTCGCCCGACTCGGAGGTCAGAATCCTGCGCGTGCCTCCCTTCGCACTCGGCATAGCACGCAAAGCCGTGGAGGAGTACGTCCTCGACAACTACGGACCCGGGGCCAACGGCACGTATCGGGAAGACCCGCTCACGCCGACGCGTGGCAGCGCCTCGAACGGTGCCGAGCGTGGCGGCGCCTCGAACGGTGCCGGGTCGAACGACACGGCCGGCGCCGACACCCCTGCGGAGCCGGGTGCCGCCGTGCCTCCCCTGGGAGCCGACGGCCTCCCCATGGTGACCAGCGCGCGGCTGGACGAGGCCATCCAGAAACTCCTGCCTACGCATATGCAGCTGATCATGGGCATCGGCACCGCGGAAGAGCTCGCCCTCGCCGAGGTGAAGGCCGAAGAGGCCATGAAACGCACGGTGGTGGAGGGTCTGGACGCGGACCCGCTGCCGGAGGTCCCCATGGTCTCGGCGAAGTGTCCTTACACGGGACACGTCGAGAGCCGCGAGAGAACGGCCAGGGATCCCGTCCAGTGGACCCAGGAGGCCTTCGAACGACTCAGGCTCGTTCCTCTCATCGCCCGACCCTTGGCCCGCAACACCGTGGAGCGCTTCGCCCGTGAGCACGACTTCTGGCGTGTGACGACGCCGGTCATGGACGAGAACAAGCAGGCCATGATCGAGGCGGACGAGTTCGACATGGACACCATGCTGGTCATGTTCCGCGAGCTCCAGACCAAGCAGATCAGGGCGGAGGCGGAAGGAGTCGACGGCCTCACCCCCGAGATGCGGAGGTTCATCGAGGAGGCCAAGGCCAGCGGCGTAACACGCTGCCCCATCCGCGATGTGGCGGAAGCGGCGGACCAGTGTCCGGTGGACTTCAAGACCGTCTCGCCCGACGACGCCAAGGCCGCCATCGAGCAGTTCATGAGCGAAGAGGCCGGCGAAGCGTGATCCGCGGCCTGGACCGTAAGCGCTCCTCGGCAGCGACACTGTCACGGCCGGCCCCGGTCGGTCGGGAAGAGCCTGGGCTCGGAGGCGAGGGGGAGGGCTACGTCCCCCACATCGTCGCCTGGAATCTGACGAAACGCTGCAACCTCGAGTGCGCGCACTGCTACATCTCCGCCGGATCGTGGCACCTTGCCTCCGAGGAGCTCTCCACGGAGCAGTGCTTCCTGATCATGGGCGAGATCCTCGAGGTCAATGCCAACCCCATGCTGATCCTGACCGGTGGGGAGCCCCTGGTTCGGGACGATCTGGAGGCCCTCGCCGAGAGAGCCACGTCCCTTGGCGCGACCGTGGTCGTCGGGACCAACGGCATCGGGCTCACCGATGAACGCATCGAGTCCTTGATGGCGGCGGGAATCAAGGGCGTGGCGGTGAGTATCGACTCGCTTCGGCCCGAATATCACGATCGCTTTCGCCACGGGGGCGGCGCACTGGCCGATACCATGGCGGCCGTCGAGCGCTGTGCCCGCCATGAGCTCGATTTCGTCATCCAGACCACGGTGACCACCGGGAACCGTCATGAAATCGCCGAGCTGGCGCGCTGGTCTGCGGCGGCGGGAGCCGTCTCCTTCAACGTCTACTTCGTGGTTCCCACCGGGAGAGCCGAGCACATGCGCGGGATGTCGCCGTCCGAGAACGACGACGTCTTGAAGGAGCTGGTCGAGCTGGAGAGGACCTACCGCGGCCGGATGATGGTCCGCTCCAAGTGCCAGCCACAGCTCATGCGCCATGTGCTGCAGGGGGATCCGGATTCGCCCCTGCTCAACTACGAGACCCGATGCCCATGTGGCGTGCACTACGTCCGCATCACTCCCGAAGGGAAGGTGACTCCCTGCCCCTACATGCCCGTCGTGGCCGGTGACCTCATGACGGACAGCTTCCAGACGATCTGGAGGACGTCTGAGGTCTTCACAGAGCTCCGATCCGGAAGCCTCTCGGGGCGTTGCGGCCGGTGCGAGTATCGCGAGGTGTGCGGCGGTTGCCGTGCCCGCGCCTATGCCGACGGCGGCGATTTCATGGGCCCGGACGACTCGTGCGTTTACGAGCCTACGGGCGAGGCACCCCTGGTGAGTCCGGGGGATCGGGTCTCATACGGTCAGCCGGCCACGTCTGAATTGTCTTGGTCCCCGGAGGCTCGAGCCCGCCTGGAGCGAGTGCCGAGCTTCGTCCGTGGGGTAGTGACGGCCCGCGTGGAAAAATTTGCCCTCGAGAAGGGATATGCCCGCGTAGATACCGAGGTCATGGCCGAGGTCCGTAAGAGCCTTCCGGTGGACTTCTCGAAAAAGCTTCCGTTCTTCCTCGGCAGGGGAGGATCGGCGTGAGCCCGCGCCCTAGGATGGCTTTGAAGCTCCTGGGAGCCCTGGGCCTGATGGGCCTCGCATTCCACATCTTCCCTGAGGTCGCTTGGGCACAGGACGCGGTCGCTGCCCGCGAGTACGGTGATTTCCCACTGGTCGGGAGTCGGGTCGCGATCTGGGTGGCGGCACAGGTGCACCTTCTCTTCGCCGCCTTCGTACTTGGCGTTCCAATGTTCGCCGTGGTGGTCGAGGCCATCGGCATCTTCGGGAGCGAGGAGAAGTACGACAAGCTCGCCAAGGAGTTCACCCGGCTTCTCCTGGTGGCCTACTCCGCCACGGCAATCTGGGGAGCGATCCTGCTCTTCCTGCTCATCACGCTTTATCCCAAGCTCTGGCTCTACTTGGCGGAGATCTTCGAGGCCTCCATGTGGGTGTACGTGGGCCTGTTCTTCTTCGAATCGTTCACGCTCTACCTCTACTACTACGGCTGGGATCGCTGGAAGAAGGGGCGTGCCAAGCTGGTCCACTGGTCGCTGGGCATCATGCTCAACGTCTGGGGCACCATGGTCATGTTCATCGCCAACTCCTGGCTCACATACATGATGAGTCCGCCCGCCGACGTCGGGCCCGACACGGCGCCGGCCATGGTCCAGTTCTGGAGCGCCTTCGCGAACGCGACCTGGATTCCCATCAACATCCACCGCTTCATCGCCAACGTTGTCTTCGGTGGCGCCATCGTGGGGGCGTACGCCGCTTACCGCTTCCTCATGGCCAAGACGGATGAGGAGCGGGCCCACTACGACTGGATGGGGTACGTGGGCAACCTCATCGCCATCGGGGCACTCATCGTCCTGCCCTTCGCCGGCTACTACCTCGGCCGTGAGGTCTACGAGTTCAACCAGCAGATGGGCATCACCATGATGGGTGGCTTCATGAGCTGGCTCTGGATAATCCAGGCCTTCCTCATCGGCGTGCTTTTCCTGACTGGCAACTACTACCTGTGGGTGGGCATGGGGCGCATTCCCGGAGCCGAGCGCTTCACCCCCTACACGAAGTACATGCTGTTCGTGCTGGTCGTGGGCGTGATCGTGTGGGCGACGCCGCACACGATGATCGCCAACCGAGAAGAGATCGCGGCCATGGGCGGGACTCACCACCCTTTCTTGGGTGTCCTGGGCGTCATGAGCGCCAAGAATACGGCGGTGAATATCATGATCCTGACGACGTTCCTTTCGTTCCTTCTCTACCGGCGGGCGAACATGCGCCCGACGGTCAGCTGGGCGCGAACAGGGACCGTGGTGCAGGGCGCGCTGTTCGTGATCTCGGCCGGGATCGTGATCTTCTACGGGATCTATGGATACTTCGTCAGCGCCATCGTCAGGATCGGATTCTCGGTCTATCAGGTGCTTGCAGTCCTGTTCACCATTGCGGCCGTGGTCGGCATCGACCTCTTCCTGAGCCGGGGCGCCGAGTCCCGGGGAGCTATCCGGTGGGGCCAGATGCCCCCCCGGTCGCAGTACGCCCTCTTTGTCCTCGCCGTCACCTTCACGTGGCTGATGGGTCTCATGGGCTTCGCTCGCAGCGGAATTCGCCAGCACTGGCACGTGTGGGAGGTGATGCGCGACACCAGCGAGTGGGCGGCTACGCCTGCGTTGGGGTATGCCTCTATAGTCATCTCGGCGTGTGTGCTGATCTTCCTGACACTGGTGGCCTTCATCTTCTGGCTCGGCGGGCTGGCCGAGAAACCGGTGGTCTCGAGTGTGGGGGCCGGGGCGCAGTCGGGACCGGAGCTGGCTCCGGTGGCGGGCGACTGATGCGCAGAATCGATACTCGCGGCTTGCGCCCGACTTCTGACCCAGCAGACTGAGACACGCGATGCTTGCAGAGAATCTGAGGATCCTGTCAGTCGTCATCGGGACGCTGGCCGTCTTCACCCTCGTTGCGAATTCCATCCCCCAGGTCCAGTCCGAGGTGCCCCAGGAGCTGACCTTCGGAGCCAACGTCACCGAGGCCGAGCTGGTATCGTCGGGAGAGCTCTTGTACAACGGTGCGGGCGGCTGTGTGGCATGTCACGGACTCGGGACTCGCGCCCCGAATCTCCTCACGGACCAGGGCGGCGTTGGCACCATCGGCGTCCGTTGCGGCAACCGGGTGAGCGGCCAGGACTGCAAGGCCTACCTGTACGCGGCCATGACCGATCCCAGCGACTACCTCGTGAAGGGCTTTAACCCGATCATGCCGGACATGCGGCGATCGCTGTCCAATGCGCAGATCTGGTCCGTGGTGGCCTTCCTCCAGGCCCAGGGTGGCGAGGTGACGGTCACGGGCGCCGACGTGGCCGACGAGGGGGGAGGGTCCGAGTCCACCGCTGCGGCAGCGCCGGCCACGGCGGCTCCGGCGACCGCGTCTCTGGACCCGCTCGAGATCCTGCGTGCCAACACCTGCCTGGTATGCCACCAGCTCAACGGTGAGGGCGTCCCCATGGGACCGGCCTTCGACGGGATCGGCGGACGTGTGGACGCAGACTACATTCGGCAGTCGATCCTGGATCCGTCGGCCGGCGCGTCAGAGGGGTACGAGGTGTTCTTGGGCGTCATGCCCCAGATTTTCGGAGCACAGCTGACGGCCGCCCAGCTGGAAGCCGTGGTTCAGTTCCTGGCCAGCCAACAGTAGGGGGAGGCGGAACACGAATGGGCAAGCACTTCAAGCATCCGTTCGGTCAGGCGGTAACGGTTCTGGTGCTGTCGTACGTGTTGCTGGACTACGGCATCGTATACCTCCCCCCTCTGGTTGGGATCGCCAGCGCTCCGGTCCCGAACTCCGTCCTTTTTCAGTTCATGCTGACAGCCGCGGTGGGGGTTCTGCTCTGGGTGAGCGACAACGAGGAGCGTTGGACGGAGTTCAAGGCGCCGTTCCACAGGACGATGGTGGATCCGGAGCGCAAGACGGTGCGCGGCGTCTTCATGGTGGCCATTCCGGTCCTGGTAGCCTTCGGCACGTTCAACCAGGTGCGGCCCTCGGTAGCCGCGCCTCTGAGCCTCAGGTCCATTCATCCGGCGCCTCCCGGCCAGATCGACTTTCAGGGCGAGACCATGCAGCTCTCCGGGCTCGAGAACCCTCTGAGGACAACCGGGTCTCTGGAGGATCACTACGAAGAGGGCAAGCGGGTCTACTACCAGAATTGTCTCGCCTGTCACGGCGACGGGCTCAGCGGGCAGGGGCACTACGCAGCAGTGTTCAACCCGACTCCGGCGAGCTTCGAGGACGTGGGCACTATCGCGCAGCTCACCGAGAGCTTCGTGTTCTGGCGGATCGCCAAGGGCGGCCCGGGGCTTCCCAACGAGGGCGCGCCCTGGAACTCGGCCATGCCGGCCTGGGAGGACTTCCTCACGGCGGACGAGATCTGGTCCGTGATCATCTTCCTTTACGAACAATCGGGGCACGAGCCCCGCACTTGGGAGGAAGCCGAGGAAGGGGGTGAGCCGTGATGCGCAAATCTGCGATTGAACGTCGCTTCGAGGGGAATCTCGCGGCGGGCCCTCGGCGAGGTGTGGGAGAGAACACGGAGGCGGGCCCCCGAACGTGTGGGCCAAGGGATCCTCGCACTGGCCTCGCCTCCGGACTGGCGGTTGCAGCATCTGTGCTCTTCCTGGTGGGCGGGCTGGGGGTGGGCGGGCTGGGGGCAGCGGGGCTAGCAGGCCAGGAGGGTGACGATCTCGGGAAGGCCACCTACGAAAGATGGTGTGCGGGGTGCCACGGGGTCGACGGGACAGGAACGGGCCCGGGCGCCGAGATGATGCTCCCTCGCCCGCGCGACTTCACTCAGGCCCTCTACCAGATCCGGTCGACGGCCAGCGGGGAGCTCCCGACGGACGAGGACATGCTCAATGTCATCGACCTCGGGATGCCCGGTACGACTATGCCGGGTTGGGAGGATCTGCTGTCGCGGCAGGAGCGCGATGCCCTGGTTCAATACCTCAAGGGCTTCTCGCGTTTCTTCTCGCCCGACGAAGTCCCCGAGCCCCTCGACTTCGGCCGCCCCACCCGGGTGTCGGACGAAGTACTCGCCGAGGGCAAGGCCCAATACGAAGCCATCGAGTGCTGGAAGTGTCATGGCGACCAAGGTCGTGGGGAGGGGCAGTCCTCGCCCACCCTTGGCGACGACAGCGACTTCCCGATCCGAGCGACCGATCTCACGGAGAACTGGCTGTTCAACGGTGGTGGCACGGTGGAGGACATCTATCGCCGCCTTCGAACGGGCCTGGACGGGACCCCCATGCCCAACTTCTCGGACCTGATCGACGCCCAGGTCATGACCGACGACCAGCTCTGGGCGCTGGCGCATTACGTCCGGAGCTTCTCCCCCGAGGAAGAGCCCGGCATCAACGAGGTCGTGCGGGCCGCACTCCTCGAGGACGTGCCGCTTCCCACGTCCGTTGACGACGCCCTGTGGGACACCACCGAGCCGGCCTATATCCCGCTGGCGGGACAGATCATCGTGAAGCCTCGCTGGTTCGATCCTCGTGCGGACGGCGTGTGGGTCCAGGCCCTCCACGACGGCCAAGAAGTCGCCGTGCGGGTCCGCTGGAGCGACCCCAGCCTGAGCCCCGATCCCGACTGGGCCGACTGGAAGTCGCAGGTCATCTCGTTCATGGGCCCCAAAGAGGGAGACCCACCCGAGTCGGGACCCACACCGGACCAGCTCCTTCTCCAGTTCCCCATGCAGATGCCGCAGGGGATGGAGCGCCCCTACTTCATGCGGGGCGACAACCGTCGACCGGTCTACCTCTGGCAGTGGCAGAGCGACCGAAGCACGGCCCTCGAGGGCGAGGCCCGGGGGATCGGCACGGAGAGCTACCCGTCGGACGGACAGGATCTCGCGGTGAGCGCCTCCCACGAGGATGGGCAGTGGCAGGTTATGTTCACTCGCACCCTGCTCACCGAGGACGAGGGCGATCTGGACTTCATCACCGGCCAGGCCATTCCGGTGGCGTTCTTCGCCTGGGACGGGGACAACGGAGAATCGGGCACGCGTAGCTCCGTGAGCTCGTGGTACTTCTTGTTCCTCCAGGAGCCCACTCCCAACACGGTGTTCGTCGCTCCCGTAGTGGCTATGATGCTTACGGCGGGGCTGGGGATTCTCGTGGTCGGTAGGGCGCAGAAGCGAGAGCGTGAAGGCGAGATCGTGGAAGAGACCGAATCAAAACAAGGCTGAACCATTCACAGTATCGGAGGATGTATGTCGGATCGAACTGCACTGCGCTGGGTGATGACCCCCGCGCTTGTGACACTCTTGGCGGCGGGTTGTGGTGGGGGTGACGGCGGTGGGAGCGGCTCCGGTGACTCCGGTAGCGGATCCATGGGGATGGAGAACCCGGTCGATGCGGCCACCGCGGGCAACATCGCCGGGACCGTCGTCTTCGAGGGTGACGCTCCCGCTATGGACGCCATCGACATGAGCGACGAGCAGGTGTGCGCGGACAAGCATGCCTCCGCGCCCATGGCCGAAGAGGTCGTGGTGGACGACGGCTCTCTCGCCAATGTGTTCGTCTACGTGAAGGAGGGGCTGGAGGGCCTCCAGTTCCCGACGCCCGGCCCGGCGCTCCTGGACCAGGACGGATGCACGTACATCCCGCACGTTCTGGGGGTCATGACGGGCCAGGACATCACCATCCGCAACAGCGACGGTCTTCTGCACAACATCAACGCGTCGCCGACCGAGCAGCGGGGCTTCAACACGAGCCAACCCATGAACATGGAGAGCACCCGCAGTTTCCGCACGGCGGAGGTCATGGTGCCGGTGCGCTGTGACGTGCACGGGTGGATGAACGCATACATCGGCGTTCTCGAACACCCGTACCACTCGGTGTCCGGCTCCGACGGAAGCTTCGACCTGTCCACGCTGCCCCCGGGTGACTATGTCATCGAGGCGTGGCACGAGCGCTACGGCACCCAGACGCAGAACGTCACCGTGGCTACTGGCGAAACGGCGGAGATCACGTTCACATTCAGCGCTTCCATGGCCAGCGCCGTGGTGCCGTTGGGTGAGGCTGTCGATCTCCACGACCACGGCATGGCCGTCGACAGAGACTAGAACGTGCCGGGTCCGTCGGTCAGCGTCGGCCGACGGGCCCGACCCGTCGTGACTGTGAGAGTCAACCTCAAGCTCGGGAGACCAGTGGGATGAACTTTTCCTGGCTCATGCCGGAGACCGTTTCCACCTTCGGGCCGGCCTTGGACAACCTCTACTACGTGATCCTGTGGATTACGGGAATCGTGTTCTTCATCACGGAGATCACGCTGGTTGTCTTCCTCGTGAAGTACCGCCACAGGGAAGGTCGCAAGGCGGAGTACATCCACGGGAGCAACAAGGCGGAGGTCGTTTGGACCGTCATACCGTTCATCATCGTCATGGGGCTGGCCATCTACTCCAAGGGGATCTGGGACGAGATTCGGGATCCGGCGCGCATTCCGCCCGACGCGGACCAGATCGACATCACGGCGAAGCAGTTCGAGTGGAACGCCACCTACGCTGGTGCGGACGGCCAGCTCGGCACTTCGGACGACTTCGTATCTCGCAACGCACTGCACATCCCGGTGGATCGGCCAGTGCGGGTCAACCTCCGCGCCGAGGACGTGATCCACTCCTTCTTCCTTCCCCAGTTCCGCGTAAAGCAGGACGCGGTCCCCGGCCACATGACACCGGTCTGGTTCGAGGCGACCCGCACGGGTGAGTTCCCCCTCGCTTGCGCAGAGCTGTGTGGACTCGGACACTATCGCATGAAGGGGACGGTCACGGTCCATTCGCAGGCCGACTTCCAAGCCTGGCTTGCCGGCCAGCAAGCCGAGGGGGAGGACGACTGATGATGACCACCACCGCCGTAGCCGAGACGCACACCGGCCACGCTGAGGGGCACCACGACCTGGGCTTCATCAGGACGTACGTGTTCTCCACCGATCACAAGATGATCGCCCGGCAGTTCCTCTTCGCCGCCCTGTTCTTCCTGCTGGTGGGGGGCATCCTGGCCGGGATGGTCCGCTGGCAGCTCGGGTTCCCCGGTCAACCGATGCCCCTCGGCCGCTTCTTGCCGGACACGATGGCTCCAGGCGGGATCATCCTCCCGGAGTTCTACAACTCGCTGGTGACGATGCACGCCACCTTCATGGTGTTCTTCGCGCTCATGCCCATGCTGGCGGGTGTCTTCGGTAATCTGCTGATCCCCCTCCAGATCGGCGCCGACGACATGGCGTTCCCTCGCCTCAACATGGCGTCCTTCTGGATCGTTCCGGTCGCCGGTGTGGTCATGCTGGCCAGCTTCTTCGTGGAGGGGGGAGCGGCCGGGGCCGGTTGGACATCCTACGCGCCCCTGAGCGCGTCGGGCGAGTGGACCGGCGTCTACCTGGGACAGCAGCTCTGGCTGGTCAGCCTCATCATCGTGGGCTTCTCGTCCATCACCGGCGCCATCAACTACGTCTCCACGGTGATCAACATGCGGGCGCCGGGGATGACCTGGTTCCGGATTCCCCTTGCCACCTGGGCAATCTTCATCACGGCTTGGCTGCTCCTCCTGGCCGTGCCGATCCTGACGGGTGGACTCATCCTGCTGCTGTTCGACCAGACCATCGGGACCGCCTTCTTCCGACCCGAGGGGAGCGGCGAGCCGCTATTGTGGCAGCACATCTTCTGGTTCTTCGGCCACCCGGAGGTGTACATCCTGATCCTTCCGGCCATGGGGTTGGTCTCGGATGTGATCTCCTGCAGGTCACGGAAGCCGATCTTCGGGTACCACTCCATGGTCCTGGCCCTCGTCTCCATCGCGTTCCTGGGGTGGATCGTCTGGGGACACCACATGTTCCAGAGCGGCATGAACCCGCTCCTGGGCATGACGTTCGTGGTCACCACGGTGGTCATCGCCGTGCCGTCGGCCATCAAGGTGTTCAATTGGATGGGGACGTTGTGGCGCGGGAACATCCACTTCGACACGCCGCTTCTCCACGCCGTCTCCTTCGTGTCGCTCTTCATCATCGGCGGCCTGTCGGGAATCTTCATGGCGGCGGCGCCGGTGGACATCTACATCCACGACACGTACTTCATCGTGGCGCATCTCCACTACGTCCTCGTGGGCGGCACCCTGTTCGGGATCTTCGCCGGCATCACGTTCTGGTTCCCGAAGCTGTTCGGGCGGATGATGCACGAAGGCCTGGGCAAAGTGCACTGGGTCCTGTCGTTCATCTTCTACAACCTGACCTTCTTCCCCATGCACAACCTGGGCGTCCAGGGGATGATGCGCCGAATCTACGACCCCAACCAGTACGAGTTCCTGCAGGCTCTTCAGCCGATGAACACGTTCATAACCATCAACATGTTCATATTCGCCGGCGCGCAGGCCATCTTCGCCCTCAACTTCCTGTGGAGCCTGTTCAAGGGTAAGAAGGCCGGCAACAACCCCTGGGAGTGTAATACGCTCGAGTGGTCCGTTCCGTCTCCTCCGCCCCACGGAAACTTCCCGGAGATCCCCATCGTGTACCGCGGGCCGTATGAGTACAGCCACCCCGACAGGGAGGAGGACTTCTATCCGCAACACGTGCCGCCACCCACGAGCGACGTTGGAGGACAGAGCGTTCAAGCGCCCACCCCTGAACCCGTTCCCGGAGACTGACCTGTGAGCCAGGCTGCAACTGCGACGATGGACCGTAGGCCCATGCCCGGGATGATGGTCTACAACAACAAGCTGGGCATGTGGGTGTTCCTGCTCAGCGAGGTGATGTTCTTCACTTCGCTGATCGGCTCATACGTCATCCTGCGCTTCGCGCACCCGGACCATTGGACGGATCCGGGCGTGATCCTGAACGTCCCCCTCACGGCCCTGAACACCTTCTTTCTGATCTGCTCGTCGGTGACGATGGTGAAGGCCTTCGCGGCCATCCAGCATGGAGATCAGAAGGGGTTGAAGCTCTGGCTCCTGGCCACGATCCTCATCGGAACGCTCTTCGTGGGCATTCAGGCGGTGGAGTACAACGTGTTGTCCGCAGAAGGATTCGTCCCCATGCTCGACGCGTATCACGCGCTGGGCCGGGGGAATCCACACGAGGGTCCGGCCCTCGGTGGACCCCTCTACGGGGCGACCTTCTACGCCATGACCGGCTTCCATGGAGCACACGTGACCCTGGGAGTGCTGGCCCTCTGGTTCGTATTCGGAAAGGCACTCCGTGGAGGCTATACCAAGGAGAATCACCAGGGCGTCGAAGTCATCGGCCTGTACTGGCACTTCGTGGATCTGGTGTGGATTCTTCTCTTCACCGTCGTCTACTTGATATGAGCGTGTCCCTGATATGAGCGCGTACCTGATATGAGCGAGGAGGAA
Source organism: Longimicrobiales bacterium (assembly GCA_965218295.1). Taxonomy (GTDB): domain Bacteria; phylum Gemmatimonadota; class Gemmatimonadetes; order Longimicrobiales; family Gaopeijiaceae; genus CBDCKN01. Next base: position 310,977 of record CBDCKN010000015.1, on the reverse strand, counting down.
TGATGGAAGAGCATCCGCAACCCCGTTATATCCTGATCTGGGTCGTCCTCCTCGTGCTGACGATGGCCGAGGTCGGATACGCGTTCATGGATCTCCCGAAGGTCTGGCTCGCAACGGGATTGATCATCATGGCGCTGTGGAAGGCACTGCTGGTGGCGATGTACTTCATGCATCTCCGCTACGAGCCCCGGCGGCTCTGGGTGTTGGCGGCCTCGCCGCTTCCACTGGCTGTGATTCTGGTGCTGGCCGTCATCACAGAATTCTAGAGTGGATTGCCGAGCAAGCCCGTAATGATCGCCGAGCAGCGATTACGCGAGATGGAGCGGTAGCGTGGACAACGAGGGTCTGCGATTGGGGTTGTTCCTCGGTGGCGTCATAATGGCCGCCGTACCGGTCTCCTTGGGCATAGCGTTCGGCATCTTCCTCTTCAAGCAGTTCAAGAAGGAGCGCCTGCACGGTGAGGGGGCGCACGAACAAGGGGGGGCACCATGAGGGAGCGTTTCCGCGGGGTGGTTCCTCGGGGTGTCGCGGCCGGATTCCTCGGCGCCACGGCTATGGCCTTCTGGTTCCTGATCATCGACGGCTCCGAGGGCGAGCCGTTCCGAACTCCAGCGTTCCTGGCCGGAGCCATTCTCGGCACCGGGGACATCAGCCGAAGCCTGGGCCCCGTCTTCTTTTACACGCTCATCCACTACGCCGCATTCATCGCGGTCGGCCTCCTTATGTCGTGGACGCTGTCGAAGATGTATACGGCACCCAATGTCTTCCTGGGGCTCGTACTCGGATTCGCCCTCTTCGACATCGTCTTCTACACGAGCGTCTCGGTCACAGGCGTAGACGTCGTCGCAGAGCTCGGCTGGCCCGCGGTTGTGGCCGGCAATCTCATCGCGGGCGTGACCTTGATGGGGTTCCTCCACCTCACGGGCGCCACGCCACCGGTATCGTGGTGGGCCCTCTTGGACGAGCACCGGATGTTCAAAGAGGGACTGGTGTCGGGGCTCATCGGTGCCGGTGTGGTGGCCCTCTGGTTCCTCATCATTGATATGGGGCGTGGGCAACCCTTCTTCACGCCAGGAGCTCTGGGGTCCGCGCTCTTCCTGGGCTCCACCGATCTGGACGCCGTCAGCGTGTCGAGCGCGACCGTGATGGGATACACCATCGTCCACATCGGTGCGTTCATCGCTACCGGTTTCGTCGCCGCAGCCATCGCGTGTTACGCCGAGGATACGCCTCCCCTCATCCTGGCGGGGGTAATGCTCTTCGTGGCCTTCGAGGCGTTCTTCATGGGCCTCATGGCGCTGGCCGCCGAGTTCCTCCTCGGTCCCCTGGCGTGGTGGGCCATCGCCGTGGGCAACGTGTTGGCCTCGGTTGCCATGGGGTATTACCTGTGGGTCAAGCACCCGGAGCTGCAGAGGGTCTTGGCCGAGAACCCCTTGGACAAGACGGACTGAGCCACGTCGGTCCGAGATCGGCCGTGATGAAGGACCCCCCCGGATATCATGACCAAGCCGATGTCGATGTTGATTGCCGCCGCGCTCGTAGCCCTCCTCACGTACAGTCCCATCTCGGCTCAGGATGCCCCGGGGCCGACGCGGGAGAACCCGGGCTCCGCCGCCTATTCCTCGTAGCCGAGGAAGCGGTTGAGGCGCCAGAGGTAGTAGGAGAGGCCGGCGGCCAGGATCAGGAAGATGCCCCCCATGACGAGGCCAGGGGTGCCCCCATCCTTCGAGAACCCTACGAGCTCGTAGCCGCCGTAGCCCGTGCAGAAGAGGATGGCGGCCGCGATGAGAACTCGATGGAAGGCAACGAGGGACACGTGCTTCTCCGTGCGGTGAAACGGTGACGCACCAATCTAGTGTGGTGTCCCAGAAGTTCGCGAGCCACCGAGAGTGCCGAGGCGCCGCTCACGGCCTCCACTCGGATGCCGGAGCTCCCGCCAGCTCCTCGGCCTCCGCCTTCCAGCCCCGGTACTCGTCTTTCGTCCAGCGGAAGAAGACGATGGAGATGGCGACCCAGAAAATGAGCATTCCGGGAATCCACATGATCAGACCGCCGAGACGCTGATCCTCCAACGGAGTGAGAGCCGTCACCCGCGGAGCCAGCTCGTACAAGGGATAGAGCATCTTGTCCGAGAGCGTGATGAACGCCGAGACCGCAGTGGACGGAATACCGAACGCGAAGACGTACATCATCAGCAGTGGCCCCGTGGGGATCCTCTCCAGCTCCGGCACCGGGTTGACCACGGCCCACCACATCATGGTGGCCACGGAGATGAACATGAGGTGCTGTAGGATGTGGACGTCGTGGTTGGCCAGGGCGGCGTTGTAGATGGGAGGTAGGTGCCACCCGATGAAGACTACGTTGTATGCGGCGAACGCCACCGCGGGATGGGTCAGCATGCGGCCCGCCTTCAGGATGGCCGGCCGCTCCAGGGCTTTGCTGATCAGCCAGGGCGGAACCCCCAGGATCAACAGCGGCGGCATGATGAGCATGAGCAGCATGTGCTGCACCATGTGGGCCGCGAACAGGTACTCGTCGCTGAGCGCGTGGAGGGGACCGTTTAGTGAAAAGAAGATGATCCCCACCCCACCCAGGTACGCCGCCATCCTCCACGGGCTCGCGCCCGTATCAGACCATCCGAAGCGCCTCCGAGCCGGCCCCACGGCCATGAGGTAGATGGCCGTGAGGCAGATACAGCCCACGAGAATGCTGACGTGGACCTCGAATCCGAAGATGACGAAGTCGCCCCATCCTTCGCCTAGGAGGACGAGGCTCGGTAGAGTGGAGAGTGTCACGCACGATCTGCTTGGGTGGGCATCAGCCTGGCATCGCGCCTGCCTACCCGATGCGGGTCACCGGGATCCCTCTCTACGAGGTGCGAAGAGCTGCTACCGCCGCAGACGCTCCGGCCGCGAGCGCCAGGGGCTCGGAGACCGTCACCCGGTCGAGAGCGGCGGTCAGATCGGCCACGAGGTCTTCCGCGGCCTCGATCCCCACGGAAAGTCGCATCAGGCTGTCCTCGATGCCGGCGACGGCCCTCGCCTCCTCGTCCATGGCGGAATGGGTCATGGTCGCCGGATGACAGACCAGGCTCTCGACGCCACCCAGCGACTCCGCCAGGGTGAACAGCTCGAGGCCGTCCAGGAAGGCCTTCACCTGCTCCCTTCCGCCCTCTAGCTCGAAGCTGACCATCCCTCCGAAGCCTGATTGCTGGGATGCCGCGATCTCGTGCCCCGGATGGTCCTCGAGGCTGGGGTGATAGACGCGTCTCACGGCCGGATGCTCCTTCAAGGCGCCCACGATGGCACGGGCGTTGGTCTCGTGCAGCTGCATGCGGGCGTGCAGGGTCCTGATTCCCCTCATGGTGAGGAACGAGTCGAAGGGCGAACCGGTCACGCCCAGGGCGTTGGCCCACCACGCCACCTCCTCGGCCAGGTCCGCCGTCCGGGCGATCACGGCGCCGCCAACGACATCCGAGTGCCCGTTCAGGTACTTGGTCGTCGAGTGGACGACGAGGTCGGCCCCCAGCTCGATGGGCCGCTGGAGCACCGGCGAGAGGAAGGTGTTGTCGACCACGACCACGGCGTCCACGGTACGGGCCCTCTGGACGATGTCCGCGATGTCGACCACTCGAAGCAAAGGATTGCTCGGCGTCTCCACCCAGATCATGCTCGGTTCGTCCGCAAAGGCCTCGTCCAGCCGGTTAGGGTCGGTCTGATCGATAAGCTCCAACCGGAACTGGCCCTTCCGGGCAAAGCTCGTAAGGAGCCGGTGGGTCCCTCCGTAACAGTCGTGGGGCGCCAGGATGAGGTCGTCCGGTCCCAACAGCTGCAGGACCGTCGTCACCGCCGCCATGCCCGAGGCGGTCACAACGGTCTCGTGACCGCCCTCGAGATCCGCCAGCGCCTCTCCCAGAATGTCCCTCGTGGGATTCCCCGAGCGAGTGTAGTCGTACTGGCGCTGCTCTCCCAGTCCCACGAAGGAGAAGGTGGACGAGAGATGGATGGGCGGGATCACGGCTCCGTGTTCCCGGTCCACGGCCACTCCCGCCCGAACGGCGCGGGTCTCGGTTCGGCGCTCAGGCATGATGGGCCTCCACGTCGAGGAAGTTATGGGCAAGACGGCTCACCACCTGGTGCTCCTTGAGGAATGCGTCGTGCCCGAAGTGGGATGCGATCCTGATTGCCCGGCTCGAGCTCGGCAGTCTTCGCACCAGCTCGGCCACCAGCCAGGGCGGTACGAGTGTGTCGGAGTCCACCGAAACGACGGTCGTGGGAACGGTGATGTCCTCAGGCTCCACCCGATGAAGGTCGAGTGACTGGGACAGGATCCCGAAGGTGTTCGCGTCGAAGCGACGGCTGAATCTCTCGCCCTGAACGTCGAGGTACTCCTCCACGGCGAAGCGCGGGAGGCCATCGTCCCAGCTGGGTGAGGACACGAAGCGCTGCTCGAACTCCTCCGGAGTCCGATAGGTCGTCATGGCCAGGGCCCTGGCCAGAGCCAGTCCCTCCGTTTCCCGGCCCGCGGCCGCGGAGAGCGCGACGATACGGCGCTGGAGCACTCGGAGGCCCACGGCCATGGGATGCGAGCGGTGGGCCGTACAGAGCACCAGGAGTCGTTCGACGCGCTCCGGGTAGAGCACGCCCAGGGCCAACCCCACCATTCCTCCGTACGAGGCACCCACGAAGCCGTGGAGCTTCTCGATCTCGAGGTGGTCGAGCACGGCGGCCACGGCGTGGGCCTGATCCTCCGTGGTCACGACAGGGAGGCCGGACTCGATGGGAGAGGGGCCGCCGGAGTCCCCCGCACCGCCTAGCCAATCGATGCCCACGATGCGGTACCGCTCCGGATCCAGAGCGACGCCCGGACCTACCACACCCGGCCACCAGCCCTCGGTCCCGTCCGGCTTGCCGCAGACGAAGCGGTGGGCCGAGATGCCGCCGAGCACAAAGACGGCGGGGGCGTCCTCCGGGCCATAGGAGCCGTAGGCGACCATGTCTCCCGCGGCGGAGCCGTGGAGGGCCACCGTTCCGAACGGCGGCGCGGCCACGGTCCTCATGACAGCCCCCCGGGTCCGATCAGGTGAACGGTGGGCGAAGGGCCGGTGGTCCGGTAGGCGTCGAGGGTCGCTGTCGACGAGCGACGGCCCGAGACGCCGATCTGCTGGGTCATGCCTCTCACTCCTGTTCCATGACGGTGGGGAACAAGGAGCGCTTGCGGATGATCCGATCGGACCGGAATCCACGACCAGGGAAGGTCGGGGACTCGGACGCGAGTTCATCTTTCGGTGAACCTTAGTTCCCGCAGGACTTGGCACCGTTTCGAGGGCTGCGTAATTCCCCCGAAGGTTGCCCCGGCGTCATAGGGCCTGCCCCTCAGCCGGTCTTGATGATGGCTCGGAGGATAAGTGACGTGCTCGGATACGTCAATGGGGATGAATTTTCTTCCAGCCCGGGGGGGGGCCGGCTCTTAGCCCCCCACCACGTCGAAGCGGGGCAGGAACTGGTACAGGGCGATCATCATCACAACCACGAACACCGCCAAGGAGAGTCCCGCGAGGAAGAGTACCGAGAACACCCTGCTGTCGGACTTCAGGTGCATAAAGAACATGACGACCATGGCGAACTTGGCCGTGGACAGCACCAGGAGAATGGGGACCAGGACGGGAGCCAAAGCCTCTATGTAGAAGATGGCCACCTCGGCTCCCGTGATGACCGTCAGTATCCCCGCGATCATCCAGTAGAAGCCGATGGAGCCGTGTCCACCCTCGTGCTGATCGTGTGCCGTGGCCGTGGCTTCAGCGCTGCTCATGACTCTCTCTGCTCCAAGTAGGCTGCTGATTCTACTGAATCAGGTAAACGAGGGTGAAGATCACGATCCAGACGATGTCCACGAAGTGCCAGTACAACCCCGCGATCTCGACCTGGAGCGCCTTGGCCGGCGGCAGCTTGTTCATGAGCGACCGGATGAAGAGCGTCGCCATCCAGATCACGCCCACCGTGACATGCGCCCCGTGGAAGCCCGTGAGCACGAAGAACGACGATCCGAACACGTTCTGCTGGATCGTGAGCCCCTCGTGGACGAAGTGGGTGAACTCGTAGACCTGGAATCCCAGAAAAATGGAGCCCAAGACGATCACGCCCGCCAGCGAGATGAGGGTGTTCCTCTTGTTGCCCTTCCGCACCTGGTCCAGGGCCAGCACCATGGCCGTGGAGCTCATGAGGAGCACGAAGGTGCTGATACTCGTGAGCGGGATGTTGAGGATCTCTTCCGGGAAGGGCCCGCTGACGCTGGCGCCCTTGTACACCATGTACGTGGTGATCAGCGTCCCGAAAAACAGACACTCCGAACCCATGAACGCCCAGAAGCCGACCTTCCAACTGTCCAGGCCCGTGGACGTGTAGTAGTGGTCCTGCACGGCAACCGCCTCGGCCATCTATCGAATCATCCCCTCTGGGCGAACGGGTCTTCGAACGCCCAGTTGAATACGCAGAACATCGTGTACGCCAATCCGGCCAGGGGTGCCCACCAGATCCCCGTCAGGAGGACGCCCCAGGTCGCGACCACACCCAGAGCCGTCAGGATCGGCCAGTACGACCCGTTGGGCATGACCGGCTCGACGTCGGGGATCTGCGTGACCACCACCTCGAGCTCCCTCTTCTCGTCTTCGTGCCAGAGCGGCTCCCGGCTCCGGATGGTGGGGATCTCGGGAAAGTTGTAGTGGTGCGGGGGCGACGGGATCGACCACTCCAGCGTCGACGCACCCCAGGGATTCGGTCCGGCTTCGGCGCCCTTCACGGCGCTCCATACGATGTTCCACACCATGACCAGGGCGCTGAACGCGAATACGAAGGCGCCGATGGTCGAGAGCTCGTTGAACCCCTCGATGTTGAGCTCGGCGGCGTAGGTCCAGGTACGCCGTGGCATCCCGTACATCCCGCTCAGGTGCATGGGGAAGAAGGTGAGGTTGAACCCGATGAAGTAGGTCCAGAAGCTCAGCCGTCCCAGCGCCACGCTCATCATCCGCCCCGTCACCTTGGGGAACCAGTAGTGGATCCCTGCGAACATCCCCGCCAGGACCCCGCCGGCTATCACATAGTGGAAGTGCGCCACCACAAAGTAGGTGTCGTGCTGCTGGAGATCGACGGGAGCCGAGGCGTGCATGATGCCGCTCAGCCCGCCCACCGTGAAGATGGCGATGAGGCCGATGCAGTAGAGCATAGGCGTCGTGAACCGGATCTGACCGCCCCACATGGTCGCGATCCAGTTGAAGATCTTCACCGCCGTAGGAATGGCGATGATCATAGTGGAGGCGACGAAGAAGGCGTCGGCGATGGGGCCGAGGCCCGTCGTGAACATGTGGTGGCTCCAGACTCCCCAGCCGATGAATCCGATGAGGATTCCGGCGTAGACCACCACCGGGTAGCCGAACAGGGGCTTCCTGGAGAAGGTCGGAATGACGTCGGAGACGATCCCGAAGGACGGGAGGATCAGGAGGTAGACCTCCGGGTGTCCGAAGAGCCAGAAGAGGTGCTGCCAGAGGACCGGGTCGCCGCCCGCCGTGGGAACGTAGAAGTTGGCCCCGAAGAACCGGTCGAAGAGCAGGAGGATCAGGGCCACCGCGATGACGGGAAGAGCGGTCACGATAATGAAGCTGGTGACCAGGGTCATCCACGTCATCAAGGGCATGCGCATGAGCTTCATGCCGGACGCCCTGAGGTTGACGATCGTGGTGATGAAGTTCACCCCGCCCATGATCGAGCTCACACCCAGAATCGAGAGGCCCAACATCCAGAAATCCACGTTGTGGCCAGGCGAGAATTGGCTCGACGTCAGGTTCGCGTACCCGACCCAGCTCGTGTTGGGAGCCATCCCGAAGAGCCAGCTCGAGTTCAGAAAGATGCCTCCCAAGAGGAACACCCAGAACGAGAGGGCGTTCATGCGTGGAAAGGCGACGTCCCGAGCTCCGATCTGGAGCGGGACCACGTAGTTGAAGAACGCCACAGCGAGCGGCATGGCGACCAGGAAGATCATGGTGGTGCCATGCATCGTGAACAGTTGGTTGTAGGTCTCCGGCGTGACGAAGTCGTTCTCTGGCCGCCAGAGCTGAATCCGGATCATGATCGCCTCGATCCCTCCGATGATCAGGAAGACCAGGGAGGCGACGAAGTACATCACGCCGATCCGCTTGTGATCGACGGTTGTGATCCAGCTCCAGATGCCGGTGCTATGAGCTTCAGACATTTCTATTCGGTCTCACCCGACGTCTACCGAAGGCTACTCAAGTAGGCTGCGATGGCCCGGACCTGATCCTCCGACAGGTTCGTGGCGGGGAAGCCTCCCCCGCCCACCTGCGCTCCGGGCATCCGTGCGCCGGGCTTCACTTCATGGGGTGCGCTGATCCACCGGAAGAGATTCTCCGGGGTGTTCGCGAGGAGCCCGGCGCCGATGGTGCTCCGGCTGCCGAGGCGTGTCAGGTTCGGCCCGATGATGCCCTGGGCCGGCGTCCCGTGGATCGAGTGACACGCGATGCAGGTGGACTGGAAGAAGAAGAAGACGGTCCGGCCCTCGGTCACCAAAGGATCCTCTTGGACCACGGGCTGACCCGTGGTGGGGTCTACGGCCGGCGCGTTCGCCGTGGGCCCGGGGGTCTGCCACGTGTCGACCCAGGCGTCGAAGTCGGCCTGGGACTCGGCCACCACACGGGTTCGCATGAGCGAGTGGGCCTCGCCGCAGAACTCGGCGCACTGCCCCAGGAAGGTGCCTTCTTCATTGATGGTGAAGTACAGCCAGTTGTACCGGGCCTCCTGGCCCTCGGGCACCCTGCGCAGGGGGTTCACGTCGCGCTTGCCGCCCAGCTGCGGCACCCAGAACGAGTGGATGACGTCTACCGACGACATCTTGAGGGTGATGGGCCGGCCCACCGGGAGATGCATCTCGTTCGCGGTCGTCACCCTCAGCTCGGGATACCGGAACTCCCACCAGTACTGATGCCCCACGACCTCCACCACGAGAGCGCCCTCGTCGGCGGCAGGAGGAGTCTGCGTGCGGAATACGGCTCGGATGGCGGGTATGGCGATGGCTACGACAATAAGGGCGGGCGCGATGGTCCAGGCGATCTCCATGCCCAGATGGCCGTGAACCTGCCTCGGATGCGGCCGGTCCGGGTTCTCCCGGAACTTGACCACCACGTACGCGAGAACCGACCAGACCAACGCCAGGATGAGCATGGTCCACCAGAACACGCTCACGTAGAGCGAGTGGATCGTCTCCGCGAAGTCGGTCTTCGGATCGAGGGTGGTCTGGGGGTACTCGCCCTGGCACGCGGCGGCGAGAAGCGTCGCCATCAGGACCAGCGCGTAGCCGGCTCTGGGAGGGCGCAGCGCGGTCCTCAGTGCGGACCGAGCCGAAGTTGGGAACTTCATCTCGATGTCTTGGCTAGCTGGTACTCGTCCAAGGCGGTAGAGCGTCAAGGAAGGTGATCGACCTCGATGGCCTCGTCGATGAGCATGATAGGAATGTCTTCGCGGACCGGGTACAGCACCTTCCCGTCCTCGCGGACCAAGCCCTCGTCTACCGGATCTTCTACCGCATCGCCGCCACGGTTGGCCACCTGACCGGACCGGATGGCTGTGTTGAGCCGCTCCAGCAGGTCGGCATCCGCGGGCCTCACCGGCTGCCGCGTCTCCGGGCAGACCAGGATCTCCAGCAACTCAGGATCAACCATGGGAACGCCTTTGTTAAGCACCGGTATTGAATGCGGACCGCTCACCGATTGGTATGCAGTCCGATAAACTATCAGCATCGGCCTTGATTGGGGAGTCGGTTCACAACGTGGAGTGACATGAGGGCGTTCGCGATCATCCTTGGCGCAGCGGCGTGGACGCTTCTTCCGGCGTCGGGCTCGAGTCCCGCGGCGGGCGGGTTCCCACCGGCGGACGTGCTCTCGACGGCGCAGCGGGTCGCGAGCGCAGCGATCGACCCACGGCCGGAGGTCGCCCTCATCGTCTTCGACGCCGACACCGTTCTGGCCGAGGTGATGGATACCCCTACCGAGCGCAATGACGGCCTCCGGTTCCGCGACGAGCTGCCGGACGGGAGCGGCATGCTCTTCGTGTTCGAGAGCGAGGAGTATCGCTCCTTCTGGATGAAGGACACCTACATCGCTCTCGACATCGCCTTCCTCGATGTGAGCTTCCGGATCGTGGATATCCAGCAGATGGAGCCGCAGACGGAGGACCTCTACAACAGCACCGCACCCGCCATGTTCGCCCTCGAGGTCCGGAAGGGGTGGTTCGCGGAGAGGGGCATCCAGGTGGGAGAGCAAGCGAAGGTGGTCTTCGACCCGCCGGGCGTGAGGAGGCCGTCAGTCCGGCCCCGGCCAGGCTGACGATGGAGCCGACAGTCAGGCCGATCGCCAGAGCCCGTCTTCTACCCTTGAGGGACCGTGTGGACCTTCCCGTGAAGGGCGTCGTCCTGGTGCTTCGGTGCCTGGGCCAGGATGAAGACCTTCGGGGCCGCTAGTCATCGAGGCGTTGTGAGGTGGTCTTGGTGAGGGTGGAGGCGAGTTGCTCCATGTCGGAGGCGATCATCTTGCGCACGAGTCCGGCGAACCTCGTCTGTGGCTCCCAGCCGAGCTTCTCTCGGGCCTTGGAAGCATCGCCCACGAGCAGTTCGACGTCGACCGGGCGGTAGAAGCGCGGGTCGACTTCGACGTAGTCGTTGTAGTCGAGATCCAGTTCCGAGAACGCGACGTCGCAGAACTCCCGCACCGAGTGCGTCTCGCCAGTCGCGACGACGTAGTCGTCCGGCTCGTCCTGCTGCAGCATGAGGTGCATGGCCTTCACGTAGTCCGCGGCGTGACCCCAGTCGCGTCGCGCGTCGAGGTTGCCCAGGTAGAGCTTGTCAGCAAGACCTAGCTTGATGCTTCACGGCCGTCGACGTGATTTTCCGCGTCACGAACTCGAGGCCGCGGCGCGGGCTCTCGTGGTTGAAGAGAATCCCTGAGCAGCAGAACAGCCCATAGCTCTCGCGATAGTTCCGTGTCAGGTGGAAGCCGGTGACCTTGCTGATCCCGTACGGGCTGCGGGGGTGGAAGCGCGTCGTCTCGGTTTGCGGCGACTCCACCGCCTTACCGAACATCTCCGATGAACCGGCGAAGTAGAAGCGACACTCCGGCCGCAACTGACGTAACGCTTCCAGAACAAAATGCGTTCCGGACGCATTGATATCCATGGTCGAGAAGCTGTCCTCGAAGCTCTCAGCGACGAAGCTCTGGCCCGCGAGGTGAAAACATTCATGGAAGTCGTTATCCGCGAAGATCCGATAGATAGAAGCAAAGATCTCGAGACCACCCGGATGCAGCGTCACGCGGTCCGTCAGGTGAGCGACGCGTCCCAGGCGTCGTGACGGGTCCTCTTGGGCGACGCGTCGGACGAGCCCGTGGACTTCGTAGCCCTGTTCGAGCAGATGCTCGGCCAGGTAGCTGCCGTCCTGGCCCGTGATACCGGTAATGAACGCTCGCTTCTTCGACATGAGGGTCCTCGTGACGGATAGTCAGGCTATCGCGAGGCCGTGCCCAGGCAAGGTGCACGCTCGCCGTCCGCCCATGCAAGGATCGGCCGAGCGGATGTCACAAACTACGAAGCGGCCATTCTGCCGGAATGCGAAGTACTAGAGCTGGTCGCCAATGGTTCACGGGTAGAAGCTGTTCGCGCGATGCGGAAAGCTCAATAGATCTCCTCGTACAGGAGGTTTCCGTAGACGCGTCGCTCGACCGCGCTCCAGCGCCGGTTGAGGCGGTAGAGCTCCGCCATTTCCTCGCGGGAGTACCACTTGACGATGTCCCGGTCGTACGGCATCGAGTTGATGTGGTCCGAGAACGTCGACAAGTTCTTGCCGTCCAGGTCCAGATACCGGGAAAACACGGAGACGAAGTCGTCTTTCAGGTGCTCGGTCCTGAGCCAATGCGACACACGGTCGGCATCGTAGTGCCCGAGGAGAAAGTCGGCCGAGCTCTCGAACCCGTCTGCTTCGAAAAACCGGCCGGTCAAGTAATGTTCTCTCGTGTGCTGGATCTTGGGATTGAGCGCTTGGGTGAATTGAATCTTGCTCACCACGAAGGCGGGCAACCTTCGGGTGTTGGCAAGCACATCCTTGCCGTCCAACGAAATCTGCTTTCTCTGCTCCCGCTCACGGACGGTCTCGTGCCAGAGCGCATCGCCGGTGTCGGTCGCGTCGAACTCAACTGTCGGGTCTGTCGCGAAGTTTTCCAGTAGGACCACGGTGGTCGTGGTTCCAGCGCACTTGGGAAAGTGGATCCAGACGAAAGACTCACCAATGATCACAGGTTGTCTCCATTCGAGTCGATGTCAGCAGGTGTCGCAGCGAGGTCCATAGACGCTATCAGCCCTGATTCGAAATTGATCTGAGGCTACGCGGCCTTGGGCCGAGTGTCCAGGATTTGTTGGATTCTCGCCTTGGTGTCTCCAGCCGCAGCGATCCGCAGAGGGGATAGTCGGCGACTTCGCTCAGGCTGATTCGCGTCGCGAGGAGAACCTGACATGTCGGTGGCCGACTACATCCCCACGCATCCAGAGCGAGAGGAGTGGGACGTCATCGTTGTTGGCCGAGGCGGGTCAGATCCAGCGCCGAAGGGGGCGGGTCGAATGACGCGCGGGCGACCGGACGACTTCTAGGGTTCGTTTGACCGAGCCGCCCCCATTCGTCACACTTCCTCGACATCCGTGGGCATGTCCGCCCACGAGGTCCCCGGAAGGGACGCCGTTCGTCGCAATCATGGTTGTCAATACCAAGGGATCACGTGAATGAAGCTGTTCAGACTGGATGGCTCTTTGGCTTCTTTAGGAAGAAAACGTGGTGTCAAATTCCTGGAGAGCGAACAATGGGAACGAGCTGCTGCACAATTTGAGACGTTGGTTGATCGCAAGGGACCCGAACTGTTGGGGAAGCCTCCAGGGTCTCGGAATCGCCCGGCTGAACCAAGGGTCCTTGGGTAAGGCGGAAACCGCGTTCACGGAGGCCGCCGAAATCGTGCCGGACCAAGCAGAGGCTCACGGATATCGCGGCATGGCGCTTCTGGCACTGGCGCGGTGGGAGGAGGCAGCGGAAGCGTATGAGCGATCGATCGAGTTGGCGCCCGATACGTTTGCCTCTCACGAAGCACACGCGAAGGCTGTATATGAGCTGGGCCGTTGGGACGACGCGATTGCTGCCTGCCGGCGAGCCATCGAACTGAAGCCAGATGTGGCATCCGTCCACTTCCGGCTCGGGCAGGCTTGCCTCAAGAGGGTGCGCTTGAGCGATGCCGTCGAAGCATTCCGAGGGGCAATCGAAGTCGCACCCGAAATGGTAGATTGCTATGAGTTCCTCGGACGCGCCTTGGTCACTCTTGGCCAAAAGCAAGAGGCGATCGACCTGGTGCGGCAGGCGTCCGAGCAAGTTCCGAACGCCAAGAGTCGACTAGGGGCCCTTCGCGCGGAACTGGGGATTTTCGACGGGCAGGAGATCGGAGCTGTCGACTGGTATCACACGATCGACCTCGGCGCCGGCATCGTCACGCCCGGAATGTTCGATCACCGAGGGACGCTCGATTTGTACCGGCTGCCCGATCGGATGGACGGGCTCCGGGTTCTGGATGTAGCGACCTGGGACGGATTCTGGGGCCGACCATGACGTCTGGCTGGTGAACACGGATTACGAGTACCACGAGGAGATCAAGATCCCGGAGGGCCAATCAGAGGGGATCGACGATGCCGAGGCCTCGGCCTGAAGGCCGCCCAGGATGTCATGAAGGCTATCGTCACGTACCACTCGATCGATGGCTCGGACTCCGTCATCTCGGTCGACCGTGATACGTTCCGTCGCCACGTCGAATGGCTGTGCGCCGCGAATGTGCCGGTACGGCCCCTATCCGATTTGGTTCAGCCGGAGTGCGCGGAGGGGATCGCGTTGACCTTCGACGACGGTTTCGAGAACTTCGCGACCGACGCATGGCCAATCCTCCGCGCCCATCGTTTGCCGGCCACGGTGTTCGTAGTGAGCGACCGGGTCGGACGGGACAACGGCTGGGACTCGGGGGACGTGCGTATCCCCCGCCTTCCGTTGATGGACTGATCGACCCTTGCGGAGCTGGCTGGCGAGGGCGTCGAGCTTGGAGGGCACTCCCGCACGCACCCTGACCTGCGCGCGCTCACAGGCGCGCCCCTGAGCTCAGAGCTCGAGGTCTGCTGCGACGCGATTGCTGGAGAAACCGGCACGCTCCCAACCGCATTCGCTTACCCGTACGGCCGTTACGATGCCAACACCGTGGAGGCTGTCGAGAGCGCGGGTTACGCGACTGCGGTCACGACAGAAATGGCACTTCTGGGCTCCGTGCCCGAATCCCGCTTCGAGCTTCCTCGGCTGGACGCGTTCTACCTCCGTCGGCACGGCGTCCTGGAGCGTTGGGGAACCGAGAGCTTCCGCCGATTCGTCTGGCTGCGCGCTGGTGCCCGCCGGATCCGCAGCGTTTTGGCCGAACTGGACTGCCACTGTGAGCCGGAGCCGCCCGTTCCTCTCCGTGATCGTCCCGGCGCACCAGGGCCAGTCCCTCCTTCCCGATACACTCGGAGTGCTCAGGCGCAGCGACCTCCCGAAGGAGGAGTGGGAGCTGATCGTCATCGACGACGCGAGTCAGGATCGGACGGCGCTGGTCGCGGCCGAGTACGCCGACACCGTGGTTCGCCTGCCGGGCGAGGCCCACGGACTGGCGTTTGCGCGCAACCGTGGCTTCGAGGTAAGCCGTAGTGATGTCCTGGTCTTCGTTGACGCGGACGTCCGTGTCCACGCCTCGTCGCTGCGGCAGTTCGCCGAGAGCTTCCGGGCGCACCCCGATCTGGGCGCAGTCTTCGGTTCATACGACGACCAGCCTCCGGCCCAAGGCGTGGTGTCGCGCTACCGGAACCTCCTCCACCACTACCATCATCACCGGGGTGCCGGCGACGCCGGAACGTTTTGGGCGGGCCTGGGCGCCGTGCGGGCAAACGTTTTCATGGAGGTCGACAAGTACGACGAGTGGCGTTACGAGCGCCCCCAGATCGAAGACATCGAACTCGGACGGCGCATCGTCCACGCGGGGTACCGGATTTTGCTCGACCCCACCATCCAAGGGACGCACCTGAAGGGCTGGACTCTCCGCGACCTTCTCTGCGGCGACCTATTTCACCGGGGCATCCCTTGGATGACCCTCATACTTCGCGAGGGGGGGGCGGGGATCAGCTCAACATAAAGTTCAAGGAAAAGGTCTGCGTGACGCTGCTGGGCCTCGCCTGCGTCACCCCCGGGCTCGTTCTCCTGCTCGGACGGTGGGAGTCGCTCGGGATCATCCCGCTCCTCTTTGCGACGATCATGGCCCTGAACGTGGATCTCTACCGGTTCATATACCGCGGGCGCGGTGTGGGTTTCTTGCTCGCCGTGATCCCGCTGCACCTCACGTATTATTTCGTGAGCGGACTGGCCGTCGTGCTCGGGCACCTCGTACACTGGCAGCGACGCGAACCCCAGCCGTCGGCCCGGACCCGCGAGCTTTCCGAACGGGGCGCGCAGTCGTGGCCGCCCGTCCCGGTGCGTCCGAAGTCCAGCACTTGGGACCACTGAGTCCCGGCGAGTCGCGGCGATATTCGGATGTTTCGTGAGCCACAAGTACAGCGATGAGGTTCCATAGCGCGCCGCGCCAATGATGACAAAGTCCGGCATGACTCGAATCGGGCTGGTGAGGAGGTGCGGTAACAGCCGGCGCGCCTTCCTGAATACCCAACCTCTGCGGCTCTTTGGTTTGCGAGACTGCCGGATCGCCTCCTCGAGAAGTGGCCTAAGTTCGACAGGTGCATGGATGCGCAGCCAGATAAACTCGTCGTTTGGCTCGCACACCAACTCCGTCTTAGCAGCGGATGGCGGGTCGTCCACTTCTTTGCGGTAGCCTGTCGTGCTTCGATGGCTTTGGGAGCAGGAGGTCCCCGGTTCGACTCCGGGTGCCCCGATTGAGGTAACTTGCTGCATTAGCTTAGTTTAGACGAGACCCTCCATTCGAAGACGAGCGAGGGGTCTACATGTTTCTCTACATGTAGGGACCGAGTTTCTGCCGCTGTGAGATGAGCTATGTTACTCGACGATTCACGAACTTGGGCTACTCCTAACGGCATTACCGGCGAGCCGCCTCGCGGAACTCTGCGATCGGCCTCTGGTCCAGGAGGCCGTCCACGCGGGGATTCAAGGTCCTGCCTCGATCTCAGTCCTAACACGTCTGATCCTGACGACGGGGTCGACGCCGCTTACACTCGGCCTCGTCAGAGCCGCGAAGGATTTCCAAGACGGCGGGCTGACCGGTCGCTCGGACGCGGAGCCGGGCGGGCGGGATGACTGGCGTCGGCGATCACACCGAGCGTGTTCGCTCCTACTTCGACTCGCATGCCGAGGACTGGTCACGAGCCTATCGGCAACCGCGCAGCGCCAATGATGTCGTTCTCGGCGAGCGGCTGCGTCTGGCGCTGACGCTCACTGAGGACGTTGCCTCCGACGCATCGGCCCTCGACGCCGGCTGCGGTGCTGGCCTCTTGACCGTCGCCCTGGCCCGCCGTGGATACCATGTGACAGCCGTCGACCTCTCCCCCCGCATGGTTGAACTCTGTCGCGATGCCCTGCACGGGGCCGGCGTCGAGGAGCCGTCTGTGCACCTCGCCTGCGGCGACAGTCTGCAAATGGAGCTCGGCTCCGGGCCCTTCGACGTCATCTACGCCCTCGGCTTCCTGCAGTACCAGGAGGACGAACGAGCGACGTTGAAGCGTTTGCGCCAACTCTTGCGACCCGGCGGTCGGCTGGTGATCTCGGGACCCATCGGCCGTCGAGTCGGCAACTTGTTCGGTGTCTGGAATCTGGTCAGGAACGCCCGGCGTCGCGTCGAGGTCGCCTTGGGTCGTGGCGACTGGAAAGAGTTCGAGCAGCTCCTGGCTATCTCAAACCACACCTACTCGATTGGCAGGTTGCGCCGTCTGCTGGACGACGCCGGCTTCGAGACATTGGCCTTCCGGCCGCACGGCTTCGTCAACTACGCAGTCATCGGTCCGGTCATCGGCGTCGACGGCGAGCTGACGCTCAACCGCCTCTTTTCCCGGCTCGCCAAATGGACGCCGATCGGCCGGTTCGCCAATGATCTGGTTGCGCTGGCTGCCAGGCCCGGAAGCTGACGCCGACGATGCCGATCTTCCCCACATCTCTCGGTCACGGCCTGGCGCGGCTCCTCTCCTCCGGCCCATCTTCGGCCTGGCGATCCGTGCTGAGGCACCTCGGCGGATCGGCCGCTTTTTCGCCAACCGGCGTCGAGATCGCTCGCGAGCTGCCACAAGAGCAGGTGCTGGTCCTAGCACCCCACCCCGACGACGAGATCATCGGACCCGGCGGAACGCTTATCGGCCATAGCGATGCCGGCGGCGACGTCACGGTCGTATATCTGACGGATGGTGGCGGCGACGACGGGGATCGCGAGTCGCTCATCCGGACCCGACGGCGTGAGGCCGAGGCTGTTGGCGAGCTTCTCGGGCTGGAGCAGATCTTCTGGAATCACCGGGACACCTGCCTCGATCCGCGCCGGGCGGAGGCCGATCTGCGCCGCCTCTTCGAGGATCATCGTCCGGACTCGATCTACCTGCCGTCCTACTTCGAGCACCACTTCGACCACTATGCCGCGAACGCGCTGCTGGCCCGTGTGCTGCAGGCGAGCGAGAGCCAAGCGATGATCTGCAGCTTCGAGGTCTGGGACGCGCTGCCGACAACCAACTGGGTGGTGGACGTCTCTAGCCATCTGGAGCGCAAGCTCGAGGCGATGGAATTGTACGAGACACCGATGCGCTACTCCGATTTCGTGGAGCTTTGCCGTCACCGTAGCGCCTTGCACTACCTGCTCCACGTCGACTCCCGGCGCCGCTCGCCCGAAGGAGCGGCGGAAGCTTTCCTGCGCCAGAGCGCTGTCGACTTCCGCACGGCATTCGCCAGCTGGGACGCTTCGCTGCGGCAAGCGGGCAGTCCTCTGATCGCTCACCTCGACCGCTTATGAGAGGGATCTCGATGGCGTCGGAGCGATGCGGGGGGCGCTGGCTGGCGTACTATCGCCAGCTCCCGGAAAGCCGTGTGCGCCTGTTCTGTCTTCCCTATGCCGGTGGCGGCGCCAGTGCCTACCGCAGCTGGCAAGGCATCATGCCGGCCGATGTCGAAGTCTGCCCCGTCCAACCGCCCGGACGCGAGCACCGCATTCGCGAGACTGCCATCTCCAGCATCGAGAGGTTGATCGAGGCCATCGACGCGGCTCTCGGCCCGATGCTCGATCGTCCCTTCGTGCTGTTCGGCTACAGCATGGGGGCGACGGTTGCCTTCGAGTGGGCTCATCGCCTTCGCATGGAGCACGGTATGGAGCCGCAGCTGCTGATCGTAGCAGCTCGCGCCGCGCCGCAGCTCCCACCCACCTCGCCCAGGATGTACCACCTCCCGGACGACGAGTTCAAGCAGCGCCTGCGGGATCTCTCGGGAACACCTGACGGCGTTCTCGAGAACGAAGAGTTGCTGGAGTTGGTGCTGCCACTCCTGCGGGCCGACTTCGAGATCCATGATACCTACCGGCCGACGACGCGACCGCCCCTGACCTGCCCGATCGTCGTGTTCGGCGGCCGCGACGATGACACCGTGCCCGAGGGGTCCATGCGACTGTGGAGCGCGGTCTCCGACGGCCCGTTCGATCTCCATCTGCTGCCGGGTGACCACTTCGGTCTGCTCGAGAGCCGCGCCCTGCCCGAGCGAATTGCCGCCATGCTCGAGGGAGTCCTTCCATGACCCCGGAGCCGGTTCGCTTCGAGCGTTACGATCGGCCCCCCCTCGACCCGCCAGTCCTCTCCGGCGACGAGGCACACATCTGGAGCGTCGACCTCCGGGCCGACCCTGGCCACATCTCAACGTTCGGCCGCCTCCTGTCAGCCGACGAGAGGCAACGTGCGGCTCGATTCCGATTCGATCGGCATCGTCGCCGCTTCATCGTCGCTCAAGGCGCCCTCCGCACGCTGCTGGGTCGGTACTGCTCGACGCCGCCGAAACACCTGGTCTTCGAGTACGGGCCTAAGGGCAAGCCATCGCTGGTCGGCGAGCCAGATCTCCACTTCAACGTCTCCCATTCTTCCGAACGAGCCGTCTTCGCGGTGTCGCGACGCGGCCCCCTGGGGATCGACATCGAGCTCCTCCGCGACCTGGCCGACGCCGACGACATCGCCGAGCGCTTCTTCTCCGCCGCGGAAGTCGAAAGCTATCGACGCATCCCGGGTGACGGCCGACAACGCGCGTTCTTCAACTGTTGGACCCGCAAAGAGGCCTTCGTCAAGGCGCTCGGCGAAGGGCTCTTTCTATCATTGGATCGCTTCGACGTCTCGCTCGCCCCGGACGACGCTCCTCAAGTCCTGGCGATCGAGGGCGATGGTCAGCTGGGGAGAGAGTGGTCCCTCACCGCTCTCGATGTCGGCGACGACTTCGCGGGCGCCCTGGCGACGCGGTGGAGGCCGAGTCCGATCAGTGCCTGGGATGTCGACGCACGTCTACTGGCACCGGACCGGTGGAGCGCACCCAGCGGTGCGGACGCGCTAGGCCGTAGCTAGCTTGCTAGTCGTCGGCCGCGTCCATCCGCTCCCGCACGCTCTTAGGCCGCATGTCGGTCCAGACCTCCCCGATGTGATCGAGGCACTCCTCGCGACTACCGCTCTTGCCCACCTCCGTCCACCCTTCCGGCAGTTCTCCGTCGCCTTCGGGCCAGATCGAGTATTGCTCTTCGTGGTTGATCACTACGATGTAGCGGACATCATCCCCAGCTTCGTCGGTCACCAAACTGTCTCCTCATGAGGCCTTCAGCCGAGAAGCTATCGTCTCGGCATCTCAATTCCGCGACTTGATCTGTGCTTCCCATGTCCGGTGTGAGAGGGTTCAGCAAGAAGCGGACCTCGTCATCCACATACCCACAACTAGGCTTGAAAGCAAGCTTCCTCCGGCATTTGCGCTAACAAAATCCCTCAAGACCACCAACGTGCTCGAGGTTCCGAGCGATGGCGCCATGCCGTGCGCGCGGCCCCCTTCGCCTCTCGCCATGACAAGGGAGACCTCGTTGGGGGATCGAGCGTTAAATCCGGGTCAACGCGGAGCGGGCGATGACGGGGTCGTGATACAGGAAGTCGACTAGACCACGGCCCTCAGGGCGTCGATCAGGGCGCCCACGTCGTCCTCGTCGTTGTACAGGTGAGGCGAGACCCTGAGGGCGCTCCCCCGCAGCGACACGAAGATCTTCCGGGCCTCCAGCTCGGCTTTGAGGGCCGTCAGCTCGAGGCCCTCGGGCATGCGCAGGCCGAATAGGTGCGCCGCACGCCACTCGTCCTGCTCCAGGGAGAATCCGATGGAGACCGCCTCCTGGATCAGCGTCTCCCCGAGCCGGCGGCAATACTCCCGCACCTCCTCCGGAGTCCACTCCAGGACCAGGCCGAGGGAGGCAACGAACATGGGGACGAGGATGAAGTTCGATTTTTCCCCGACGTCGTACCGGATGGCACCGGGCTGGTAGGCCGACTGGTAATCCACCAAGTGCTGGAACTCTTCACTCCGCTCGCGCCCGATCCAGGTCTCTTCGAGAGGAATGCCGTCGTCGAAGCGGGATCCGAGGTAGGCCGCGCCGATGGAGTAGGGTCCCAAGAGCCACTTGTAGCCGGCCACAATGAGGGCATCAGGCTGGATCTCCCCCACGTCGAAGGGCATGGCACCCACCGACTGTGTGGCGTCGACGACCAGGGCGGCGCCCACCTCCCGAGCCCGTGCCCCCACGGCCGGAAGGTCGAAGACCGTGCCGTCGGTCCAGTGGACGTGGGGCACGGTGACAACCGCCGTGTCCACGTCGATGGCCTCCAGGAGGCGCTCGTTCCAGGCGGAGCCGCGACGCGGGCCGTCGGGCGGCACGACCGTGCGGACCTGGGCTCCCGACTCGTCGGCCTTCCGCCTCCAAGCATAGACGTTGCCGGGAAACTGCTCGTGGAGCAGCACGATGTTCTGCCCCTGCTCCACCGCAAGGTTGCGGGCCGCCACCGCCACTCCGTACGAAGCGGACGGGATGATCGCGATGCGGTTCGGTTCGGAGACTCCCACGAGGCGGGCGAACAGCTCACGTGCACGATCGCTCTCTGTGAAGAAATCCGAGGCCTGGACCACCATGGGTCTACGCTTCTGCAGGATCCCGGCTATGCCGGCTTCTTCGGTGGCCTTGGGAAGGAGGCTGAAGTAGGCGCAGTTCAGGTAGTGGACTTCGTCGGGAAGGCTGAAGGATTCCCGCTGGCAGGAGAGGACGGCGGGCTCACCCAAAGGGCTCACAGCGCCAGTCGGTAACCCGACGTGAACGCCGGCCGGAGTATAGCAAAGCAGCGCGTTCGCTCATCGTCCCTCTATCCACCATCTCTCCGTCCCGGGGTGAAGCGGGATGGGAGAATCTTGCAAGTCATCGAGATCGATCTGGCGGGCCATGTTATGAACCCGCTCCAAGGTGACACGCTCGTCTGTCAAAACGTTCAGCACACTCATTACGACGTCGTTCGACAGTCGCCGGGGCGCCACGACCCAGTTCAGCAGCACCGCCGTCCGAAGAGACTCGTCCACGCCGGGATACACTCTGGCGGGAATCTCCCCCGCGTCGAAGTACGGATATAGCCTCATGAGCTCCTGGATGCGATCAGAGGCCAGAGGCAGAAGCCGTACCCCACCCGTCGTGGTCGCCTCCGTGTCCACCCAACTGTCGCCCGGCATGATTCCGGGCGGAGGAAGCTTGAGAAGCAGATCATAGGCGAGCGAGGTCGCGTTGAAAAGCGGGCCGGCGGCACCCGAGTCCTCTTGGCCTCGGCCGACCGCACCGGTTATCGTTGATGACTCAAGGGACACTGACCACGGGGCTTCCCGTGATGATGGAGAGAGATGATGGGCCTTCGGACGAACCCTGATCGCATCCTAGAGAACATCGACCGGCAACGAAGCCGGGAAGAGGAAGGCCACGCAGGCCAGGATCGACATGCCATCGGGAAAGAGCTCGACACGGAGGTTCCCGACATCGACGCCACCACGCCGGAGCGCATGCGGCGTATATTCGGCATCGTCGAGCGCAGTTACACTAGGGCCGCCTCCAACGTGGAGCTCGGGAAGCTGGCATCCCACTTCCGAGCCGTGGGTGAAATCCCCACGCATCACGCCCGCGGTGATGTCTCGGTGGCCATTCAGTATATCGACTCTCCTCGTCCCGACGACGTGGGGATGGCCCCCTTCGAGGTCCTCCCGGACCACCTGGTAGAGGCGAAGAAGGAGACGAAGACGAGCCGCCCGGACGTCAACGCCCTCAAGGTGCTCCGGCTCGAGATCCGGGACGGAGTCAAGGCGGCGTACAAGAAGGTCGAGCCGAGGATCCGAGACGCCCTCCGGGATCGTGCAGACATGGGCCACGTCGCCGTTCAGGTCACAATGGACGTGCGACCCGTAGACGTGCGACCCCTGGACGTGCCACCCGTCGAGTAGTCCCACCTCGGCAGGGATGACATGCCATCGGGACGGAAGCGAGACTTCGGGCGGGTCTTGATTGTCCTGGCGCTCATCCTCATGGGCGTATTCATGGCATTCGACATCTCCCGCCACGACTCCCTCTTGCGTTCCTGGTTCGACCCCCAACCGCCGCAGCGCCTCCAGCTCCAGAAGCTGATCGACGCCGTCCGGCGCTCACGGTGAGCGTCTAGTGTCCCGCTCGTGACGGTCCGAGAGCTTGAAGGCGGCGTGGAGATCGTGATCCACGCCCAGCCTCGGGCCAGCCGCTCGGAGGTGGTGGGCCTTCACGGAGACGCCCTCAAGGTGCGCCTTGCAGCGCCCCCGGTGGACGGAGCCGCCAACGCCGAGCTGATCCGTGTCATGGCCAAGGTGCTGGGCGTTCCGAAAAGCTCCGTCGAGGTGACCCGCGGTCACAGCGGCAAGAGCAAGGTCGTCCGCATCGCCGGGCTCGCCGTTGAGGTCGCGCGCGCGCGTCTCAAGCTCTAGTGGCAACAGAACACTAGCATGTCCGTCCTCTTCGTCTTCCTCGACGGGGTTGGCATCGGCTCGTCCGATCCCGGTCGCAACCCCTTCCTCCAGGCGCGGCTCCCCGGCCTGGAGGGACTCTTGGGTGGGCGGTTGCCCACTCTCGACGAGCCCGTGGTGGAGGGATCACGGGGCCGGGCGATCCCTCTGGACGCTAACTTGGGCGTCGATGGCATCCCTCAGAGCGGAACCGGGCAGATCACCCTGATGACCGGCGAGAACGCGGCGCTGGCGTTCGGGCGTCACTTCGGGCCCTGGGCCCCGGTGCGCCTGCGCCCGCTCCTTATCGAGAGGAACATCATGAGCAGGGCTCAGGAGGCCGGCCACTCCGTGGCCTTCGCCAACGCCTACCCTGAGGGATATCTCGAGCGGCGTCGCTCGCGTTTCCCGGCCGCACCACCCCTGGCCGCCAATGCCGCCGGTCTCCTGCGCCGGCACGCCGCCGAGCTCGCCTCGGGGGATGCGGTGTCCAGCGAGATCGTCAACACCGGATGGAGGGACGGCCTGGGCTACAGCGAGGTGCCTCAGATCACGCCTGCCGAGGCTGGCGTGAACCTGGCCCGCATCGCCGCCGCGGCGGATCTCACCTTCTACGCCCACTACTCCACCGACTACGCCGGTCACCGGGGGAACGCGGAGGAGGCGATAGTGGCCCTGGAGCGAGTAGACGAGTTCCTGGCGGCCGTCGTCGACGGTCTGCCCGAGAGCGCTTCGCTGGTGGTGGCCAGCGATCACGGCAACCTCGAAGATCTCACCGCGGGACACACACGGAACCCTGTCCTGGGGCTCCTGGCCGGCGCCGCCGCCGAGGCAGACCGGCTTCCCTCCTCCATTCTGGGCGTGGCGCCCTTCGTCTTGGAGCTGCTGGACTCCTGACGCTCCGATTCGTTGGCCTCCTCCTCCGGTCGGCCTGCTGACTCAGCGCCTCCGCCCTCCGGGCTATGAAGGTGTGCCGCTCCCGCCATTCGGGTGCCCCGCCGCAGGCTCCACCTTACCTCATGGCGACGCGACCGAAGCCCCTCGGGCAGCTCCTCGTCGACTCCGGAAGACTCAGGCCTCGAGACCTCCAGGCCGCCCTGGAGGAGCAGGGTGGGTCGAGCCTCCGCCTCGGTGACATTCTCATAGGGCGGGGATACGTCGACGACGAGACCGTCGCACAGACGCTGGCCACGCAGCTGAGGCTCCCTTTCGCCGAAAGCCCTCTGATCCCGGACCCGGACGCGGTCCGTCTGATCGAGGGTCACTTCGCACGAGCGAGGGCCGTTCTGCCGCTGTCCGCCACCGGTCGCACTCTGCGTCTGGCCGTCTCCGATCCCCTCGACCAGGTCACCCTGGGCGAGGTCCGCTTCAGCAGTGGCCGTCACGTCGAAGCCGTGGTTGCCGCCCCCTCCGCCCTGGCAGAGGCGATCCGCACCTCCTATGGCGAGGAGCTCGCGGATCTGGTCGAGGGCCTGCCGAACGCCGACGTGGACGTCGAGACCCACGCTTCCTTGCAGGCCGTCGCCGAAGCGGCCCCAGTGGTGCGGCTGGTGAATCATGTCCTGCACCAGGCGGCCGCTCTGGGTGCGAGCGACATCCATCTGGAACCGTCAGAAGGACAGGTCCTGGTTCGCTGGCGGATCGACGGCGTCCTCCGCCGCTCTCTTACGCTGCCCGGATCGAGCCTCGGCCCAGTAGCCTCACGTATCAAGGTGATATCGGGAATGGATATCTCCGTGAAGCGTCGACCGCAGGATGGAGGCTTCGCGTTCCAACACGCTGGCAGCTCCCTGCGAGTGCGGGTCTCCACTTTGCCCACAGTCGAGGGAGAGAAGATCGTGCTGCGACTCCTCGACCCCCTCCAGGCTCCCCGTAATCTCGACGCGCTGGGTATGGCCCCCAGGGACCTCAGCTTGGTCCGGAGACTGGGAGCATCCGGCCAGGGAGTGATCCTCGCAGCTGGACCCACCGGCAGCGGGAAGAGCAGTAGCCTTTCCGCTGCGCTGGCGGAGCTCAATCGGGAGGGCCTGAACGTGGTTACGGTGGAGGACCCGGTGGAGTACCGGATCTCCGGCATCAATCAGGTTCAGGTCAAGCCGCTAGCGGGCCTGACCTTTCCCGCTGCCCTACGGGCGATTCTTCGGCAGGACCCCGACATCGTGATGATCGGAGAGATCCGTGACCGCGAGACGGCGGAGATCGCCATGGCAGCAGCAGTGACCGGTCACCTGGTCCTCTCCACGATTCACACTACCGACGCCCCCGGGGCCATAACCCGGTTGCTCCACATGGGAGTACCTGCCTACCTGGTGGCCGGAGGACTCACGGGGGTCGTGGCCCAGCGCCTGGTCCGAACCCTCTGCCCCGTCTGTCGCGGACGTAGCGCCGAGGGGTGCGGGAGATGCCCGGACGGCTACTCAGGGCGAACCGGCGTCTTTCAGGCGCTCGCCATCAACGACAGCATGCGAGACGAGATCATTCGAGGCGCGTCCACCGCTACGCTGCGACGCCTGGCTGAGGACAGCGGAATGGCCTCTCTCTCGGAAGACGCCCGCCGCAAGGTGGCCGAAGGCCGCACCACGCCACACGAAGTCGCGCGGGTCATTCAGACCGACGCCGGGGCGGTGGTGCCTTGCTCCCGATGTGGGGGGGAGATCCCGACCGAGGCCCTGGGGTGCCCCTACTGCGGCCTGACCGTGAGGCGGCTCTGCCGGTGCGGCTCCCAACTTCGACAGGGGTGGCGCTTCTGCCCTCTGTGCCTCCGCGCCGTCATGGGCCCACCGCCGATGTCCGAGCCGCCGTGACGGCCTCAGCCTCCGAAGTGGCCCGAGACCTCTCGTAACAGGCGGCTGACCGGATCGCCTGCCTGGGGCCAGAAGTGGCGATCGGAGATCCGGTTGAGCGCCACACGTACCCCGCTGAAGTGGTCGGCGATGTCCTTGAGAAGGGCGTTCATGCCGAGCTCCTCCGCCTCTCGGCTCTTGGACGCCAGCCGGTAGCCGTCGGCGCCCAGCTCCTCGAAGTAGGCGATGGGTGGAGCGCCCCGGCGTCGGCTCCGTTCCTCCAGGTAGTCTGGGAACAGCCCCGACATCCAGAGAGCGAAGTCCCCCATGTGCATCCGTAGGAGGAACTGCCGTCGTCCGCCGGCAGTCCGCATCTCCGAGACAATATCCACGAGGTAGTGGAATTCGCTGTCGTCCTGGGCGGAGATCCGATACGCCCGCCTGGCGCGTCCGAACGCAGCGATGAGCGAGGCGACGTAGTCGGCCGTGCCACGGTCGTCGATGCCGCCTTCCAGGAGTGCCTGCCGAACCAGGACGTAAAAGACGATGGGGGGAGGCACGGAAACTTCGGGATCGGTGAGGAGTCCGTTCAGGACTCTGGGGTCATCCAAGAGGCTGTCGACCCCGTGCTCGTCGAGACGAAGTCGAGCAGCCTGCCATATTTCCGGATCGCCACGGGCTATAATGAGCGCTACCAGCTGCCGTGCGTCACGGCGGCTCAGCGAGGCCCGAATCGTGGGCATTATCATGGATCCCTCCTTTCCCGGCCGCGGGCTTCCTTGCCACTGTGCTTCCGGCCGCCTCCACCGGTCACACCGACCGAGGTGGAGGAATCCGAAAGTGCCGGGATCGACGCCCTCCTCTCCATAATACGTAGATAGGCAATCCGGGGTCCGGCGGGAGATGCCGGGAGATGCCGGCGCGTTTTCAGAATACCTCCTTTCGGACCGTTCGCTCCTCGATGAGATCCGTCCTGAGTTCCACCCCGATTCCCGGCCCCGGGGGGACGTGCATCTCTCCGTCTACCATGACGAACTCGGGGTCTACGATGTCCTCGTGCCAGTAACGCCGGCTGGCCGAGATGTCCCCCGGCAGGGTGAAGCCGGGCAGCGTGGCCAGGGCCACGTTGTGGGCTCTTCCGACGCCCGACTCGAGCATACCGCCGCACCAAACGGGAACGTCGTTTGCCACGCAGAGGTCGTGGATCGCCTTGGATGATTCGAAGCCGCCCACCCTCCCGGGCTTGATGTTGATGATGCGGCAGGCGCCGAGCTCGACGGCCAGCTCGGCATCGCCCACCGACCGGATCGACTCGTCGAGGCAGACCGGAGTCTCGAGCGTCTCCTGCAGGCGAGCGTGATTCAGATAGTCGTCGTAGGCGAGTGGCTGCTCGAGCATCATGAGGTCGAGGCCGTCCAGCGCCTTCAACTTGGGAGCGTCCTCCAACGTGTACGCCGAGTTGGCGTCGGCCATCATGGGAACGTCGGGGAATCGCTCACGGAGACCCGTCAACATCTCGACGTCCCGGCCGGGCTTGATCTTGATCTTGATGCGCGAATATCCCTGCTCGACGAAGTCTCCGACCTTCCGATGCAGCTCGTCGTCGGTGGGTTGAAGACCGATGCTCACCCCGACTCTCACGGCGTCGCGGACTCCGCTGACGTGATCCGTCAGGCGCACTCCCTCGAGCTTGGCATCCAGGTCGTGTGCGGCCATCTCCACGGCTGCCCTGGCCATGCGGTGCCCACGGATCCAGCTCGCCGGATCGAGCACCCGGGATGCCGTCGACACCTCTGTCCCCACTACGCTCGGAAGGATGAACTCCGTGAGAATGTGCCAAGCGGTCTGCGTCGTCTCGTAGGAGTATCCGGGGGTCTCGCCCGCCACGCACTCGCTCCAACCCGTGACGCCGTCCGAGAACAACGCCAGGAGCAGGACGCGGCGGTCGTAGGCGACCCCACTCGAGATCTCGAACGGCTCCCTGAGCTGCATGCGCACTTCTCGTAACTCGATACGATCAATCTTCACGGGGCTCCTCTCTTAGCGTGGTGTCCCAGAAGATATTCTGAGTGCTGCCCACGACGGTACAGCTCCCGCACCTCGTAGCCCCTGGCCAGGTAGGAGGACAACGCGGCACGAGTGGCGTGGCGCCACCGCACGGCCGCCTCGAGCGACTCACTCTTGAGCTCTTGGATGGATGCCGGAATCGGGACGAGGATTCGGGACGTCTCCAGCGACAGGTCTGGTTCGCCGGGGAGGATCAGGCCTCCCTCACCGACGACGTCGAAGGCGTGCACGGCCCCCTCATCCGCACCCACCTCGGGTCCTGACCGGCCCTCGACCAGGCGCTGGACCACTCTCTCGGAGTCCAACGTCCACGTCGGCACCAAGCGATCCGTCCCGATCCCCGAGTGAAGAGGCGAGTCGGTCTGGCCGTACATGTCCTGCACGTACTCCCTCGCCACCGCGCCGAGCTTGTTCAGGTTCAGATGCGCGTTCTTGGACTCCAGAGGATCGAACGTCCAGTGCACACGAGTGATGCCCATCGCCAGGAGCCTGTCCCGCTGATAGGCCTTGAGACGAGCGCCCAGGCCCGCGTTCTGGAGCCCTGGGCGCACCGCCAGCATGTCGGACCAGTGGACGACCTCGCCGCTCTCCACGCCGGTCATCCCATAGACGAACCCGGCCAGCTCGCCCCTCTCGTCGTAGGCTCCGGCCGCGATGCCCCCCAGGCGTTGGCTGACCTTGAGGATGGCCACGCCCACCAGATCCGAGAAGCCGCTCCCCCAGGCCTCCTTCTGCAAGCGGACGCAGTCCTGAAACTCCTCGATGGTCTCGAAGGGGCGGATCGTGAGGTCGGGCCCCATCCCGGCCGGCTCCTGGAATGACGATGTGAGTGTGACGCTCCGCCGGACAACTTGCGGCGGTCGGGGGCCGGAGACCAGCTTGGCCATCGACCCCCTACGGCCTCGGTCCATGGACAGGCCCCCATTCGCCGTACGGCCGAGGTCGACGGCCACCCGGCGGCCATCTGGGAGAAGGCCGGGCCAAGCCCAAAGGGTGTGATCGTGCTGGTCCACAGGCGTACCTGGAGCGGCCGTCCGGACTTCGACCTCCAGGTGCCCGTCGAGGCCTCTCTCCCATGGACGGGCTTATCGAAGCGGGCTACGCCACCTTCGCGGTGGACTTGCGGGGATATGGGAGACCCCGAGCGACGAGACTGGCTGGCTGACCCCCGACCGGGCCGCCCGCGACCTGAAGGCCGTCCTGGAGCGCGTGTGGTGGAGGACGGGACAGGGACGGCGGCCGATCCTCTTCGGATGGTCGCTGAGCTCCATGGTGTCACGGCTGATCTCGTACGGGTGGACTGGTGGCGGCACGTCAGCACGGCTGACGACCCGCTGTACTCCGTCAACAGCCTTCTATGCTCGGGCCCGGCGGATAAGGAACGCGTCCGCGGCACAACGGAGGGCCTCGACGCTCGTCTCGCCGAGCAGATGCTCGGCCTCCTCGCCAGCCCGCCTCCAATGGGGCATCGCACGACTCAGAATGCTCGAGCCCTCGCGGGTGAGGGCCAGCGTTTTGGGTCCCCGGTCCTCCACCCAGCCCTTCTCCCGGAGCAGCGCAAGTCCACGGCTCACCGTGGACTTGTCCATCTCGAGGTAGCGACTCACGTCTACGGCCCGCAGGCCGTCCATAGACGCGACAAGGGAGAGCACGGTGAGCTGATTGGCCCGTAGCCCAATGGGGGCCAGGGCGTCGTCGTAGAGTTGTGTCAGAAGACGGTCCAACATGCGGGTGCGGCTGCAGACGCAAGACCGGAGGACCTCTCGCGCCGCGGCGACGTCCATCCATGCGGACGCGCCGGTGTGCTGGTCAGTCTCCTGGTCCACGGACATGTCCGTGTCCGGACTGACCTCGACGCCGCCGACACCGAGCCCTTCGCTGGAGCCCTCATCGGACATGACGGCCTCTATGTTGCATGAGCAACTTGTAAGGTTGTAGTGCCAACTACACGTCGACGCCGCGTGAGGAAAGTTGCAGTATCAATATATGCTGTTGCAGCACCAACATCAAGTCCAGATTCCTCGGTCCACCCAAGGGTTGCAAGGCTCTTCGTCAAGAGGGGGCGGGATGCTCTCGCCTAGGCCATGACGCCCGTAACGAGGCCCACCAGGCTTGTGCAGAGGTTCCCGAGGAGCCTGTCCGAGCCTATCCGTCCAGTTGCGGAAGCATGAGGATGAGGGCCAGCAGAGCCGTCCTCTCCAGCAGCTTGTCCATGCTCACGTACTCGTGATGGGCGTGGGCGCCGTTGCCCACGACACCCAGGCCATCCACCGTCGCGGCATACAGGCTCGTGGTGTTCCCGTCGGAGGCGCCTCCCGAGAGTCCTTCGGCCAGCTCGACCCCCATTCTCAGCCCGCACTCCCGCACCGCCTCCCAGAGAGCCTGGTTGCGAGGCGTCGCCTCCATGGGAGCCCGAGTCACCGCCCCTTCGATCTCCAAGCGCGTCCCGGGGGTGGTGGCCTCGAGACCCCGGATCGCCTTCTCCACGGTGCGGGCGTCGGCGAGAGTCATGACCCGGACGTCCACCAGTGCACGACACTCCGCGGCCACAACGTTAGCCTGTGTGCCCCCCGTGACCGTCCCCACGTTCACTCCGATGCCACCGTCCAGATCCGTGAGTCCGTGAAGGGCCTGGATGACGTGGGACATCTCCTGGATGGCGCTCGCCCCCTCCTCGGGGGCGAGACCGGAGTGAGACGCCTTACCCACCACCCGGATCTCGAACTGCCCGACACCCCGACGGGTCGTCTTGATCTTCCCTTCGGGGCCGAGAGCCGGCTCCAGCACCAGCACGCGGCTCGCGCTCTTGGCCAGGCGCTCCACGTGGGGGTGGGACTCCGGGCTCCCGATCTCCTCGTCCGAGTTCAGGAACACGACCGGTGTGACTTCGGGCTGCAGGCCCATCTCCGCCAGCGCACGGAGGGCGAACACGATCTGCACGATGCCCGCCTTCATGTCGAAGACCCCGGGACCGCGCACCACGCCTCTCTCTTCGTCGACCTCCACCGGCATGCGGTCCAGGGTTCCCAGGGGCCACACGGTGTCCGTGTGACCGACCAGGAGCTGAATCGGTGCCTGGTTCGCCTCGTGGCCCCGCGGCGACAGCTGGATGTGTCCCCCCGTCTTCTCTCCGGGGATGTGGCTGCACTCGAAACCGATCTCCTCGAGCGAGCCTCGCACGAGAGCCTGCACCGGGAGCTGGGTCTCCGGCACGAGGGAGGGAGACTCCAGGCTGGCCAGGTCGGTCAACAGCTTCACGATCGCGTCCCTACGATCGGACATGAACTCGACGATCCGCCCGGCGACCGGATCCGTCACGTGGACCTCCCACTGCTCGGTGATGGTCCCCTCATCGATAGAATCCGGCGCGCTTGTAGCTCTCGTCCAGGAGCTCTACCGGATGATGTGCCTTGATCCGAGAGCCCCGAAGCAGGAGGCCGGCACCGATCTGCATGATGCAGCCGGGATTGGCGGTCACCACCGCCGCCGCTCCCGTGCCGATCACAGAGGCCACTTTGTCCGAGCCGATACGTCCACCGAGCTCGGGGTGGGTCATGCCGTAGATGCCCGCTCCCCCACAGCACTCCTCCTCGTCCGGAAGAGGCACGAGATCCAGCTCGGGAATCGCCTCGAGCATCGCCCGTGGCGCCTCCTTCAGGCGCTGGGCGTGGCAGAGGTGGCACGCTGCGTCGTACGTGACCCGAAGGGGGACCGGCGCTCCACGTCGCACTCCGGCCACGGCCAACAGCTCCGAGACGTCGCGGGTGGCATCGCCGAGCCGGGTGGCCGTCTCTGCGTACGTCGAGTCGCCGGCCAGAAGGTGGCCGTACTCCTTCAGCGTCGCACCACACCCCGCCGCGTTGACGGCGACGAAGTCGACCTTCGACTTCTCGAAAGCGGCTACATTCGCTCGAGCGAGCCTGCGGGCGCCTTCGGCATCGCCGGCATGTACGTGCAGGGCTCCACAGCACTTCTGGCCCACCACCCGCACAATCTCGAACCCGTTCGCCCTGAGAACCCTCTCAGTCGCGTCGTTCACACGGGCAAAGAGCCCCGCCTGGACGCACCCGGTGAGGAGGGCAACCCGCAGTGGTGCTTCCGCGGCATCCTCCCCGGCGTCGCCCGCTCCGGGTGCGTCCCCGGCAGGGACAGCCACAGGCGAGGAAGCCGATTTCGCGGGAGCGGCTGAGAACAGGCGCGAGCCTCGGCTCGCCGCGAGCATGGCGAGCCCGAAGCGCACGGGATGGAGCGACCGGAACCCTGGAGTCAGCTTCGCCCCGAGCCACGCCAGCCCCAGGCCGCGAGCCATCCTCGCGAAGGCCATGCTCGAGCGCAGCAAGACGCCTCGCCTGAACACGGACAGGAGAGCCCGGACCGACATCCGGGGCTTCCGCGCCCGGAAGGCCACCTCCCGCGCGCGCTCCAGCAGGATGCCGTACTCCACACCCGAGGGGCAGACCGGCTCGCACGCCCTGCACCCCAGGCACCGGTCGATGTGTGTCTGGAACGCGTCCGACGCGGCGGGAAGCCTCCCCTCCACCACGGCGCGCATGAGATGAAGCCTCCCGCGCGGCGAGTCGTTCTCGTCCCCCAGCCGGACGTAGGTGGGACACGCCGGAAGGCAGAAGCCGCAGTGGACGCAAGGAAGTAGGCGTTCCTCCTGTGCCTGTAGGGCGGCGGCCAGCGCCGTGCCTCGTTGGGCGCTCACCGGGAAAGCCCTCCCCGGATGGAGGCAGCTGGGATCGTTGCCGCGAGGAGGATGGCGAAGGGACGGCGGATCACGATGCAAACCTCCCGGGCGT
This sequence comes from Longimicrobiales bacterium, assembly GCA_965218295.1. Classification (GTDB taxonomy): domain Bacteria; phylum Gemmatimonadota; class Gemmatimonadetes; order Longimicrobiales; family Gaopeijiaceae; genus CBDCKN01. The sequence goes on along the minus strand of CBDCKN010000015.1, from coordinate 278,177 downwards.
CAGAATCGATGCCGGATCGAACTCCCTCTGAAGATCTCGCATGAGACCCCTCGCAGAGCCCACCTCTCCCCAGGCTCCCATCGTCCCCACGACCTCCGGTGGCCCCTGCGAGATGACCATGCTCCCGCCCTCCGATTCGAGCGAAAGCCTGAGGTTGGCCAGGAAGGACACGGCGCTCTCCAGCCATCCCTCCCGCCGGTGCACGCGGGCGATCATGACGCGCAGCACTCCCGTCTGGGCATGAGCCGCCATCCGGGCCCCCCACCCCACATCCGGATCGGCCAGCTCCGCGAGGCCCACCGCCATCTCGACCAGGTCGGACATTCTGGACGGAAGGAGGCTCAACCGGATCACCAGCTCCGCACCGTCCTCCATGCCTCGAATGTTCTCGAAGATGGCCTGGGAATCCTGCCCGTCCATGCGCTTGAACGGGGCGGTATCCGCCCGCTCGGACACAACGCGCTCGACCTCCTCGGCCGCCGGCGGCGACTCCAGGATCCGAACTGCCACCAGGGGCGCGCTGCTCCGATCCCTCCCCTCTCGCTCCCCGGGTGCCAACAGCTCGACTGCTGCAAGCGAGACCGGGGACCCTGCGATGGCACGGGCCAGTCGCGCCGCCGAGTGCACGTCGGGGCTCTCGAACAGCAGGGTCCGGTCGAGCTCCGGCACGGGGTGCAGCCGGATCGTTACCGACGTGATCACGCCCAGCGTGCCCCAGCTCCCCAGGACGAGCTTGAGAAGGTCGAACCCGGCCACGTTCTTCACCACCTTGCCGCCCAGGCGGAGCAGGCGGCCGTCGCCCGTGGCGAGCGTCGCCCCCAGGACGTGATCCCTCGGCGTGCCGAAGCCCGCCTGAAGTGGCCCGGCGGACGCCGTGCTCACCGTCGCCCCGAGGCTCCCGCGCATGGCACCGGGCGGGTCGAGAGGAAGCCACTGCCGACCCTCCAGGACGCGCCGGGCCAAGAGATCCAGGCCGATCCCCGCCTCGGCCGTGATGAAGAGGTCGTCGGGCTCGTGGGCGAGCACACGATCCATCCGAGTCGTGCTGAGCACCACCTCCACGCCCTCCGGGGGCTGCCCGCCCGTCAGCCAGGTGCCCTTGCCACTCGGCACGCAGCGCCAACCCTGGGCACTGGCCATGCTCAGGACCTGCGCCACCTCGTTCTGGCTCTCCGGAAAGACGACCGCGTGGGGAACTCGATCGCACACGGCCCATGCCTCCGCACGGAAGCCGTCCACGACCTGTCCTTCAGGCAGCTGGCTGGCCAGGAGAGCCGCTATGGGGTTCACGGCGCTACCTCCAACGGCTCGGGGAGCACCTTTCCCAGGTTCATGCCCCCACTGGGGTCGAACACGGCCTGGACCCGGCGCATGGCCTCCAGCTCGTCCGGGCTGTGCACCAGCGACATGTATGAGCGCTTGTCCAGGCCCACACCATGCTCTCCGGTGATGGTACCCCCCACCTCGACGCACACAGCCATGATCTCCTTCGAGGCCTCCTCCACGCGCTCGATCTCGTCGGGATCGCCTCGGTCGAAGAGAATGTTCGGATGGAGATTGCCGTCCCCGGCGTGGAAGACGTTCGCCACGGTCAGATCGTATCGCTTCCCGATCTCCGAGATCCGTCCCAGGACGTCGGGCAGGCGGCTTCGGGGGACGGTGGCGTCCTGAACAAGCAGATCCGGGGCGATGCGGCCCATGGCGCCGAAAGCCTTCTTACGCCCCTGCCAGAGCACCAGCCGCTCCTGGTCCGACTCCGCCGTACGGACGTCCCGTGCGCCGGCCTCCCGGCAGTGGACGACGGCCCGCTCGACGTCGGCGCCCAGCCCTGCCTCGACCCCGTCGAACTCGATGACGAGTGCCGCCTCGGCGTCCGTCGGGTACCCTCCGGCGTACACGCTGGCCTCCACCGCCCGGATGGTCGGACCGTCGATGATCTCCAATGCGGCCGGCAGAAGGCCGTCGGCCATGATGGTGGTCACGGCTCGGCCGGCGTCCTCGAGCTCGTCGAAGATCCCCAGTAGCGTCCGGACTCCCTCCGGCTTCGGGAGGAGGCGCATCTCGATCTCCGTGGCGATGCCGAAGCACCCCTCGGATCCCACGAAGAGCCCCACCAGATCGTAGCCCCCCGGCTCCCGCCCGAAACCACCCAGACGCGACACCTGCCCTCCGTACGTCACCATGGTGAGACCCGTGACGTAGCGTGAGGTGACTCCGTACTTGAGGCAGTGGGGCCCTCCCGAGTTCTCGGCCACGTTGCCTCCCAGCGTGCAGGCGCTCTGAGACGACGGATCGGGCGCATAGTAGAGCCCGAACGGGGAAGCCGCATCCGTGAGATCCACGTTGATCACGCCCGGCTGCACCAGAGCCAGGCGGTTCTCCGGATCGACCTCGAGGATCCGGTTCATGCGTGCCGTCCCTACCACGATGCACCCCTCACCCGCGAGGGCACCTCCGGAAAGCCCGGTTCCCGCCCCGCGGGGCACGACCGGCACGCCTTCCTTCGAGAGGAGCTCGAGGACCCGGCTGACCTCGTCGGTGTCCTTGGGAAGCACCACGGCCATCGGCAGCATCCGGTACGCCGTCAGCCCGTCGGACTCGTACGCCAGGAGCCGATTCGGGTCCGAGATGACCCAGGCATCACCGACGACGCCTTTCAGCTTCTTTTCGAGTGACTGCGCTAGTGAGTCCGGCAAGGGGGCTCCCTTCTCAGGGTACCAGTGTACTGCTGCGGAAATCCGGTAGCTACACCAGGAAGTGCCGAATGGCCTCCACGCTCTTCCCCGCCGCGGCCTCGAGACCCTCGGGGATCGTGGTTCCGTACACTTCCGCCACCAGCTCGTTCGTGGTGGCCTCGGGACGCACCGCCAGAGTCTCCTGCACTTGCCGGATCCTCTCGCGACGGTGTGCATCGAAGGCGTCCAGCGTCCTGTCCGGATCCTCCACGGGGGGTCCGTGGGCCGGGTAGAGCACGCTGCACCGCAGGGCGCGAAGCCGCTCGAGTGAATCCAGGTAGTCGGCGACGCATCCCTCGTACTCGCCGACCCATGTGGTCTCGCCACGGCCCAGGACGAGGTCCCCGGGAAAGCCCGCGCTGGCCTCGAGCCAGTGGAACGCCACGTGTTCTCGGCTGTGGCCGGGGGTTTCGACGCTCACGAGACGACCTTGGTCCGTCTCCACTGTCTCAGAGTCACCGAGCGCCCTGGCGGCCGATATTCCCACGCCCAGGATATCCGCCCCCACCGCACCAGCTACCGCCTCCGCCCCGCCGGCGTGATCGGCGTGGCCGTGAGTGAGGAGTACCCAGACGTCCTCGGCCTCCGCCACGGCATGCGCGACGGCCCGCACGTGGCTCTCCACGTCCGGACCGGGATCGATTATGGCCACCCGTCTATGACCTACCAGGTACGTCCGGGTCCCGTCGAGCGTGAACGGGCCCGGATTGTCAGCTACGATGCAGCGGGGCCTCACCTGGCGAGCGTCAGCGGCGCTCCGCCACCAACTGCTCGGCCAGCTTATCTGCCACCGACTGTATGGCCAGGTCATCGTCATCAGTGAACGCCGCGGCAGTCCTGCTGTCGAGGTCGATCTCCCCGAAGATGTCGTCGCCGGCGCGAATGAGCACGATCATCTCCGACTTCACCCTTGGGTCACACGCGAGGTAGTTGTCCACCGCGCTCACGTCGGGGACGTTGATGTTCTCGCCGCGGGCGACCGCAGTGCCACACACACCCTCGCCCACCGGAATCTTGGCGTGGGTGGTCGCCTTTCCCACGTAGTTGTGCAACCAGAGCACGTTCTCGTCGGCGTTGAGGAGATATACGCCCACCCAGTCGAATCGGTCATCGGACGAGCTGATGCCCTTCACGGCATGGCGGAGCAGCGCATCCGAGAGGAATCCGTCGTCCCTCAGGGTCTGCAGCTCGCTCACCAATTCGTTGACTTCTAACATGCGGATCAGTTCCAGTTCTGTGAAAGTGGGGAAAATCCCCAGCTTCAGCGGCCTTGCCGAACCCGAAAGGGTAGAAGAGAGCCCTCCCAGGGTCAAGCCGCTAACGCGGAGTGAAGTCCGTGTCCTCCTGGAGACCCTGGACGAAGGCCGCCAGGAGGCGAGCCGTGCTCTCGAGGTCCGCGAGACTCACGATCTCGTTGGGCGAGTGCATGTAGCGGTTCGGTACGGACACGAGACCCGTCGGGACCCCACCCCGACTCAGATAGATGGAGTCCGCATCCGTGCGCGTCGCCTTGGGCGCCGCTTGGATGGTGTGTGCAATGCCCTCGGCCTCGGCGACCTCCACGAGGCGATCGAACACTACGGGGTGGGCAGCCGATCCCCGGCTGAGCACGGGACCTCCACCGAGGCGGTGCTCCCCCAGCTCCTTCTTCTCGATGTCCGGGACGTCGGTGCTGAACGTCACGTCCACCACCAGCGCCACGTCAGGCTCGAGCGCGAAGGCGCTGCTTCGGGCCCCTCCCCCCCCACCGCCGCCGATCTCCTCCTGCACCGTTGCAACGGCCACCACCGACGCTGTGGGAGACGACTCCGAGAGGAGTCGAAGCGCCTCGAGCACCACGAACGCCCCGATTCGGTTGTCGATGGCACGACTCGCCACACGATCCCCGGCCAGGCGAACCATCTGGGCGTCGATCACCAGGGGATCGCCCACCCGCAGCCCCAGCGCACCGGCCTCTTCGGCCGACGACACCCCGACGTCGACCCACAGTCGCCTGATCTCCGACGCCTTCGTGCGCTCCTCGTCCTTGATGAGGTGGATGGCCTTCTTGCCCACGACTCCCTGCACATCACCCGACCTTCCCAGTATCCGGACCCGTTGGCCCACCAGCACTTGGGGATCCCATCCGCCGATGCCGTCGACGTAGAGGAAGCCGTCCTCGTCGATGTGCGTAGCCTGGAGCCCTATCTCGTCGATATGGCCCGCCATCATGACGCGCGGCCTGCCGTCCGGGTTCACCAGGGCGAAGGTGTTCCCGCTCACGTCGGTCGTCACCGAGTCCGCGAAGGTCTCGGCCTCTGCGCGCCATACACGGGCGGGGCGGACCTCGAATCCCGAGGGCCCCGGCGCATCGAGGAGGCTCTCGAGGAAGGCTGTGGGCTGGTTCATGAGTCGGAAACTACCGAACCGGGGATCCCGCTCAAGGGGTAAAGTGCAGAGCCGCACCCCAGTACTCGGACAGCCTCCTGGGTTCGAGTGTTCCGTTCAGTTCAACTCGTCCCCCGAGTCCTCCAAGGGGGAGCCCTCCGGCGGACCGGTCGCCCAGCTCCGACTGCCCAGGACCGTCATCTCAATGGCGCCGTCCTGGATGCCTCGCTCCAGGCGCTCTCTCACGTGGCGTTGAATGGCGTGGCGCGTGGGGGGCAGGAGAAGGCTGAATCCGACGAGGTCGGTGAGGATACCGGGAGTGAGGAGAAGCGCGCCACCCACGAGGATGCTCATTCCGTCCATGATCGCCTGACCGGGCAGCTGCCCCCGGGCGAGATCGTCGCGGAGCTTCCACAGGGTCTTGAGGCCCTCTAGACGGGCCAGCCAGGCGCCCGTGACTCCGGTGAGCACCACGAGCGCCATCGTGGGTAGAAACCCCACCACCTGCCCGATCTCTATCAAAAGAGCGAGCTCGAGCAGCGGGACGATGACGAACAGGAGTGCGAGTCTGGCCAGAACGCTCATGACCGGTGCCTACACCGCGTCCTCCGCGCTGGATCCGAGTGTTCCGTTTCGGATGCACCGTGCCCTCGACTGGCCGAGACACTTTGGCAACGGGACACTACATCCGCGAGGGCGGAGGCTCGTGGAGGGTGCGCAGACCGATCGAGGGCGCCTTTCTTCGCTTGAATCGCCTGGACGATTAGCTTTGAGGCATGGGGGGCGCGCCGCGATGCTCCCGCCGGCGCTCCCGCGGTTGGAGGCTCATGGAAGAGACGTATTTTCGTAAGGGGTTCGGCCTCAAGTCCGAGGTTCAGCCCCTCATCGACTCCGAGTACCACTCGGCACTGGTACAGAGCATCCGCAGCCAGGGGCACGAGCAGGTATTGGGAGATGTGACGGTCCGTCTGGCCGAGGAGTTCGGCTTCTGCTACGGAGTCGACCGGGCCGTCGACTACGCCTACGAGACCCGTCACAAGTTCCCGGACAGGCGCATCTATCTGGTCGGGGAGATCATCCACAACCCGCACGTGAACCAGCGGATCCGTGACATGGGCATGGAGTTCATCCAACCCGACGACACCGGGGCCTTCGACTTCTCGCATGTGACTGCCCCGGACGTCGCGATCATGCCGGCCTTCGGCGTGACCCTGAGTGACTTCAGCACTCTGAAGGACATCGGGTGCATCCTCGTCGACACCACGTGCGGATCGGTGCTGCTGGTGTGGAAGCGAGTCGAGAGCTACGCGCGGGACGGGTTCACGGCCGTGATCCACGGCAAGCACTACCACGAAGAAACAAGGGCCACGGCCTCGCAGGTCCGGAAGCCCGAGGGCGGCAGGTACATCATCGTCCGAGACATGGACGAGGCGGAGATCCTCTGCGACTACATCGCCGGTCGTCCGCAGCGCCTGTCCGGGGCCGGCTTCATGGAGCACTTCCGCGAGAAGACCTCCGACGGCTTCGATCCGGACGTGGACCTCAGCAAGATCGGAGTCGCGAACCAGACGACAATGCTCGCCAACGAGTCGCTGGCCATCGGCGTCAGGGTCCGGGAGGCGATGGTCGAGGGGCTCGGGGAGGCGTACACCCAGGAGAACTTCCGCTCCTTCGGGACGATCTGCTCAGCGACGCAGGAGCGGCAGGATGCCATCGAGATGATGATGGAGGACCGGCCACCCGACGTTATGATCGTCATCGGCGGCTACAACTCCTCCAACACCGATCACCTGGCGCACCTGTGCAGGAAGTTCACCGCGACCTATCACATCGAGGACGCGGCATGCATCGACGTAGAGGAAGGCACCATACGCCACAAGCCGGACCTGGGTGGCGACACCCCTGAGCGGGTGGAGACGGACTGGCTGCCGGACGGGCCCTTCGAGCTGGGAATGACGGCAGGCGCGTCGACACCGAACAGCAAGATGGGCGAAGCCCTCGTGCGGATCATGCAGCTCCGCGGCATGGAGTCCGCGCTGTCCGAGGGAGGGGTCGAGCTGGTCTAGGAGCCTGGTCTAGTGCTCCGGCGTTACCTGGCACCTGCGTACCTCCTTCTCCACCGGAGCGGCGCTAGAGGCCTCTAGATGTGGATCGGCCGGCCTAGAGCCGCCAGTGCCCCCTCTGCAATGGCCTCGGAGAGGGTCGGGTGGGGGTGCATAGCCCGGTCCATCTCGTCGACGGTGGATTCCAGGTGACGCCCGACGACGAACTCTCCGATGAGCTCCGTCGCTTGGGGACCCACGATGTGGGCGCCCAGGATCTCCGAGTACTTCTTGTCTCGGATCACCTTCACGAAGCCCTCTGTGTGCCCCGCGGTGATGGCGCGTCCGTTGCCGACCCACGGGAACTTGCCCACTTCGATCTCGTGTCCCTCGTCGAGAGCCTCCTCCTCCGTGAGGCCGACGGAGGCCACCTCCGGATGGCAGTACGTGCAGTTGGGGACGTTCCGATAATCCACGGACCCGTGTCCCTGGCCGGCGATGGCCTCGACACAGATCACTCCCTCGTGCATGGCCTTGTGCGCCAGGAGCTGATTTCCGGCGCAGTCGCCCAGCGCATAGACGCCGGGGACGTTGGTCCGCATCAGGTCATCCACCGCGAAGAACCCCCCCTCGTCGAGCTCGACACCGGCCACCTCGAGACCGAGGTCCGAGGTGTTCGGCACGCGACCCACCGCCGAGAGGGCGTTCTGCACGGCCAGGGTCTGCTCGGCGCCCTTGTTGTCCTTGAAGGTCAAGAGTACCGACCTCTCGCCGATCTCGGCGCCCTCCACCATGGCTCCGGTGAAGAATTCCACGCCACGCTTCTTGAAGCTGCGCTCCACGGCGGCCGAAGAGTCCTTGTCCTCCAGCGGGAGGATGCGATCCAACGCCTCGATGACCGTGACCTTGGTGCCGAAGGCCTCGAAGACGTCAGCGAACTCCATGCCCACCGCGCCGGCGCCGACGACAGCCAGCGTCTCCGGAGCCTCCGTCTGAAGGAGGGCGCCTGTGGACGACCATACGCGCTCCTCGTCGATGGGTAGAACGGGGATGTCCCTCGGCCGTGATCCGGTCGCGAGAATGATGTGTGCGGCCGAGTAGGACTCCTTGGAGCCGTCGGCGGCCTCCACTTCGACCTTGCCCTCGCCCAGAAGCCGGCCTCGGCCCTCCAGGTGGGTCACCTTGTTCTTCTTGAACAGGTGTCCCACACCCTTGGCCAGCTGCCCGGCGATGGCCTTGCTGCGCTCCTGTGCCGGACCCAGGTCGGTCTTCACCTCGTCGAAGGTGATGCCATGGGAAGCCGCCGTCTTCAGCTCGTTCGCGAGCGCGGCACTGGTGAGGAGGGCCTTGGTGGGAATACAGCCGATGTTCAGGCACACCCCCCCGAGCTCGTCCTCCTCGACGCACGCCGTGCTCAGCCCCAACTGAGCCGCCCGTATGGCCGCTACGTAACCGCCGGGGCCCCCACCGATGATGAGAACGTCGAAGTTCTTCTCTGACACGCCCTACTCTCCTTCAAAGAACGAGCCCGATCGCCGACTGAACACGCGCGCGGGCAGGCTTAGCAGGATTACACACCGGTTCCGGCCCCCTGGACCGACCCCGGGGAATGGCTTTGGAAGTTAGACGGGGCGCATGGGCAGGTAAACCCTCTCCGGAAGCTCTCAGAAGAAGAGTCGAGCGGCAGACGTATTCCTTTGCAGTTGGAGGAGCCGGGACCTATTCTGGTACAGATTCCGCCTGTCCCCTCACTCGTCGGGTAGGAGGGTCAAATGTGGGATTTGATCGTAGTTGTCGCCGTCGTTCTCGGTGGCGTCGGGCTTTATAACTCCCTCGTGAAGCTCAGAGAGCAGGCGGAGGCGGCTTGGGCGGACATCGACGTCCAGCTCAAGCGCAGATACGACCTGATCCCCAACGTCATGGAGACCGTGAAGGGCTATGCGGCCCATGAGCAGAAGACCCTGGAGGCGGTGGTGCAGGCTCGATCCTCCGCCATGTCCGCCCAGGGACCAGCGCAGAAGGGACAGGCCGAGGGCGTGCTGGCGGGAGCCCTCAAGTCGCTGTTCGCTCTGACCGAGGCGTATCCGGACCTGAAGGCCGCCGGAGGCTTCCAGGACCTTCAGGGTACCCTGGCAGACCTGGAGGACTCCGTTCAGAACGCCCGTCGTTACTACAATGCCGTGGTCCGGGACTACAACACGAAGATCCACTCGGTGCCGTCGAACCTGGTCGCCAAGAGCTTCAACTTCGTGGAGCGGGAGTTCTTCGAGATCCCGGAAGCCGAAAAGGCCGTGCCTCAGGTGAAGTTCACCGACGACGACGCCGAGTGATACGTCCGGACGCGATCGTGATGCGAACCCTCGGGCGGCGCCTGGGAGCCACCCTGGCGGCCGTGGTCGCGCTGACGGCGGGCGGCGGCCCACTCTCCGCCCAATCGAAGCAGCTCGAGATCGAGCGCTTCGACGCAGACATCACCGTGGCGGAGAGCGGACGGGTCCACGTTTCCGAGGCGATCCGATTCCGATTCACGGGATCATGGAACGGGGTGTACCGGGATATCCCCGTGGTCTACAGGACGCCCAGCGGCTTCAATCTCCGACTCGAGCTGGACGTACGCTCCGTCACGGCCGAGGACGGAACGGCCCTCCGATACGAGGAGAGCCGGAAGAGCCACTACAAAAGGATCAAGATCTGGGTGCCCGGCGCCAACAACGCCATCCGGACGGTCACCATCCAATACTCGTCGCCGAACGCGCTCCGCTTCATCGACGCCGACGAGAGCGAGTTCGAAGCCGGCCACGACGAGCTCTACTGGAACGTGACGGGTGACGAGTGGGAGATTCCCATCCGGGCCGCCAGCGCTCGGATCGTGGTCCCACCGCAAGTGACCGGCCTCAGAGCCCGCGTCTAATACGGGTGGCTTCGGCTCGATGGCGTCGAACGCCCGGGTCAGGGAAATAGAATCTGGATTCTATTTTGAGACGACGAGCCCATTGGGTATGCGGGAGGGGATGACCGTCTCCCTGGCCTGGGATCCGGGCGTCATCGCGCGACCCACGGTGTCCCAGGAGGTGATCCGGTTTTTTGGGGCCAATTGGATCTTCCTCCTGCCCGTCGTGAGCTCCGTCTTGATGCTCCATCTCTGGCGCACTCGCGGACGTGATCCGGCGCGCCGGCCCATCGCGCCCCAGTACAAGCCACCCGAGGGCCTCACGCCCGCCGAGATGGGCACGCTCATCGACAACAGTCCGGACATGCGGGATGTCACCGCCTCCATGGTCGACCTGGCCGTCCGCGGTTACATCAAGATCGAGGAGCACGAGCGGACCGGTCTCGTGGCCATGTTCAAGGGCACGTCCTACTCGTTCCAGCTTCTCAAGGAGCTCGATGAGTGGGCGGAGCTGCAACCGCACGAGCGCTCTCTCTTGAGCGGCCTGTTCAACGGAGGATACCTCAAGGCCGTCGACCTCGACGACCTGGAGAACGACTTCTACAAGCACTTGGACAAGATCAAGGACGGGCTTTACTCGCGGCTCATGGCTCTCGGATTCTACCACCGCCGTCCCGACCACGTCTCGAGAGCATACGTGGGCGGCGGCATCGCCCTCATAGTGGTCCTCTTGATGGGGTTGAGGTTCTTCGGCGACGCCCTCTCCGTTTCCCTCGGAGCCAGCGTGGTTGCGGCCATCTTGAGCGCCATTCCCGTCATCGGCTTCGGTCTCGTCATGCCCGCCCGAACAGTGAAGGGAACCCGGAAGCTCGAGCACATCCTCGGATTCCAGGAGTTTCTCGATCGGGTCGAGGCGGACCACTTTCGCCGCATGATAGACTCACCCGAGATGTTCGAGCGGTATCTGCCCCACGCCATGGCCCTGCAGGTGGAGAAGAAGTGGGCCCGAGCGTTCGAGGACATGTACAGGGAGCCCCCCGACTGGTACTCCGGCCCGGCCGGGCATCATTTCCGGCCCACCATCTTCGTCTCGGACCTGGGGAGCATGACCGGGCGGTTGGGGAGTGCCATGACCTCCCAGCCGCGGAGCAGCGGCGGCTCGGGATTCGGCGGCGGGGGCGGCTTTAGCGGAGGTGGGGGCGGAGGCGGCGGAGGCTTCTAGCCGTCACCCCCCCATCGCGGCGGCTGGTCCCTCGTGCGCCGGGCCTTATCCGACCACCGACGGCTCAGGCTGCGCCTCGGCCACTTCGTCGGTCTGAGCCCTCCGCTGCTGCGCCCGCCCCAGAGCGACACTGAGCATAGTCCACATACCCGCCAACGGCACCGTGGCCGCCGCAACCCACGCGAGCGTCATCCCCATCGCCACGAATAGCCCGTCCACGCCCACCCCGGCCACGTCCCCGGCGCGATAGAGGAAGACGTCCACCACCGGCTTCGCCTTGTACTTCTCCGAGGGCGAGACCACGCTGAACAGGGTCTCCCGGGCGGGCCTGGACATCGCGTAGCGAGTCGCGCGGTGAACGGCCTGGAAGATTGCCATCACCCCGTAGAGGGTCCAAATGGAGAGGATGGCGAAGCCGGCCATGGTCACGAGTGGGAGGATGGCGAGTGTCCAGCCGACTCCAATGCGCTTGATCACCCGCGTCGTCACGAAGATCTGGGTGAGCAGCGTGGCGATCGAAGCCAGCATGTCGAACTGCGCGAACCCCGACACTCTCTGGCTGAACGTGTCCGTGTTCTCCAGAATGATGTTGGCCTGCGTGAAGTAGATCAGCGTATTCGAGATCGCCATTAGCACGATGTACGCGCCGATCCCCAGCAGGTACGGCGAAGTCGCGACGGCTTTCGCCCCCTCCCAGAATGTCCCCCCGATCTCCTCACGAGACAGAGCCTGACCCTCGGTCAGCGACGCCGCTGCGCCCTCTACCGTGAGTCGAGAGTCCTCGGAGGCGAGGGCGAGGCGGTCCAGCACGAGCATGACGACGATGGCGGCCCCGAAGAGAGTCACGCCGGTCAGCATGAGGCCCGCAGGTAGATAGACTGACTCGGTCATCCCACTGACGGCATTCGTCACCGAGCCGCCGACGAGGGCTCCGAGGGTACCGCCGATGCCGACGAAGGCGAACAGCCTCTTGCCCTGGTCGATGTCGAAGATGTCGACCATGAAGGCCCAGAAGACGCTCGTCACGAACAGGTTGATGGCGCTGAGCCAGACGAAGAAGACGTAGCCGACCACCCGGGCCACGGAGGTCTCGGCATCGGTCCCGATGAGCCCACCCCCGGCGCGGGCATCCGCGATGAGCATCCCCGAGAACACGAACAGGCACAGGATCACGAAGAGGTAGGCCACCGGGATGAAGCGCCGGCGGTTCATCCTCGCCACGACCCCCCCGAATGCGAGCACCAGCACGAGGGACACCCCGGACGTTCCCAGGAAGAGCCAACGGAGCTCGCCCATGCCCCGCGACACCCCCATGGCGTCTCGCACAGGGCGGAGAAAGTAGTAACCGCACAGCACGCAGAAGAAGAAGACTACCGACAGGAGGGCGAGCGGCAGCTCCTCCTTCTTGATGTTCAGAATGCGCGCAAAGGAATCGGCCACGATTCTGTAACCCCGGAGTTCGTGAAAGGAAGTCTTCAGGCGGCCGGAGCACGCCGAAGGCCCGACAACTTAGGGATCCCTAGCCAGCGGCGCATCAGAGCAGGATGGCGGCCGGCTCCTCCAACATCCCTTTCAGGGTGGCCAGGAAGCGGGCGCCGGTGGCGCCGTCGATCACCCGATGGTCGCAGCTCATGGTGATGCGCATGCGACTGCGGACCACCACCTCGCCGTCCTCCACGACCGGGATCTCCTCGACGGCGCCGATGGCCAGGATGCCGGCCTCGGGCGGATTGATGACCGCCGTGAACTCATGAATGCCGAACATGCCGAGATTGGAGATGGAGAAGGTGGCCCCAATGTACTCCTCGGGTTGGAGCTTCCGCTCCCGGGCGCGACCCGCCATCTCCCTGACCTCCGCGCCTATCTGGGCCACACCCTTGGCGTCGGCGTCTCTCACGATGGGGGTGATGAGCCCGTCCTCCACCGCCACCGCGACCCCGATGTGCACCCGGTTGAAGAGTCGGATCGAATCGCCCAGCCAGTGGGCGTTGCACGCGGGATGACGGCGCAGAGCCGCAGCAGTAGCCCGTATGATGAGGTCGTTCAGCGAGACCTTCTGCCCCTCGGGCTCCAACATGGCGTTGATGCTGCCGCGCGCCTCGACGGCCCGACCCATGTCCACGTCGATGGTGAGGAAGAAGTGTGGGATCGGACCGATGGACTCGGCGAGGCGCCGGGCGATCGTCTTCCTCATCTGGCTGAGGGAGACGTCCTCGTAGTCGGCGTCCGACATGGGTCGCGACGGCACGGGTGCCGGGGCCGGCGCGGTGGCTACGCCCTCGGCAAGTGCGGCCTCGATGTCGCGTTTGACGATGCGGCCGGCGGGGCCGGATCCGGATACAGCCGCCAGGTCGAGACCCGAATCGGCAGCCAGGCGCCTGGCTAGCGGAGACGCCTTGATCCGCCCTCCGTCGCCGGCCGCCGGAGCCGGAGCGGCCTCGGTGGTGACGGCTTCGGCCGGGGCAGCCGCCTCGGCCGTCGCTTCGGCAGGAGCGGGCCCGGCAGGGGCGGCCGTGGTAGCTGCCGCCTCGTTTGTATCGGCTGTGGCCTCCGAGCTCGCCGCCACGCCCGCACCGAACTCGGAGATGTCTTCGTCGGCGCCGGCGATCACCGCGATCACGTCCCCGACAGGGGCCGTGCCGCCCTCCGCCACGAAGATGGCCCGGAGAACTCCGTCCCCACGAGCCGACAGCTCCATGGTGGCTTTGTCCGTCTCGATCTCGGCAAGGATCTCGCCCCTGGTGACTTCGTCCCCCTCGGACTTGAGCCACTTCACGACCTGTCCCTCCTCCATGGTGGGGGACAGAGCTTCCATGTGGACTTTGGTCGCCATGATCAGGAAAGTGTTGGGTCGCTGAAATGGGCGACCCTAGGACGATAAGGTTTAGACATAAAGGACCTTCTTACACGCCTCCACGACGCGTCCGGCGCTGGGCTTGCTCCAGGCCTCCAGCTTCTTGTTGTACGGCATGGGGATGTCGGCCTGGGTAACGCGCAGGACCGGCGCGTCGAGATCGTCGAAGGCCTCCTCCATGAGGATGGAGACGATCTGGGCGCCGATCCCTACGTAGGGAAAGCCATCCTCCACGTAGACGGCCCGGTTCGTCCTTGCCACGGTCTCCAGGATGGCATCCACGTCGAGGGGACGGAGGGACCGAAGGTCCAGCACGTCGGCCTCGATCCCCTCCTTGGCCAACTGGCCCGCCGCCTGCAGCGCTACGTGTACCATCCTGCCGTGGGTGATGATGGACACGTCGTCGCCCTGGCGCTTCCGGTCCGCCAGTCCCAGGGGAACGATGAAGTCTTCGTCGTCGGGAACCTCTCCCTTCACGTTGTAGAGGAGCTCACCCTCCATGACGGCTACGGGGTCGTTATCCCGGATGGCGGCCTTGAGCAGTCCCTTCGCGTCCGCAGGCGTGGCAGGCGTGACCAGCTTCACCCCGGGTGCATGCACGTACCAGGTCTCGCAGGCCTGGGAATGCTGCGCGCCCAGCTGGAGGGCCGCTCCCGTCGGACCCCGAAACACCATGGGAATCCCGATCTGCCCGCCACTCATGTGGAGCAGCTTGGAGGCGCTATTGATGACCTGATCCAGCGCCAGGATGGAGAAGTTGAAGGTCATGAACTCGACGATGGGCCGGAGGCCGAGCATGGCCGCGCCCACTCCGAGCCCCGTGAAACCGAGCTCGCTGATGGGGGTGTCCACGACCCGCTTGTCTCCGAAGCGCTCGAGCAGGCCCTGGGAGACCTTGTAGGCGCCGTCGTACTCGGCCACCTCCTCACCCAGGAGGAAAACGGAGTCGTCTCGCTCCATCTCCTCGGCGAGGGCCTCGTTCAGCGCGTCTCTATACGTCAGTTCTGCCATTGGTCGCTCGACTACTGCCCCCGGCCGTCGAAGAAGAGACGGCCGTGCGGGTTGATCTCTGAGTAGACGTGATCGTGGAGGCTCGCCGGGTCGGGGTCAGGGGCCGCGTCGGCGAACTCGTCGGCGTCGTCGACGATCTTCCGGACCTCGGCGTCCATGGCCTCTAGCTCCTCCTGCTCGAGAAGCTCCGCGGCCAAGAGCCGGTCGCACAGGATCTTGATGGGGTCGGAGTGCTCGGTCTGGTGGTCCACCTCCTCCTTGGAGCGATACGTGCCCGAAACCGGATCCGACATGGAGTGGCCCTTGAATCGGTAGCACTCTACGTCCACGAACTGGGGCCCACCTCCCTCGCGCACCTGCCGGATGAGCGAGTCGAAGGCCTTGTAGGTGGCGATGACGTCCTGCCCATCCACCACCGTGGAGGGAACACCATGGGCCGCAGACTTGGCACACATCTCGGTTGCCGAGACCCTGGAGAATTTGGTCCCCATGCCGTACGCGTTGTTCTCCACCACGTAGATCACGGGCAGGTTCCAGATGGCCGCCATGTTCATGGATTCGTGGAACGCGCCCTGGTTCACGGCCGCGTCCCCCATGAAGCACATGCAGACCCGATCCTCGCCCCGGTAGTGGATGGCGAACGCAATCCCCAGCGCCAAGCCGGTCTGCGCGCCGACGATGCCGTGACCGCCCATGAACCCCACGTCGGGGCCGAACATGTGCATGGAGCCGCCCATCCCGCCGGAAGCGCCGGCGGACTTCCCGTAGAGCTCCGCCATGACGGCGTCGGGTGACAAGCCCTTGGCGAGTGCCTGCGTGTGGTCCCGGTAGGCGGTGATTACGTAGTCGTCATCCCGAAGCGGAAGAATGCAACCGGCCGCCACCGCCTCCTGCCCGATGTGCAGGTGACAAAAGCCGCCGATCTTCCCGATCGCGTAGCCCTCATCGGCCTTCTCCTCGAAGCGCCGATAGAGCAGCATCTCGTGGAGAATCTGGTGTAGCCTGTCCTTGGAGAGGCCTTCCAGTTCGGGACCTCCGTTGGTTGCCTTCCTCCGCGACGTTTTGGCCTCGGTCATCGGTTCGTCGCCTCCGGAGAACCGTACATCCCTGTCGCCGGTCGGCCGGGGCGTCCCATCTCCAGCTGGACGAGGTCGAGCCCCGGCAGCACCTCTCCGGGTGCGGGGAGGTCCGCCTCGAGAACCTCCTGGATACGGCCGGCCGCACCGGCCTCGACCTCTCGCGCCTGCTCCTTCGCGTGATAGCTCGAACGAACCAGAGGGCCCGCCTCCACGTGCTTGAATCCGTATGTCGCTTCTCCGATTCGCTTCCAATCGGCGAACTCGGCCGGTGTGACCCAACGGGCCACCGGAATGTGCTGGAGCGACGGCCGCAGGTACTGACCCAGCGTGAGGATGTCCACGGCCGCCTCGCGAAGGTCCTTCATCGCCTGGTGAATCTCCGGCGCCTCCTCCCCCATGCCGAGGATGATGCCGGTCTTGGTCAGCATGGAGGCGTCGATTCGCTTGGCCGCTCCCAGAAAGGAGATAGAACGCCAGTAGCGACCGCCGGGGCGGACCTCGGGATGGATCCGCTCCACCGTCTCCAGGTTGTGTCCCAGGATCGCCGGTCCGGCCTCCTGGACGACCCGCAGGGCTTCCTCGACGCCCTTGAAGTCGGGGATGAGCACCTCTACCGAGCACCCCGGCACCGCAGCCTTGATCTGCCGGATGGTATCGGCGTAGATGCCGGCTCCTCCATCGGGCAGCTCGTCGCGGTTCACGCTGGTGATCACCACGTGCTCGAGCGACATGGCCCGAACCGACTCCGCCACGCGCCGCGGCTCGTCCAGGTCGAGCTCGGTAGGCAAGCCATGGGCCACCGCGCAGTACTTACACGCCCGGGTGCAGACGTCGCCCAGGATCATGAAGGTGGCGGTCCCCGCCTCCCAGCACTCCCCGATGTTCGGGCAGCCGGCCTCCTCGCAGACGGTGTGGAGGGACTGGGTCCGCATGAGGCTCTTGAGCCGAAGGTATTCGGCGCCGCCGGGCGACCGAACCTTCAGCCACGCCGGCTTTCGCTCACGGCGGGGGATCGTATTCAGCCCCTCGTGGGCCCGAATTCTCGAGTGGCCCTTGGGCTTTACGACCCCTGTGTCCTTGCCGTTTGGAGCATAGCCCCGAGGTGCTTCCGTGAGAGTTCTCGACACCTGTGACCTGTTTCTTGGGATGAATCTGAGGCGCGGCCCTAGTGTCCAGCGCTGGCCGAACCTTTAAAGAAAGCGCCTCCCCGGAAGCCTCACAACCCTATTCCGAGGCTTTGAACGGCGTAGGCCAGCCCGAAGCCCACGTAGTTCCCGACGGCATACCCCAGAAGGCCCATCGTGATACCCGGCAGGATCAAGTACCCTCGCCGGCCGGCGAGCTCTCTCCAGCTTCCGATGCAGACTCGGGGGCGTCCCCCGCACGTTTCACGTTGTCGTTACGGCGCCGGGGATGCCCGACAGGCGGCTTGCGATGGCAGTCGACCACGTGGGCCACGGTGTCTGCGGGCGAATCGGTCACGAAGAGCAGATCGAGGTCCTCCGGCGCGATCTTTTTCTCCCCCGCAAGCCGCTCGCGCATCCAGGACAGAAGGCCCGACCAGTAGTCCGTCCCGAAGAGGACCACCGGAAAGTTCCTGACCTTTCCGGTCTGGATGAGAGCCAGGGCCTCGAAGAGCTCATCCAGAGTCCCTAATCCGCCCGGGAAGATCACGAAGGCCTGGCCATAACGACCGTCTGATCGCTGGTGTCGTTGCTATTCTCGCTCACGATGTCTTCACCTCGCTGTCGTCGGGGTCAGTCGTTCCCGAGCAGCGCCTGGGCCGTGGCCCTCATGGTCGGGAGGAGCGCGCCGTGGTCCCCGTACTCCGACAGGTCTTTGGCCATCTCCGAGTCGTACGCATCCAGGAAACGCTGGTAGAATGCCCGCGCGCTAGCCGAGTCGCCCAGCGCCAGCGAGGCGTCCGCCGCCCCCGCAAGACCCAAGAGGTGGTCGGGCTGCTCGGCCAGAATCTCCTCCGCTGACGCGAGGGCGTCATCGTTCAGAGAGGCCTGGAGACGTAGCGTGACGAGGTGGAACTTCCCGTCCGCATCCAGGTCCTCGACGATCTCGTGGGCCCTGATGGCCATGGGTAGGAAGTTCCTCACTTCCGTGTCGTCCCCTGCCGACGCCGCGATCATGACGCGGTTGAACAGCCGATCGGCCGCCTGCCGAGGCGTCATGGACGAGAGGTCCACGCTGGAAGCGCCAGCAGGTGCTGGGGCCGGCGGGCGTCCCGGCGACGCCCGACCCGGACCGTAGACCGGGTAGGCGACCACCAGAATGAGGCCCACCATCAGCGCTCCTGCCATGTACCAGACCGCCTGACTCGCCGGGGCCCTTTCGGAGGCGGATCCGCCGGGGCCCGCACCCACCTCCCCCCCCGCGCCACCGCCCCCGGCGATGGCCGTCCCGCACTGGTTGCAGAAGCGCGCGCTGGCCGGAGGCTCATGACCGCACTTCGGGCACGGCGTGGCCCCAAGGGCTACTCCGCAGTCGGAGCAGAATCGCCCAGCAGCCTCGGATCCACAGTTCGGGCATTTCACCCGCTACCTCATGCCCTCGGTTCGGGGTCGGTCGCTCGCGCCGGGATTCATGGCGTTGAAGAGGAGCGGCCACGTCGCCACCGTCTGGGCCCGGTAGTTGGGCTGGAACCCTATCAGGACCACCGACCCGCTCCCCACCGACACCTCCACCATGGCGGCCTTCCCTGCAAGGTGCTCGGGGCCGAGGAGCCAGCCCGACCGCACGGGATTCCCCTCGCTGTACCGGGCGGTCACCTGGACATCGGGATCCTGGACGTCGAAGGCCCGGCTGCTCCCCCAGTACCAGGCCGCCACCGACTCGTCCATCCCCCGGTTCAGGGGATGCTCGGTGTCCAGTCGTATCTCCAGAATGGAGCCCGGAACGTAGAAGTCTCGGGAGTCCAGACGCTCCACCGCATTGGAGACCCCGAGGTCGAAGAGGTCGGCCACCAGCTCCGTCGCCTCCTCGATGGCCACGATTCGGCCTCCCTCGTTCACGAACGCCTCGAGTGCCTGAAGGCCCTCCTCACCCAGACCTCCCACATATGGCTCCGGCAGGGTGCCGCCGTCGTACCCCTCGGCGATGGAACTGGGGCTCTGGTCCTGGAGCACGATGACGTCGTAGTCCCTCCGGAGGGCACCCTCCCTGACCCGGGCGTCCTTCAGGGTGTCGTACTGCAGCTCGTGCTGGTCGAACACCCAGCGCGTCCATCCACCCTCCATGGGCTCCTGCCAGGACTTGTACAGCGCGATCCTGGGCGTGCCGCTTCCCCGCAGACCCAAGGGGAGGTCGAAGGCGAAATCGGGCGTCGGAATGGGATCACCCTCGATGAGCGCGTCCAGGCCCGGCTGCACCCTCTCGACGGCCATGGCCTCCACGTTCATGAGGAGCGGCAGCGTGTGTGCCGTTACGTCGTAGGGACGCCGCGGTGGCCCGCCCGGATACTCCCGGAGATCCGGATAGTGCTGCACCTCCAGGAGGGTCTGGGCGAAGGACGCGTAGGGCTGATTCATCGGGATCACGTAGGTGCCCGCGGCGTAGCGGTTTCCGTCCGCCTGGAAGGCCCGTGACGCCCGATGCACCTCGACGTCACCCATGCGCAGGATGCGCAGAACGTACGCTAGCCCGCCGGGGTTTTCCTGTTCGGCGGGAAGGACCCACGCGCTGGGCCACTCGTCCCATCCGTTCACGGCCCGCTCGTTGATCCTGTAGAAGTTCTCGAGCCAGAATAGACGGTTCTTCGCCGCGTTGCTGAGGAGCGCCATGGCGCCCGCATCCTGGTAGTCCACGATGTCCGGGAGCCCCCACTTCCCTCCGCGCCACGGGTTCGGGTAGTTGGCCGTGGCGACCGCCGCGTCGTATCCCCGGCCGCCACCGATCGTGTCGGGATCGACGATCACCGAGGTCGCAATTCGGGCCGACGCCGTCTCGGACAGAATCCGGGCACCGCCGTGGTAGTGCTGGTAGGCCCGCGCCGGGGTGAAGCCGTCGTAGATGGCGTTCATGACCACGCCGTCCTTGCCCTGGGCGGTGAGCTCCGCAGCCATGAAGGTACCCAGCATGTTGACGGCCGTCACGAGGCCGGGGTCCACGTTGTGCTCGATGGGATCGATGTACGGCGGGAAGAAGATGCGGGCGCCTCGGCCCCCCATCTGGTGGATGTCGTGCACGACGTGTGGATGCCACGCATTGTGGGCCCCCAAGACCGTATGCTGGGTCTCCTTCTGTGTGAACGCGTACCAGTCCCGGTTGTTGTCGTGGCCCACGTAGTAGTGGTACAGCCAGGGCATGGGCGCAGCCTCGTACTCTGTGTCGAGCCACTGGTTGTACCAATCCACCACCCACTCCGTCCCGTCTGGGTTGAGGGACGGGATGTCGAGGAGAATGACGTTGTCGAGGATCTCCCGGACCTTCGGCTCGTCGGACGAGGCGAGGCGATGAACCAGCCGGGCGGCCGTCTGGGCACCCCCCACCTCCGTGGAGTGGATAGCGTGCGTGATGAGCACCACGGCTCGGCCGGTCTCCAGTAGGCCTGCGAGCTCCTCCTCGCCTGAAACCTGGCGCGGATCCGAGAGCTTCATCTGGATGGCGTGAAGCTCGTCGATGCGAGCCTGGTTCTCCACACTCGTTATGGTGAGCATCACGAACGGACGACCCATGGTCGTCGCTCCGAGCGTGTCTACTGTTACCCGTTGACTCGTTTGAGCCAGTTTTTCGTAGTACGAAGTGAGTGCGGTCCAGTTCGCCAGTTTCCGCTCGGCGCCGATATCGAAACCGAAGTGGGATCGGGGCGTCGGAACGCTCTGAGCCGCGAGCAGGCTCACAGCGACGAATGAGAGGACCGGGCCAGTCAGGAACCGGTAGGACATGCGGTTTCCTCCAAAGATGTACAGCCGGAGGCGAATGGTGATCGTACCCACGAGCCATACCGGGGGCAACCTCCTGTGAAGGAGAGGTTTACGACGCCATGACCACCGCCCTCGGCCCCTTCCTCCTAGCGGCTTCGCTCCAGGTCGTCCCGTCTGCCTCCGCACCACCCGACACGTACCGGGATGAGGGAGTTCGGTCGATTCTGGCCAGCGCCATCGCAGCCCGCGAGCGCGACATGGAGGGGATCCTCAGCTACGAGGGCATCGCCCGTGAGAGGTTCTACCTGGGCCTGAAGGTGGCCCGCTTCCGGCGCGACCGGGGCCTCTTCGACGGGGAGCGCGTGGCCCGGATCCGCTGGGTGCGGGGCGGCGATCGCTACGTGGAGTGGATCGGTGCCCGTTACCAAATGCCGCTGGTGGGAAACAGCTCCGAGATCCAGGCCGAGCTAAACGAGGACATGGGGGACGACCTCATGAGCGACGGGCCGGCCGCCCTCGAGTTCGACCCGTGGGACGATCGCATGCTATTCGGAGACGAGTGGCTTCTCCACCCCCTCTCCGACTCCGCCGCCCTCCACTATCGATTCGCCTCAGGCGATACGCTCCGCCTGTCCTTCCCCATGGAGGATCGGGCCATAACCATGATCGAGGTGCGGGTCGAGCCCAGGAGGCCCGACATTCACCTGGTGGCCGGCTCCCTGTGGTTCGACCAGGACTCGGGGAGCCTGGTCCGGGCGAGCTACAAGCCGGCGCGACCCTTCGACCTGGAGCTCATCGAGCCCGAGGTCGCCGACGAGGTCCCCGGTCTCCTCAAACCAGTGACCGCCGAGATCGACTACGTCACCGTGGAGTACAGCCTCCACGAGTTCCGCTACTGGCTGCCGCGGCGGTTTGCCCTGGAGGGGGAGGCCTCCCTCGGACGCTTTCTCCACATCCCCATCACGGTGGAGTGGACCGTGACCGGGTATCGCGTGAACGAGGAGTCCGAGATGCCCATCGCACGCCCCCTCCCTCCCGGCTGGACACGGACCGAGCTCCGAAGAGATCGGGACGGCCAGATCAGCTACCTGACCGTCCTCATGCCCCCGGCCGACTCCGTCGTCAACTCGCCTGAGCTCTCCGAAGCTGCGGTCGAGCGCGCGCCCGCGGCGTTCAGCGACAGCGAGATCGACGAGCTCCGGGGCAAGCTCCAGGACCTTCTGCCCTCGCCGGCCCGGCCTGGCGTCGAGTGGGTGTACGGCCTCCGTGGTGGCATGGCCCGCTACAACCGCATCGAGGGGCTGAGCTTCGGCTCCTCGGGCACCCTCCCCTTGCCCCATCGCTTCAGCGTTCAGGCACAGGGACGCATCGGGACAGCGGACCGGGAGCCCAGGGGGGAGCTCACCTTCTTCCGGGGAGAGCGTGATCGAGGGTGGGCCCTCACCGGATACCGCCGCCTCGACTTCGGATCCGACTGGGCTCGGCCTCTCGAGTTCACCCGGTCGGTGAGCAACCTGGTCGGCGGCAACGACCAGGGCGCCTTCTTCGACGCCCTCGGTGTGGAGCTCAGCCGGGTCTCGACAGGCCGAGCGTCGCGAAGGACGCTCCGCCTGTTCTTCGAGGAGCACCGGGCGGTGTCCAAGCAGACGGACTTCTACCTCCAGCGCGCCATCGGGCCCGACGACCACATGCCGGAAAACATCACGGCCGTCGAGGGGTCCGTGTACGGAGGCGAGCTCGAGCTCCGCGGACACAAGGGCGTCGACCCCACCGGCCTCATGCTCTCGGGCCGCATCGTCCTGGAGGGCGCCGCCGGCGACTTCGAGTATTGGCGGTGGATGACCAGCGGCGCGCTGTCACATCCCTTGCCCTTCCGCCTCGTAGGAGCGATGGAGGCCGGCCTGGGCATGTCTGCCGCCGACACCCCGATCCAGCGGCACTTCTATCTAGGTGGACCCGAGACGTTTCGGGGGCTGCTCACGGGTGACCTGACCGGGAGCGCCTTCTGGTTCGCACGGACAGAGGTCGCGAACGACTTCGCGGCAGCACGGGTGGTGGCCTTCGCCGACTTCGCGTGGACCGGGCACGAGGAGAGGTTCGACACGAATGGATTCGCCGCATCGGTGGGGGTCGGAGGATCGCTCTTGGACGGGCTCATCCGTATCGACCTGGCCCACGTGCTGAAGGGTGAGGACGGGACCCGGCTGCACTTCTATTTCGACGGGCTGTTCTAGTGTTCCGTTACCAACGTGTCGCAGCCAGTCGAGGGCACGGTGCATCCGACCCAACTTGGTGGCTCGCGAACTTCGGCAACGGAACACAAGGGCTCAGAGCCCCGTGGGGGCGTCAATGAACTCCCAGGGGATGCCGAAGCGGTCCTCGATGTGCGCGGCCAGGGCCTTCACTCCCCACGTCTCCGTGGCATAGTGCCCCGCATAGAGCGCGGTCACCCCGAACTCCATGGCGTCGTTGTACGTATGGTGGGACCCTTCTCCTGTGAGGAGGGCATCGAGGCCGAACGCCGCAGCCTCCGGAATGAGACTCGCGGCCGCACCGGTGACCACTCCGACCCGGTAGACGTGCTCGGGCCCACCCGGAATGACACGGACCGGGCCCCCAACCACCTCCTCCACATGCGTCGCCAGCGCTTCTCGCTCCGAATCGACCTCGCACCACCAACCGAATTCACGCCCCTGGTAGCTCCCGAAGCGGCCGGCGGGCTCCCAGCCCAACTCTCTGCATAGGACGGCGCAGTTGCCCACCTGGACGTGAGCGTCCAGCGGCAAGTGGCAGCCGTACAGGGCCGTGCTTCCCTGAATGAGGGATCGCAGCTTCCTGAAGCGAGGTCCGGTCACGCGGGTGCGCCCGTCCCAGAAGAGGCCGTGGTGCACGATGAGCAGGTCTACGCCCTGATCGACTGCTTCCAGGATCACCGCCTCGCTCGCGTCCACGGCCACCGCCACGCGCTCCACCTCCGTGGGCCCCTCCACCTGCAGACCATTGTGGGCGAACCCGTAGTCCGGAAAGTCCTCTACCTCCAGGTATTCATCAAGATATTGGAGCAAGGATTCTAATTTCATCGACGGAAACCGAGGAAGTGTGGAAAAATCGGGACCGTACGACTCGCAGACCTGGGACACGGCCGGGAAATATTACCGTAACCCACTACGCCACACCACATAACGGATGTTTCCACCGTTGTGGAAAGACTACGTCGGCAGCGTCGTCGGAGGCTGTGGCGGTACCTCGCTCGGGCGGCCTTCACCCTGCGTCGGCGGCGCTGCTGTGGGCTGCTCGTGCGGGTTCATCCCGAGCGACGTCGCAGGCGATGCCAGGGGCTTCGGTGTTTCGTGCGACGTTGCGGGCGATCCCAGGAGCTTCGGCCACTCGGTCGGAGGAGGCCGGTGGCCCCCCGATCGCTGGCGACGCCGACACGATGGATGCGCCTCCATGGGTTACCCCACCTGGAGTCGGGCCGCCGGGGATCCCTGGATCTCCGCCGTCACCTTCCGGCGTGCCCTCACCGGCTGCTTTCTTACGAGTGGAAGCCTGCTCTTGGGCCTTGGGCCGAGATTCGCCCACGGACACCTGGCCCTGGAGGGTTGCGCCCTCCTCGAGCAGCATTCGCCGTGCATCGATCTCGCCCGAAATGCGGCCCGTCGACTGCACCTCCAGGCGCGACTCCGCATGGACTGATCCGAGCACACCACCGGCGATGACGGCGTCCTGGGTGTAGATGTTGCCGTCCACCAGCCCTTCCTTGCCAATGACGACGGCCTTGCCGGCCCGAACATCGCCCTTGACCGTACCCTCGATCCTCAGAGCGCCGTCCGTCTCACAGTCGCCCGTCAGCATCATGCCCATGCCGATGATGGAGATGACCGCTTCGGGCGGCGTGGCTGGCGTAGTGGCTGGCGTAGTAGTCTTGTTGATCCTGGCCATAACGTCCGCTTTCCTTACTGATTTCATGGTTGTTGCACCAGTTCGAGGGGATCTACCGCGGCTCCCTCGAGGAGAATCTCGAAGTGAAGATGAGGGGCGGTAGACCGCCCAGTCGACCCGGTGAACGCGATCACCTCGTTCTTCCGAACGACCTCGCCGAGCCACACCGCCGTGACTGAAGCGTGGGCATAAAGAGTCTCGTACCCGTTTTCGTGCTCGATACGGACATAGCGCCCATACGTGGGATCCTCCCCGACGTCGACCACCTGGCCCGCACCGGCCGCTCTAATATATGAGCCCGTTGGGATGGCGATGTCCAGTCCCGGGTGCGCCTGGTCCTCGTTGTCCAGAAGACCCTGGGTGACGAATCCCCGCTCAGTGAGCGGCCAGCTGTCGGGAACGCTGCCGCCGCTCACGTCCCTGGTGGAGGAGCGGCTCACGGACGTGGGCGGCGGCAGCCACAGCTCGGACGGAGCTCCCGTGCCGTCGGGCGCGAAGAGCGCACGAAGACCTTCGTATTGCTGCTCCAGATGGTCGAGCTGGCGGAGGAGGGCCGGGAAGCGCGCTTGATCGGCTCGGAGACCGGCCACCTCCGCCTCGAGTTCCACGACGTGGGCGACCCGGGCCGCCATGTATCCCCAGGTGACGACCACGAAGACGAAGATCACGCCGAGACCGATGCCCAGGCCCCTGAGAATCCGGAGACGCCTGAGCTCGATCTCGTACGTGCGACTCTCGCTCCCGTCGGGGATCAGGACGATCCTCAGAATGGGCTCGGTCACGACACCACCTCGGACGCGTCACGACCGGTGATGAGCTCGAACACCCGCTCGAAGTCCTCCGAGCTGCGGTACGGGATCTCGATGACCCCCGCGCCCCCGCGCCCCACCCGAACCTGAGCCCGGGTGGCCAAGGTCGCGCGGAGCTCGTCCTCCAGCGCCCGGACGACGGGGTCGCGGGTCTCGCCCGATCGGGGGCCGGACTTTCTCTTCGGCGCCCCACTCCGCACGCGTCGCTCCACCTCCCGGACCGACCAGCCGGACTGGACCGTACGACGGGCGAGCTCGGCCAGCTGCACGGGATCGCTCACGCCCAGGAGGGCCCGGGCGTGACCGGTGGTGAGGTCCCCGCCTTTCACCAGCTTCCTCACGGAGACGGGGAGCTGCAGCAAGCGCAGCATGTTGGCCACCGTCGAGCGACTCTTGCCCACCGACTGAGCGATGGCCGCGTGGCTCAGCCCATGCTGGGCCTCCAACGCCTGATAGCCCTCAGCCTCTTCGATGGGATTCAACGCCTCGCGCTGGAGGTTTTCCACAAGGGCGAGAACCAGGAGAGTGTCGTCATCGACCTGGCGAGTCACCGCCGGGACGTCCTCCCATCCGAGCCGCCGTACCGCTCGAAGGCGTCGCTCCCCGACCACCAGCTCGTATAGGTCGCGAGCCCCAGGGGCGCGGCGGACCAACAGGGGTTGGAGGAGCCCGTTCTCATCGATGGAGCGGGCCAAGTTGTCCAGCTCGGCATCGGAGAAGGTCCTCCGGGGCTGCTTGGGGTTCGGAACGATTGCGGCCACGGGCAGGCGGTGGGGTTCGGCGCCTGAGCCAGCAGGGTCCATGTAGTCACCGAGAAGGGCCCCGAGGCCTTTGCCCAACCGATCCTTCTTCACAGGGGGACTCACCGGCCTTTGTCCTCCGATCGAGGTACGGCTAACGCGACTCTACGCCGCTACAGGTCCGCGTCCCATCAGGAGCTCCTTCGCTAGAGCCAGATAGCTCTGGGCGCCCTGTGAAAGCACGTCGTACTGCACGATGGGCTGACCGAAGGACGGAGCCTCGGCCAAGCGAACGTTACGAGGGATCGACGTGCGGTACACACGATCCCGGAAGTACTCGCGGGCCTCCGCCGCGACCTGACGGGAAAGATTCAGGCGGCGGTCGAACATGGTGAGGAGCACCCCCTCGATCTCGAGCGCGGGATTCAGGGCCCGCTGTACGAGTCGCACGGTGTTCAGGAGCTGACTCAGACCCTCCAGAGCGTAGAACTCGCACTGTATCGGAATCAGCACCGAGTCTGCCGCCGTGAGCGTGTTGAGGGTCAGCAGGCCGAGGGAAGGGGGACAATCCACCAGGATATAATCGTAATCGCCCCGTATCGACTCCAGGGCCCGACGGAAAACCGTTTCTCGACTCAGAGCCCCCACGAGCTCGATCTCGGCTCCAACGAGGTCCCGGGTGCTGGGCATGAGGTCTAGGAACGGGAACTGAAGCGCCTCGATTACGGCTTCCTTCGCCTCGCGCCCCCCTATGAGGACGTCGTAGATCGTGATGAGCTCCGGATGATCCTCTATTCCGAGGCCGCTGGTTGCATTCCCCTGGGGATCCATGTCGATCACCAGAGTGCGACACTCGGCTACGGCGAGGGAGGCGCCGAGGTTGATGGCGGTCGTGGTCTTGCCGACCCCACCCTTCTGGTTGGCGATTGCGATGACGCGCGACATGCATGGACCGTTGGGATGTGACTCCTACGGGCGAGGTCGTGAATATACTCCCGGTGCCACATCCGGTAAAGCGAAACCCGGCTGTTCCGCCGGCTCCCGGCGGGTGATAGATTCAGGCCCGAAGGCACCCGAAAGTGGAGCCTGCCGGCCCGCAAGGACCCGCCACAAGGCAGCATCATCCATGATCCGAATCTCTCGCTCCGTCGCCCGATTGTCCGCTCTGATGCTGGCATTCGTCGCCTCAGGCTGCGGTGGCGACGACGATTCGACGGGTCCCCAGGTCAATCCGGACTTCATGGTGGGGGAGTGGATCGCCGAATCCATGGTGGTGACGAGCAAGGCGAATCCCGAAGTCGCACCCGATATCACCCAGCCCCCGAGCAACGCCACCTTCACCCTCTCCGTGCAGCCCTCCGGGCGCTATCTGGCGATTCTCGCCGGATACGGCCAATCCTCCAGCGAGTCCGGTGTCCTGACGGTGGAGGGCCAGTACGTCATCTTCATGAGGCAGCTCCCCAGCCCCGAGGAGTCGCGAGCCCGCTGGGAGCGGGCCGATTCGTCAGTGATCCTCGAGGGTGACACCGACTTCGACTTCAACCTCGACGGCACAACGGAGCCGGCCACCCTTCGCACCGAGATAGTTCCCCGGTAACTAGCTCCGATCCAGCCATTCATCTCTGTTTCACGTGAAACGCACCGGTCGGTGTTTCACGTGAAACAGATAGGGCAACGTAATCTTGCGTCGAGCTGCTCTCGGAGAGGTGTACGTATCTTTAGGTAGCTAATATACGTACGCTGTTTGCCCCCTCGCCGACGACACTAATAAACAGCTAGAATCGTCCCATGACATCTGAACTCACCCGATACAGGCACGATCCGATTCGGGGCCGGCTGGCCCCTAAGTTGGCACGCCTTATGGAAGCGTCCGAAGCGCAGTACTGTGCCCTCGTGTGGTGCGCCCTTGAGCGTCCAGCGGAATTCCACCCGTATCTCACGCTTGGGACCGACGGGAAGTCGAAGCTTCTGAGCTTGCCCAAAGAGCTGGAACAGATCTCACGGAGGGAGTCGCTCGCCGGTCGCCTCAGCAGCGGCCAAACAAGGGCCAATAAGTGGGCAGGCATCTTTCTCGCCGAGCGGGAAGGTCGATCCTGGTTCCTCATTCTCCAATCACAAGAGCGCCTACGCGTTGGACGCGACGTCGGCCGCGAGGTCGAGGTCGCTTTCTGGGGAGCAACCTGGGCAGTTGCTCGGATCGGTCACCTGGAGCCGACGGGATCATCACGTCGACGAGAAAGACGATGCTATGAACCGGAAAACCACGATCCTCGTCGTTGAGGACAATATCGACCACCAGAATCTGATAAAGCTGGTCCTAGCGAAGTTGTCTCATGTTCACGTGGATACGGCGGTCACGGGCGAAGCCGCCCGAATGTATCTACGCGAGGAAGATCTACCGGCGTTGATCGTGCTTGACCACTGGCTCCCCGACATCAGTGGTCTCGAGCTCCTGGAATGGCTCGCCGGCGAGAAGCAACTTGCGAGCGTTCCGGTGATCATGCTCACCGGTTCTGAAGATCCAAAGCATGCTCAACAGGCCTACGCGCTGGGTGTGCCTCGTTATTTGATCAAGCCCGCTGACTTCAACGAGTTAGTCATCGCTGTCAAAGACACACTCAGCCATTGGGCTGAATCGGAGCCTGATTCCGGCCTTGGGTGAGGGCGCCCCGCCGTTTCCGCGAGTCAGTTACGACAGCGAGGGCCTCGGGCGAGCCGCCCCCTCACTCCCCCGCCACCTCCGCCATCTGCCCGCGCCTCCAGCGTCGAACCTCGAGGATGAGGTTCTGGAGGTCTGCCGGTGAGACGCCGGGGATGCGGGCCGCCTGGGCCAGTGAGGCCGGGCGGATCCGCGCCAGCTTCTCCCTCGCCTCGTACGACACGTTCAGGAAGGCCGCATACGGAGTATCGTCCGGGAGCTCGAATGTGGCCTGCTCCCTCAGCTTCTCGGCCCTCTCCGCCTCCCGTCGGACGTATCCCTCGTACTTGAGCTCCACCTCGACGGCGGCCACGGTGTCACCCTCGGCATCCGGATCGAAGGGTGCGCCCCCGACCACGGCCAGCTCCCTCGCCGGAACCTGGGGGCGCTTGAGCAGCTCCGCGGCTCGCACCGACTGCTGAATCGGAGGCGTGCCACACTCGGCCAGAAGCGGATTCACCGCCGACGGCTTCAATACCGTCTCGACGAACCACCTCCGGATGCGCGTCTCCCGTTCAACCCGATCGCTCATGGCGTCCTGCTGATCCCCGGTCAGGAGCCCCGCCTCACGAGCCACCGGACCTAGCCGCCGCGGCGCGTTGTCCTGACGGAGCATGAGCCTGAACTCGGCCCTGGACGTGAACAGCCGGTAGGGCTCATCGACACCCTTCGTGATCAGGTCGTCGATGAGGACCCCGATGTACGCCTGGTCCCTCTCCAGGATGAACGGGCTCCTACCGAGAGCGCTCAGGCCGGCGTTGGCTCCGGCGATCAGCCCCTGACCGGCCGCCTCCTCGTAGCCGGTGGTTCCGTTGATCTGTCCGGCGAAGTAGAGCCCGGGGATCGCCCTCACCTCCAGCGTGTGCCTGAGCTGGTGCGGCGGGAAGTAGTCGTACTCGATGGCGTACCCGACCTTGGTGACCTGGGCGCGTTCGAGCCCGGGGACGGTCCGGAGAAAGTCGATCTGCACCTGTGGAGGCAGAGATGTGGACAGCCCGTTCACGTACAGCTCCGTCGTCTCCAGTCCCTCGGGCTCCAGGAACACCTGGTGGCGAGGCGCGTCCGGGAAGCGCACGATCTTGTCCTCGATAGAGGGACAATACCGGGGCCCCCGTCCCGAGATCTCACCCCCGAAGAGCGCGCTACACTGGAGGTTGTCCTCTACCACTCGGCGAAGGTCCTCTCCCGTCCACGTGATCCAGCAAGGGCGCTGCTCGGGGATGCACTCCTCGGTGTATGCGGAGAAACGGAAGTCCCCCGGATCGCCGTCCTGCCTCTCGATCCGCGAATAGTCCACGGTCCGGCCGTCGATGCGGGGCGGCGTCCCGGTCTTGAAGCGGGCAATCTCGAGGCCACGGGCCTCAAGCTCCTCGGCCAACGCCACCGACGGAGCCTCCCCGGCACGACCCGCCCCCACCCCGGCCTCGCCTCCGATGTGGATCCTCCCCCGCAGGAAGGTCCCGGCCGTCACCACGACGGTCTCCCCGCGGAACTCCAAGCTCCCACGCGTCCGGACGCCCACGGCTCTGCCCCCCTCCATCACCAGCCCGGTCACCATCTCCTGGAAGAGGGCCAGGTTGGGGAGCTCATCCAGCGCCTGTCGAACCGCGCGGGGGTACAGGCCACGGTCGCACTGGGCCCGGGGACTCCAGACGGCAGGCCCCTTGGAGCGATTGAGCATGCGGAACTGAATGCGGGAAGCGTCGGTCGCGCGCCCCATGATGCCTCCGAGGGTGTCCACCTCGCGCGCCACCACTCCCTTCGCGATCCCACCGATGGCGGGATTGCAGCTCATCTGCCCGACCCTGGACAGGTCGGGTGTGATCAGGAGGGTCCGCGCACCGACCCGGGCCGCCGCCGCCGCCGCCTCGGAGCCCGCGTGGCCTCCGCCGACGACGATGACGTCGTAGCGCTCGTCGAGCATCAGATGCTCCCGAACTCGGAGAGGATCTCGAACTCGCTCGGGAGGGACCGCTCCGACGGGAAACGCTCCACGCCGTCCACCCTCGCCCCCGGCGGTCCCTCGGCCAGGTGGGCCGCGAAAAGCACCACGGACTCCTCGTCACCGCCGGCGTGCACCTCTACGCTCCCGTCCATATGATTCAGGATCACGCCCCGAAGCCCGAGGCTGGCCGCCGTCCGGCGGGCCCACCACCGGAAACCGACGCCCTGGACCCGGCCCTGGACCCGGAATCCCACCTGAAGCGCTGTGTGCTCGCCCGTCATCACTTGCCGATACAGAAGTCGCGAAAGACCCGGTCTAGAACCTCGTCGGTGGATATCACTCCCAGCAACTCCTCCAGTGCCGTCTCGGCCGGTCGCAGGTGCGTAGAAGCCATCTCCGCCGGCACCTCCCCCTCCAGCGCCACGATGAACTCCGCCACGTGATCCCGGGCCGTGCGCACCCCCTCGCTGTGCCGGGCCCGGGTCAGCGCCGGCACAGACACGCCAGTACGAACGAAGCCACGGTACACGAAGGAGGGCAGAAGTTCCTGTAGACGCCCGATTCCCGTGCCGTCCACCACGGAGATCTCGAGGGCCTCACGAGCCTCCGGTCCCCTGTCGCCATCGGACCTCTCTCCCTCGGACCCCTCGCTCGAAGGCTCCTTCCGGTGCAGATCCACCTTCGTGCGAAGGATGACCACCGGCACCTCCCCGAGCTCCTCCAGGAACCGTCGCTCGTCCTCCAGCGGCTCCCTGCCGCTCTCCACGCAGAAGAGCACGAGGTCCGCGCTGTCCAGGTATCGCTGCGCCACCTCGATGCCCAGGCGCTCCACGGTCTCTTCTGTGTCGTGAATGCCGGCCGTATCGACGAGCCTGAAGGGAAAGCCGCCCAGCGACACCACGGCCTCCAGCGCGTCACGGGTCGTTCCGGGGATCTCGGTGACGATGGCCCGGTCCTGGCCAAGGAGCGCGTTGAAGAGGCTCGACTTGCCCGAGTTGGGAAGTCCCGCCAGAACCGTGAGGGCCCCCTCACGGAGAAGCTCCCCCTCGGGGGCCGTCCTAAGGAGCTCGTCCAGGGCATCGAGCAGGGCCCTCCCCTCTTCCAGGACGCGCTCCACCGGAACCGGCGCTTCGTCTTCCTCGGGGAAGTCGATGTGATGCACCAGGAGCACTTCCACGGTGACGAGTCGCTCCCGGAGCGCGCCGATCCGCCGGCTGAGCCCCCTCTCCAGCTGGAACAGGGCGCTGTCGTGCAGCGCCCGGCTGCGCCCCTCCACCAGGTCCAGCACCGCCTCGGCCTGCACCAGGTCCATCTTCCCATGCAGGACCGCTCTCCGCGTGAACTCCCCGGGCTCGGCGAGACGGGCGCCGGCCGCCTGGCACGCCTCCAGCACCAGAGCGGGCACCAGCCATCCCCCATGACTCGAGATCTCCACCACGTCCTCGCCGGTGTAGCTGTCGGGCCCGGGGAAGGTGGTGACCAGAGCGCGATCCAGGAGCTCACCCGTCTTCGGATCGCTGACCGGTACGAGACGGGGCGAGCGGCTTGGGACGTCGTCGGGGTGATAGGGCGTGAGGGCCCGGAGAATCTCGAAGGCCCGGCTGCCGGAGAGTCGAACCATGGCAACGGCGCCCAGGCCCTGGGCCGTCGCCACCGCTGCGATGGTATCCACCATCGGCCCGCTCGGCCGACCGGAGACCTCCTCAGTCACCGCTGGTGGCGGGCTTCAAGGGTCCCTGAGCCCTGAGCTTCTGACGCTCCTTGGCGATCCAGTACTGCTGGGGCAGCGTGGCCAGGTTCGCCGTCACGTAATAGAGGTTCAGCCCCGACGCGAAGTTCATGAAGATGAAGGTCATCATGATGGGCATCATCCACAGCATCATCTTCATCTGGGGATTCGGCTCCG
This sequence comes from Longimicrobiales bacterium, assembly GCA_965218295.1. Classification (GTDB taxonomy): domain Bacteria; phylum Gemmatimonadota; class Gemmatimonadetes; order Longimicrobiales; family Gaopeijiaceae; genus CBDCKN01. Next base: position 245,063 of record CBDCKN010000015.1, on the reverse strand, counting down.
GCATCGACCGCATCGAGATCCACTGCATGAGGAACATGGATACGCCCAGGAGCACCGGCAGAACGTAGATCGGATCGGCCGCCGCGAGGTTGGGGAGCCAGAGGAAGCTCTCACCCCTAAGCTGAATCGTGTTTTGGAAGACGAAGAAGAGCGTGATGAGTACCGGCCAAGGGAGCAGCATGGGAAGGCACCCGGCGAGCGGGTTGAAGCCGTGGTCCTTGTACAGCTTCATCATCTCATTCTGGAGCTTCTCGGGTTGGTCCTTGTACTTCTTCTGGATCTCCTGGAGAAGCGGCTGGACGGCCATGTTCCGCATCTGCGCCCGCATGGCCTTCTGGTTCAGTGGGAAGAGCAGGACTCGCATCATCACACCGAAGATGATGAGCACCCAGCCGTAGCCGACGTTCAGGTTGCGGTGCAGGAAGTTCAGGATCGTCATCACGATCGCGACGACGGGGCGGACCACGACCCGCATCCAGCGATACCCGTAGGGGTTCGCTTCCTCCAGCTCGTTGCCGTAGGCCGTGAGCAGATCCCGCCCCTGAGGCCCCAGGAAGAGCCGATAGCTCACCGTTCCGTCGCTCCCGAGGGACTGGGTCACGGCCACCTCGGCCTGGTCATCTCCGGGCGCCGGACCGGCGATGAGGCCACCGAGGTACTGCTCGTCGCCTCCCACACCGGGCAGGATCGCGAACAGGAAATACTTGCTCTTGAGGGCGGACCAGATGAGCGGTCCCTCGACGACCCGATCCTCATCCACCTTCCGCATGGGCTCGGCTTGAATGCCCTCCCGGAGGTGGTTCGTCACATAGCCCATCACCCTCGACTCCTCAGCCTGCCGCGCTTCGTTGTACGCCAGGCCCGTTCCCATGTCCGTCACTAGAAGGGCCCGATCCACGCCGGTGAGGCCGGTCCTTACCCCGACTTCGTAGGACAACGGATCGAAGGTGTAGGTCGTCTCGAATGTGAGTGCGCCCGAGGGATGCCTGTAGGTGAAGGTCAGGGCCTGGGGCCCGTCGCCCTCCATCAAGCGTATCCCCTCTCGGGGAACGACCTCGAAGGAGAGATTGTGGAGGTCGAGGCTACCTCGGTCGGTCCGGACCTCGGCGCCCAGAGCACCGAGGCCGCCCTCGGGGAAGAACTCCACCGGACCGTCGCGGGCGAACGACTGAAACTGGAGCAGCTGGGCGGAGGTCAGTCGAGCGCCGTAATTGCTGAATGCGAACCGGTAGAGGGGACCCTCCACGACGATGGTCTCGAGCGGGACCCGGCTGGGCTGCTCCCCCGGCTCGGGCCCCGCTTCCCTCACCACCCCTTCCGTCGCCGGCGGCTGCCGCAGGTCCCCTACGATGGCCGGTACGGTCTCGGCAGGCACCTCGCCGGGCGCTGCGAGCCCAGGCGCTCCGACGGTCTCGCCGGGGCCCTGGACGGAGGTCACCGAGTCCGCAGCAGACGGAGCCAGCTCCTCGGGCCGGATGGGCGGAAAGAGGATGTTCGTCGTCACCAAGACGAGGATCATCAGCGTGATCGCCAGGAGGAACCGGGCTTCCTGATTCATCTATCCTTCACTTCCACGTCGATTCACGTGGGCGACCTCGAGCTCTTCCGGCGCCGGGTCGTGGCCCCACCCTCCGAACGGCCGGCAGCGCAGAATGCGCTTGAGCGCGAGCCAGCTCCCACGGGAGGCGCCGTAGCGCTCCACGGCCACCGCCGCGTACTCCGAGCATGTGGGTGAGAACCGGCAAGAGGAACGGGTATACGGCGAGATCCCCTGCTGATAGAACCGGATCACTCTGAGGATCATTCGCCCGAGCACAAGTCCTCCGTCACCGCCTGAAGCTCTGCTCTGAGTGTACGGAAACCGGCAGCGTATGCTTCTCTCCGGGCCCTTACCAGCACGTCCAACGCCAGCCCTTCCTCCCTGAGCCGCGGAAGCACTTGGGTTCGCCCGATCTCCCGCAGTCGTCGCTTCACGCGGTTCCGCTGGACGATCGAGTGCCTGTGTTTGGGAACGACGACTCCCCACCGGCTTCGCGAAGCGGGTGAAGACAAAAAGAAGACGTCCAAACTGGGCGTCTTCTTCCGCGTGCCCCGCCGGAGGAGCGATCGAATGTCTCGAGTCTGGCTGATTCGTACCGAACGTGGAAAACGGACCTCACCGGTCCTGCTCGGACCCGGCCCGGCCGCCGAGCGGGCCGCGTTCATGCGATTACTTCGAGCCGATCTTCACCACCAGGCGAGCACGTCCCCGCGCCCGTCGCCGCGCTAGGGTCCTCCGCCCCCCGCGAGTCTTCATCCGCTCACGAAAGCCGTGTTTGTTCACGCGCTTCCGATTGTGAGGCCTATATGTGGGCTTCATAGCCTTGGAGCCTTCTTTCGTCGTCCCGGACCCGCGCCGCGTAGCCGCCAAAAAATAAGCATGGAAAGATATCCGAGAGCGTCAACCAAGGTCAAGCCCGACCCGGCTAACGGCGCCGAAACGCCTTGACCCGAGCCGCCGAAATTGACTTTTCCACATCAGAATTCTAGCGTGTTAGACCGCCGACTCTCCGCTAGATTTCGCGACTGTCCAGACATTCCAAAGGAGCGCATGGAGTTCACGGCCGAAGACCTGTGGTCAAGGGTCCTCGAGGCAGCCCGAGGCAGCCTTCAGGAGCAGGCCTATCGTACGTGGCTGGCTGGCACGGCGGCGGTGGGACTCACCGACTCGGAGCTCCTGGTGGAGGCACCGAGCCAGTTCCACGTGGAGTGGGTGGAGGACAAGTACGGGCCCCTGCTGGGGGACATGATCGAGCAGATCCTGGGGCGTCCACTCCGGCTCAAGCTCCAGTGTGGAGACCCAGCCGAGCCGCTCTCGGTCCCGACCGTCGAGGTGGCCGCCCCCGACGTGGCTCAGTCTGCACCGGCGGCCGAAGCCTCCACCCCCCGGCCGTCCCTGAACGAGCGGTACACATTCGACCGGTTCGTGGTGGGTGACAACGCCCAACTGGCAACAGCGGCCTGCAACGCCGTGGCCGAGAAGCCGGCACGGATGTACAACCCGCTCTTCCTCTACGGCGGCGTGGGCCTCGGTAAGACCCACCTCATGCACGCCATCGGAAACGCCATTCACGAGACGATGCCCTCGAGCCGGATCGCCTACCTTCCGACGGAGCAGTTCACCAACGACCTCGTGACTGCCATCCAGCAGGGGACCACCGCCGAGTTTCGACGGCGGTACCGTCAGATGGACCTGTTGCTCGTGGACGACGTCCAGTTTCTGCAGGGAAAGGAGCGAACCCAGGAGGAGTTCTTCCACACGTTCAACGCTCTCTACGACGCACACAAGCAGATCGTTCTCACCAGTGACCGGCCACCGAAGGAGCTCCCGGGGCTCGAGGAGCGGCTCATCTCCCGCTTCGAGTGGGGGCTGGTGGCCGACATCAAGCAGCCCGACTACGAGACGCGCATCGCCATCCTCCGGAAGAAGGCTGCCGACGACGACCTCACGCTCGACCACGACGTCATCGATTTCATCGCCCGCTTTTGCACTTCCTCGGTCCGGGAGCTCGAAGGCGCGGTGATCAAGCTCCTGGCTTATTCGTCCCTCACCCATCAGGAAATCACGGTCGAGTTGGCGCGAACCGCGCTTCAGGGAACCTTCGGATACGAGCCCGGCTCGGCAGGGGGGTCGGTGACCTCGGAGCGCATCCGAGAGGTGGTAGCCAAGCACTGGCACGTACACGACGAGGCCCTGAGCTCGAAGCGCCGGACGAAAGACTTGACGGTCCCCCGCCAGGTCGCCATGTACCTGATCAGAGATCTCCTCGACGACTCCTTGGTGCAGATCGGAAAGCTGTTCGGAGGCCGGGATCATTCGACCGTAATCCACTCGATTCGTAAGGTCGAGGAGACGATGGCGGGCGATTCCTCGTTCCGAAGAAGCATCGAAGCCGTACGGGACGAGTTGATGAAACCGGTCTGATGGGCGTGGATAAGACGTGTGGAAGACGGCTCGGTTACTCCGAGTTTTCTACGGGAGGAAGAGGCCGGAGGAATTGTTCACGCTTTCCATAATGGTGTGGCACGGTGGAGGCTCCTGGAGGAGCAGGGCGAAATCCGGGTCCTCCACACTTCCACACTCTCTACTACTACTAGTTTTTTCTTATACTGTAGTCTTTAATAAATAGCCACTGTTGAAAAACCCGGGCTCGACAGACGCCGTGGAGGCTCGATGAACTGCACAATCACTCGGCAGAACCTTCACAAGGGCCTCGCCGCCGTCTCGGCGAGCATTCCTACGAAGACGACTCTCCCAGTGCTTTCCAACATCTTGCTGGAGGCCGGACAAGACGGGATCTGGATGAGCGGCACGGACCTCGATGTTGCGGTGCGCGTATGGGTGCTCGCCGACGTCAGGGAGCAGGGCAGCCTGACGGCTCCTGGAAAGAAGCTACAGGAGATCGCCCGCGAGCTCCCCGATCAGCCGGTCGAGGTGACGATGAGGGGTGATCAGATTGAACTCAAGTGTGGACCAAGCCACTTCAAGTTGAACGGGCTGCCCAGCGACGAGTTTCCCACGCTCCCCGAGGTGGACTTCAAAGAAGGGTGGAGGGTTAAGGGTGGGGACCTTCATGGGCTCATCAAGCACACGTCCTTTGCGGTATCTACCGAAGAGAGCCGCCCCATTCTGAACGGTGTCCTCTGGGAGCTTCGCGAGGGGCACATGCGCATGGTGGCCACGAACGGTCACAGGCTGGCCCGCATGGGGATCCCGGCCTCCTCCTCCAGCGCCTCCGGCGCCTCCAGCGCCGACTTCATCGTACCACCAGCCGCGTTGCAGCAGGTCCAGCGCCTGTTCGAGCAGGAGGACGATCTGGAGGTAGCCCGGGGCGGAAATCACCTAGGATTCAGGGCCGGAGGCACGGAGGTCTACACGCGCCTGATCGAGGGAAATTATCCGAACTACGAACAGGTCATCCCGAAGGACAACGACAAGTTCGCCATCGTCGACAAGAATACGCTGGCGTCCGCGGTGCGTCGAATGGCGGTGGTCGCGAGCGATCAGACCCATCGTATCCGGATGATGTTCGAGGCGGATCGGGTCCACCTGAATGTCCTCACTCCCGATCTCGGAGAGGGAGAGGACGAGCTCGAGCTCAGCTACGAAGGAGAAGGCCTAGAGATCGGGTTCAACGCCGCGTATCTCCTCGAAGTGCTGCGTCACATGGAGACCGACGACGTAAAGATCACGTTGAAGGCTCCCGAGCGAGCGGCGACCATCGAGCCCGTAATGCCGGATGGGGAAGACCCGGTAGACTACCTCTGCCTGGTCATGCCTCTGAGGCTGCTCGACTGAAGAACAACACTGCCTTATGCGGCTCCAGCGGCGGTCAAGAGCTCGCTTCCGGTGAACGCCGCAACGAGCGGTAGGCCCAGCTCGCCCAAGCACTCCCTGGCGCCCTCCTCGCGATCCACGAGACAGAGGACACCGGCGATGCTGGCGCCGTGTTCGCGTACCGCCTTAATGGCCTTGAGCGCGCTTCCCCCGCTGGTGAGGGAATCCTCGATGATCACCACCCGGGCGTCCTCGGGTAGACCTCCCTCGATCTGCCGTCCCGTCCCATGCTCCTTGGCCTCTTTCCGGACGGTGAATCCGTCGAGAGCCCGCTTGCGCCCACAGCTGTGGTGGACGATGGCGTAGGTGACCGGATCGGCACCCAGGGTGAGCCCCCCGACGTGGGATACGTCCCAGCCAGCCTCTTCGATGAGGTCGTAACAGACCTTTCCCGTGAGGCGCTGGCCCTCCGCGGTCATGGTGGTCTGGCGGGCGTCTACGTAGTAGGACGAACGGGCTCCACTCGCGAGGGTAAAATCTCCCACACGCACGGAGCGCTCCAGAAGAAGAGTCTTGAGTCGCTCCCTTGCATTCGTTTGTTTGCTCATAGTGCGATCGAACCCTCAATGCTCGACTGGTGTTCCGGATGACCCCGTTTCCCAGACGGATCGATAGAATCCTCCCTATCGCCGCAGCCCTGTTAGGAGCGTGCGACGGTGGGTCGGGTCCCGACCCCGATGCGCTTCGCTTCGGTCAGCTCGGGCAGATTCGTGTGACCCTCCTGGTTCCGTTGGCGGTGGACCAGGGAGAGCTGCAGCAAACCGTGATCTGGGAGTCGTCGGGGGCTTGGGAGCTCACCGAGAGGATCTCGTACCTGGGAGTGTTGGGGGAAGAGAACGTGATGCAGAGCCCCGGCGAGCCTTCCGCGTATGCCTCCGCTTACGCCGGAATGATCACCCAGATCAACCAGACGGAGGGGCTGACGCTCTTTACCGGCGAGCTCGATCCGGATCTGATTCCGACCTGCGGGATCACCCGCACCACGGTGATCCTGATGGTCCAGGACGACTCACGGGGCGAAGTCGCGACGTGGGTACGCTGCTCGTCCGGCGACTTCAGCAATCTGACGCCGGCCGGATCCGGCCCGGACCCGGCGGCCAGCCGGGTCGTACAGGTGTCCGTCCTCGCCAGTCAGTTCACGTTGGGAGACACATTCGTGTCCCTGTACGCCGGCAGCGTGCCGTTCGCGACGCTGGACCGGGGCGAGGACTCCTTCGCCGAGCTCGGCGCATCGTTCACCTTCACTTCGCAGTTGGGATGGCCGGAGTTCTGGAGGTCCCACGTCGGCCGCGAGGAGAATCCCCCGGAGGTGGACTTCGAGCGCGACATGGTCGTCATCGGCGCCGTGGGCCTTCGCTTCGAGGCTGGGGACAGTGTGGAGGTGAGACGCATACTCCAGATCGATGGCGGGACGCTTACCGAGGTCGTCGAGCGGGTTCCCGGTGACTTCTGCTCACCCGCTGCACGCCTCCATGTGCCCTTCCACATCGTGCTGGCGCCGAAGACGGCTCCGCCGGTGCTCTTCCCCGAGCCCCGGGTGGAGCGGGTTCCGTGCGGGTAGACCTCGCCGCCGAGCCAGGCCGATTGGATCGGCGGCGAAAGGCCCGCGGCCAGGGAGCGATGTCTCTCCGCCGCCGATTCATCATCGTCCTCGTGACCTTCTCGGTGGTGCTCGCCGTCGTGGGTGGATGGGGCACGTGGCTCATCGTCCGGGCCGACCTGGAAGCCGAGATGGACGACAAGCTCCGGCAGGTGACGGGAACGGCCGCGAGGGTGGGATTCTCCACCTCCGGTCTCACCGCTCTTCGGCCCGGAGACGAGCAGCTCCGGACGTACACGAGTCAGCAGAGCAGGCTTCGGCAGCTCCAGGCCTACGTGGCGGAGGCCTGGATCATCCGCACGGCCGACTACACCTCCGTGGTATCGACCCGACCCGCGAGTGAGGTGCCCATCGGGTCGCTGACCCGCTTCGAGGCATACGGGGAGGAGATGGGTGAGGCGGAGCGCCTGAACACGGCGACGACATCGGATCTGTTCTCCGTTGACGGGCAGCCGTACAAGTACGGCTTCATCGGCCTGGGCACGCAGAACCCCGGCCTCGTGCTGGCGGTGCGCATGCCGGCCGACTACCTGGTCCCCCTCGCTCTACTGAGGTACAGGATCCTGTGGGGATCCATAGTGGCCACGGCGGCGGCGATCCTCATGGCCGTCTTCCTGTCCAGGAACGTGGCTCGGCCACTGGAGCGTCTGAGCCATGTGGCTTTGCGCATCCAGAGAGGCCGCTGGGCCGAGCCCGTGGGAGAGGAGATGGGGCGCGAGCTCAGGCAACTGTCGAGGGCCATGGAGCGCATGCGCGTGGGCATCGTGCGCAGGGACGAGCACCTGCGACTCATGCTGGCCCAGGTGGCCCACGAGATCCGGAACCCCCTGGGAGGCCTCGAGCTCTTCGCCGCGGCGGTGGCGGACGCCGAGTCTCCTGAGGAGCGGGATCGCCTCGTTAGGCGGATCCGAAGCGAGGTGCAGGCGCTCAACGTCATCATCCAAGATTTCCTGACGTTCGCCAAGCCGCTGGACCCCAACGTGAGCTTCCACAACGTCTGCGAGCCGGTACGGGAGGCGGCCGAGCTCGTGGCGCTCGAGACCAGGGACAACTGCCACCTGGAGGTCGACCTTCCTTCGGAGCCGCTGGTAGCTCACGCCGATCCGAGTCATGTGAAGCGGGTCACGCTGAACCTCCTGCGGAATGCGGCCCAGGCGGGTGACAACGTGAAGCTCAGCTGTGAGGCGCACTACGGGGAGGTGCGGGTCATCGTGAAGGACGACGGTCCGGGCATCTCGGAGGAGCTCCGGGACCGGATCTTCGAGCCCTTCGTCTCGCACAAGGAGCAGGGGGCTGGACTGGGGCTGGCCATCGTCCAGAAGTTGGTCGCCGCCAACGGAGGACGCGTGACGCTCTACACCGGTGATGGCTCCGGAGATGGTGATTCCCTTGGGAGCGGCGCGGAGTTCCGCGTATATTTCAACGGCTCGGAGGATCTCCCCCTCTCCAGCATGTCTCCGGCCACGTAACCCGTACACTTCAGCCGTCCACGACATGGCCAGCGTTCTCATCATCGACGATCACGACAGCATCCGGGAAGGGCTCGAGCTCCTTCTCCGGAGGCGAGGTCATCGTACGTCGTCGGCGGGGGACGGCGAGAGCGGGCTCGAGCTCCTCCAGGAAGAGGGCGCCGACCTGGTCATCACCGATCTGAAGATGGTCAAGATGGACGGCCTCGAGGTGCTTCAGCAGGTGCGTGAGATGTCACCTGACTCGGAGGTCATGGTCATCACGGCCTTCGGCACCATCAAAGAGGCCGTGGCGGCCATGAAGCAAGGAGCAATCGACTTCATCACCAAGCCGTTCTCCTCCGAGGAGTTCGGCGTGAAGGTGGACCGGATCCTGAACGACCGGGCGGAACGCTTGCGACTCCGCCGGGAGAACGAGACCCTCAGGGTCGAGAACGCCTACCTGCGGGAGGAGGCGGAGGCCCGGTACGGCGAGATGGTGGGCGCCTCTCCCCCCATGGAAGAAGTATTCCGCATGGTCGACCGCGTCGCCCGAAGCGACTCGACGGTCATGATCTACGGGGAGTCGGGAACAGGGAAGGAGCTCGTGGCCCGTGCGGTCCACGCCCGCTCGCAGCGCGCCGAGGGGCCGTTCGTCCGCGTGAACTGCGGCGCTCTCACCGAGAGCCTTCTCGACTCCGAGCTCTTCGGACACGAGAAGGGGGCCTTTACGGGTGCGGAAAAGCAGCGGCATGGACGCTTCGAGTTGGCCGACGGCGGAACGCTCTTCTTGGACGAGATCTCCACCATCGCCCAGTCGACCCAAGTGAGGCTCCTGCGCGTGCTCCAGGAGCGCGAATTTGAGCGCGTGGGCGGTGAAGAGACCGTCAGCGTGGACGTGCGCATCATCGTGGCGACCAACGTCCCGGTGGACGAGCTCGTCCGCTCCTACGGATTCCGCGAAGACCTGTTCTACCGGCTGCACGTGGTGCCGCTGACGATCCCGCCGCTACGGGACCGAATGTCCGACGTGCCTCTGCTGGTCCAGTACTTCATCGAGAAGCTCAGCGAGCGGACGCGATCCGCCGTGCGCTCGGTGAGCATGAACGCCATGGCGAAGCTGTCGGCGTACCACTGGCCGGGGAATGTGAGGGAGCTGGAGAACGTGATGGAGCGGGCCCTGGTCCTTGCCGAGGGCGAGATGCTGGAGCCCGACGACATCCCGCTCCCCGAGGGCAATGGCGAGAGCTTCGTGAGGTTCCCCGATGCGGAGCTCCCGGACACGGGCATGGACCTGAACGACATGGTCGGGACCATGGAGGAGCAGATGCTCCGAAGGGCTCTTGAGAAGGCGCACGGTGTAAAGGCTGAGGCGGCGCGACTTCTCGGGCTGAAGTCCAGCGCGTTCTACTACAAGTTGGAGAAGTACGGCATAGAGGCATGACGACCCAGGCTCGGCATCGGACGGAGCGCAGGGCGCCGCGGGACAGGCTTACGCTCACGACGGTGGTGGCTCTGTGCGCCGCGATCACCGCTCCCGGGACCCTCTCCGGGCAGACCCCACCCAATCTGTCGCAGGTTCGCCTCGACTATCGGTCGGCCGTGAGCGAGGCCGAAGCAGCCCGCTTCGCCTTCGAGGCCCGCGACGGACAGTGGACCGAGGTCATGGACTCCATCGCGGCGGCTCGCGGCCGGGAAGACGAGGCGGGACGCACGCAGTGGTTCGCCCGGGCCGAGGCGCTGGCCGGCGCCAGGAGCACCGCCGCGGAGCGCTACGAGGAGCGGGCCCGGACGGCTCAAGGCGCCGGTGGGCGCCTCGCCGCGGTTCTGGACCAGGAGATCGAGCGGCTGGTCGCCGCCGCCGACACCGCCAGTCCTCTGACCTTCCGCAACCTCAACGCCCTCGTGGGTGACCTGGAGCTCGAGCGGGACCAGCTCGTACGCGAGAGCACGGTAACGGTGCAGGCCGTGGCCATGTCCTCCATCACCATCGATCCCATCGACGGCTTCGAGGACATTCTCGCAAAGGCGGAGCTCCTGGAGCACCGCGCCCGACAGACCGACGAAAACATCGCGGACATCGACGACCAACTCGGCACTCTGCGGGAGCGGGAGCGCTTCAATCGTAGCCGGCGCGACAACCTCTCGGAGCTGGGCCGATTCGACGACAACCGCCTTCCGGTGGGATCTCCCGGCCGTGGCCCGGAGACGAACCCGGTGGTGGGAGTGGCGCCCGGCGACTCCACGGCAGTCCAGCGACTGCGCACGGTGGAGGATCAGATCCGCGGGCTCCAGAGCCTCCGCGCAGACCTGGTGAGCTTCCGTGACCAGCTGTGGGCCCGGGCCGTGAGCTTCCGGGACGTGGTGGGGGTGGACGCCTGATGAAGAGCCGGGCCTTCTTCGTCCTGGGCGCCCTTTGTGCGCCCCTGGTCGGTATCGCACCTGCCGGTGGCCAGGTGATCCGAGACCTCCTGATCACGGGCGGCGTGGCCGCTGAGGGCTACTCGGGGAACCTCTCGGCGGTGACGATCCCAGTAGTGGACAGCATCAACGAAGCGGCGGCGGCGGTGGGGCAGTTCTCCACGCGCCTGGAGATGGACCTGCTGCCCGGACATGAGCGGAGCCTGCTGGACGTCACCGTGGACGTTGGACTCCGCCAGTTCGCCGCCACGGGGTTCAAGATCCGGGACTACGCTCCCAGGGAGTGGGTCGGCAGCATCGACGCCAACTACTCCCGGTCGCTCCAGGACTGGGGCAGCCTGGTCCTCATGGGAGGCTTCAAGGGGCGTGCGGTGGAGGACCGACCACCGATGCCGCTCTTCCTCCAGCCCGGCTACAAGCAGTGGACCGGGGGTGCGCTCGTGCGGTACCTGGCCGCTGGAGGGTTGTCGATCGACGTGGGGCTCAACGGCGAGATCGAGAACTACCAGGGCGTCGACCCGGTTCCGCAGCTCAAGCTCCTGGACCGGCGCGGAGCGTCGGCCGAGCTGGGCGTGAACTGGCTGAGCCGCCGCGACTGGAGGCTCAGGCTCTTCGGGGAGTTCGAGCGCTCGACGTATCCGCAGCAGGGGAGCTTCGATCCCGACGATCCGTTCCGGCGGGATCATACGCTGAAGGTCGGAGCCGCGTGGACCTACCTCGGCGAGGCCCTTCTCGTCGACGTGGGCGTCGAGGGGACTCGGAATCGATCCAACTCCCGACGGCCGGAGTACGACGCCTTGGCCTTCCGGACGCAGATCACCTATCCCTTGCCCTGGTCCGTCATCGCCGATGGCTTTCTCGTGGTGACCGGGAAGAGCTACCTGTTCGAGACCGAGTTCGTGCGGCTGGTGCCTGGTGAGGAGGCGGACAACGCCTCGCAGGCCTATCTGACCCTGAGCCGTCCGGTGGCAGCCAACCTCGACACCGCCCTCCAGTTCGGCTGGACGCGCGCGGAGACCGACGTGGGCGACCAGTACTACCAGCGCTACGGCGTCACCGTCCTCTTCCGCTACCGCCCCAACGGGGGCTAGTGTCCCTGCTCCTGGGCCAGTCGCCCGGAGATGTCGGTAACGGCGTCCACGACACCCGTCACGTGACCGTCGGCATCGTGAAGTGGGCTCGAGATGACTTCCACGTCGATGGCGGCTCCGTCCTTGTGGAGGAGGGAAGCTTGGTATTGCATGCGCTTGCGCCCCCTGCGGGCGGCCATTCTCACATCGGCTTTCTTCCAGTTCTTCGTGTCGAAGAGGAGCTCCTGGGCGTTCCGTCCGCCGAGATCCTGCGGGCGATGCCCTGTCAGCTCGGTGATGCGTGGATTCACGTAGACGATGCGGTCTTCGAGGTCGGTGATGATCAGTCCCTCCTCCAACGACTCCACCACGGAGCGGAAGCGGGTCTCGGACTCCCGGAGCAAGCGCTCGGCCTCCTGCTCGTAGCGGTGCGCCTTGTGCTGGAGCGTGACCGACACGCCGTTCTCCACGGGATTGATGTAGACGTCGAGCCAGGGCCCGTCTTGCTCGATCTGACGCCGGATGCGTGCCGGCCCCCCACCCCGGGCCGCCTTCCGGATCTCGGCCACGACGGAGGCGTCGCCCACGTTCTTCAGTGACTCCACGAGCCCTTTCCCTACCAGCGCTCCACCGTCGTGACCGCGCTCCTTCAGCCATTGCAGAACGGTGGGGCTGAGGTACGTGAAGCGGAGGTTCTCGTCGAGATGTATGAATCCGTCCAGGGGATCGAGCTCCTCGGCCGGGCGCGGTCGTGCCGTCGGGTGCGGCAATGCGCTAGGATCCGGTAGCGCGCCAGGGTCCGGTAGTGCGCTCGCGTCCGGTGGCGCGCTCAGGTGCGCCTCCTCCTTCCCTTCGGTGGCTTCGATGATCAGGGAGAATCGGTCTCCCACTGACGCGGCGAACTGCTCCTCCTCCGAAGTCCAGGCTCGGGACACGTGGTGGGCGAGGACGGCGGCTGCGACCACTTTGCCCCTGACGCGTACGGGAACGTCCAGGCGGGCTCCGGCCTCAGGCTCCAGAAGGCCTTGCCCGACGAGCCCTTTGCTCCTGGGGTCGTTCCTGGCGTCGGGCACGGCCAGAACACGAACCTCTTCGATCACTCCTGAGTAGTCCTGTACCCCCGAGGCCTTCACCTCGTGGGGCGGGCTCTTGTGGCGACGGGTCGCCCAGTCGTAATAGTGGTCCAGGGTCCACCGGTCGCGATTCTTCGAGAGACGCCAGAGCTCGGCGCGTGCCACCTCCAGGGTCTTCACCGCGGCCTCCGACACCTCGCGGAGCGCCCCATCCCGATCCCCCTTGTGCAGCGTGCGCCGTCTGGCCAGGTCGACGAGGGTCTGGTTGAGCTCCGTGCGGCGATGCACCTCGGCCCGCTGATGGAGCGCGGCGTGCTTGAGGGGTGTCACGTTCACGAAGTACTCGACCCGGCTTCCCTCTAATTGGCCCTCTCGGATTACGTGGCTCACGTGCTCGAGCCACCGGTGTTGCCGGGTGCCCTGCGGGATGATGTGGATCTCGAGTGTCGTGGCGGTGCCGCCCGGGGCGTAGGCGGTCAAGAGACCGGACTCGAATGCCGCAGGCTCTGCCACGGCGCCCTTCAAATGGGCCTGGATGAGGTCGGGCATCTTCTGTCCCACGACTTCGGCCCGGGTCAGTCCGAAGAAGCGGCAGAAGGTGTCGTTGGCCCAGGTGACCCGGAGCGCCGGATCGAGGAGGAGCGCGCCCACCGGCGAGTGCTCCAGCACCATGAGGTCGCCTCCCGCGGGGGCGGGCGGACCGCTGGAGCCGGCCTCTGCCAACTGGATGAGAGCCCACCCGGCGGCGAGCGCCAGAGCTAGTGCTACGAGGAGTAGGACAGTGGTCATGATGCAGAGCGAGGGGGGGAGGGCTGCTCAGCCACTGGCGGGTTCAGTTTCTCGAGTCATGGCCCGCAAACCTCCTGCATGTCCTTGCCGGTCTGTGAGGTGATGCCTAAGCTGCCGACTGCCTATGACCAGAAGAACTCCTTGCGTGCGACAGACTTACCTGTCTCGCCGGGGACTCTCCTCCGGGTTGTCGCTTGTCACTCCTTCAAGCTAAACAATGTCTCCGATGGGCCGTAGCTGTCCAGCTATCGGCGGCCCAGGGGCTGGCGGCCGCGTCCGGCCCTCCGGGAGGCGGTCCGTGGGACGATTCCGGGACCCCCCAGGAGCCCGACGCCCTCGTGGTTCTAGCCGCCTCGAGCCTTCAGGACGTGCTGCCCGAGGTGGCCGGGGCCTGGGAGCGCGCCGGTGGGCCCCCGGTTCGATTCAACTTCGACGCCACCTCGCGCCTGGCGCCCCAGGTGTTCCGTGGCGCCCCCGCGGACGTCTTCATCTCGGCCGACGTCGCCTGGATGCGATGGCTCGAGGAGAAGGGGAGCGTCGATCCCGCGTCGATCCGCTCTCTGGCCACGAACCGGCTAGTGTTCGTGGTGCCCTCGGATGCTGCCTTCGGACCGGATGATCCGCGAGGTCTGGAGGACTCCAGTCTCCGGAGGATGGCCCTGGCCGGCGAGGACGTGCCGGCCGGGCGCTACGCGAAGGCCGCCCTGGGCCTGGCCGGGGTCTGGGAAGCCGTCGAGGACCGCGTCGTTCGAGGCGGGAGCGTACGGGGCACCCTGGAGTGGGTGGCCAGGGGCGAGGCCGACGGGGGCATCGTGTACCGGACCGACGCTCTCGCCGAGGACCGGGTCCGGATAGCGTTCGCGTTTCCCTCCGAGGGCTATCCGGCGGTCGTGTACCCGGGCACGGTGACGGCGGGATCGCGCAGCACCGAGGCGGCGGCCGCGTTCGTGGGCTTCCTCCAGGGGCCGGCGGCCGTGGCCATCTTCGCCGCGTCGGGCTTCGGCGTGTGGGACGCGGCAGAGTTCGGAGCGGCCGCGTCCGAGGCACCCGAGGCGGGCTTCGCCCTCGATCCCTGGTCCGCGGTTCGCCTCTCTCTCATTGTGGCCCTGGGGGCGGTGGTCCTGGGCCTCGTCCCTGCCGTAGCGGTGGGGTGGATGCTGGCCCGGCACGACTTCTTTGGGAAGACCTTCGTCTCCATGCTCTTCATGGCGCCCCTGGTCATTCCGCCCGTGGTAACCGGCTTCCTCCTTCTCAGCGTCCTGGGCCGGCAGTCGGCCCTGGGTAGGCTGCTCGACGCCATGGGCCTGCCGGTTCCCTTCACGGTCCTGGGCGCCATCGTGGCGGCTCTCGTGGTGGGCTTTCCCCTCTACGTCATGGCCATCCGGGGTGCCTTCGAGACGGTGGATCAGCGCTTCGAGGAGGTCTCGTGGACGCTGGGTGTACCCAAGGCGCCCACCTTCCGCCGCATCTCGCTCCCGCTGGCCCTCCCGGGGATCGCGGCAGGCAGCGTGCTGGCCTTCGCCCGGGCCCTGGGGGAGTTCGGGGCGACGGTGGTTCTGGCCGGCAACCTGGAAGGCGAGACCCGGACCATCGCCCTCGCAGTCTACTCGCTTCTGGAGTCTCCGTCGGGGCGGGGAGCCACGTGGGCGCTGGTGGTGGCGAGCGTAACGCTCTCCTTGGTGGCGCT
The DNA here is from genome assembly GCA_965218295.1 of Longimicrobiales bacterium. Lineage (GTDB taxonomy): Bacteria > Gemmatimonadota > Gemmatimonadetes > Longimicrobiales > Gaopeijiaceae > CBDCKN01. Next base: position 229,598 of record CBDCKN010000015.1, on the reverse strand, counting down.
CCTCGGCTTCGAGTCGCTGTCCCGGTGGCAGCGGAGACGGTTGGAGGAACACCATGGGCGCTGAGGCCGGACCCCTGCACGCGCGGATCCGCCTCCCGCTGGACGCCTTCGAGCTCGACGTGGACTGGGGCCCGAGCAGCGCCTCGGTCGCAATCGTTGGACCGTCCGGCTCGGGGAAGAGCTCCCTCCTGCGTGTCCTCGCCGGGCTGGAGCCCGCGGCTCAGGGGACGGTGCGGGTCAACGGAGACGTCTGGCTCGACACGGGAGCCGGAGTGTCCGTCCCGGCTTGGGAACGACGGGTCGGCTGGGTGCCCCAGGAGGCCCTCCTCTTCCCCCACCTCTCGGTGCGGGAGAATCTGGCCTACACGGGACCGGACCCGTCCGACGTCGCTAAAGTCTCCGAGCTTCTCTCCCTCTCCGAGCTCCTGGAAAGGCGGCCGCGGTTCCTGTCGGGGGGTGAGCGCCAGAGGGTGGCTCTGGGCAGGGCTCTGCTCTCGAATCCCAGGCTACTGCTCCTGGACGAGCCGTTCTCCGCGCTTGACCGGCCTCTACGCCTGGAGATCGCCACGGCGGTGCGCCACTACGCCCAAAGACATGGCACTCCGCTGGTCCTGGTGAGCCACGACGAGGCTGATGCGGAGCTGCTGGCCGACCAGAGCTGGACGCTGGTGGCCGGACGCCTCAAGAAGACGTCGGGATAGGAGCCTGGGCCTTCGCGGCCTGAGTCTCAGGCGGGGACCACGACCCTGAGGGCCCGGGGCACCACCTCCACCTCCACGTCGGGCTCGTGGGCCTGCCAGACCTCGCCGTCCACCTCGTACTTTGGGGGCTCGTCGAAGCTCACGGTGAAGCGTCGGCTTCGGCGTGTGTGTACGAACGGGGAGAGAACGTGGTTGCCCTTTTCGGCCATGTGGAACAGCCGCATGAGGGTGAGCGGAGGGGCGTTGCCGATGGCGCAAGCGTCCAGCAGGCCATCGGTGAGCTCCGCCGCCGGTGCGATGGGGAACCCGCCCCCGAAGAACGGTCCGTTGGAGATGGTGAGCATGAGCTGCTTGCCGTCGACCGTGGGCTCGTCGCTCGTGAGCTCCAGGTCCACGCCCGGGAAGGAGAACAGGTTCTTCAGGGCGGTCACCTTGTAGAGGACGGCCCCCCGGAGGAATCGGGCGTCGGCGGCGTCCTCGATTACGGCAACGTCGAACCCGAACCCGATGAGGTTCAGGAAGTGACGCCCCTCGCCCGGGCCCAGAACGTCGGCTGGAGCCCCTACGGGAGTGCCCAGCGTGACCACGCGACCCACGTCCACGGTCATGACCTTCCCCTCGGCGAGGGCCCGGACGGCGTCGTCGGGATTCCGTTCGGAAAGTCCGAAGTTGCGCCCGAAGTCGTTTCCGGTGCCCGCGGCCAAGAGGCCGAAGGCCACGTCCTCCATGTCACATGCCACCACCCGGTCCGCCACGTTGCTCCAGGTGCCGTCGCCGCCCACGGCGACGATGAGGTCGAAGCGGCCGCCGGCGAGGGCCTGATCGGCCAGCAGGCTCTCCTCGCCGGGCTGCTCCGTGACGGCGTGCTCGAACCCCGGCAGGTGCTTTCCGAGAAGGTCGAGCAGCCGATCCATGCAGCGCGCGCTTCTGCCCCGGCCCGAGGCCGGGTTGAAGATCACAAAGGCACGCTTGGAGCTTTGGTCGGACGACATGGCCGGTTGTTGTGGCCGGGGCTCGATGTCTATGGAGGTCAGACGTTCTCCAGGGGCGTGAAGATCTCCACGCCGCTCTTCATCCACTGCTCCCGAAACGGATAGTCGGCGATCTCGTCGATGGTGAGCCCCGCCGTCATCTCGTGCTCGTGGAGGGTGAGCGATCCACGCTCGAACTCGTGCTCGCTATACCCCTCGCCCCGCATAGTCAGATTCGACTTGAAGTTGCCGGTGTCGTCCGACATGAAGGAATGGAAAAGAAGCTCGGCCGGCTCGAACTCGTGGCTGGTGCCCGACATCTCGCAGATGGGATCGCCGGCGGCGCTCACCGCCACCGAAATCTCACCCTCGCCCTCGGTGAACTCCATGTCGATGTCAAGCATGAGGTGCGGCAGCCTCCAACGTTCGATGCCCTCCTTGCGCCCGTATTCGGTGCTGGTGGCCACGATGAACGGATAGAGGGCGGCCTTGGGAAGCGAGTCGCCCGGCTTCACGAGCGGCGGCACCAAAATGGAGAGCACCAGCTCCTGGTACACCCCACCGTCTCCTTCGAAGAAGTCGAACGCGGTGACCGAGAGGACGCTCCGCTGGTGCTGGACTTCGAGAGGTTGCAGGTGCGAGGGAAGAAGCCGCTTCGCATCCAAGGTCGGCATCTCGAAGAGGCAGCTCAGCCCGTTGTTGAAGTAATAGTGTCCTCTGTTATCGGGCATGAGCCGTACCTTTGCAAGACGCTGGTTATGATCCGGGCTCCTTCCTCCAGCTCCTCCCGGGAGTGCGACGCTGAGATGGACATGCGGAAGCGGGACTTGTGCTTGGGGACCGCCGGATACTTGACTGGATTGATGTAGATGCCTTTCTGCATGAGCGCCTCGCCGATCTCGAACACGCGGGCGTCGTCCTGTATCATGATGGGGATCACCTGACACTCGGAGTCCCCCACCGAGACGCCGGCGTCTCGGAGGCGCTTCTGCATGAAGTCCACGTTCTCCCAGAGCTTGGTCCGGAGCTCCGGCTCGGCCTCGAAGAGATCCAACGCCTTGAGGATGCCGGCGGCCACCACGGGTGACAGCCCGCAGGAGAAGAATCGCGATCTCGAGAACCCGCGCAGGTAGTTGATCAGCTTCTGGGAGCCGGCCACGAAGCCGCCCTGTCCGCCGAGGCTCTTCGAGAACGTTCCCACGTGGATGTCGATCTCGTCGTCGTAGCCGAAGTGCTCGGCCACGCCGCGGCCGTTGTCACCGTAGATGAAGGTCGAGTGGGCCTCGTCGATGAGGATGCGGGCGCCGTAGCGCTGGCACACCTCGACGATCTCGGGGACGACGGCCACGTCGCCGTCCATGGAGTAGACGCCCTCGATGAGGACCAGCTTCTTGCCATCGTAGCGCTTCAGCTTCCGCTCGAGGTCCTCGACCTTGTTGTGGCGGAAGAAACGGCTCGTGGCCTTGGACAGGATCATGCCGTCCACGAGGCTGGCGTGGGCGTACTGGTCCGCAACGATGAGATCTCCCGAGCGCATGAGCCCGGCGATGACCCCGACGTTCACGCTGTAGCCCGTGGGGAAGAGGAGCACCGCCTCCTTGCCCTTGAACGCCGCCAGTCGGTCCGCCAGCTCGTGGTGGATCTCGAGCGATCCGCTCAGGATCGGTGAGCCCGACGCACCGTTGCCGTAGAGGAAGGCCGCCTCGATCACGGCCTCCTTGACCTCGGAGCGATAGGAGAGACCGAGGTAGTTGTACGAGGCAAAGTTCAGGAGCCCTTCGTGGATCTCACCCGTCTTGGTGTTGCGGATGTCCACGCGCGTGGTGGGCGCGCCCTGCATGGGAAGGCCGTACAGGTAGTAACCCGCCGGCTTCGAGTCCTTATACCACTCGTCGAACGGGTCGAGCATGGCGAAGGCGTCGTCCCCTGACCCGAAGTAGAAGTTGGTATAGTCGTACTGCATGGCGAGGGGGAGCTGCTTGCCGGTCTCGTCGGTAAACATCCCGCCCTGGCGCGTGGTCTCAGGCTTGTCACCCATGTAAGCCCTCCGTCCGAGGCAACTCCAGGCTGGTGGCAGCTAATCTACATCTCGCCCCGTTGGACCCCAAGAACACATTTCAGGCCCCGGCCGACTTGTCCATGTGGTCGTACAGCCGGAACTGGAGCGCCTGGTAGCCGAGCTCGGTCCGGTTGAGGCCGATCTGCCCTAGTGTCCCGTTGTCAAAGTGTCTCGCGAACTTCGGCAACGGAACACTACGTGATTGGACTCATGCCAGGCGAACAATCTCAGCGCGCCGCGAACGTTCGGGTCGGGCCTCGGGAGCCTCGAGGGTGATGCGTGAGCTCCCGCGGCTGGACTCGAACCAGCGACAAGGCGGTTAACAGCCGCCTGCTCTACCAACTGAGCTACGCGGGATTGACTTGCCGGGTGTCGGCAGAGTGAGAAAAACTCTAGTGCCGTGGGAGGAGTGTCAAGGATCGTAGAGGCTACTGGGCGCGCGCCGCCTCGTCGGGGCCGAGGTCGCCCATGGCCATCATGGTCTGGCCGCGATCCACCTGCGGCACCTCGTGACACTTGCGGCACCGTGCCTCATAGCTTTCCGAGCCGCCCACCTGGATGGTGGGTCCCTCCGCAGGGGCCGGCCTCCCGTCGATCAGCCGCTGGTTCCGGGTCGCCAGGTCGCCGCACACGACGCAGATGGCGTGGAGCTTGTCCACCAGCTCGGCGATTGCCAGGAGCTGGGGCATGGGACCGAACGGCTCGCCCCTGAAGTCCATGTCCGTGCCCGCCACGATCACGCGGACGCCCCGGTCCGCAAGGTCGTTCACGACGCCGATGATGCCGTCGTCCAGGAACTGAGCCTCGTCCACAGCCACGACCTGGACGCTCGGCTTGACGTGCTCGGCGACCTGCACTGAGCTCGAGACGGGGACGGCGTCGACTTGCTGCCCGTCGTGGGAGCTGATCTGGAAGACCCCGCCGTAACGGTCGTCGAGATGCGACTTGAACACCTGAACAGACTTCTTGGCGATGAGGGCCCGGCGCACGCGCCGGAGGAGCTCTTCGGACTTGCCCGAAAACATCACCCCCGCGACCACCTCGATCCAACCCTCCTGCGTACCATGGTGCATGGGGGTGGGTCCGGCTAACGCGCGATCAGGACAATGAGAGAGGCGAATGTGAGGAGCGTAGTCAGAACCGTGCCGTAGAACGTAACGTCGTCCCGAAGCTGCGAGCGGATGGCCCTGGGAACGTGGAGCCAATCTCCGGACTGGACACGAAGCGACAGGACCTCCGGACGGACATCCAGAGGCCGCATGTCGATGACCGTCGCCACGCCGTCACGGACGAGCCGCACGCGGCCTGGATCGGACGCTCCTCCTTGCAGGCCGACGTCGACCTCCGAGCCGGCTCCTCCCGCAAGCGCCAAAGCGTCGACGAGTGTTGCGGTTGGGGGAACGAAGTACTGGCCGGCTCTGGAGACAGAGCCCGTGATATTGACGTGGATGTTGGCTACTACCTCGACGACGGGATCGGAGTACAGAACTCCGTAGCGCTCCTCGAGGAGCTCGCGGATGGCTTGGGCGTCGATGCCGAGGACGCTCACGGTCCCCAGGAACGGCAGGAATATCTCACCATTGTCGTCGATGGTTCGTTCTCCCGAGACCTGCTGGAGCTCGGCCCCGGCCGCCGTGTAGAAGGCGATGACGAGCTGGTCACCCGGCTGAACGCCCGCCTTGGTTACCGCGGGAAGCTCAGTCGCTTGGGGGATGGACCGGTTGGTCGCGCATGCGCCGAGAAAGCCGAGAAAGAGGGAGAAAGCAAGGACGGTCACAGCAATGCCGCGGGGTCTCGCCATGGTCTCTGGGTCCTTTTGGAGAGGTTGAGTCGTCCCTCTGGTGCGAGGCTAGCCTAGTGTAGGTGAATGCGAGCTGAGCCATTCGAGCCTATCAAAGGCCCTCTCCTAGAAGCCCGCTTCGTCGAGCGTCCCAATCGTTTCTTGGTCTTGGCGGAGCCTGTGGAAGGCGGCGGGCCGTACGAAGCCCACCTTCCAGATCCGGGGCGTCTGCTAGAGCTTCTGGTTCCCGGGAGATCGATCTGGCTCCAGAGTGCAGCGTCCGCGGCGAGGAGGACGAGGTGGTCGGCCGTTCTGGTCCAGGCTCCCGAGGGTCATGGACTGATCTCTCTGGACACTACGCTCCCCAATCGACTCATCGGCCGGGCGCTGTCCGTCGACGCAATACCGGAGCTCGGTGGGTGGAAGCTTGATCGGTCCGAGGTGACCATCGGCAGATCTCGTTTCGATTTTCTGCTGTCACGGGAGGACGGGAGACAGCTTGTTCTGGAGGTGAAGAGCGTCACTCTGGTGGAGGAAGGTGTTGCCCTCTTTCCCGACGCGGTGACTGAGAGAGGAGCTCGGCACGTAAGGGAGTTGCGCGATCTCGCGGGGAAGGAAGGTTGGGAAGCGGCGGTCCTCTTCGTTCTCCAGCGAGCCGATGCCCGGTCCATCTCGGCGGCTCGCGAGATCGATCCCCGCTTCGCGGATGCTTTGGCTCAGGCCAGGAAGGCTGGTGTCCGAGTGCTAGGCCGGCGTTGCCGAGTCACCCTCGACGGCGTCTCCCTCGGAGAGCCCGTCCCGGTGAGCTAAGCTGTCTGAATCACTAACCCCCCCTACCACCCCATCCTCTCCCTGAGCGAGGTGATGTGCGCCGTGTGGTGCCGCCCGTGCCAGGCGTAGAGCCTGACAAGGTCGTCCAAGGGCAAGTGGTCGAAGTCCGGCCCCTTCCAGGTCCGCGCGAAGTCCTCTTCCTTCATCAGACGCCAGAGGGTGAGCCAGCGCACGTGTAGCGCGTCCAGGAGATTCAGGGACATCGTAATAGGGGCAGACGACGCGTCGGGAAGCTGGGCCCAGTCCTTCTCCTCGTACGCCTTGACGGTGGGTGCGTCCTCCGTGAGGGCCCAGCGGAGTCGCATGTAGGCGTTGATGTGGCTGTCGACCACGTGGTGGGCCACCTGACGGACGGTCCAGCCGCCCTCCCGGTAGGGCGTGTCCAACTGGGCGTCGTCCAGGCCCGCCACGGCCTCGTGGAGCCGTGCCGGCGCTTCCTCGATCTGCTGAAGCAGGGTGGCCCTCTCCTCCGGGGTGAGCTTCCCCCCTGGCTGGAAGGGTCCGATGGGATACCTCGGGTCAGTCATGGTCACGTCCTCGATTGCGGGTCTCGATCGGCGGTCTGCCGCGTACGGTTGGCGGAAGGCGTCATGATCCGGCTCCGATCCAGTAGGCCAGGAAAGCGACCAGGGCCAGGTCGTAGGCGGCACAGAGGCCGGGGTAGCCGGGGGACGTCTGGGTCTTCAGCGTTTGAACGTGATGGAGGGCGTCCCAGATGGCGTGGGCCGCCCACCCGGCGACGAGCCACCAGGGCGACGCCCACAGGCCCAGCGCGGCTGCCACGGCGAACACGATCGCACCCGCCCACTGGAGGGGTGCCTCCTTCGCTTCAGGGTCCTTCAGGGCGAATCCCACGTAGACTCCGCCTGCCACACCCATGAAGATCGCCACCAGAGGGAGCACAAGTCCCTCGGGGATCATCATCAGGCCGGCACTCGTCACGAGCGCCAGTCCCACTCCCTTCGCCACGTCCTTCACGCGGACCTCCCGGCTGATGTGATGCCTTCACGGGAGCATACCCGCCAAGGTTCCCTCTCGGACGCCTGGGCTAGTGTGGTGTCCCAGAGGTGCTCGAGCCGAGCGACCTTCATGCTCGTCGTGAGCGCTGAGTTGACCGCGAGACGATCGAGCACAGCGAGATCAATGGCCGAGACACTTTCTGGGACACCACACTACACGCGTCGGGGGAGAGCGTAGGTGCGACCCTCGACCACGGGCTCCTCGTACGCCGCGCCGATGCGGACGAGCTGGTCGAGGGTGTTGGCCACGAGGAGCACGTAGTTCGCGAGGCGATCCGGCTCCGTGACCACGTCGGTGGTCTGGACCGCCACCGCCCGGACGCTGTCCCCCCTCTTCCTCCGCATCCCCCACGAGAGCCGCCGGATCTCCAGCCCGAGCGACGGCTGGACCATGATCAGCTCCCGGAGCCGTCGGTCCATCATGAGGGACCTTCCCCGGGCGTCGCTCGAGCTCTTGATGGTGTACTTGCCCTCGAGCTCCTGATCACCGACCAGGAGCCCGTAGAAGCCGAAGAGCTCGGCGATTCGGGTAAGACGTTCCTCCGGGAGATGCGGAGCGTGAAGTCCTCCTTCGCTAGGTAGAGGACTCACGCCCGCGTATACGTGACCGACGTTTGGCCGGTGCTTTGGACGTAGGTGTCGAGGATCACCTTCCATGGACCGTGCTCGAGGTGGACCTCGTCGCCGGAGCTCCGCCTGCCCGCCACGAACGTGGCATCGAGGTCGAACGCCGCGGCCTGGAAAGCCTGGCGCCGGTTGAGCTGCGGCTTGCGGTCTGCCTTGGATTCCAACACTGGCCTGATGCTCGGGCTCGTGGGACGTACACGCTTACCTACTACCGCCGCTGCCTTTTCCGTCGAGCTCCGTGCGGCTCTTCCAGCTCCACCAGAGGAGAAGCTCGGGGTCGTGCCGCTCCTCGGTGGCGTAGTAGACGGCGCAGCGGAACACGTAGAGCATGCACCGGTCCACCGGCCCGCCCTGAAGCACGCATAGCCGCTGGTAGAGCTGTTCCGGATCACGGCCCGCCAGATCGGCCACTCGCTCGATGTCCAGCGCGCGAAGATCTGCACTGATGCTTGGGCCGACGCCGGGAATCTCCTGAAGCGGGTCTCGACTTGCCAACTCGTGGTCCTCCGTGAGATGGGAGTGCGGGAATAGTGCCGCGAGGACGGCCCAGAGGCAACCCGTATGTGTTGCGAACCGGGGCTCATCAGCGTATTTAGAATATGTATACTAATTTCCTCCGCCTATGATGAGTGACACGCACCTTCGCCAGCCCAAGCAGAGCCGGAGCCGCCGGACCCTGCAGCGGATCACCCAGGCCGCCCTCGAGCTCATCGCCGAGAAGGGGGTGGAAGGCACCACCATCAACGCCATCGTCCGGCGCGCCGGCTCGTCTGTAGGCTCCTTCTACGCCCGCTTCAAGGGTAAGGACGACCTGCTCATCTACCTGGACGAGCGCATCTGGGAGAGTGCCGAGGAGCGCTGGAACGAAGCCACGAAGTTGAGCTGGGGCGATCGCGCCATCCCCGAGGTGGTGAGTGGATTGGCCAAGCTCTACGCCGAGCTCGAGCTGATGCACCGGGTGGCGCGTGATGGACTGGCCCAGGCCCTCCATGGGCCTGGTGCCGGCCCCTCCGAGGCCGCCGTACGCTTCAAGGCCAAGGTGCTGGAGAGCTCGCGGCGCCTTCTCCTGGACCGGAGCGCCGCTATCAACCACGCCTCCCCCGATCTGGCCGTTGAGACGACCTGCCGGTCCCTGGAAGCGTGCGCGCTTTCCCTGGATCCGGCTGTCATGACCGACCTGTGTGCGGCCCTCGTCCGGCACCTCACCGGGGATCATCCCTCCGCTCCGCCCTCCGAGTCGGAGGTCGAGTTCTTCGACGTCTGGGGCTGAAAACCCTTGCCACCTCTCCCCCCGTGATGTTTCTTTGAATTTGAATTCAAATTATTACTCTGAGCACTTTGACCCAGGTTTGCCTCTCTCATGAATCATCCGCCACCTCCTCCGAGGGTGCCTCCGGATCTGGGGGGCGAAGAGGCGCCGAGATCTCGCGCTCTATCGGGGGTTCGTCTTCCGAGGCAGGCGAGGAGCCGCGCCTCGTTCGACCGGATCGTGACCTCGGCCATGGATCTCATCGCCGAGGAGGGTCTCGAGGGGGCCACCGTGCAGGAGATCCTGTCCCGCTCCGGGACTGGCGCGGGCACCTTTTACGCGCGCTTCGACAGCCGCGACGCGCTTCTCGCCTACCTGGCCACACGGTTCTGGGAGGACGCGCAGGACGGTTGGGAGACCGTCCTGGCTCCTGCCCGCTGGTCCGCGGCCGGCGTGCGGGAGATCGTCTTACAGTTCACCCGGACGCTGGTGCTCTGGAGCCGCGCCCACGGCTCTCTCCTGCGGGCGTTCCTGGTTCACGCCATGTCCCATCCGGAGCCCGAGCTCCTGGACCGGACCGCCGAGCTGGACAACCGGATCGCCGACTACCTCATCGTGCTCCTGATGGAGCGGAGCGACGAGCTCGGCCACCCCGATCCCGAGTGGGCCGTACGCCTGGCGACGCTCCAGGTCTTCGCCACCCTGAGGAGTCGCTACATCTTCGCGTGGGGGGGCCGGGAGGACGGTATCGAGGACAAGGACCTGGCATCGGAGCTGACCGCCGTCTTCCTTCGTTACGTCGCCTCGCCCGAGTTGGCGGAGGGCAGGGGCGCAAGAGTGCAGCTGGGGGCCAGGCCCGGCGGCGCCCGCATCAGGGAGGACGACGCGTGACGCCGGAGCTACGCGACCGGCTTCCGCGCCTCGATGATGGCGCCGCTCACCGACGAGGCAAATTCCTCCAGAGACTCGGCCATCTCCGGGTGCTTCTCGATGATGCTCTGGGCGATGGGCGTCGAGGACAAGACCCCGCGGGGGTAGGGCCTGGCGTTCGTCACCTTCGCGTCGGTGAACCCCGCCTTTTCCAGGTCGGCCAGATACTCGTGCTCCTCGACGGGAAGGCAGGTCGTCACCGCTTCCGCCTCCTCACGTAGCGCTCCGGGGATCGGCCCCCGGCATACGAGATCGGAGATCACCAGCCTGCCGCCCGGCTTGAGGGCCCGAGGGCCTCGGCGAAGACCCGGCCCCGCTCGGGCGAGAGGTTGATGACGCAGTTGGAGATGATGACGTCCACCGTGCCGTCGGCCACGGGCAGGGCCTCGATCTCGCCCAGCCGGAAGTCTACGTTCGGGTACGAGCCCTTCTTGGCGTTCCTGCGGGCGCGGGCGGTCATCTCGGGCGTAATGTCGACCCCGATCACCTTGCCCGTGGGGCCCACCTTCTCGGCGGCCAGGAAGCAGTCGATGCCGCCCCCCGAGCCGAGATCCAGCACCGTGTCTCCCTCTCGGAGGCCGGCGACGGCCACGGGGTTCCCGGAGCCCAGGCCCAGGTCCGCGCCCTCGGGCACGCCGTCGAGCTGCTCCTCGTCGTACCCGACGGCCATCGAGACGGAGTGAGTCTTGCCGGAAGCGCAGCACGAAGGAGTGCAACAGACGTCCTCGTCCTCTGCGATGGTGGCGTAGCGATCCCGGACCGCTTTGCGAATGGTGTCGTGTTCCATGTCCTCACCTATATGGTTGGTAGTTGCAACTTATACAGGAAAAAAAAGTGCTCCCGAGGACGCGCCTCGGGCGGTCAGCGAACCACACAACAGCTTCCCCCCTCCGCCTCCACACGGCTGCCGACCGCTCGCGTGAGGCGATCCAGGAGCTCAGTCATGCCAGATCGAACCTCGGGCTCGAAGTCCTCGAGCAGGGCGGCGTACTCCCTCTGGAGGTCCGCCTCGATGGTCTCGTAGGCGCGCCGGCCCGCCGCGCTGGCGGCGAGGCGTACGGAGCGCCGGTCCTCCTGGTCCGTGGTGCGCGCGACCAGACCCGTGTCCTCCAGTCCCCTGGCGAGCCGGCTGGCCGTGCTCTTCTCCAGGTAGAGGGCGCCGGCGAGCTCGTTCACGCTCAGCGGTCCCGTCTCGCACACCGCCTTCAGCCCATAGCATTGGCTCACCGTGAGGCCGTAACAGCAGGCCCGATCCCGATCCCGGAACTGGACCAGGCGGATCAGCTCCGAGAACGCCTGCGATAGGGCCCGAGCGTCCTCGGCGATGCTCTTGTCGGTGATGGTGGTCGGCATGGTCCCCACTGATAGTTGTAGTACACAACCAATATTCACGGAGAAGGGCGCGAGGTCAAGGGGGCTCGGTGCGCTTTAGGTCGCCGTCCCTCGACTTCGAGGAACCGGATCTGCCCGACGACCCGTTGTCCCGCCCGCTGCCTAAGGGCAGCTGAGGTCGACGGCTTGGCGGCGTACGTAGGTTTCGTATCGGAACATACGCTGGATGGTTTCTCGGGCCGGACGGGAAGACAACCCCTTGCCGCTTTGCGAAACTCGTCGCTAATCCCCATCGTCTGCGACACGCACCCATTGAAGGAGGCCAGACCGATGGCTAAGTACGCGACGCTCTACAGTTTCACGGACCAGGGCATCCGGAACGTAAAAGAATCGCCCAGCCGGCTCGAGGCTGCGATCAGTCAGGCGGAGGGAATGGGAGTGAGAGTGCTTGGTGCTTACTACACCGAGGGCCCCTACGACCTGGTCGTGATCTCTGAGGCCGACGACGAGAAGGCCGCCTCCGCGTTCGCGCTGGCTACTGGTGCCCAGGGGAACGTGAGGAGCACTACCATGCGTGCCTGGGACCCAGACGAGTTCGAAGAGATCGTAGCGTTGATGCCGTAACGCGGGCGCTGGCCCTGGTGCCCAATTGACCCGTCAAATCCCATGGCCACGCGTCTTCGTGGAAGGCGTCTGACCTGCTTTTCCGTCGGCTTCCTCCTCCGCGTCACCGATGTTGAGAGGCAGCCCTTCCGCTCGATGGGCTTCATGAGCGTGATCATCACATCGGCGATCTTCGTCAAGCAACCAAGAGGAGCTTCACATGCCTGCCACAACCTTCGCCGTACCTCTCTTGCCTGGAACGACCGGTGCCTGGAAGCAGGCCGCAGTAGAGATGACTGGCCCTCGCAGGGCTGACTTCGAGGAGTCGCGGCGGCGTATGGGTGTAACCAGAGAGGTCGTAAGCCTCCAGCAAACACCCGAAGGAGACTACGTGGTCGTTTGCCTGGAAGGAGATGACCCAAATGGTGTCGTATCGAAGTATCTAAACTCGGACGAGCCATTTGACCGTTGGTTCGCCGAGACGATCCTCATCGGTACTCACGGGATGGATGCTTCTCAGGAGCCACCTCCTCCCAATCAAGTCTTCGTCGATTGGCGGGCGTAGTGGAGCAGCGCCGCTGCGAGTAGCATATTCTCGGTCTGATCCCGGAGTGCGCCCGTGTCCGATTCCATCGCCCGCCTGAACACCGCCCTAGAGGGCCGGTACGCGACTCACACGTGGCGGAGTGCTGGTCCGTCCCCAGATACGGCGGGGCGAAATAGGACTTGCCTTTGGAGCGGTTCCCGGCTTCGCCCATTTGGGGGGTCAGCTTCCAGACTCATCGATGCCGTTCGAGCCACTCGCGGGACAGCCTTTGGGCCTCGGCAATTTGATCACGAGTCATATACTGCTCGATTCTCTCTTCGTTGCTTTGCGCAGTCTCATTTCCTTGGGCTGCCGAGAAATTGAACCACATATAGGCGAAGACCAGGTCCTTCGGGACGCCGTCTCCATTGCCGTACATGAATCCAAGGTTGGACTGGGCTAGAGCATCCCCCTGCTCAGCCGCTAACCGATACCAGCGTACGGCCTCTACATCGTCCTCGGGGACGCCTTCACCCCGGCTATACATCACTCCAAGGTTGAACTGGGCAAAAACATACCCTTGCTCGGCCGCTAGCCGATACCAGCGTACGGCCTCCGCATCGTCCTCGGGGACGCCGTCTCCAATGGCGTACATCAGTCCAAGGTTGTGCTGGGCGGCAGCAAACCCCTGCTCGGCCGCTAGCCGATACCAGCGTACGGCCTCCGCTTTGTCCTCGGGGACGCCGTTACCCTCGGTGTACATCAGTCCAAGGTTGTACTGGGCTGAAGCATGCCCTTGCTCGGCCGCTAGCCGATACCAGCGTACGGCCTCTGCATCGTCCTCGGGGACGCCGTTACCATGCTCATACATCACTCCAAGGTTGTACTGGGCAATAACATACCCTTGCTCGGCCGCTAGCCGATACCAGCGCACGGCCTCCGCATCGTCCTCGGGGACGCCGTTACGATTGTCGTACATCACTCCAAGGTTGGACTGGGCGGCAACAAACCCTTGCTCGGCCGCTAGCCGATACCAGCGTACGGCCTCTGCATCGTCCTCCGGGACGCCGTCTCCAATGGCGTACATCAGTCCAAGGTTGTACTGGGCTGAAGCATGCCCTTGCTCGGCCGCTAGCCGATACCAGCGTACGGCCTCTGCATCGTCCTCGGCGACGCCGTCACCCTCGGCGTATATCACTCCAAGGGTGTACTGGTCTGGAGCATATCCTGTCTCGGCGCAACGAATCAGGCTCGCCATCCGTGACAGGTAAATGACCGCCGAGGAGCACGGGTCCACTTCAAAAAGTTCCCATTGTGCCAAACCGTGGGCTGGTACGAGGAAGAGCGTTCCAACAGCTGCGCCCATCAATACGCCGAACGCGCCGTCGCGACTCGCCATCGTTCCACCTCCTGAGAGGGCGTCCCTATTCGGCTATTCCTCGCATATATCCTAAGCAGGGCTCCGTCGGTTTGCGAGAGCCTTTTGGTTTGACGTCGGGAGCAACTCGGGTCTCGGGCGCGGCGGTTGGCCCGCTGCGGTAGCGCACCTGGTCAGCTCCATTGGAGTTGACCAGGTTTCGTGGACACCACACCTCTTGGGTAAGAGGAGGAGTCCATGTTCGACGAAGAGGGGCGCGTTGACTCGGAGGCTTTCGACCGGGTGTACGGCCAGTTCTGGCTCTGGGTGGTGGGAGCCTTCGAGGTGGTCCGAACCATGGCAGGGGCGAAAGCGTGCTTTTCGCAGCGGGTGAAAGACGAGCTTGGCCCCCTGAAGAAGACCCTGGCCTTCCTTCGTATGCCTTTTGCCAAGCAGGAGTATCCGGGGGGAGGGAAGAAAATCGGTACTGAAGCCTCGGTCTCCGATGTCCACAAAGAAGAGCGCGACATTTCCTATCGAGTAGAGGATGAAGTCTTTTCCGTTCGGGAGACACTCCGGCAGTTCGAAGCTGTCATGGGTGGCATTCGGCGGCAGAGTGTCCGTTTCTGGATGTTAAAGACCCACCCCTGCGAGGTCATGTTGCTGCTGGGGATTAATGTTCAGGTAAATATTGTCTTGGAGATCCGGCAGAGGAATCAGGTTGAGAAGATTCATGCCGCTGAAGCATGAGGCCGTGAGTTCAACTCTGGTCGCTGTCAGCATCGGCAGCGGCGAGTACCGTTAGGTTTACGGTCATGGACTTGACGCCCGATGAGCAACCCGTCGTCCGTCGTGCTGTGGCGGCGTACCGCGAGGCGAAGAAGGGGCACAAGGGGCCATTCAGGGGCACAACTGCCGACGAGGTTCTCGAAGAACTGAAGCCGTCTCCCGTCCGTTGGGGTGAACTCGCCGCGTTCGTCATCGAAACGGCAGAAGGACCCAAACGAAGGAATCGATAACGTCGCGCGCCAGCTCACGCGGCGGGTCGGCAGAGTGGTCAGACAGCAGAATCGCGATCCCTTGCGCGGCGCCGGAGAACCCGTGCGATGTCATCCGTGAAGAACCGAGTCGAGATTCACTATTGCACCCAATGTCGCTGGCTCATGCGAGCGACGTGGATCGCGCAGGAGCTCCTCACCACATTCGAGGCCGAGATCGGCCAACTGGTGCTCGTCCCACGAACTGGCGGGACCTTTGAGGTCCGAGCTGACGGCGATGTACTATGGTCGCGCAAGGAGCGCGGCCGCTTCCCCGAGATGAAGGAACTCAAGCAGTTCATCCGCGACCGTATCGCCCCAGAAAAGGACCTCGGTCATTCCGACCGGCGCGATCCGTAGCAAGGCTGTGGCAGTAGGCCGGCAGGTGCGCGGTGCACGCGCGGTGTCAGATTGATCGCGCACCAGCAGAGCCGGAGGCACGCTGCGCGTGCCGGAGACGACCGAGCACCGCGAAGCGAGCGCAGGTCAATCGCGAGACGTTAGCGCAAAGGAGACCGCATGGCTGCTTCAGCGCCCGATGGGCCCTCTGCCGCGCCCCGTGCGGCGATGCTTCTGCCAGTCGCATTTCTGCTGCACCTTGCGGAAGAGTGGTTCGGAGGGTTGCCTGCTTGGACTCTGATCGCTCCGGGCGGCGAAGTGAGCCCCGAGCGGTTCTTGCTCATAAACGCAATCGCATTCCTGCTCTTCGGAATCGGCACGCTGGCGGCTTTTCACTATCCGAGCATGGCCTGGTTCGGCGCCTCGTTCGCTGCGTTGGTTGGCCTAAACGGGGCGCTGCATACCCTTGCTACACTAGGCTTGGGTTACTACTCGCCGGGCACTGTCACCGGGCTGCTGTTGTACATCCCCTTGAGTGCTATCGTACTGCGGTCGTCGTCGGCCCGACTTTCAGGGGCTATCTTCGCCAGTTCCGTCTTGTTTGGTGTCCTACTTCATGGCCTTGCTTATTTCCTTGCTCGCCTCTGAGCGTCCGGCGGTGGTGAACACGGAGTCGGCCGCACCGTGCGACGTGGTTGGGCAGCGGCAGCGCCGATCGCATGGATTTGGGTCGCCGTGGAGCTTGTGAACGGTCTCGGCCATCCGACGTGGGAGGAACTAGGAGATCAGCGCGAGCAACTCTGCGGGAGTGACGGTCTTCACCGGGGAGCTCTGAAAGTCCTTCTTGTTTCGGGTCACGAGATAGTCGGCCTCGGCCTTCTCTGCGCAGGCTGCCTGAACCGCATCGTCGAAATCCGCCCAGTTCAGCGCTAGAGCATGCCGAACGCGGTCCTCGTCTAGGGGGACGACTCTTACCACGTGAAGGAGGTCGGTGAGGACTCTTCGGGTCTTGGCCTTCCCGAGACGCTTGGCCAGGAGGAAGTGCAGGGTGGTAATCGTGTGCGCCGCGACGAGACCTTCAATCGAGCGTGCCTCTACATGCCGCAGCACGGCCTCGGCGTCATCGGCGAACGGCTCTCGAGTTGCCAGGACGTCGAGAACGACGTTGATATCGAGAAGAACCCGGGTCACCGGTGTCTGGCCTTCAGGTGATCCCCGTACTCTTCACGTGAGACGGAAGACGGGAGTACGCCACGTAGACGCGTGACAATAGGTGTCGAGGTCCCGTGTTCATCCCCGAGAGAAGCGAGGAACTCGGATACGAGCTCTGAGACCGACGTCTCGTTTCTCCGCGAGAAGCGCTTGGCGCGCTCGATCACGGCTTCGTCGACGGAGAGCGTGAGTTTCTTTTTGGACATGCGACCTCCGTACGTATACTCGCAATATAAAGATACGTACACGCCTCCGAAGAGCAACTCTCGGGTCAGTTCCCCACCCGCTCCTTCAACTCCTCGTACCGACCCGCTGCCACACTCACTGAGGTCTCACGAGGGAGCTCGAACAAGCGCTCGTGCACGGCCACAAGCGGCTGGCCAAGCGCGTCCGCCATCTCAGACTTCCGGTTCCCCTACCCGAGCTCGCAGGTCAGGAAGACTATGGAAGGCAGGGACGTGAACCCCGACTCGGAGCTCAGGATGAGGCGCCCGTCCGGTAGGAACGCCACGGCCTCCCCTTGGGGCTCCCGAAGGGTCCGGAGGTTCACCCGGCCGTCCTCCAGGGGGCGGAGCTCGTCGTTCTCCGTCACGGTGAAGAACTCCAGCGTCTCGTAGGTGCGGATTACAACTGTCGCCCCGTCCAGGGTGGCTGATGCGCTGGTCACGTAACGGGGGGGAGCGACCGGGCCGCTGCTCATCACCTGGACGCGCTCCAGGGTGACCACTGCGTCGGGCCTGAGCGGCGGCGGATAGCGGTAGAGAGTGACAGGGTGGTTCCGCCCCTTGGTGACGAAAAAGATCCTCTCGTCCGGTAATACGTACGTGGCTTCCAGGTCCCGGGGCCCGTCGGGAAGCTGCATCAGATAGCGGTCGGCGCTCGCGGTCCCGTCCACGCGGCCGTCGGGCTCGGGAACCCTGTAGAGGGCCACCCGCGTGTGGCCCTCCAGATTGTCCCCCGTGTCGGCCAGGTAGAGACAGGAGCCCGCGCCGCAGCGGCCCCGGTCTATGTCCTCCCAGTCCCGGTTCCTCTGGTCGACCTCGACGGTGGCGTGGAGCGCTCCGGCGTCGTTCAGGGCGTAGAGGTGGGGCTCGTGGCCCGAGTCGTTGTGGGTCCAGATGCGGCTCGGATCCCTGATCCCCACGGCCAGGCCGCTGGTCTCGTCCAGGACCTCGGGGAGCGCCACGGGCGGGCCGTCCAAACGGCACCCGGGGCCGTCTCCGACGGAAAGTCCGCAGGAGAGGATGAGGGGGAGGACGGCGAGTCCGGCCAGGAGGCCGGGGTGTCGGCGAAGCGTCATGGGCGCTACGGCGCCCCGGCCCTCTTGGTGGCTCGCGAACTTCGGAAACGGAACACTAGAGGTTATCGGCCGCCGCCTTCACGAGCACGGTGTCGATGATCTGCTCGAAGAGCTCGAGGGGAAGGGCGCCGGAGAAGGGCGCGTACCCTACGATGACGAACGTCGGGGTTCCCCTGACGCCGATCTGCCGGGCCAGAAGGGAATGAGCCAGAACGCGCCACCGGAACTCGTCGCTGCTCATGCACGTCCGGTACACTTCCATGTCGAGGCCTAGCTCCTCGGCGATCCCTTCCAGGATCGGCTCCGGCTCGGAGACGGGCTTCCACTCCGACTGGCGCTCGAAGAGCGTCTCGGCCATCTCCTTGTAGTGACCCTGATCCAGAGCGCACTCGGCCGCCAGCGCCGCAGGGACGGAGTTGGCCCAGTTGCCGATGACGAAAGGAATCGCCTTCCAAAGGAGCTGTCCCTGGTCGACGTACTTGTCCATCAGGGCGGGGAGGGTCTCCGCGTGGAACTCGCGACAGAACCCGCATCCGAAGTCGAAGAACTCCAGGATGTGCGCGGGGGCGTCAGGACTACCAAATTCGACGCCCAGCATGTCGAGGTCGATCTGATCTCCGGGAGGGGTGTTCGGAGCCGGCCGGTTCAGGGCGTCGAAGCCCGGCGATGCCGGAGTCGCCGGAGCCCCGGACGGGAGGAGCTCTCCCGCCCCGCGCGTCGTGAGGCGAGCCTCGTCGGTCGGGACTTCCTGATCACCGACGGCGCACGCACTGGCGAAGAGCGAGAAGGCGACGCCGAGGAGTACCGGGGCGGTGTAGGCTCTCAGCCCCGGCCTTCGGCTCGAAGCACTCGAACGGGTCATCAAACCTCCAAATCGATCCACTGCCCGAGGTCGGCCAGCGACGCCGAGACGGATGCGAACCTTCCAGTAACGAGGAGAACTCCTGCCACGATCAAAAGGATCCCGGCAACTCTCTGGGCCGGCAGGGCCCAGCGGCGAACCGCCTCGAAGCTTGCAAGAAACCAGTTGAACCCCACGGCCGCAACGAAAAACGGGACTCCCAGCCCCAGCCCGTACACGGCCAGGAGCAAGGTGCCCCGGGCCACCGTCGCCTCCATGGTGGCGTAGAAGAGGATGGTGGCAAGGATGGGACCGATGCATGGGGTCCATCCGGCGCCGAAGATCACTCCCACGGCCAGGGAGCCGAATGCGCCCGAGGGCTTCGACCTCAGATGTACACGGAGGTCGCGCGCGAGTGCCGGAAGCCGCACCCAGTCCAGGAGGAGGAACCCGAAGAAGATCACCAGGATGCCGCCCAGCCGGGTGATGGTGGGAAGCATGCGATTGAACGCCTGACCGGCGGCCGTGGCCGAGGCCCCCAGCGTCATGAAGACGAGCAGGAATCCGAGGATGAAGAGCGACGAGTGGAAGACAGCCTTCCTCCTGGCTCCGCCGGGACCCTCTTGGGCGAGCTCGTCGAAGGTGAGCCCCGAGACGTAGGCGACGTAGGTGGGGACCACCGGGAGCACGCACGGCGACAGGAACGACACCAGGCCCGCGAAGAAGGCGAAGGGGAGTGAGATGCTGACGGTGTCCATGGGGCGTCGGGCGCGGGCTGCCGGGCTAGCGGGCGGGGGACGCTAGATCCGAAACTCCTTGAAGAGCCTCCGCTCCGTGTCGCCCTGGAGGACGGCCCGGAGCTCCACGTGAGCCTCCAGCCCGCTCCCCTTGAGCTTCTCACGGAAGAGCTGGTCGAGCTGGAAGATGCCTGCCGAGTTCGTGATCTCCACCGTGAGGCGGACCGGGCGATCCGCCCCCTCGTCGATGGAGACCGACTCGATGGCCGCCGCCGAGACGGAGTGGATGCTCTCCGAGCCGTCCTCGAAGGGGATCCGCGAGCGTCCTTTGGCCATGTCCAGCGCGTCGGCGATCCGTACGACCCCTGCCTCGAGCGTCAGGGGCCTGCCCCCGGAGCGGTGGGCGATGATGGCGTGGAGGACCTCGCTCCGGAGGATGGTGGCGGTGGCCCGGTCATAGAGCTGGGGGAGGATAGCCTCGAGCTTGTCCTGGGCGATGAAGAGCGAGTAGCCCTCGTGGTCTGACCGCTGGATGGACATGCCCACGTCGTGGAGCAGCGCCCCCAGCACGACCACCACCTCGGCGTCCTGCACCTCGAGTCCGTAGTTCTCGACCACCGAGGGCTGGATGCCGGCCACCACCAGGAGGCGCAGCATCTTCAGCGCGATGTTCGAGACGATCTTTACGTGCACCGGGCCGTGGTCGGTCATCCCCAGGCGGTCGACGGCCACCACGTTGCTGGCGATCCACAGCGCGTAGAGATCGTCGTCGGCGTTCACGATGTCCATGAGGTCCCTGAGCTTGGGGCTGTGGTGGTCGGGCACCGTGATCCGGATGCGTCGGGCGAACCGCTCCTCCACGGTCCGCCCGGCACCGGCGCCGGCCGAAAGCTCCTCGAGGTCCTCCCCTCCATCGTCGGGCTCGAGGTTCTCCAGCTCCTCCTCGAACTCTTCCAACTCTTCGGTCATGGGTCTCCGGGGGTGTCGGTGGTCTGCTCGTCCGAGTCCAGAGCACCCAGATCCCAGCGGCCGGGGACCTTGGGGGCGCCGTCCAGCGTCACGACGGTACCCGCGATCTTGTCGTGGATCGCCTGCCGGTTCGGATCCCAGTAGATCTGGGCGAAGCCCAGGGTTCCTGTGGCCAGTCCGGCGGCGTATCCACCGGCGCGCTCGAAGGCGTGCCACCACGTGACCGGCTGGCCGTCCAGCCGCACGACCCGGATGCCCATCGCCCGCTTGCTCGGCGTTTGGCCCTTCATCCACGGCATGAGAACGGTAAAGTACATGGTCCACCATCCTATCCCAAACCCCAGCGACTCGATTCGGTCCGCGAACCAGCCGAAGAGGCCGCGCCTCTCCTGCGCCTGTTGGAGCTCTCCGCCTGCGTCCGGTCGAGGTTGCGCTCGGCGCGCTTGAGGCGGTCCTGCAGCTCCCCGATGGTATCGGCGGACAGGATCATGGCCTCGGCGCTCTCTCTCTCGGCCTCCTCAGCTGCGGCCAGCTGGGCCGCGGCCTCGTCGTCCGGGTCGGGCTCCGAGGACTCGCCCGGGTCGGCCGGCTCGCCTTCGGAAGAGGAACGCAGATCGGCCATCACTCCTTCCAGGAGATCCTCCCCGTCGAAGCCTCCCACTTCGTCGGGGATGAGCTCGGCGAGGGCGTCCTCCACGTCGTCGAGCGTCCCGGTCGCCTCGAGCCGGCGGCCGAGTCTCGTGGCCAGGCGAACGACTTCCTCGGGTGACTCCGACGTGAGGATCTGGGCCCCCTCCGCGAGACCGCCGAGCACGCCCTCGAGACCTCCGGACAGGTTGATGTCGGCGCTGTCGCCCATGACAGTGACCATGCCTGATAGCACGGGGCCTTCGTCGGATCGATCGCTCAGGAAGCGCAGGCCGAGAAAGATCGTGACGGTCACCAGGAGCGCCGTGACGCCCATGCACCCCAGGAAGAGCCGGAAGACTTTCGATAGGTGGTCGCCCCTGCCGGGATTTCCCGCCCTGGTGAAGAAGAACGCCGCGACCACGACGCCCAGAACGAACCAAAACCCGCTAGTGAGCGCGGTGATCAGCCCCACCAAGATGACGTCGATGAGCAGAGCCACAGCCCTGCGGCGCGGAGGCGCCAGTGGCGTTCCCAGAAGCGGAGGGTCCACCGAGAACGCGTCGGGTGTGATGATGGTCCTGGGGTCTTGGGTGTAGGTGTGCATCCGCTTCGGGAGGCGGGTCAGGAGCGGCGTTGCCGGATGGCCAGGTAGAGCCCGGCGGCGACGCCCAGGAGCGCGGAGCCCCAGAGGACGCGCTTGGAGCTCAGCCGCCTACCCGCCGGGGCGGGCGCCTTGTCTGGGCCGGGCTCGGACGCCGCCGTGGCGGGTTGGGCTGCCCGACGGGGCTTGGCCGCCCGACGGGGTTGGGCCGCCGCCTGCCCGTTGCCGGCGGCGCTCGCCGGTCCCGCCTTCGAAGTCGCCTCGCCGGGGGCCGTTCCCTCGAAGCCACACTCCGGGCACGAGACGAAGCCCTTCTCCATGGCGGTCCGATTGGGGAAGAGAAGCTCGGCCTGGCACTGGGGGCAGGGGCTTCCGGCCGGCTGAGGTCGAACGAGGCCGTAGAGCCGGCTCTTGGAGAGGTCCATGTCCTCGGCGATCTGATTCACGCTCCGATCGGATCGCCAGTAGAGCTCGTTGGCTCGGTCGGAGAGTTTCTGGTCCTGGGTCTCGTTGGACGGCATCGGACAGCTCGCGGTTCAGGCCCGGTGGCGGGGCCATGGATAGGGGCCTAGAGTGGTGTCTTGAACTCGATTCGGGGACGCGCGAAGGAAGATAGCGGGCCCGGTAGACGCGTGCGAGACAACTCCTGGAGTCGTGCTTGACCATTCCCGCGCCTCATGGACATCTGGAGGCCGTCCTCCGCGTGCCGCCCGGCCCGGCCCTGGGGAGCTGGCGTCGTCTGTCACCCCCATCCCCTTTACGGCGGTACGATGCACACCAAGGCCGTGTTTCGCGCGGCTCAGGCCCTGGCCGACGCGAGCATCGTCGGACTGCGATTCAACTTTCGAGGCGTGGGCACCAGCACGGGCAGCTACGAGGAGGGGATCGGGGAGAAGGATGACGTGGCCGTGGCGCTGGACTGGTTGGAGGAGCAATATCCTGGCCGGCCCCTGGTGGCTGGCGGATTCTCCTTCGGGTCCATGGTGTCTCTGGGTTACGCCGTCACGGACCCGCGGGTCGTGGCGCTCTTCGGGATCGGCATTCCGGTACGCCTGTACGACTATACCTTCCTGAAGGACGTGGATAAGCCGGTGCTCATCGTCCAGGGTGACGAGGACGAGCTCGGCTCGGGCTCCGAGGTGGAACCGGTCGTGGCCGAGCTGGGATCCCACGTGACTCTGGTCCGGATCCCGGGAGCAGATCATTACTTCAACGGGCACATCGACGAGATGAAGGGTGCGCTCACGGACTTCTTCCGAGGCGGCCCCGGGGGAGACGTGCTATGAGAGATCGACAGCGGATTCTCGACAACCTGGAAAAGCTCTATCGCGACGAGCTCGATCGGAGTGCCGGGGGCGAGGGTGCCGACGCCGGGCGCCTCGACTTCGAGTTCCAGCGCGATCAGATCTATCTGGAGGTCATGCTGGACCTCCGGGACCTCTTGAGCGGGGCCCCCGAGGAGGCAAAGTCGACGTCCTCGCTTCTGGAGAAGGCTCAGCAGCTCCGGAACCTGACCCGACTACGCTGACGCCATGAAGATCTACACCAAGACGGGGGACGACGGCGACACCGGACTCTTCGGCGGCGGTCGCGTACCCAAGAGCCACCCCAGGGTCGACGCCTACGGGACGGTGGATGAGCTCAACTCGTTCGTTGGCCTGGCGGTGGAGGCCGTGGCGGATGCGACGGTCCGCCAGGGCCTGCAGGCCATTCAGCACGATCTCTTCGCCTTGGGGGCGATCCTGGCCACCGCCCCGGCGGACGGGAGCCGCCCCGAGCCCCAGACGCCCGACGTGCCCGTGGGACGGATCGGTGAGATGGAGGCGTGGATAGATGAGGCCACGAGCGAGCTCGAGGAGCTCAGGGACTTCATCCTTCCGGGCGGGACCCGGGGGGCGGGTCTCCTCCACGTGTGCCGCACGGTATGCCGGCGGGCCGAGCGTGCGGTGGTGGGCCTGTCCGAGTCGGAGGGGGTAGAGGACGGGGTTCTGCCCTACCTGAATCGTCTCTCCGACCTCTTCTTCGTCTGGGCCCGCTTGGAGAATCACCGGGGAGGGGAGCCGGACCTCCTCTGGACGAAGGACTGACGTGATCCACCGGCGGTTCGAGGTCGTCGCTCCTCACCTGAACAAAGGTGAGATCATTCGGGGCGACGTGCGCTACGCCGAGGGGCCGGCGCCCCGCACCGCCGTCATCGTGGTCCACGGATTCAAGGGCTATAAGGACTGGTGCTTCTTTCCCCATCTGTGCGAGCGGCTCGCCATCGCCGGCCACGCGGTCGTCTCCTTCAACTTCTCCCGGAACGGCGTCGGTGACGACCTCGACTCCTTCACCGAGCTCGAGCGCTTCGCCGGCAACACCTACGGCCGCGAGCTCGAGGACCTGCGCTGGATGGTGGATGCCGTGGTGGGCGGGGAGTTCCTCTCCCGGCGTCCCGAACGGGTGGGGCTCATCGGACACAGCCGGGGCGGTGGGGCCGCCATCCTCCACGCCCGGAGCGAGGAGCGACTCGCCGCCCTCGTGACGTGGGCCGCTGTCTCCCGTTACGACCGCTGGACCGAGGCGACCAAGGCGGAGTGGAGGGAGTCGGGCCGTGTCCACGTCCTGAACTCCCGCACCGGGCAGCAGATGCCCCTGGACGTCTCCCTCCTGGAGGACTTCGAGGCCAACGCCGAGAGTCTCTCGATTCTCGATGCGGCGAGCGAGGTGGAGGCTCCCTGGCTCATCGTCCATGGCCGGGACGACCTGACGGTGGCGGAGGCGGAGGCGCTGGAGTTGGCCCGGGCGTCGGGGAAGGCCAGGCTCGTTCTGGTGGAGAAGAGCGGTCACACCTTCGAGGTGGGCCACCCCTTCCAAGGATCGAGCCCCCAGCTCGCCGAGGCCATCGACGCCACCACCGGGCACTTCGCCATCCACCTGGGCGAAGGGTGAGCGAGGAGCGGCCCGGGGTTCCCACCCGCTGGGAGCGCATGATCGAGCGCCTCGATCGGACGGCCCTGATGCACGGCGTCGAAGCGGCGGGACGGAGCCTGATCGAGGAGGCGTTCCGCGCGGCCATGGCCCCGAGGCTGGCCGTCATCCATGACGACCATCATCCGGACTACCTGCACCCGGGCCGGACGGCAGTGATCCTCCTGGACGACGTGGGCCTGACCGAGCCCGTGGCCCTGGCGGCGGCTTGCCTGGTGGACAGCCAGCGACCGGAGCTCGAGGCCTCGGACTCGGAGGTGGAAGCACAGGTCGGGCAGAAGGTCATGGACCTACGCGGGCGCGTGCCACGGCCCGGCTCCGAACGCCTTCTGGAGGATCTACTGGGGAGCGATCCTCAGGTGGGGCTCGTGGCGCTGGCCGAGCGCCTGGACCATCTGCGCCACGCCCACCTCTGGGGGGATCTCGAAACGGCCCGCGCCGCCCACGCGGAGGGCTCGGCCGTGTATCTCGCCGTGGCGGAGCGCGCCCACCCGCTTCTCGCGCGCAGGTACCGCCACTGTTGTCTCATTTTCAGCAGAAAACACGCTACTTGACGGCTCCTGCATTTTCTGCCTTAATGATGGGTCGCCCAGGACGATGGTCATCCGGACCAAAGAGGATCCAGGTCCACGTGTCAGCCAAGATAAGCGGCAGCCCATGACCTACATCATTGCCGAACCCTGCATCGGTACCAAAGATGCGAGCTGCGTAGAGGTATGCCCCGTCGACTGTATCTATGAGGGGGACGACATGTATTACATACATCCGGACGAATGCATCGACTGTGGTGCCTGTGAGCCCGAGTGTCCGGTGACGGCCATCTTCCCGGACACCGACGTGCCACCGGAGTGGACGAGCTACCTCGAGAAGAACGCGGTCTTCTTCGACGAGTAGGTTTCGACAGAGACAGCTGGAAAAAAGAGACGGAGGGACGCCGGCGCGCCCTCCGTTTTCTCATGCCCCTCAACCTGGGGGTTGCCCGGGCGGTGCAATAAGCCGGATGTGAGTCTTAAATACCTAGCTCGCGAAGTCGCTCCAGGGAGATGCTCCCCGGAACCGCCTCACCCGCTGGCACGTCGACGGTCTCCTTGGGCGTGATCTGCTTCGTCTGACGAATGAGAAGCAGGCTCGCCACTACGGCGGTGGCCCCAAGGATGCCCAGCGTCACCTTATTAATGCTGCCCTCCTGACGAATGATGTCCTTGATGTCCTCCTGCCTGTCCATCGCGACTTGAGTGCGCCCATCCCCATCTTAAGCACGAATCGTGCCGAGGCGGGCCAAAGTACCTTGCTGGCCTTTAAGTGGTAGTCTACGAGTAATATACGCCGGACCCGCCGGTTAGTTTCACACCGACCACCATCGAAAATCCGACGGCGACTTGCCGGGAGTACCGGAAAATCCGTCTCTGTCGCCCGGTAGAGTTGGCACCGGGAACGGTCGGAGCTACTCTCACCGAGGCCGGTAGCGTCCAGTGCGCGGGGTGGCTCGAGCCGGGTGCACGGCGGGACGTTCGCCGCGGCTCAGGGGAAAAAAACGCATCGAAACTGGGGAGAGGGATCGCAAGTTGAGTCAGGACACGAACTCATACTCGGACGCGGCTCGGCACGGGGACCCCCTGGCCATCGCCCAGGCCCTCGTCGCCACGCCCTCCGTGAACCCCATGCTGGAGGAGGGGGGCGCCGGTGAGGGGGCCATCGCCGAGCTTACGGCTGGGTGGCTCCGGGAGTGGGGGCTCGAGGCGGAGACGGTGGAGGCATCGCCGGGCCGGTGGAACGTGCTGGCCCGCATGGGTGACCCCGGGGCGGGCCCTACGGTCCTCCTGAACGGCCACCTGGACACGGTGGGCGCGGCCGGCATGACCATCCCTCCCTTCGGCGCTGCGATCCGGGACGGCCGGCTGTGGGGGCGGGGCTCCTGCGACATGAAGGGCGGGGTGGCGTCCCTGCTCGCGGCGACGGCGAGGCTGGCCAAGAGGGATGCGCTCACCGGGTCGCTCGTCGTGGCGCTCACGGCCGACGAAGAGCATGCCAGTGTGGGAATGGACGCTGTGGTGCGCTCCGGCGTGCGGGCCGATGCCGCGGTCGTATGCGAGCCCACGAGCCTGGCCATCATGCCCGCCCACAAGGGCTTCGTCTGGGTCGATGCCCTCTTCCGCGGGAAGGCGGCCCACGGGTCGCGGCCCGAGATGGGGGTGGACGCCATCGAGCACGCCGGGCGGTACTTGACCCGGCTCGGGAGCCTGCAGGCCGAGCTCAAGGCGGCGGATCCGCATCCGCTCCTGGCCCACGGCTCATTCCACGCGGGCACCATCAGCGGTGGCTCGGCGCCCTCGGTATACCCCAGCGAATGCAGGCTCGTCCTGGAGCGGCGGACCCTGCCCGGCGGGAACCCGGCCCGGGTCATGGAGGAGTTCCAGGCCGTTCTCGACGGGCTGGCCGCCGAGGTCCCCCAGCTCGACGCCGAGCTGGTTCAAGGGCTCACGCGGCCGGCCACCGAGGTGCCCGAGGACTCCCCGCTCGTGCAAGGGCTGATCTCGGCGTGCTCGGTCCAGGGGGTGGAGCCCGTGGTGGAGGGCATGACCGCCTGGGTGGATGCGGCCTTCCTGAACGAGGCGGGCACGCCGGCCGTCTGCTTCGGCCCCGGCTCCATCGGCCAGGCGCACTCGGCCGACGAATGGATCGAATCCGTCGGAGATCTCCACATGCGTCGACGTGCTGTATCAGTTCGTCGGTGACTTCCTGGGTGGGGGAGACGGATGAGCGAGGGGATGAGCGTCCGGCAACAGGGCCTGAAAGCGGCGCGCCAGCGAGCGGTGGAAACGCTCATGGAGCACTTCGCCAACGACGTCCTGGACATGACAGAGTTCGAGCGGCGCCTCGACGTGGCGAACCGATCCGCTAACGAGGCGGAGCTGACCGAGCTCCTCGCCGACCTGCCGGCTACAGATCTTCCCGTGCCTGTCCCGAGCGTCGTTCCGGCCCGGGGTGGTGCTCCCGTCGTCGTGTCGGCCGATCGGGTGAAGGAGCGCGCCTACATGGTGAGCCTCATGGGGGGCAACAGCCGCACCGGCCGCTGGGTGCCGGCCCGCAGCAACTTCGCGGTCGGGGTCATGGGCGGCTTCTCGCTCGACTTCCGCGAGGCCATGCTGGGTCCCGGCGTGACCGATGTGAACGTGTTCGTTCTGATGGGTGGAGCCGAGATCATCGTGCCTCCGGAGATGGCGGTGGAGGTGAGCGGCTTCGCGTTCATGGGTGGGTTCGATCACGAGACCGACGAGCCGATCCGGCGCGATCCGGACCGCCCCACGCTTCGGATCCGGGGTGTCGCCATGATGGGGGGCGTCGGTGTGGAGGTGCGCCTGCCCGGGGAGACCGCCAGGGAAGCCAAGAAGCGACGCCGCCTGGAGAAGAAGGGACTTCAGCCGAGGCTGGCTCCGCCAAAAGAGGACTGACCACGCCCAACCAACCAGGAGGACAACAATGGAGAATGAAGGCGCGCGCACGGGCGTGGCCCACTTCACCCACAACGCCATGCGGATCGTGGTGGGCTTCCTCTTCTGGCTTCACGGCCTCCAGAAGCTCTTCGGGATACTCGGTCGGGACGAGCCGGTGGAGCTTATGTCATGGCTCGGAGCTGCCGGCGTCATCGAGAGCATCGGTGGGGTCCTGATCATTCTTGGTCTGTTCACCCGGCCGGTGGCGTTCATTCTGGCCGGCGAGATGGCGATCGCCTACTTCAGGGTCCACATGCCGCGGGATCTGTGGCCCATCATGAACCGGGGGGAGCTGTCCGCGCTCTACTGCTGGACCTACCTCTTCTTCGCGGCGAACGGCGCTGGGGCATTCAGCCTCGACGGGCTCCTTCGGGCACGACGCAGGTCACGGGTAGCGGGATAGACGAAGCCGCCAGGGCGAAGTCCCTGGCGGCCGCATCCGCCGTTGTCGTCTGGTTGTGAGTCCCCGCGGGGGGTCTAGCAGTGCTGGTCGTACGCCGCCTTGAGGCTCTCGGCGATCTCGAAGTGATGCCGCCCCTCGATCTCATGGCGCTCCATCATGTAAACGAGCTCGCCGTCCTTCAGCAGGGCGATGGAGGGGGAGGACGCGGGATAGCCCGTGAAGTACTCACGCGCGCGGTCCGTCGCCTCTAGATCCTGCCCCGCGAACACGGTGGTGAGGACCTCGGGAACGTTGTCGTTGGACAGGGACAGGACCACGGCGGGTCTCATGGCCCCGGCGGCACAGCCGCAAACCGAATTGACGGCTACCATCGTCGTTCGTTTCTCGGTACCCAGAACCTGGTCGACGTCCTCGGCTGTCCGGAGCTCCTTGAAGCCGACGCGTGCAAGGTCCTCGCGCATCGGCACAACCATCATCTCGGGATAGGGCATTTCCTGTGACTCCTGTGGGTGCCGGAATTCTCGATTGGGCCAGGCATACCCCCCAGTCTCCGGAAAGTGCACCCGTTCCGGGTTGCTCGCCCATAGCCGACCCGTCACCTTTATTTCGTGCCTGCAATCCCGCACCCACACCCGTCTTACCGTGGAGTCGATTCCTACGGGAGCTCGCCGGGGGAGCCAGCGTCCAGCGTGTCTACAACCACCGAGATCGTTCGCCTGAAGGTGAACGGGGACGTTTATGAGACCGGCGTTCCCAGCCACTTCACGCTCCTGGAGACGCTCCGGTACTCCCTCGGACTCACGGGCTCCAAGCAGGGTTGCGACAAGGGCGATTGCGGGGCATGCACCGTCCTTGTCGACTCCGTCCCCACCCTGGCGTGCATCACCCCCGTCTGGGAGGCCGAAGGGTGTGAGGTCACCACCGTAGAGGGGCTGGCCACCGCGGAGGGCCCCCATCCGCTTCAGGACGAGTTCGACCTGAGCGGGGCCGCCCAATGCGGCTTCTGCACGCCGGGCATCCTGTGCTCTGCGGCCGCACTTCTGGAACGCACCACCGAGCCCAGCCGTGACGAGATCCGGGAAGCCCTTTCCGGAAATCTCTGCCGGTGCACGGGCTACACGCAAATCTACGACGCCATCGAGGCGGCGGCGGCGCGACTCGGGGAGACCTCTCTTGGTGGCTCGCGAACTTCGGAAACGGAACACTAGGGATGTCGTCCGAATACTCTAAGTCTCAGTCCGACTTCACGTTAATTGGATCACGACTCAGGAAGGTCGACGGCCTGGAGAAGTCCACGGGGCAGGCGCAGTTCACTGACGACCTGGTCTTTCCGGGCATGCTCCACGGGAAGATCCTCAGGAGCCCACATCCCCACGCCCGCATCCTCTCCATCGACGCCGGCGAGGCGCTGGCCATGGAGGGAGTCCACGCGGTGATCACCGGCCGAGACATGCCGGTGAAGTACGGCATCATCCCGTGGACTCCAGAAGAGTCGCCCCTCTGCGTCGAGCGGGTACGCTACATCGGAGACGGGGTGGCGGCGGTGGCCGCGGTGGACGAGGACACGGCGATCCGTGCCCTCGAGGCGATCCGTGTAGAGTACGAGGAGCTCCAAGCGTACCTCGATCCGCGCGAGGCCCTGGAGGCGACCGACGGCCCCTTCATCCACGAGCCGAAGAAGGAGGGGCGGAACGGCAACATCACCAAGACTGTAAAGCTGGAGTTCGGAGCCGTGGACGAGCTCATGGACTCCTCGGACGTGGTCGTGGAGGGCGAGTACTTCTTCGAGGGCTCGACCCACACACCCATCGAGCCCCACTGTGCCATCGGCCAGTACGAGGGGAGCGGGAAGCTGACGGTGTGGTCGGCCACCCAGGTCCCCCACTATCTGCACCGGGAGCTGGCCCGGGTCCTGGACGTGGACGTGGCCAGGGTCCGCGTGGTGCAGCCCACCGTGGGAGGCGCGTTCGGCGGCAAGTCGGAGCCCTTCGATCTCGAGTTCTGCGTCGCCAAGCTCGCCATGATCACAGGGCGGCCCGTGAAGATCCTCTACACGCGAGAGGAGGTCTTCTACGCCCACCGGGGTCGGCATCCCTTCCACATGCGGTACCGCACCGGCGCCACCCTGGACGGCAAGCTCGAGTCCGTGGACGCCGAGATCCTCCTGGACGGCGGGGCGTACGCGTCCTTCGGGCTGGTCACCACCTACTACTCGGGCCAGCTCCCTCACGGCGCCCTACCACATGCCCGCCTACCGCTTCGACTCCACGCGGGTGTACACCAACAAGCCCGCCTGCGGACCCAAGCGGGGGCACGGCTCCGTCCAGCCCCGCTTCGCCTTCGAGGTGCAGCTCGACAAGCTGGCCGAGCGTCTCGGGATGGACCCCATCGAGCTTCGGCGGAAGAACTCCATCGGGGAGAACACCTGGACGGTGAACGAGCTCCGGGTGACGTCCAACGGATTCCTGGAGTGCCTGGACTCCGTGGAGCGGGCCTCGGACTGGAAAGCCCGCTACGGACAGCTGCCGTTCGGGCGTGGGCTGGGCGTGGCCGGGTCCACGTACATCTCGGGCACGAACTACCCGATCTATCCCAACGAGATGCCCCAGTCCGCGGTCCAGCTCCAGATCGACCGGTCGGGCAGAGTGGCGGTCTTCAGCGGGGCCAGCGAGATCGGCCAGGGCTGTGACTCGGTGGTTGCGTACATCGCTGCCGAGGAGCTTGGCGTGCCCCTGGACTACATGCGCGTGTACCGCGGCGATACGGATTTCACACCGGTGGATCTGGGCGCCTACTCGTCACGCGTGACCTTCATGCTGGGGAACGCCACCATCGACGGCGCGCGGAAGCTCAAGAAGATGGTCCAGGAGGCGGTGGCCGAAGCGTGGGAATGCAAGCCGGGCGAGGTGCTGTTGGCCGGAGGGTGGGCCCTCTTCGCGGCCGACACCGAGCGGAAGATGCCGATCCGGGAGGCCTTCAACCTGGCCGAGGCCAAGTTCGGGGCGCTGGGCGCCACCGGCTCGTACAACACGCCCAAGGACGTCCATGGGGAGTACCGTGGCGGGACGATCGGCGCGTCGCCGGCGTACTCGTTCACGGCCCATGTGGCGGAGGTCGAGGTGGACGTGGAGACCGGCTTCGTGGACGTCCGGAAGATCTGGGTGGCACACGACTGCGGCCGTGCCCTCAACCCTGTTCTGGTAGAGGGGCAGATGGAGGGTTCGGCCTATATGGGCTTCGCCGAGGCCCTCATGGAGGAACAGATCTTCAAGGACGCGGACCACGGGCGGGCGGGCCTCCACGACGCCCCCTCGCTCTTGGACTACAAGATCCCCACCAGCCTCGACACCCCCGAGCTCGAGTCCCTCATCGTGGAGTCCATCGATCCCGAGGGCCCCTATGGTGCCAAGGAGGCCGGTGAAGGCCCGCTCCATCCCTCGATCCCGGCCATTGCCAACGCTATCTACGACGCGGTTGGGATCCGCATGGACTCGCTCCCCTTCAGTCCGCCACGAGTGTGGCGGGTTCTGGAACAGGCCCGTGAAGCCGGCGCGTTTGGAGAGCCCGAAGCGGATGCCCGCCGAGTCCATGACGCGGCCATGCCGGCGGACTGAGGGATGATGAACCACGTCCCGCTCCCCAGGACGATCGGCTTTTTGTGGTGCCTGTTCGCGCTGGGGGCTATGGCGGGGGCCTTGGCGGGCTGTGCGGGCGAGGCAGGTGAGGCGGGCGAGGCGGGGGGCCGCCATGTGGACCGGCAGGCGGCCGGAGAGACCTCGACCGTCGAGGCAGGTGCCGACGTCTCGGCCCATCCCGGCCCCACCACCCTCCCGGGCACCAACGAGGACTGGGGGATTATGCGGGAGCAGGCCCGTTGGGCCTACCAGAACGGTCTCGACACCTTGCCCATCGGCCAGCTCGTGGCACGCATCGGCGAGAGGTTCGTGGGGACCCCCTATGCCCCGCACACGCTGGAGGTGGAGGGGGAGGAGGGGCTGGTCATCGAGCTCGAGGAGCTCGACTGCGTGACCTTCGTGGAGAACGTATTGGCACTGGCCCGCTTCGTCCGGAGCGTCCCCGAGGCCATGCTGGACGACCAGATGGGCCGGCACCGGCCCTTCTACTCCGGCATCCTCCAGAACATCCGGTACCGGGACGGGAATCTCGACGGGTATCCCAGCAGGCTCCACTACTTCAGCGAGTGGATCACCGACAAGGACGCCATGGGTCTGGTCCAGGACCTCTCGCAGGAGCTCGGAGGGGTGGCCGACCACGAGCCCATCGACTTCATGACCACCCATCCGGACGCGTACCGGCAGCTCGGTGAAGATCCGGCATTCCTGCCCGCTCTGCAGGAGATCGAGGCCCGCCTCGGCAGCGAGCCCCGCCACTACATTCCCGAGGACCGGATCGCAGAGGTCGCCGACCGGATCCGGGACGGGGACATCATCGCCGCCACGAGCACGGTGGCCGGGCTGGACATCGCCCATACGGGGATCGCCCTGTGGAGGGATGGGCAGCTGCACCTGCTGCACGCTCCCCTCGTAGGTGGGGTGGTCCAGGTGAGCGAGGTGTCCCTGGCGAACCGCATTCAGCGCATCGGAGGGCAGGACGGCATCATGGTCGCCCGGCCCCTGGATCCCTAGTGTTCCGTTTCCGAAGTTCGCGAGCCACCAAGAGGGTCGGGTGCACCGTGCCCTCGACTGGCCGAGATACTTTGGTAACGGGACACTAGAGGCGCCATCACGTATGCTGCGACTCCCTCCATTCCGATATCACCGGCCCGACACGGTGCAGGACGCCGTGTCGCTGCTGGCGGAGTATGCCGAGACCGCCATCCCGGTATCCGGTGGGACAGACCTGATCCCCAACATGAAGCACCGGCTCTTCACGCCGGCGCATCTGGTGGCCCTGAAGGGCATCGGAGAGCTCAAGGGGATCCGTGAGGAGGACCGGGAGCTGGTCATCGGCGCCGCCGAGACGCTCACAGACGTATGGCTGCATCCTTCAGTCCGACTTCACTTTACGGCGTTAGCAGAGGCTGCGGGACACGTCGCTGGGCCCCAGCTCAGGAACTCCGGCACCCTGGGCGGGCAACCTCTGCCTCGACACCCGCTGCACGTATTACAACCAGTCCCACTTCTTCTGGAGGCAGGCGCTGGGATTCTGCCTCAAGAAGGACGGGGATATCTGTCATGTCACTAGGGTGGGGAAGAAGTGTGTGGCCGCCCACTCCGCCGACACGCCGCCGGTCCTGATGACCCTCGGCGCTCAGGTGGACATTTCGGGTCCCGCCGGGGACCGAACGGTGCTGGTGAGGGACTTCTTCGTCGCCGACGGCATCTGGAACACCAGCCGGGAGCCGGGGGAGATCGTCACTCGGATCCGGGTGCCGCTTCCCGAGGCTCCCTGGTGGGAGGGCCGCGGAGGCTGCGGCCGATCTTCATGGACGTCACGTCGGGAACTCTAGGTCGCGATGGCTCTGGGAACGCATTGGGAATGGCGGGGCTTCGGAATTCTCTCCGATGCATTTCGAGGGCGCTTCGAGTCCCTCGAGGACCTCTTCCCGTCCCAGAGCATCGTGGACGAGTACATCTGGGTACCGGATCTCCCCATCAATCTGAAGCTCCGACGTGGGACGGGAGGCCAGGATGGGCTGAAGTTCAAACGGCCGGGAGGCACGACCGGTGACCTGGAGGAGTGGCACGAAGATCCCAGCGAGATCTACGACTTTCCTTTGAGTACGGAAGCGTGGGAGAGCCTCGGACGCGAATTCGCCGACGTGAGCATTATCCTGCCGCCGTTCCCTGAGGAGCCCCTCGACCGCGATCTGACCCTCGATACTCTGAGAAGGAGCGACTCGAACATTCGAGTCGTCACGGTCACGAAGGCACGAGTTACCAAGTTCTGGAGTGGCCGGGCCGGCCACGTAAGGGTGGAGTTGACCGAGATCTCATCGCCGGAAGAGATCACGTGTCTCGGGCTGGAGAGCTCGGCTGGCGCTGGGGGTGAGCTAGCGGACGAGGCGGCGAGGTCAGCGATACGGAGTGCCATTGCGGCTCTGGATATCGGCAGTGAGAACCTGGAAGTCATGAATTACCTGCAGGCCCTCAATAGGTGGGTGAGGGTCCGATGACCGACGCTATTGGCGTGATACCCTCGCTATCGGGGAAGGAGAAGCAGCCCATCTGATGCTCCCGATCCGGTAAGGGGTGTGGGCCGAGTTCCCGATCCGCGGATCCTTCGTTGTGCGAATGTCGCGCGGGGTGGCGGACGGCGTATTGAGGGAGTATTGCTTGACATCCAGCCCCATAGAAGGATGTTGACCTCGGTCTGATCCTCAGCCGACTTGACGTATGTCCAGAGGGGAACCGTCTGGCGGTGGGTGACCGCTCGGTAGCGTCCGAGCCCCCTCGCCTCTTTTTTCGATAAGGAGAATCTCCATGAGCACGCCCGCATTTCTGCAAGGGATCCTGGGGCACGAGCGCGGACTCTTTCGCAATGTCGTAAGCGCGGTCCCCGAGGAGGGCCGAGGGCACCGCCCCGACCCCAAAGCCCGCTGCGCCACGGATATCATCGAACACTTGATCGGGCACAACCAGGACCTGATCGAGCTTCTCGACGACGGCGTGATCCATCATCGAAACCAGGTGCCCTTCGAAACCGTCGAGGACGCGGTTGCGACACTGGACCAGACGTTCGGGGAGGTGATAGAACGACTCGGCCGTATGGACGAGGAGACCTGGATGAGCCCGGCGAAGTTCTTCGTCGGGGAGGACGTGATCATGGAGGCGCCGCGGATGCAGCTGGCCTGGATCATGCTCCTGGACTCGGTACATCATCGCGGACAGCTCAGCATGTATCTGCGACCGATGGGGAGCAGAGTTCCAGCGATCTACGGCCCGTCCGCCGACGATCAGGGGCCAAGCCACTAACCGCTCGAGGGCCGACCATCCCATGACTGACCAAGACCTGACACCGCGCCACCCCGAGGCCTCCACCTCCGAGATCACCGAGCTGATGATGCCCGGGCATGTGAACAACCTCGGTCACGTGTTCGGAGGAGTGCTGCTCTCCATGATCGACCGTGCGGCCGCGGTGGCGGCCATGCGGCATGCCGGGCAGCCGAGCGTAACCGTGTCCATCAACCAGGTGGATTTTCGGGAGCCCATCTATGCCGGCGAGCTCGTCATCTGCACGGCGCGGGTGAACTACGTGGGGCGCACGTCCATGGAGATAGGGGTCAAGGTGATCGCCGAGCATCCCATCAGTAGGACCCGGCGTCACACCAACGACTGCTTCTTGACCTTCGTGGCCATCGACGAGAACAGTCGGCCCGCTCCTGTGCCGCCGCTGGAGCTCACCACCGACGAGGAGCGACAGCGCTTCCAGGAGGGCAAGCTCCGGCGCGAGCACCGCGAAAGCCTCCATCTCGAGCTGAGGTCCTAGGCATGCCCCTCTCCGTCGGCACGCCCGCCCCCGACTTCGCGCTGCCCGTGAAGCCGAAGGAGGGTCTCCTGCGCCTCGCCGATTACGAGGGCGAGCGTAGCGTGGTCCTCATGTTCTTTCCCCTCGCGTTCTCCTCGACCTGCACTGCACAGATGTGCGCGGTGGCGGAGAACTACTCAGCCTGGGAGGCCCTCGACGCCGAGGTGATCGGTATCAGCATCGACTCGCCCTGGGTCAACCAGAAGTTCGCGGCGGAATGCGGGGCCACCTTCCCCATCGCGTCGGACTTCAACAAGGACGTATCGGCCGCGTACGACGCCCTCTTCGACGAGTTGATGGGCATGAATGGCGTCACCCGGCGGGTCGTGTACATCATCGACCGGTCGGGGATCATCATCTACGCCTGGGAGGGCGAGCACGTCGGGATCATGCCCGACTTCGAGGAGATCATGGCCACGGTTCAGGCCGCCGGCTGACCTCCCCAGCGTTCGAGCCGTCCTACCCCCGCTCCACCACCATCGCGAACCCCAGCGCCCCCGCGGCGCACACCGTGATGAGCCCCAGCTCGGCGTCCCGGCGCTGCATCTCGTTGAGGAGGGTTGTGGTGACCCGGGCGCCGGTGGCACCGAACGGGTGTCCGATGGCGATGGAGCCGCCCATGACGTTGATGACGTCCACGTCCGGGTGACCCACCGCCTCGCGCCGTCCCAGCTCCTCTTCGGCGAACTTCTTGGACGATAGCGCTTGGAGGTTGGAGAGCACCTGTGACGCGAAGGCCTCGTGCATCTCCATGAGGTCGATGTCCGCCATGGTGACTCCCGCCCGGTCCAGGGCGATGGGCGCTGCGTACGCAGGTCCCTGGAGTAGCTGGCCCCGCGGATCCAGGCCGGAGAAGGCGTAGCTTCTCACATAGCCCATGATCTCTACGCCGTCGGCCCTGGCCCGCTCCTCCGACATGAGCATTACGGCCGAGCCTCCGTCGGTGAGGGGCGAGGCGTTTCCCGCAGTGACGCTCCCGTGCCTACGATCGAAGGCGGGCCGCAGCTTGGCCAACGCTTCGCCACTGCTGTCGGTCCGGATGCCGTTGTCGGTTTCCAGCACGGTCTCGAAGTGTGGCGGGACGTAGAGCGGGGCGATCTCCGCCCGCAGCCTGCCGTCCTCCGTCCCCGCCGCGGCAAGCTGATGGGACCGGAGTGCCCAGGCGTCCTGGTCCCCCCTGGAGATGCCGTTCTCTTTGGCCATCCGCTCCGCCGACTCGCCCATGCTCTCGCCCGTGGTGGGCTCTGCGATCTGTGGGAAGTTGGGGATGAGGTCCTTGGGCCGGATCCTGGCGAGCCGCGCCAGGCGGGCCTTCACGCTCTTGGCCTTCGAGACCGCGATGAGGGTCTCCGACAGGGACTGCTTGATGGTGATCGGGATCTGCGACAGCGACTCGGCGCCCCCTGCCACCACCACATCGGCGTAGCCTCGCTCAATGAGGTTCACCCCGTCGGCGATGGCCTGGTTGGACGAGGCGCAGGCCCGGGAGACCGTCACCGCCGGCACGGTCTTGGGCAGGGTGGCCAGCCCCACCTCCCGCGCGATGTTCGGGGCGTGGGTATTGTGGACGACCGTGCCGTACACGAGGTGGTCCACCTCCTCCCCGGGGATCCCGCTCCGGTCCATGAGCTCCCGGACGGCCAGAGTCCCCAGCTCGATGGCGGTCATGTCCTTCAACTCGGATCCGGATCGGGCGAACGGGGTGCGACATCCGGCTATGACAGCGGCGCGACTCGACATGTGGATGGTCCGGCTGGCGTGGACGGCGGACTGGAACGGATGCTACCCCCCCGTCACGTCCGGTTCCGGGCCGAGACAGAGGAGTCCCCGGTCGTGATCGGCCGCCCCCTCCGGTGGCTACGCGCATCCCGCCCCGCTAGACTGGGTGCCACTGGAATGCCCGCTTCGGCGCCACCCGAGGCTGGAAGTCGGAGTGTGGATGCGTCGAGGCCGGTTGCTTGGCTGACAACGCGGACCAAAGTTGCCTCGGTGTGTCCGTTCCGGGTGCGACCGACCATGTCGACCGGCTGGAGGCAATGAAGGGAGTCACCTTCGACGTATCCATCCCGCGCTTCATCCTGGCGAAGACCGCCGGGAGGGTGACCGACTCTGCCTTCTTCGGCGCCCTCAGCGGGCTCAGGATACGGGATCTTCCCGACCTCGAGCTCCCGGGGCCAGGCTGGGTCGAGATCGAGGTCATCGCCGGCGGGGTCTGTGGGAGTGACATCGGGAACCTCACCTACGAGTCCAGCCCGGCCATGGAGCCCTTCGGCTCGTTCCCCGCCGTCCTGGGACACGAGATTTTCGGCCGTGTGAAATCCGTGGGGGACGAGGTGACGAGGGTCGAAGTCGGCCAACGGGTGACCATGAACCCCGCGATCTCCTGCACCACCCGAGGCTACTCGAGGAGCGATCGCTGCCCGTCGTGCTCGTGGGGGTACCACTTCACCTGCGAACGGGCGGGCGAAGAGGCGCGGACCATGGTGGCCGGCCGCCGCCTCTCCGCCGGCACCACGGTGGGCTACCACCGGGATCTCCGGGGAGGGTGGGGCGAGACGGTCATCGCCCACGAATCCCAGGTCTTCCCCGTCGACGATGCGCTGTCTGACAACGCGGCGGTGCTGATCGAGCCTCTCTCCATCGCCATGCACGCGGTGCTCCGGACGCCGCCCAAGGAGCACGAGCCTGTTCTGGTCATCGGAAGCGGCACCATTGCGCTGGCCACCATTTGGGCGGTCCGTGCCGTGGGATACGAGGGCTTCCTCCTGGCACAGGCGAAGCGGGACCACGAACAGGAGTTGGCTCTGAAGATGGGAGCCAGCGACGTGGTGACGCCGGGGCCCGAGGCCCGGCAGGCGTTGGTGGACACCGGATCCCTCGCCTACATGCCCATCGTTGGCCCCGAGGTCTTCGCCGGGGGCGGCCTCCCCCTCATCTACGACTGCGTGGGCAACGACTCGAGCCTGAGCCAGTCCCTCCGATTCGCGTCACCCCGGGGGCGTGTCGTCGTCATCGGATGTGTGGGGGAGCTCAAGAAGCTGGACCTGACCTTCCTGTGGGCTCGTGAGCTCCGGCTTCAGGGGTCGGTGGGCTACGGACAGGAGACGTGGAGGGGTGAGCGCCGCCACACCTTCGAGATCACCCACGATCTGCTCCTCGAAACGGGGACGCCGGTCGAGGAGATGGTGACCCACGCTTTCCCGCTCCATCAGTACCGTGATGCGCTGAAGGCGGCTGCGAATCACCGCCGTAGCGGCGCGGTGAAGGTGATCCTTCGGCCCGGCGCGAGCAGTCCGCCGACCCCCGCGGCTGATCATCGCCCTAGAGCGGCAGCCGCAGAACCTCCGGATGAACGCGACTCCCCGGCTGGGGTCCGTCAACGTCCACACCCTCGATCCCAAGGAGGGTGACCTTGCGGTGCTGTCCCCCCGAGTATCCGCCCAGCTTTCCGTCGCTCCGGACCACCCGGTGGCACGGCACGACGATGGGGAGCGGATTGGCTCCCACGGCCTGGCCGACGGCCCGGGCCGCGCCCGGATCTCCCAGCTCGTCGGCGATATCTCCGTACGAGACTATGCGGCCGTACCGAATGAGGATGAGCCGCTCGAAGATGCGCCTCTGAAAGGTCGTGGCGCCCGAGAAGTCGAGAGGCAGGTCGAAGCCCTTGCGGTGGCCCTCGAGGTACTCGCGGAGCTGCCGGAGCGCGAGGGCCAAGGTGGTGTCGCTGGCCGGGTCCGAGTGGCTCTCTTCGATCATGTCCTGTTGAACGTAGCCTACCCGACGAACGCCGTTGCGCGTGACCCAGACCGCCAGGGGCCCGAGGGGTGTGTTTTCGAGAACGCCGGAGAAGACCGCAGAGGCACCGTCACGCCCAGGCATCAGTGCGCCGCCTCCCGCTCGCCAGGGACGCTGCCGCCGGTGCCTCCCCGGCTCTCGCTCGGTCCGGCCCTTCGGTCGCCAGACAGGGCCTCTCGCAGGGCGTCGAAGGCCAGGAGCGCGCACTTGATGCGAACGGGGAACTTGCTGACGCCCTGAAGGGCTCTCAGGTCTCCCATCGAACGGTCGTTCGCCGCCTCATCGCTGCCGTGCATCATCTCGGTAAAGCGGTCGGCAAGCTTGATGGCGTGGTTCCGGCTCCCCCCCTTCACGAGGGCCGTCATCATCGACACGGACGCCTGGGATATGGAGCAGCCTTGGCCCTCGAAGCGGATGTCCTCGATCTCGTCCCCGTCGAGGCGGAGCTGGACCCTGATCTCGTCTCCGCACACCGGGTTGCTTACGCGAGCCTCCACCGTGTGATCCGCCAACTCCGACTTGTTCCGCGGATTACGGTAGTGCTCGAGAATGAGGTGCTGGTAGAGAGAGGTCAGCGAAGATTCCGTCATCTGCTCGTGGCGAAATAGGGGGACTGAATCAACCATAATACAGCCTCGGCCCCGAGATTTCGAATTTCGAGCTTCCGAGGCGGGTCGTCAGGCAGTGCCGAAAATCCCCTGGACAAGGCCCAGGCCTTCGGCCAGCTGGTCCACGTCCTCCCGAGAATTGTAGAGGTAGAAGGACGCTCGCGCCGTTGCCGAGACGCCGAAGTGCTGCATGACGAGCTGAGCGCAGTGGTGGCCCGCGCGGATGGCGATCCCCTCGGAATCGAGGATCGTGGAAATGTCGTGGGGGTGGGCGTCACCCATGAGGAACGACACGACTCCCGACCGCTCGTTCAGGTCGGTGGGGCCGAAGATCCGGACGTCATCGACGTCGCCCAGCCGCTCGATGGCGTAGGACATCACGTCCCGCCCGTGCTCGGCGATGGCGTCGAAGCCCAGTTCCTCCAGGAAGTCTGCCGCCACCGCGATGCCGATGGCCCCCGCGATGTTTGGCGTACCGGCCTCGAACTTGTGGGGCACCTCGGCCCAGGTGCTCTCCTCCCGACCCACGATCCGGATCATCTCGCCCCCGCCGTGATACGGCGGCATGGACTCCAGTAGCTCCCTACGAGCCCAGAGTCCGCCGATGCCGGTGGGTCCGCACATCTTGTGGCCCGAGAAGGCGTAGAAGTCGCAGCCGAGCTCCTGGACATCGACCCGGCGGTGGGGAACGGCCTGTGCTCCGTCCACCAGCACGAGAGCGCCGGCGGCTTTGGCCTGCTCGGCGATGTCACGGACCGGGTTGACGGTCCCCAGGGCGTTCGACACATGGGAGATGGCGACCAGCCGGGTGCGCTCGGTGAGCAGCTCCGGAAGGTCGTCGAGGATGAGCCGGCCCTCATCATCCATCTCGATGTACTTGAGACTCGCGCCGGTGCGGCGCGCCACCAGCTGCCAGGGGACGATGTTGGAGTGGTGCTCCATGGTGCTGAGGAGGATCTCGTCCCCCTCACGGAGGTTCTCGAGTCCCCAACTGCCGGCGACCAGGTTGATGGCCTCGGTCGTGCCACGCGTCCACACCAGCTCCTGGGCCTCGGCGGCGCCGATGAAGCGGGCCACCCTGGCCCGGGCCTCCTCGTAGGCCACGGTGGACCTGCGGCTCAGCTCGTGGATGCCCCGATGGACATTGGCGTTGGTGTGCTCGTAGTACTCGTTCAGGGCGTCGATGACGCTCTGCGGCTTCTGGGAGGTGGCGGCGTTGTCGAGGTAGACGAGGGGCTTTCCTCCGACCTCTTCATGCAGGATCGGGAAGCGGTCTCGCACGGCGGCCCAGTCGAGCCGAGGGGTTGTGACAGGCATGG
Organism: Longimicrobiales bacterium; assembly: GCA_965218295.1. Classification (GTDB taxonomy): domain Bacteria; phylum Gemmatimonadota; class Gemmatimonadetes; order Longimicrobiales; family Gaopeijiaceae; genus CBDCKN01. Next base: position 187,870 of record CBDCKN010000015.1, on the reverse strand, counting down.
AGATAAGCCTTCAGGACATGCTAGATCTGTACGAAGATCTCCTGGTCCCTGACCTCGACGTCGAAGGATTTCACGGGCCGGATCGCGGGCAGCTGCGTGGCCCGTCCGGTGCATACGTCAAACTTGGCACCATGATACATGCATTCCAACACGTTGCCCTCGAGCTCTCCGTCGGAGAGCGGGAATTCCTGGTGTGAGCACTCATCCTCGAGGGCGTAGATGTCTCCGTCGACGTTGGCGAGAACGATCCGCACGTCCCCGACCTCCACGTCCAGGAGGTTCCCCGGTGGGCAGCGATCGAGCTCGGCGACCTTCACCCACTCCGCCACATCGGCTTCATTAGACATGCGCCTGCAGCTTCTGCTCGATGGCCCGCGTGACCTTCGCCACGACGCCGCCCAAGGGCAGTCGGGAAATGACGTCGCCCAGGAACCCGAGGACCACCAATCGCTCCGCCTGCTGGCGGCTGAGTCCCCGGCTCAGCAGGTAGAAGAGCGTCTCCCCGTCGAGCTGGCCCACCGTGGCCCCGTGGGAGCACTTCACGTCGTCGGCCTCGATCTCGAGGTTGGGTAGCGAGTCTGCCCGTGCCTCGTCCGAGAGGAGCAGGTTGCGGTTCGTCTGATACGCGTCCGTTCCCTGGGCTCCGAGATGGACCCGGATGATCCCTCGGAACGCGGCGCGCGAGGCACCGTCCAGGGCACCCTTGTACAGCAGGTCGCTCCTGGCGTTGGGAGCCACGTGATCCTGGCTCGTGTTGTGATCGAAGTGCTGGTCCTCGTCGCCGAAGTAGAGGCCCAGCATGTCGCTGTTGGCTCCGGGACCCAGCAGCCGCGCATTCAAGTCGACTCGACTCACCGACCCACCCAGGCTCACGTTGAGCGTGTCGAGCTTCGAGTCACGGTGCGCAAGCGTCCGCTGGGCCGACTGACAGAACACGCCGCGGCCTGACCGCTGGATGGACACGTACTGAACCCGAGCCCCGTCTTTTGCGATGATCTCGACGGCGGAGGACGACAGCGTGCGCTCGTCGACGTTCTCCGACAGGAGCTCCTCGACGTACGACACCTGGCTGCCGGCCTCCGCGATGACGAGGGTCCGCGTGCACACGGCCGAGCCGGCGTGCGAGAGCCAGCGAGTGGCCCGCACCGGAAGCTCGAGGTGCACGCCGCGGGGAACGTAGAGGAGGACTCCGTCGGTCCAGAGCGCCGCGTTCAGGGCTTCGAACTTGCCCTGCTCGGGCGGGAGAGCGTCGACGGCGAGATGCTCCTCCACCAGGTCGGCGTGATCCTCGACAGCGGACCGCAGGGACGTGAGGATGACTCCCTGGGCCGCCAGATCCGCGTCCAGGTCGACGTGCACCGCCAGACCGTCCACCAGCACCGAATGTCCCGACGCGGCCCGGTCCTCGTCCATGGCGTCTTCCAGGAGCTTGGGTCGTGGCGCGTCCGGGTCGGTATCCTCGGGCACGAGGAGCCTCAGCGACTCGAGATCGACGATCTTTGAGAGGTTGGTGTACCGCCACTCCTCCGAGCGCGTTGTCGGAAGGGGAGTGTCCTCGTAGACGGACCACGCGTGCTCGCGGCGCCGGCGAAGCCAGTCCGGGGCGTCGCGGCCCAGGCGCTCGACCGCGGCGCCGTCGAGGGACGCCGTGGCGTCCTCCCGCTCCAGGGTCGACATGGCCCCGGTCGTGTTCGTCATCAACCGACCGATCCCTCCATCTCGAGATCGATCAGCCGGTTGAGCTCCACCGCGTACTCAAGCGGCAGCTCCTTGGCGATGGGCTCGATGAACCCCCGCACGATCAGGGCCATGGCCTCCTCTTCGGTCATTCCGCGACTCTTCAGATAGAAGAGCTGCTCGTCGCCCACCTTCGAGACGGTGGCTTCGTGGCCGACGGTGGCCCGCTTTTCCTCGATCTCGATGTAGGGGTACGTGTCCGTTCGGGAGGTGTCGTTGATCAAGAGAGCGTCGCACTCGACGTTCGATCGAGCGTTGACGGCACCCTCGTACACCTTGCAGAGCCCCCGGTACGTCGACCTCCCGGTCCCCTTGGAGATGGACTTGGAGATGATGGAGGACGTCGTGTTGGGCGCCGCGTGGATGACCTTGCCGCCCGTGTCCTGATGTTGGCCGTCGCTTGCGTAGGCGATGGACATGATGGAGCCGTGCGCTCCTTCACCCATGAGGTAGCAGGACGGGTACTTCATGGTGAGCTTCGAGCCGAGATTCCCGTCGAGCCATTCCATGGTCGCGTTCTCGTTAACGAAAGCGCGCTGGGTCACGAGGTTGTACATGTTGTTCGACCAGTTCTGGATGGTCGTGTAGCGGAAGCGTGAGTCCCGCTTGAGCACGATCTCGATGACACCGGAGTGGAACGAGTCGGTGGAGTAGACCGGCGCAGTACACCCTTCGATGTAGTGGGCCTGCGCTCCTTCCTCGATGATGATGAGCGTACGCTCGAACTGCCCCATGCGCTCCTGGTTGACCCGGAAGTAAGCCTGAAGCGGCGTCGCGAGGTGGACACCCTTCGGGATGTAGACGAAGGACCCTCCAGACCACACGGCCGAGTTGAGCGCCGCGAACTTGTTGTCCGCGGCGGGAATCACCGTGGCGAAGTGCTCCCTGAAGAGCTCCGGGTGGTTCTTGAGCCCGTCTTCGATGGAGTCGAAGATCACGCCCTGGGACTCCCACTCCTCCTTGAGGGAGTGGTACACCATCTCCGATTCGTACTGGGCTCCCACACCGGCCAGGGCCTTCTGCTCCGCCTCGGGGATGCCGAGTTTCTCGAACGTGGTCTTGATGTTGTCCGGCACGTCGTCCCAGGAGCGCTCCATCTGATCCTGGGGCTTCACGTAGAAGTAGATCTCGTCCAGCGTCTCCTCGAGGTGGGAGAGGTCCCCACCCCAGGTGGGCATGGGCTTCTTCTCGTAGATGCGGAGTGCCTTGAGGCGGAAGTCCAGCATCCACTGCGGCTCTTCCTTGTGGCTCGAGATCTGACGCACGATTTCCTCGTCGAGGCCGGGCTTCGTGCGGAAGATGTGGGCCTCTTCGTCGACGAATCCGTACTTGTACTCGTCGAGGTCGAGATCTTGGACCAGCTCGTTCTGTGGCATGACCGTTGTCCTGCTGAAAGTCCGCGGGTGATCCCGCTACAAATCTAGTGTCTTACGTATCTTGGGTGTTCGGGGGTTATACCCGGACCTCTTCCCTTTCCTTCCAGTCTGAGTACCCCTGCTCCTCTAGCTCCACCGCCACCTCCGACCCACCGGTCCGCACGATCCGGCCGTCCACCATCACGTGAACCACATCGGGCGTGATGTAGTTGAGGAGACGCTGATAGTGGGTGATGACCAGGACGGTCATCTCGGGGTCCTCCTCGCGCAGCTTGTTCACCCCGTTGGCCACGATCTTGACGGCGTCGATGTCCAGGCCCGAGTCGGTCTCGTCCATTACCGCCAGCGCAGGCCGTAGAACGGCCATCTGGAGGATCTCGTTTCGCTTCTTCTCGCCTCCGCTGAAGCCGTCGTTCACGGAGCGCTCGGCGAAGGCGGGCTCCATGTCCAGGAGCTCCATGCGGTCGATGAGCTCGTCCTGGAAATCGAAGAGGTCGAGATCCTCGTCGCCTCCCAGTCGAGCCTGGAGGGCGGTCCTCAGGAAGTTGGCGATGGAGACCCCGGGGATCTCGGCGGGGTACTGGAATGCGAGGAATATCCCCGCAAGGGCACGCTCGTCCGGCTCCATCCCGAGGATGGACTCCTCACGGTATGTAACGTCGCCGGCCGTGACCTCGTATCCGGGGTGGCCGGCCAGGACCTTGGCGAGGGTGCTCTTGCCGGAGCCGTTCGGCCCCATGATGGCGTGGATCTCGCCCCGCTGGAGCTCGAGATCCACCCCGTTCAGAATCGGGAGATCCTCGTCGAGGACCTTGGCATGAAGGCCGGTAACCTTAAGAATTGGAGTGTCACTCATGGGGGCGGAAAACTCTGGCGAATAGGTCTTATTGAGAATGATTCTTCTTTTCATCAAAGCTAGAGAGGCATAAATGTACCGTCAAGCTGAGCCACTGTTCCGTGAGGTGGCTCGACCGTGACGACCTCCTTCGAGGACGGTGGTACGAGCGGCGTGTCCGGCCGCATGTCTGGCGACGTGTCCGGCGGCATGTCTGGCGGTGTGTCCGGCGACGTGTCCGGCGGTGTGTCCGGCGACGTGACCTGGCTGATCATGGGGGGCGGGGCCCTCAAGGGACTGGCCCACATCGGCGCTTGGAAGGCCGTCCAGGAGGCGGGCGTTCCGGTAGCCGGAATCATCGGGACGAGCATCGGAGCCATGGTCGGGGCCGCCTTTGCGGGAGGCCGCAGCGTCGAGGAGATGGAGGCCTTTGCATGTAGCTTGAGGCGACGCGACCTCATCCGCTTGAATCGCCGGGCCGTGTGGATCAACGGCATCCGTGCCGCAAGCGTGTTCCAGGGAGGCCCTCTCAGGGACTACATCCTTGGGCTCCTTCCAACGGAGCGTTGGCATGAGCTTCAAATTCCGATGGCCGTGAACGTGGTCGACCTGGCGTCGGGCGAGACGGTCTGGCTCGGCCATCGGGGCGACACCGACATTCCTCTGGTCGATGCGGTATATGCGTCGTGTGCGCTTCCCGTTCTGTTTCCGTTGGCGGAGGTGGATGGTCGATTCCTCATGGACGGTGGCGTCCAGGAGATGCTACCTCTGCGGCGGGCCTCGGACATGGGGGCCACCCGTATCATCGCCGTCGATGCTGGCGCCGGCCCGGACGCGGACGCCCGCCTGGTTGCCAAGGAGGGGCTGGTGGCGGTCCATCAGAGGGTCTTCGCCATCATGTCCGGTCAGAAGCGGAGGGACACGGTACGCGATTGGACAGGCGTCCCGTTGACCCTGGTGCGGCCCGATCTGGAGGACCAGGGAGGCTTCGACTTCGACCGGATCGAGTACTTCCTGGAAGAGGGGTATCGAGCCACCCGAGAGGCTCTTTCCGTCAAGGTCGATGTCTGACTCTTCACGACGGCCAGTATTCTCCAGGGCCCTCCTGTTCCTGGCGGTACTGCTGGGCGCCTCGGGCTGCGGAGACGTGGCGCCGGTGAGCGCACCCGGAACCCTGACCGCCACCGTCGAGTCGCCCAACGGAGCGGAGGGTGCAGCGCTGATCCGTCTCGTCGGCGAGGGTGTCGCGTTCGTGGAGCCACTCACCGGCGATCTCCACACCAGCGTCGTGGGCGATACCACGAAGGTCCTCGTGGTCCTGGACAACCCGGGGGACATCGCTTTCCGCTTGAACGTCGCCGACACGACGCTAACACCGGTAGCGACGCTGCTCCAGGTCGCCGACGGTCAGAACGAGCTCAGGGCCGGCTTGCTCGAATACAGCGTGAGGTTCACACCGTGAGCCGGTGGATCGTCCTCTGGGTATTCGCCGGGATGGCGTCGTGCGGGGCCTTGGGAGAGGCGCACGCCCAGGACATCGAGGCCCTCGCAGAGATCCGGGGCATCACGTTACCGCAGGAGTACTACGATCGCGTTCTGCGGAACCCCGATGTCTTCGAGCTTCCACAAGCGTGGAGAGGCCAGAGGCCCCAGGCGGTGCACGGTCAGGTGATGCCGGTGGCCGGGCGGTTCCAACTCCTGGTCATTCCCGCGCTCTTTGCGGACTCGGAAGAGCCCCTGTTCCCCGTGGAGGACATCCGAAGAGTCATCTTCGACGGACCTTCGGAGGCCGGCACGCTCACGGACTTCTACCTCGAGGCGTCGGGTGGGCTCCTGAAGGTCGAGGGGGTCGTAGCCCCGTGGGTACGGACCAGCCTCACGGTTGCCGAGGTAGTGGGCGAGAGCTTCGGGCTGGGCGACAACACCGGGACCGGGGATTTCCTGGTGGAGGCCGTGACCCTGGCCGACGAGGTCATCGACTTCACGCAGTTCGACAACGACGGCCCGGACGGCGTCCCGAACAGCGGTGACGACGACGGGATCGTGGACGTGGTGAACTTCGAGTTCCAGGAGGTCTCGGCGTCGTGCGGTGGGCCGGCCATCTGGCCTCACCGGAGCGCCATGTTCTTCTGGCTGGGCGACGCACTGGCGACCGAGGACGTGGGGTTCGACGGCACCCCCATACTCTTGTTGGGATACACGATCACGAGCGCCACCGACTGCACGGGCGAGACCCTTCAGACTGCGGGCGTCGTCTCTCACGAGTTCGGGCACGTCCTGGGTCTTCCGGACCTGTATCATCCCATCGACGGAATCGAGCCCCAGAACCGCCGGTGGGTGCTCGGATGCTGGGGCCTCATGGCCGCGGGCTCCTGGGGGTGCGGAGACGGATCCACGCGGGGGGACAGCTTCGGGCCCACGCACTTCAGCCCCTGGTCCAAGGAGCAGCTCGGCTGGGTCCAGTGGATCGAGGTGGGAGACGTGTTCGACGAGGAGTTCGTCCTGGGTCCGGCTCAGCAGAGCCGCCAGGCGCTCTGGGTCCCGCTGGACGACGACGGCGTCGAGTTTCTGGTTCTCGAGTACCGTCCGCAGACGGGCTTCGACGCCAACCTACCGTCCTCCGGTGTCCTCATGTACCACTGGGATACGGAGGGCGTACGACGTCCAGATCGGGGAACGGGCGTGGAGTACCTCTTCGCCGTGGTGGAGGCGGACGGTCGCACGGACCTCCGCCTCACGGCCCTGAACGGAGGCAATCGAGGCGAGGCCTCGGACGCTTGGGGGCTCGACGTGTCTCTGGTGCTCCTGAACAACGAGACCAGCCCCGGGACGCGTCGTCACGCCGGATCCGCTCCGAGTCGCGTGACGGTCCACTCCATCGCCGTGGCCGGGGGCGAGGCCCGCGTTCATCTCACCACCAGCCGAGTGCCCGGCATAGTGGACGTGGGCGCCTTGCCGGACGGGAGCCAATTCAACCCCTACACGGGCCGGCTGACCATCGCCGGGGGGCTGATGCCCTACACGGCGTTCATAGACGACGCCCTGCCGTCTCGTGGCATGACCGTGGCCACGGACAGAATGGAGCTCGTCGTGGGCGGGGCGCCAGAGCTCATGGGCGACTTCGATCTCAGCGTCGGCATCGAGGACTCCCAGGGCAACGTGCGCATCGTGGTCGTGCCTCTGACCGTGGGGGAGTTCGTGATGACCCTGGAGCGCGCTCTGACCCCGTTTCTCGATTCCCAGGCCGTGCCCCTCAATGCCGGCGAGCGGTTGATTCTCGACTCACGTGGGAACGACAACGGCTTCTACGACATCGGGGATCTGCGGGCCTTCCTGCGAGGGGGCGCCTGAGCTACAAGGGGGGCGGCCGAGCTCTGCATCTCCTGGGACTCGAAGAACGACTGAAGCACACGCGCTACCCCGCCCAGGGTGGATATGGCTCCGGGAGGACATCCCACGTACTGCTGAAACGCTCGACGGAGAGCCGAGCTCGTCGAGTATCCGAGGGCGTGGGCCACACCCTCCACCGTGGCGGTGTCCCCCTGAAGCAGGCGAGCCGCCTGGAACAGTCGTCCCCAGAGGAGGAGGGCTCGTGGCGACGGAAGACCGTGGCGACTCAGCTCCCTCGCGAGCTTGCTTCGGGACAGCCCCATGCTCTGCGCCAACTCGTCCACGCCGGGGCGCTCGAAGGAGTGCTCCATGGACCAGCGGACGACAGCTACGCCCAAAGCTGCCAGGCGCCCCTCCAGAGCGGTCTCCACGGCCCCCGCGGCAGCCGAGGCGAGCGAGCGGCTGACGGTGGCCCGAATGGCCGGCGCCGAATCTTCGAGGCCGGCCAGGATCACGGCATCGATCTGTTGCCGCCCCACCTCGAAGAGGTCCAGCTCCCGATCGGTGAAGTCCGAGTAGACAACGATGGCCAGGTCGGGACGCCTCCGCCTCAGTCGTCCGAGCTTCGAAGGGGGAACGGCGCCGGTGGGAGGGTAGATGTCGATGATGCAGCCCGACCAGGGAGCCTTGGGGGCGGCGCTCCACAGCCTCGCCCAGGTCCGGTAGGACCGGAGCTCGTACTTGGATCCCAGCGCGTCGGCCAACCGAGCCGTCGCGCGAGGATCGGGCTGGAGGACCGCTAATGTCAACACGTTGTTGCCGGTCAGTCCTCGGGCTCGACGACCACGGCAGTCCCGTAACAGAGCATCTCGGCCGCGCCCTTTTGGATCATGGAGGTCTGGAAGCGGAGGCTCAGCACCGCGTTGCCTCCGAGGGCCTCGGCCTCTTCCACCAGCCGGTCGATGGCCTGCTCCCGCGCCTCGGCCAGCATCTTCGCGTACTCGTGGATCTCGCCGCCGGCCAGGTTCCGCAGGACCGCTATCACATCCTTGCCGACGTGACGTGCTCGAATGGTGTTTCCCCGAACGAGCCCCAGCATGCGCACGACCCTCATCCCGCTGATGTCGGGTGTGGTGACGACGATCATCTGTAGACGTCCCGGTAGGGATCGGTGAGCCACTCCTTGTAGCGCTCGTAGATGACGCCGACGAAGAGGAACAGGATGCCCACGCCGATAGCCGAGGTGGCCAGCTTCTCCCAGGGATCGATGGCGGACACCAGGTACAGGTAAGACCCGTAGGTGGCCCAGACCGTGAATCCGACCAGGACGAGGAGCCAACCGATGGGTCGCGTCAGTCGCCTGTGCACCACGCCCCAGACCGAATCGTCCCGGCTGAGTATGAACGTCATGGCCTGAAGGTCCTCCTTCATGGCACCGAACACCGCCACGTCCCGCTGCAGCTCGGTGGACGCGGCGACTGCAGACTCGACTCTTGCACGCTCCTCAGGCGCCACCTCGCCGTCGAGGTAGCGCATGAGCGTCTCGTGACTGACGCCTGTCACGACGTGATCCTCCTGGGACCGGGTCTACGGATACTCAGCGTTCATCTCCAGCAGCGCAGTACGCAGGGCGTTGCGGGCGTGATATAGCCGACTGGCCACAGTGCCTTCAGGGATATCCAGAATGCTTGCGATCTCGGCATAACGAAAGCCCTCGAGCTCCTTCAGAACGAGAATCTCCCGGTGCTCCTCTCCGATTTCATGCAGCGCGTTCCAAAGGGTCTCCTGGGCTTCACGTCGCTGTCGCACACGCTCGGGATTCGTCGCAGAGCTGGCTGGCCGAAGCTCGAGCCGCTCGTCCCTCGTCTCGAGGCGTCCACGGGATTGCCGGCTGCGGATCACGTCTCGGCACTGATTCCTCAGGATCTGGAAGAACCACGGGCCGAAGGGGCGATTGGTGTCGAATCGGTGGAGCGACTCCCACGCCTTGATGAAGGCATCCTGGAGCGCGTCGCGGGCATCATCTGCGCTGCCGAGCATCCCGACGGCAAGACGAAAACCGGGCCCCTCATACGCCCGCACGAGAGGCTCGTAGAAGCGGACACCGCCTGCTTTGCACGTTCGGACCAACTCTCGCTCTACCTCCGCTTGCAACGCGTCTCCTCGCTCCTTGACCCTTGAATACGGTGGCGGGTCGGAATCTCTTCACTGTGGTGGGGAGGGGGCAAGCAGGAGGGGCAAGCACATCGCCTCCAACTTTCAGCTCACCAGCCCGGAGAGGGTGCTCACGAGCTCTTCGATCTCTTCCTCGGTGTTGTAGTAGTGCGGGGACACGCGAACCGCGGACTCCACCCCCTTGTCGTCGAAGTCCAGTACGGCGTAGTCCCTTATGGCCACGTTGGTGCTGATCCCCGCCTCGGCGAGCGACGAGACCAGCTCGGCCGCGTGGCGGCCCTCCGCCGACACTGTGACGATGGCGCACCGCTCCAATCCACGGTCGAGGACCTGCAGGGTGTCGATCTCGGCCAGGCGATCGCGGGCCATGGCTGCCAGAGCCCAGGCACGATCCCGAATGGCCTCGAGTCCCAGGTCGAGGGCGTACTCGGCGGCTCGGCCCATGCCCAGGACGAGGGCGTAGGGGAACTCCCAGTTCTCGAAGCGCTGAGCTCCGGGAGCCGGCTGGTACAGATCTGCCTCGATCCAGTCGGCGCCACGCATGTCCGGAAAAAGCGGCTCGAGCCCCATGTCCAGCGCCCGTTCGGACACGTACAGGAACCCCACCCCCCGGGGACCGCGCAGGAACTTCCGGGCCGTGGCGGAGAGGAAGTCACACCCGATCTCCTCCACGTCCACGGGCATCTGCCCCACCGACTGGCAGGCGTCGACGAGGTACAGGATGTCGCGCTGCCGGCACATGTCTCCCACGTCGGCGACCTTCTGTACCAGCCCGGAGTTGGTAGGGATGTGGGTCACCGCCACGAGCTTCGGCCGGCGCCGGTGGATCACCTCCTCCATGGCCATCACGTCGACTCCGCCCGACGGGTCCTCGGGCGCCCTCACCAGCTCGATGCCGATTCGGCTCTGGAGCGACAAGTACATGATCTGGTTGGAGATGTAATCGTTCCGGGTGGTGACGATCACGTCTCCGGGGGCGAAGGGGACCGAGGACAGGGCCTGGATGAACGAGGCGGTGGCGTTCTCGGTGACGGCTATGTTCTCGGGGTCCGCCCCGATGAGCGAGCCCAGCACCTCGTAGGCGGCCGCGATCTCGGCCTTCTTCTCGTCGGATGCCTCATAGCCGCCGATCCGGGCCTCGAGCTCCAGGTGTTCCGTCACGGCACGGAGGATCGGGGCGGGCATGAGGGCAGCGCCGGCGTTGTTGAGATGGATTTTGTGCCGGGTACCCGGGGTCTCGGCCCTCAGCTTCTCGACATCCAGAGGGGTCATGCTCGATCAGCCTGCTGAGCCAGCCTCGGAGCCGGCCTCGTTCACGGTCAGTTTCCTGCGCCGTCGGTGGTGACGCGCTCTTCCTCCTTCGCCTTGCGCACCATCTCCCGGACGTCCTCCAGGAGCTTCTTGGCGTCGTACACGATGCCGTCCTTGATCGTGTACTTGATGCCGCCCACGCGCTCCACCTCGCCGGTCTCGTCGTGGAGCTTTACCGCGCCAGTCCCGTAGAGGACCTTGAGATTCTGCAGCGGATTCTCGTCGACGACCACCAGATCGGCCTTGAGGCCTTTCCGGATCAGTCCGAAGTCGGGCGCGAGCCCCTTGGGCTTGTTGAGCTGCATGGCGCCGTACATGGTGGCCGATCGGATCACCTCGATGGGGTGGAAGCCCGCCTCGCGCAGAAGCTCCAGCTCACGGATGTAGGCGAAGCCGTAGAGCTTGTAGATGAAGCCGGAATCGGAGCCAGTGGTCACGATCCCGCCCCGGTTCTTGTACTCGTTCAGGAACCGCATCCAGCGGATGTAGAAGTTCTTCCAGGCCACCTCGTCCTCCGTGGTCCAGTAGAACCAGTAAGACCCGTGGGCCTGGCGGCTCGGCTGGTAGAACTCCTCCTGGCTCGGCAGCGTGTATTCCTTGTGCCAGTCCGCGTTGCGGGCCCGCATGACGTCCCGGCTAGCCTCGTAGATGGTCATGGTGGGATCGATCCCGAAGTCCAGCTCCAGGAAGCGGTCCATGAGGGCGTACCACTCGTCGGAGCCGGGCTCGTAGATCTGGTCCCAGAGCCGGGCCACGTTGCCGAAGCGGTGCTGCTCGTCGTTGTAGTTATAGTCCAGGGGCCAGTCCTGAATGCTGTAGTCCTTCAGAAGCGACTCGAAGAGCCCGTAGTAGTGGGTGATCATGTCGAGGCCGGCCTCGGCGGCGTCCAGCGCCGTCATCCTGGCGAGGCCCATCTGCCCCAGGTGGGCTACGGTGCCCAGGCCGTGTCTGTGGGCCTCGTCGATGACCGCCTCCATGATGGGCGGATCCAAGGACCCCAGCTTGAGCCCGTCGATCCTCTGGCCGTCCACCTCCTGCGTCACGGCCCAGCGCACCCACTCCCGGGCCTTCTCGGGCGAGTCGATGCTGCCCTTGTCCCACGCCTCTCCCGGACGGGCGTAGGTGTACATGCGAGGCGCCACGATCTCGTTCCGGGCGGCCTTGGCCTTCTCCGCAAGCGCCCACATCATGGGCCCGTGCCCGACGCCCCGCGACGTCGTGACTCCATGGGCCATCCAGAGCTTGTAGACGTACTCGGGTTGGGGCGCCTTGGGCTCGCCACCGGTGTGAGCGTGCATGTCCACGAAGCCCGGCATGACGTAGTGCCCCGTGAGGTCGATTTCGCGCTCGGGATCTTCGGGGGGACGTCGCTCGCTGATGGGTACGCCGGGGAAACCCACCGACCGGACCTCGGCGATGCGATCGTTCTCGATGACGATGTCCACCGGTCCCCGCGGAGGGGCGCCGGTCCCGTCGATGATCGTGGCACCCCTCAGGATGAGCCGGTTGTAAGGCCCATCGCCCTCATCGGGACCCCGGAGCGTCGTCGTGGGTCGCTGGGCCGAGGCCTGAGTCGCCAGGGCTAGGATGGCCACGACAGGCAGTCCCGTGCGCAGCAGCGTGCGGGTGATTCGCATCGTTCCTCCAGCCGTCTGAGATCACTCGGCGGCATGATCGGTTCGGGTGCCCCGGGGTGCCGGGCAGGTTCTGTGATATACCCCGCTCCACCGGAGCCACGCAACGCCGGGAGAGGCCGGGCCGCTCGTATCGTGAGGACTGTCCGCACCCCTCGGGATTCGCCACGTTATTGACGCCGCGTTTCCCACTGGGAGTTGGAGTTTCATTGACCCGAGGCACGCCGAACAACCCCACGGGACCTTCCCCGGACCAGGGCGAAGACGTGGAGCGCCGGCTCGAGGCTCTCCGAGAGGAGCTTCGACGGCACTCCCATCTCTATTACGTCGAGTCTCGACCGGAAATCGACGACGCGGAGTTCGATCGCCTGTATGCCGAGCTCCTCACTCTGGAGGCCGCTCACCCGCACCTGGTCACGCCCGACTCCCCTTCCCAGCGAGTCGCTGGCGAGCCCAAGAGCGAGCTTTCCGCGGCGGAGCACACGGCCCCGATGCTCTCCCTGGACTCCACCCAGGACAGCGACGAGGTGCGTCGCTTTGACGAGCGTGTGCGCAGGGGTCTGGAGAGCGAGCCCGAGTACCTCCTGGAGCCGAAGCTGGACGGGGCCTCCATCGAGCTCGTCTACGAGAACGGCCTGTTCGTGCGCGCCGTCACTAGAGGGAACGGTCACACGGGAGAGGTCGTCACCGAGAACGTGAAGACCATCTCCAGCGTGCCGCTGCGCCTGCTGGAGCACGCCCGAGCGGCTCCCGAGCTGCTGGCTATCCGGGGCGAGGTGATCATGTACCTCTCGGCCTTCGAAGCCCTCAACGAGCGCATGGTGGAGCAGGGCTCAGAGCCCTACGTGAATCCCCGGAACTCCGCATCCGGATCTCTCCGCCAGCTGGACCCACGGGTGACTGCCGGAAGACCCCTGGACGTCCTGGCTTACGACATCCTCATGCTGCGGGGGGCCCAGATCGCGTCGGACCACGAGGGGGTGCAGGCGCTACGGGACTGGGGCTTCAAGACACCAGAGCGCGTGAAGCGGGTGACCACGGTCGAAGAGATCATCGAGTATCACCGGAGCTTCGAAGAGAACCGAGACGACCTCGACTACGAGATCGACGGAGTGGTCATCAAGCTGAACGATCTGGACGCGCGGGAGGATCTGGGCGCCACGTCCCACCACCCCCGGTGGGCTCTGGCCTTCAAGTTCGAGCCGCGCAAGGAGATCACCCGCATCGAGAGGATCGCCGTCTCGGTGGGCCGGACGGGGAAGCTCACGCCCGTGGCGTTGCTACGGCCGGTCGAGGTGGGCGGCGTGACGGTCGCGCGCGCGTCGCTCCACAACCGTGAGGAGGTGGCCCGCAAGGACGTGCGCGAGGGCGATCTGGTGAGGATCCAGAGAGCCGGAGACGTCATCCCCCAGGTCGTCGAGCGAGTGGACGAAGACGGGCGGGAGCGTGGCGCGGTCTTCGAGATGCCGGACCGGTGCCCGGCCTGCGATACCCCGGTGAAGGAGAGCGGTCCATTCACGTACTGCCCCAACCGCTTCGGCTGCCCGGCACAGCTCAAGAGGGGGATCATGCACTTCGGTTCACGGACGGGCCTCGACATCGAGGGACTGGGAGAGGAGGCGGCCAACCTCCTGGTGGACCGTGGCTTGGTGAAGGAGCTGGCGAACCTCTTCGACCTCACGGCCGAAGACCTCGAACAACTGGACGGGTTCGCCGAGAGGTCGGCGGCGAACCTGGCCGACGCCATTCAGACCAAGAAGTCGGTAGAGCTTCATCGCTTCCTCTACGGCCTGGGCATTCCCGAGGTGGGAGCCACTGTCGCCCGGGATCTGGCTCGCCACTTCCGCAGCTTCGAAGGGGTCCAGGCCGCCACCCTCGAGGAGCTGGAGGCCGTGGAGGGGATCGGCCCGATCATGTCGGAGCAGATCCTGAGCTTCTTGGACGACGAGCGGAATAGGGCCCGGATCCAGGCGGTTCTCGACCGGGGCATGGATCTCATCCCGCCGGAGGACACCGGGGGTCACGCGCTGGCGGGGCAGAGGTTCGTGTTCACGGGTGGGCTCGAGGGGTTCGCCCGCTCCGAGGCCAAGCGACTCATCGAGGGGGCCGGGGGCCGCGTGGTGGGCTCCGTGAGCGGAGAGACGACCTACATGGTCGTGGGAGCCGATCCGGGATCGAAGCTTCAGAAGGCGAGGGACCTGGGCGTGACTGTCCTCACCGAGCCGGAGTTCGTCGCGCTGCTCGAAGCGGAGGGGATTCTGTAACCGGTGGAGAACATCGAGATAGCCGCCGTCCTGGACGAGCTCGCGGACCTGCTCGAGATCCGGGGCTCCGATCCGTTCCGCATCAGGGCCTACCGGAACGCCGTCCGCACGGTCCGGGGACTCACCCGCTCCCTGAAGTCCATGGTCGAGGCGGAGGAGGACCTCACCGAGCTTTCGGCCATCGGGAAGGACATGTCCGCCCACATCGTCGAACTCATCGCGACCGGGAGCCTTTCCCGGCTGGAGGAGCTCGCCGAAGAGATTCCCCGGTCTCTGGTCGACCTCGTGAAGCTCGATGGGGTCGGACCCAAGAAGGCGAAGAAGCTCTGGGAGTCGCTGGACGTGAAGACCGTCGACGAGCTCGAGGAGGCTCTGAACGCCGAGAAGGTGCAGGCTCTGGAGGGCTTCGGAACGACGAGCGTGCAGAAGATCCTTCGCGCCATCGAGGACTTTCGTCGCTACTCCGGACGCTTCCTCCTCTCCCAAGTGGATGACCTCATCGGACCTCTCGTCGAGCACATCAGGGAGGCGAAGGGCGTCCAGCGTATCGAGGTGGCGGGGAGCTATCGGCGCCGCAAAGAGACCATCGGTGACGTGGATCTGCTCGTACAGGCCGATCTCCCCGCTCCCGATGTCATGGAGCGCTTCACCACCTTCGGGTCCGTGGAGCGGGTGGACCTGGCAGGGGACACGCGGGGGGCCGTGGTCCTCCGGTCCGGGTTGGAGGTGGATCTCCGCGTCATCCCCCCGCGCTCCTTCGGCGCGGCCCTCCACTACTTCACGGGCTCCATGGAGCACAACGTGGCGGTCCGTCAGCTCGCACTGAGACAGGGCCTACGCGTGAACGAGTGGGGGGTCTTTCGCCTTCCGGAGGGTGTGGATCCGGAAGAGGTGGGCAAGGAGGATGGCGAGCGCATTGCCGGCGACACCGAGGAGTCCGTGTTCGAGGCCGTCGGTCTCCCGTGGATTCCACCCGTGGTTCGCGAGAACCGAGGAGAGATTGAGGCCGCCCGGGACGGCTCCCTTCCCGAGCTCGTCACCCTGGAGGACATCAGGGGCGATCTCCACATGCACTCCACCTGGAGCGACGGGAGGGCCTCCATCGAGGAGATGGCGCGGGCGTGCCAGGCCAGAGGGTACGAATACCTGGCGGTTAGCGACCACAGCCCCGCCTTGGCGATGGTCCAGGGCTTGACCCCCGACAAGGCCCCTGAGCAGTGGGCGGAGATCGACCGAGTCCAGGAGGGACTGGACGGGATCACGATTTTCAAGAGCTTGGAAGTAGACATTCTGCGGGATGGGAGCCTCGATATGACCGACGAGGTCCTCGAGGCACTGGATGCGGTGATCATCTCCGTGCACTCCTTGATGGACATGGATCGAGCGACGATGACGGATCGGGTGATCCGTGCCATGCAACATCCGTCGGTGGACATCGTCGGCCATCCCACCGGGCGACTGCTCGGCCGCAGGGAGCCGTTCGAGCTCGACGTGGAGGCTGTCTTGCAGGCGGCGTCGGAGCTCGACGTCGCAGTGGAGATCAACGCGAACCCGAACCGACTCGACCTGAACGACGTCCATGCACGGCGTGCCAAGGAGCTGGGGGTCAAGGTCGTGATCAGCACTGATGCGCACTCGGTCCAGCGGCTGGATCACATCTCCTATGGCGTAGATCAGGCCCGACGTGGGTGGCTGGATAGAGAGGACGTTCTAAACACGATGACTGTGGATCAGCTCCGAGACTGGATGGGGCGACGCGAGATGCGGCGGGCATGAGCCGGGAGATCCTGCTCTTCATCGGCGGTGTGGGCGTCCTCTACTTTGGCGCCGAGTGGCTCGTGCGGGGCAGTGCCCGCCTCGCCACATCGCTGGGAGTGAGCCCCATCGTCCTCGGGCTCACCGTGGTTTCCATGGGGACCTCCGCTCCGGAGCTCGTGGTCTCCGTCGTGGCGGCGGTGGGCGGCCACGGCGATCTGGCCATCGGCAACGTCATGGGGTCGAATCTCGCCAACATCGGCCTCGTCCTCGGTATCAGCGCCATCATGAGGCCGCTGAACGTCTCGGGACGCATCGTAACCCGCGAGGTGCCCGTGATGCTGATCATCACGGCGCTCCTCCTGCCGGTGATCTGGGATCTTCGCATCGGACGCCTTGAGGAGATCGCCCTTCTGGGGGTTCTCGGCGGCTACCTGTGGTTCATATTCAGGACGGCGAAGGCGGAAGACGAGGCGGTACTGGGTGAGTACGAGCAGTTCGCCAAGGAGGCCGTGGGACTGACGCCGTGGGCGGCGGTGCGGGATCTCGCCCTCATCACCCTGGGGATCATGGGGCTCGTCATGGGCGCCTTCGCCATCCGCGAGTCGGCCCTCGCCCTCGCCGAGGCCATGGGCATCTCGGAGCTGGTGATCGGCCTCACGCTGGTCTCCATCGGGACGTCTCTTCCCGAGCTCGCCACGTCCATCGTCGCGGCGTTTAGGGACGAGGCGGACATCGCTGTCGGCAACGTCATCGGCTCGAACGTCTTCAACATCGCCGCCATCCTCGGCATCACCGCGACGATCACGCCGCTACCCGTGAATCCTCAGGTTCTGAGACTCGAGTTCCCGGCGGTGGTCATCATGTCGGTTCTGCTCATCCCCATCGTGCGGGCCAACCTCACCATCCGGCGAGCCGAAGGGATCGTCCTGTTGGGGAGCTACCTGGCCCTGGGCGCGTGGATCCTGCTCTGAGCTCTTCACGCGGATCCGGCCGCCGACGAGAGACGATCCGGTAACGGTCGACGGCGCCGCCCCTTTTCCCTAACGTTCCTGCCTTCGACGTCTGGGAGTGATCCCCCTCGAGACACGCCAAGGAGCATCGAGTCCATGCTGCCCATAGACCTGACCGGCAAGAGAGCGTTCGTGGCAGGAGTTGCGGACGACAAGGGCTACGGCTGGGCCATTGTGAGGGCCCTCGCCCGGGCCGGTGCGTCCATCTGCGTCGGAACCTGGCCGCCCGTGCTGAGGATCTTCACCCAGAGCCTGAAACGGGGAAAGCTGGACCTGAGCCTGCCCGGAGGCGGTAAGATCGAGTTCGAGAGGATCTATCCCATGGATGCGGTCTTCGATACGCCCGACGACGTGCCGGACGACATACGTGAGGACAAGCGCTACCGTGACCTGTCGAGCTACACGCTTCAGGAGGTTGCCGACGGTCTCAGGAGCGACTTCGGCGACCCCTGCCTGGATGTTCTGGTGCACTCGCTGGCCAACGCGCCCGAGGTGCAGAAGCTCCTGGTGGACACCAGCCGGGCCGGGTACCTGGCAGCCGTCAGCGCCAGTGCGTACTCGATGGTGGGGATGGTGCAGCGCTTCGGTCCCCTCATGAGGGAGGGCGGATCCGTGGTGTCCCTGACCTATCTGGCGGGCGAGAGGGTGATCCCGGGCTACGGAGGAGGCATGAGCTCGGCCAAGGCCGCCCTCGAGAGCGACACCCGAACCCTGGCGTTCGAGGCGGGCCGGCGCTGGGGCATCCGGGTAAACACGATCTCCGCGGGCCCTCTGGCCAGCCGAGCGGCCCGGGCCATCGGGTCCATCGATCGCATGGTGGACTACTATCGGCAAAACGCTGCCCTTCCCGCGGTCAACACCGCCGACGACGTGGGGAACACCGCGGCGTTCCTGTGCTCTCCCCTCGGGGCCGGCATCACGGGCGAGACCCTGCACGTGGACATGGGCTTTCACGCCATGGGCATGGCCGCCGAGGATCCGCTCGGCGAAGAGTAGAAGGCTGTTGAAGGAGTACAGTGGGCCGCGCAACCACCCTGTGCCCAACACAAGAGTCGGTATGAACATACATGTTCGTGGGTTGCGGTGGCACGGCCCCGACCACGCTTCGCGCGGTGCCCCCGTTGTTGGAGCTCCTAACCGTAGCGACGGCTATGGCGTCGTCGCTCCGCCTAGGATCTGGGGCCGTGGCATCCGCAACGCGACCCGCTGTACTCCTTCAACAGCCTTCTAGCACCATGTCTGACCTCGGCTCGCTCCTGCCCTCGGTCCTGACCCCCCCGCCCGGACCGCGCTCGAAGGCTCTAGCGGCGCGGTTGCGACGAGTCGAGTCCAGGAACGTCACGTTCCTATCCGAGCGATTTCCGGTGTTCTGGGAAGCCGCTGCCGGTGCCAACGTGCGAGACGTGGACGGGAACGTCTACGTCGACTTCACCGGTGCTTTCGGTGTCGCCATGGCGGGTCATGCCCATGCACGCATCCGGGCTGCACTCGAGGAGCATTCCGGCCGCCTCGTTCACGGGATGGGGGACGTGCACCCGCCCGAGCTCAAGCTCGAGCTTCTGGAGCGGCTCGCTCACCTGGCGCCGTGGGAGGAGACCCGGGGAGTTCTCGCCTCCTCCGGATCGGAGGCTGTCGAGATCGCTCTCAAGACCGCCGAGCTGTCTACCGGCCGGTCCGGAGTCCTGGCGTTCGAGGGCGGCTACCACGGACTCACCCTCGGGAGCCTGGCGGTGACGGAACGCACCTACTTCCGGGCGCCGTTCCGGGGACGACTTCACGACCGTGTGGCCTTTGCGCCCTTTCCCCAGGGCGAGGATGCCGAGGCCGCTCTCGTGGAGGTCGAGCGTATCCTGGCGGGAGACGGCCCGTTCGAGGATCCCATCGGGGCGGTGGTCGTGGAGCCCATTCAGGGGAGGGCGGGAGTACGCGTGCCGCCGTCCGGATTCCTGAGCGGCCTGGCGGAGCTGACGAGATCGGCCGGGGCTCTTCTCGTTTTCGACGAGATCTTCACCGGCTTCGGCCGCACGGGTACGCTTTTCGCGTTCGAGCACGAGGGAGTGACTCCGGACATCCTCTGCGTAGGCAAGGCGCTGGGCGGCGGTCTTCCCGTGAGCGCCTGTCTGGGACCTCGGGAGGTCATGGATGCGTGGCCCGACTCCACGGGCGAGGCGCTGCACACGAGCACGTTCCTGGGTCACCCCCTGTCGTGCGCCACGGCGCTCGCCTTCCTGGACGTCCTGGAAGAGGAGGATCTGGCAGGTCGGGCCGCCACCCTGGGCGGCCGCTTGCTCGAGGGCCTTGGCCAGGCTCTGGTCGGAGTGACCCCCGGCGTGCAGGACGTCCGCGGCCGAGGCTTGCTCATCGGCATCGAGCTGAGCGCGCTGGAGGGTGATGGTCCGGGCGGTGCCGGAGCCTCGATCGCCGAGGCCGCCCTTTCCAGGGGGCTCCTGGTCCTGCCGGCCGGCGCTGGAGGAGAGGTCGTGGAGATCGCGCCGCCGGCGGTGATCTCCGAGGCGCAGGTGGACTTCGGCATCGAGTGTCTGGTGGAAGTTATACGGGAAGGGCTCGCTTCATGACCCGATCCCGCTCCGCTCCATAGGCTACTTCATGACCCGTGCCCACTCCTGGGACGCCGTCCTGTTCGATCTCGATGGGACCCTGGCGGATACCACCGGGCTCATTCTGCGGTCGTTTCGACACGCCACCCTCACGCATCTCGGCCGGGAGAGTGACGACGACGACTGGCTCGCCACCATGGGCATGCCCCTGCGCGTGCAGATGAAGGACTTCGCCCGCTCGGCGGAGGAGGCCGAGGCCATGGTGGAGACGTACGTCGCGTTCCAGCGCACGGTCCACGACGAGATGGTGCGCGCGTTTCCCGGGGTGGTGGAGACGGTGGCGCGCCTGAAGGAGTCGGGCACGCGCATGGCGGTGGTAACGAGCAAGGCACGGCAGATGACTCTGCGCACTCTGGCGTGCTGCGGGATGGAGGACGCCTTCGAGGTGCTCGTCACAGTCGACGATGTGGGAAAGGGCAAGCCCGATCCCGAGCCTGTGAACCTGGCCATGGAGCGCCTGGGCCTCGAGCGGCCGGGGGGCGTGGTCTTTCTAGGGGATTCTCCCTATGACGCGATAGCGGGTAAGGCGGCCGGGGTGTACACGGCCGCGGCGCTGTGGGGGCCTTTCACGCGGGCACGGCTCGAGGAGGTCGAGCCACATTTCTACTTGGAGAGCCCCCGGGAGCTGCTGGATCTGGGGCCGTAGGTGGCCTAGCGCGCCGAGGTGGCGAAGTCGACCCGCCCCGCCAAGTCGAGGTCTTTCTGGGTGAGACCCTTCGCTTCGTGCGTCGTCAACGTCAGGCTCACCGTCGTGTAGCGGATGTCGATGTCCGGATGGTGGTCCATATCGTCGGCCAGGCTGGCCACTCGGTTGACGAACACGATGGCGTCACGAAAGGACGCGAAACTGAACCCTTTGGTCAGCTTCTTGCCCTTCCGTTTCCACCCCTCTCGCCCGTCCAACCACCCACGGATGGACTCGTCGTTCAGCTTCTCGACCATGTATCTTTCAGGTTCCCTTGATTGCCTGCCCAATCCGTTGGGACTTGATGACTTAACCCATAGGCACCCCACCGTTCCGTGGGGTTGAATCGGGAGCGCATCCTATTTATGCTTTCGGCCCTCCCAGCGAGAGGGCACAGCATTTGCCCCCATCGTCTAGTGGCCTAGGACACCTGGTTCTCAGCCAGGAAACCGGGGTTCGATTCCCCGTGGGGGTACTGATTCTCGAACGACTGGATCGCGGCAGGGGCGCCGCGTTCTCAGCCGGGGTCGCTTAGCTCAGTTGGTAGAGCACTACGCTCACATCGTAGGGGTCACTGGTTCGAGTCCAGTAGCGACCATCGGATCCGGCAAGCGATTGCCGGATCTTTAGTGGACCTGCCCGACGCTGCTCTGGAACCAGCGGGAGTCGAACGGATAGAGCGCTCGATCCGGGACGAAGGGTTCGAGCGTGGACATCCTCTGCCTCAGACCATGGCCAGCTTACGAGGCGTGATGGGCTCGATGGTCTTGCCGGGCTCCCACTGGGTCACGAAGCCGGCGATGGCACTGGCCACCACCGAGTAGGGGGACACCAGGTACAGCTGCCCCAGGCCGGACCGGCCGGGGAAGTTCCGGTTCTGCGAGGACACCGATACCTCGTCCTGCGAGCGGGTCACGCCGGGGCCCGCGTTGATGCACGCGCCGCAGCCGGGCTCGATGAACGAGGCCCCGACACTCTCGAACAGCTCCAAGTAGCCCCTCTCCCGGCAGTACTCGCGTACCTCCACGGAGCCGCACTGGATGAAGCATTCGACGTCGGGGTGCACCTTCAGCCCTCCCGACGCGTGCGCCTCGCGGAAGACCCGGGCGTACATGTCCATGTCTTCCTTCTTGCCCGCCGTGCACGAGCCTGCGTAGGCGATGTCGATTCGGATCGGCTCGGCCTCCAGCTCCGAGATGAGCACCCCGTTCCCGGGATCGCCGGGGAGGGCCGCCATGGGCTGGATGGTGGACGCGTCGATCTCGATGACCCTCACGTACGAGGCGTTCGGGTCGCTCTGCATCCCCTGGATCAGCGCCTCTGCCGCGGAACAGTCCATGCCCCGGTCGTTCACGAGGAACTCAACGGTCTTCGCGTCCGCGCCGACGATGCCGGTGAACGCGCCCACCTCGGCGGCCATGTTCGTCATGGTCGCACGCTCGTCAACGGAGAGGGCTTCCACGGCGGGGCCCGCGTACTCGATGACCTGACCGATGGCGTGTCCGTCCCGGATGTACGGGGTTCTCAGGATCTCGAGCATGTAGTCCTTGGCGGTCACGTTGGCCTTGGGCTCGCCCGAGATCACGACCTTGAACGACTCGGGCACCCGGGCCCGGACGTCCTTGGTGATCCACGAGTTGAAGATCGCGGTGGTCCCAACGCCGAACGCCACGCAGCCGATGGCTCCGGCGTGTGGAGTGTGCGAGTCCGATCCGATGATGAGCATTCCCGGCTCGGCATACTCCTCCAGGATCTTCGAGTGGCAGATGGCCTCGGAGCCGAGCTCATGGCCCATCTGCTCACCGTAGAGCCGGATCCCCTGCTTCTCGGCGAACTTCCTCTGCTTGACCTCGAGCTCGTTCGCCACGTCCAGGAGGCCCTGCTCGATGCGCTCCTGGCTCATCACCTTGGACAGGAATGTGAGATGGTCCCGGAAGAAGAGAACGCTGGACGGGTCGACGACCTCTCCTGTCTCGCCGACCTTCTCCTCGAAGAAGATGGCCGCCATGGGGGTCACGTACTCGTGGGAGAAGCGGATGTCGGTGTGGAAGAACCCCGCCTCGCCCGGCTCCACCCAGGGCACCCCGATCTCGCCTTTAGCCGCGTCGACGACCCAGTGCTTCGCGAAGATCTTATCCGCCAATGTCATGGGAGCCGAGGGCGCGGAGTCGTCATCGGCGCGCTTCGGTTCCGGGACCGTCGCCTTGCCCTGGAGGCGGGCCACGTTGAACTCGAAAAGCCCCCCGTACTCGATGATCTGGCGGGTGATCTCGTCCTGTCCGGCCGT
This sequence comes from Longimicrobiales bacterium, assembly GCA_965218295.1. Lineage (GTDB taxonomy): Bacteria > Gemmatimonadota > Gemmatimonadetes > Longimicrobiales > Gaopeijiaceae > CBDCKN01. The sequence continues at coordinate 164,850 of CBDCKN010000015.1, read as the reverse complement.
GAAGATCGAGAGGGGGATCTGGTCTCCCTCTTCGATGCGGCGGATGATGTCGAAGTCGGTAGTGGTGAGTATACCCAGGTTCTGGCAGTTCTCGTTGTAGATCCGCTCCAGGCTCTCGGCCACCACGACCTGGAGGCCGGCCTTGAGCTCGGCGTACGGGCTCGCCTCGCGGCTGCTGCCCTTGCCCCGGCGCTTCCCGGCTACGGAGCAGACGAAGCCCCCGTTCCTCACAGCGTTCCGCCCGACCGGGGACTCGATGGCGCCGGTCTCCGGATTGACCGTCGACAGCCCGAGGTACGGGAAGTCTCCCAGGGTCTCGTCGTAGAAGAGGCAGATGTACGCGGGGGTGATCTCGTCGGTGCTGATCTGATCGCGAAGCCTGACCTTGAGCTCCTCGGTGAGCTCCAGGTCCTGGCCACCGGCCAACTGGGCCTCCATGAGCGCCGAGTCGTCCACCAGGTATAGGATGCGCCCGTCGAAGCGGAGCGTCGCGGAGCGCCTAGGGGTCGGCCGGCTGAGGAGGTCTGAGATCATGCGGGTGGCACTTGGTTCGCGTGCGATGCCGGGCCTGGTTGGGCTGGTACCATGAGAAACATGAAAAGATCGCCAAGGTTTCGCGAGAGGGAAAGGCAACCCGGGGGGCGCACGGGGGGGCGTGAGCCCCCCTCCCACCCGATTACGAGAAGTCGGCGCCGAAGAAGATGACGGCGATCAGGATGGCCGCCACGGCAGCGGGAGCGACGAAGCGGATGAAGAACCGCCACGCCCTATAGTTGAACCAGCCCGGCGTGGTCTCGTCGACGAGCTCTGACTCCGTGTCCTCGCGGGACATGAACCAGCCGGCGGCCAGGGTGATCAGCAGCCCGCCGATGGGGAGAGCCCAGTTGGAGGCGAAGTGGTCGAGCGTCGCGAAGACGCCGGGCTTCCCGGCGAAGATCTCGAAGCTGGACAGCGCGGGCAGGGCGCCGAAGGACAGCGCCGACAGAATGGTGAACACGAAGATGGCGCCCCCGCTCAGCAGCGTCGCGCTGGGACGGCTCATCTTACGCTCGTCGATGAAGTAGCTCACCACCACCTCGAGCAGCGAGATCGTGGACGTGAGCGCTGCCAGTGCGACCAGCACGTAGAAGAGGGGCCCCAGTACTCGACCGAAGGGGACGACCTCGTAAAAGAGCTGGGGCAGGGAGATGAACAGCATCCCGGCCGCCGACTTGCCCACCTCATCGGCCATTCCCGGCACGGTAAAGATGACCGAGAACATGATGGTCGTTGCGAACAGAGCGATCATGGTGTCTAGGGTGACGATGATCCCGGCGGCATTCACCAGCGACCTGCCCCGCTGCACGTACGACCCGTAGGTGATCATGGCGCCCATGCCCAGGGACAGGGTGAAGAACGAGTGCCCCAGCGCCTCCAGAATCCCACGTGGCTGCAGCTCGCTGAAGTTGGGCCGGAAGATGAAGGCCAGCGCTTCTCCGGAGCCCTCCATGGTCAGGGCGCTCACGAGGAGCATGACGAGGATCCCGAACAGGACGGGTAGGAAAATGCGGGTCACCCGCTCGATTCCGCTGTGGACCCCGAAGTATACGACCCCCACCGTCGCCGCCATGAACAGGCCAGAAAGAATGAACTGCGTTCCGCCGTTGCCGATCAGATCGGTGAACACGGTTCCTGCTTCCAGCCCGACGGGGAACCCCGAGAGGCTCCATCCCACCGTCTTCACGAAGTAGATCAGAGACCATCCCGCGACGACGGCGTAGTAGCTCAGGATGATGAATCCCGCCATCACCCCCCACGCGCCCACCCAGCCCCAGAGCGGACCGACGGCCTCTTTCAGGGCGCCCACGGGGCTCTTCTGCGTCTTCCGGCCGATGAGTAGCTCGGCCATCATGATGGGTAGGCCCACGCCGGCGATGCAGACGAGGTAGATGAGTACGAAGGCCCCGCCCCCGTTCTCCCACGTGATGAATGGGAATTTCCAGAGGTTGCCCAGACCGATGGCGCTGCCGGTGGCCGCCAGGATGAAGCCCAGGTTGGAGCTCCAATGGTCGCGGGGCTGATTCATCGATTACCCTCCGGGGCAAATAGGCCGTTTGAAGTTCGGCCCAACATATCCGTGCCTTCGAACTTCGGACAAGCAAGGGATTTCGCATGCAGAATCCCGGGGCCCCCCGCCTAAGGTTCCGCTGGCACTTCCGTGGCCCGGTGAGAGTCGGTAGTGACCGATCCGGATTTTCGCGCATCCAGGGCGGGAGATACGTTCGTGACATGACGACAAAATGCAGGAGACGCCCGCGGGGCTGGAGTGCGCCCCGGCCGATAACGGTTCTGATCGCGGCCCTGGTGGCGTCGATGCTCGGCGCCGGACCGCTCTCGGCGCAGATCGGTCCGGAGGGGAGTGGCGTCGTGGAGGCCGGACTCACGCTCCGGCGGCTCGATGGCGTCAAGCGAGTGCTCATGATCGGGGCTCACCCAGACGACGAGGATACCGGTCTGCTTACGGCCCTGGCCCGGGGTAGGGGGGTCGAGACGGCGTATCTCTCCCTCACCCGGGGGGACGGCGGCCAGAACCTCATCGGTCCCGAGCTCGGCGAGCGTCTCGGAATCATCCGCACGGGGGAGCTCGAGGCGGCGCGCAGGTTGGACGGCGGGCGACAGTTCTTCACGCGGGCCTACGACTATGGCTTCTCCAAGAGCGCCGACGAGGCCTTCACCCACTGGCCCAGGGACGAGATCCTGAGGGATGTCGTGTGGGTGATCCGCACCTTTCGTCCACAGGTCATCGTCTCGGTCTGGTCCGGCACGGCCCGCGACGGCCACGGACAGCACCAGGCCAGCGGCATACTGGCCAGCGCGGCCTTCGATGTGGCGGCTGACCCGGCGAGATTCGCGGATCTGCCAGGAGGCGCGGCCCGACCCTGGAGGGCGGACAAGCTCTACCACTCCGTTCGCCGCAGCCCTGGGCCGCCGCCCGTCACGGTGCCCACCGGGACGTTCGACCCCCTTCTCGGCCGATCCTACTTGCAGCTGGCCATGGAGAGCCGGAGCCAACACAGGTCCCAGGATATGGGAGCCCCTCAGCCTCTCGGCCAGCAGGCCTCGGGCCTTCGGCTCGCCAAGAGCCACGTGCGGGAGTCGGCCGGCGACGACGGGATCTTCGCCGGGGTCGACACGACGCTCGCCGGGCTCACGGCGGGGTTGCCGGGGGAGACGGCCGCGCCGATCCGGGAGCACCTCAGGGCGTATCGGACCGCCGTTCACGATGCCGCCCAGTCCTTGGACGCCCTCCGCCCCGAGCGGGCGGCCGCACCGCTGGCTCTGGCCTATCGTCACCTCCAGGCCACCTTCGGGCTCGCCCGAGACCTGGCGGACGCCGGATCGATCCTGACCGAGCTCCTGGCGGTGCGGGCCGCTCAGGTCCGGTGGGCTCTTCTCAAGACAGCGTCCATCGTGGTCGATGTCAGGGCCAGCGACGATCTCGTGACCGCCGGCCAGGAGGTGGATCTGGACGTGCGGGTCTGGAACGGTGGGCCGTTCCGCATAGACGGAGCGCTCGTCCGGACCGCAGGGCCGGGAGAATGGGCCGGCGGGTCGGCGGAGTTCATCGGTGCCGACGGGCAGACCCTCGATCCTCGAAAGCTGGATTCCGGGGAGATGGCACGCTGGAGCTACCGGGTGCGCCTCGATGACGCGCTCCCAGTGTCCCGTCTCTACTACCTCGAGTCCCCACGGGATGGAGACATGTATCGGTGGGCAGGTACCGACGGCTCGGAGAGCCTCCCTCGGAATTGGAGGGCACTCCTCAGCGCGGCGGGGGAGTTCGATCTCCACATTCCGGGGATCAACGGGCCGGTGCACCTGGTGTGGGGGAGTCGGGCCCAATACGTAGGGGTGGACACCAGCGGTGAATTCCGCGCTCCGGTGCTGACGACCCCGGCCCTGTCCGTAGCCATCGAGCCGAGGGGCATGGTGTGGCCCCAGGGCTCCCGCGAAGCACGGCAAATGACGGTTCTCCTCCGTAACGACTCGAACTCCGGAGCGGCCGGCAGCGTGGCTCTCCAAGCTCCCGAGGGTTGGGAGGTCACGCCAGCCAGCGTCCCCTTCACCATGGACGTGGAGGGCTCCAGCAGGGGCTTCACGTTCACGGTAGAGCCGGGCGGAGACGTGGATGCCGGTGCCCACTTCTTCCGGGCGCTGGCCATCCGGGACGACGGCACCCGCTTCGACGAGCGGGTCGACATCATCGACTATCCGCACGTTGAGCGCACCCTCTACATGGAGCCCGCCGAGATGCGGGCCTCGGTTCTACCCGTCACGGTGGCCGCGGGGATTAAAGTGGGCTACGTGATGGGGTCGGGCGATGACGGGCTGGAGGCCCTCCGCCAGATGGGTGCCGACGTGGAGGAGGTAACGGCCGAACGCGTCCGTGACGGGGACTTCTCCCTGTACGACGTCCTGGTACTGGGGATCCGGGTATACGAGACTCGCCCCGACGTGACGGCGGCGAACGACCGGATCCTGGAGTTCGCCCGGGCCGGCGGGACGGTGATCGTGCAGTACAACAAGTTCGAGTATCCCCGGGGTGGCTTCGCTCCCTACCCGGTGAGCATGGGAAATCGGTCGGCCCCGCGAGTGACGGACGAGAGCTCGCCGTTCGCGTTGCTGGATCCAGGATCCCCCGTATTCAACACGCCCAATCGAATCACGGAGACGGACTTCGAGGGGTGGGTGCAGGAGCGGGGCCTCTACTTCCTAAGCGAGTGGGACGAACGCTTCACGCCGCTTCTCGAGCTCACCGACCCGGGTGAGGAGCCGACCCACGGATCCCTCCTGGTCGCGTCCGTGGGAGAGGGGATCTATGCTTACGTGGCCCTCTCCTTCTTCCGGCAGTTCCCCGCCGGTGTCCCGGGGGCCTACCGGCTCTTCGCCAACCTCGTGTCGCTGACCGCGGCCGAGTGGAATGCGCATCAGGGATCGCGGTGACCGATGACAGACGTGGACGAGCCATCCAACGCCGCTGACGAGGACGAGGGCGGGAGGATTGGAATCTTCCCGAGCTGGGGCTGGCTATACGGTGCCGTCCTGGTCTACTCCACGGCCCTGATCATACTCCTGCACGTCTTCACCGTCACCCTCGACTTCGGGGCGCCGTGACGGCCCTCGACTGGACGGTCTTCGCCGTCTACTTCGGCGGCGTCATCGGGTTCGCCCTGTATCAGAGCCGAAAGAACGTCGGGGTCGAGGGGTTCTTTCTGGGCAATCGACGCCTTCCGTGGGCGGCGATCGGCCTGTCGGTCATGGCGACCCAGGCCAGCGCCATCACCTTCATCGGGACCACCGGGCAGGCCTTCGACGACGGGATGGAATTCATCCAGGTGTACCTCCCGCAGCCCTTCGTCATGGTTATCCTGTGCGTTCTCTTCGTCCCCTTCTTCTACCGCTCCAAGGTCTTTACGGCCTACGAGTACCTGGAGAATCGATTCGACGCCAAGACGCGCTCGCTGACGAGCTTCCTGTTTCTCATCTCTCGTGGGCTGGCGGCCGGCATCGTCCTCTACGCACCGGCCATCGTTCTCTCGGTGATCATGGGATGGGACGAGAAGATCACGATTCTCATCATGGCGGTGGTCACGATCGCCTATACGATGGCCGGCGGGATCACCGCCGTCATCTGGACCGACGTCATCCAGATGCTGATGATGTTCGTAGGAATCGCGGCGGCTTTGGTCATCCTGTTCGGCACTCTCCCGGGCGAGGTGGGCGTGGCCGACGTCGTCTACATCGGTGGGATCCAGGAGATGTGGTCGAGCATTGACTGGTCGTGGGATCCGACGAACACCTATACGATCTGGTCCGGGATGATCGGGGGGTTCTTTCTGGCCCTGGCGTATTTCGGGTGCGACCAGAGCCAGGTTCAGCGGTACCTGACGGCCGACTCTCTAAGATCCGCCAGGCTGTCGCTCATCTTCAACGCGTTTCTCAAGGTGCCGATGCAGTTCGCCATCTTGTCCATCGGCGTCCTGCTCTTTGTCTTCTACCACTTCGAGCGCCCACCGCTGCTCTTCAACTCGGCAGAGGTGACCATGGTGCGGGAGAGCCGGAGCGGGGACGAGTTCAGGAGGCTCGAGCGGGAGCACGGAGACGTGCACTCGCTGCGGAGGCAGGCGACGCTCGGCCTCCTTGAAGCCCGGCGTGAGGGCCAAGATCTGGCCGATCTGCAACAGCGCATCGGCGAGTACGACGGACAGCTGCAGGGGCTCCGCAGGGAGGCGAGGGCCGTCGTCTCCGAGGTCCGGGGGGCCTCGTCCAACGACGTGAACTATGTCTTCCCGTCCTACCTCATCAGGTACGTGCCGGCTGGCCTCCTCGGGCTCATGATTGCCGTAATCTTCGCCGCGGCCATGTCGTCCCTCGACTCGGAGCTCACGGCACTATCCAGCGCTACGGTCATCGACTTTTACAGACGACATTTTCGGGTGGGGGCGTCGGAGGCGCACTACCTGACCGTATCCCGCATCACGACGTTGTTCTGGGGACTGTTCGCGTGTGGAGTGGCGCTCTATGCCGGCAGGCTCGGATCGCTTCTCGAAGCCGTGAATCAGGTGGGCTCGTTCTTCTACGGATCGCTCCTGGGTGTCTTCCTCCTGGCCTTCATGGTAAAGGATGCCGACGGAAACGGCGCCTTTTGGGGACTGTTGGGCGGCATGCTGGCCGTCTTCGTGGTGTCCATCACGACGGACATCTCGTGGCTCTACTACAACGTGGTGGGGGCTCTCACGGTTCTGGCCATCGGGACGCTGAGGAGCTTCGTCGCGTCCCGCCCGCACTCAGGCTAGCTGCTCGTCTCCGAACGAGATCCCCACGCTCCTGGCCGTCCGCACCACGTCGCCATCCACGGGCACGAGCTTCACCTTCGCGATGGCCTCGCTCAGGGGGACGGCCAGAACGTCGGGCGGGTCGAGAGCCACCATACAGCCGAAGCGCCGGTCCCTTATCAGCTCCACGGCGGCCGATCCGAAGCGAAGAGCCAGAAGGCGGTCGTAGGCGCTGGGCTCCCCTCCCCGCTGGAGGTGACCGAGGGCGAGAGATCGAGTCTCGCGACCGGTTCGCTCCTCGATCTGGGCGGCGAGCCTCTCACCGATGCCGCCGAGGCGGGGAGAGGCCCCGCCCTGGATCTGCTCCTTGAATGTCTGTGATCCACCCGCCTCGGCTGCGCCCTCGGCGGCGACCACGATGGCGAACCCGTGCCCCGCCTCGTAGCGGTCCTCGATCCTGGCGCACAATGTATCGAGGCTGTACGGAATCTCGGGTATGAGGATCACGTCGGCCGTGGCCGCTACACCGGCGAACAATGCGATCCAGCCGGCGTTCCGACCCATTAGCTCCACTACCATGACACGGCCGTGAGCCTCTGCGGTGGAGTGGAGCCGGCCGATAGCGTCGGTGGCCGTGGCTACGGCGGTGTGGAAGCCAAAGGTCACCTGGGTCGAAGCCAGATCGTTGTCGATGGTCTTGGGGACTCCCACGACCGAGAGCCCCTTGTCGGCCAGCACCGACGCGATTCGGAGCGAGCCGTCCCCTCCGATGGCGATCAGAGCGTCAATCCCTCGACGGCGGAACTCTCCGATGATCTCGTCGGACCGGTCTACGAGCTCCACCGATCCGTCGGGTCGCTCCACGGGCCACTCCAGGGGATTTCCACGGCTGGTGGTGCCCAGGATGGTGCCCCCCAGGTGCGTGATGCCGCGGACGGACTCACGCGTCAGGGCCACCACTCCGTCGTCCTCGAAGAGGCCCTGATGCCCGTCCCAAGCAGGACGATCTTGCCCTTGAAGAACTCCGGACTTAGATACGCGAGTCCCACCGCGCTCAGGGATGCCACGGCCTGGAAAGTGCCGACATCGACCTCTCCCTGGACCGTGTGTGAGGGGGGCCCCATGAAGTGCAGCGGGAACGTCACGGCATAGCTCTCTGGAGTGACATCCGGCTGCCACCAATCCTCGGGTATGTCCCCCGTCCCGCGGGGTAGACCCGGAAGCGCCAAGCGCGCGTTGGCCTTGGCCTCGGACATCACGTCATCGAGGTTGAGAGCCCCCGTGAGTGCAGATAGAGAGCCAGGGCGAAGCCGGGAGCGAGCCCGTCCCCGGACCGAACCACCAGCGTGCCATCCCGGATGGTCTCGAACGGTGTCGGCAGGTCGGCGGAGGCTACCCCGGCGGCGACGTTGGCGAAGTACGGATCGGGCTGGGCAAGGACCTTGGTCTCGCCGTCCTCGGAGTCCACAACCAGAGAGACGAGGAAGACGTTGCCAGCGTTGGCCATGGACTGACGCAGTCGATCGTCTCCGCCGTCCACCGAATTGAGCAGGTCGTAGCGACGATCGAGATAGACGTCCAGACCGATGGTCTTGGCCCCCGCGAAGGAGACGGCATCGATGAGGTCCGCCAGGTGGGCGCGGGGGAAGGGGGACAGCCAGTTCCAGCTCTCCGAGGCCGCTTGATCGAAGAAGACGAGCACCACCTCGGTCCCGCCCCGGGTCCGGCGGAGCTGCTCCGAGGCGGCCCGTTGCCGGAGATCGAGCGTAAGAAGCTCGAGGTCTTCGACTCCCGTGAGCGTACCGTATCGGTCGGCCAGCTGCGCGACGCTTCCGGAGCCCAACGTGATCAAGGCCAGAATCCCAACGCGCTTCCACTTCATAGCATCACGGCCGAGGCGTCTCGGGGCTCCAGCCCACCCGGTCAGGCACGGTCGCGGCGCTCGACGCTAGTGTCCCGTTACCAAAGTGTCTCGGCCAGTCGAGTGCACAGTGCATCCGTGGGCTCGGCGTTGGAACTCCTTGCCGTAGCTTGCGCTACGCCGCGTCGTCCCGCCTTGATCCCACGGCGCCCCGGCCCTCTTGGTGACTCGCGAACTTCGGAAACGGAACACTAGTTGTGGATCTCGTACATCACCGACGCACTCGCCCACGAGTCGAGACGTACAGCTCCATCGGAGCCCTCCGCCGGGCCGGCGGCCCTGCGAACGGCGTCAGCAATGAGATCGGCGAGCTCGAGCTTGCCCGCGGTGAAATCGTCACCGACGGCGATGTCCAACGGTTCCGGCGTCAGGAAGGCGCGGACCATTCCCCGGCCAGCCGGCGGCATGGCCTGGATCTCGGACTCCATGCTCTCGGTCGGGAACTCGATTCGCTGTCCCGCAGTCACCACGTTTTCCCGGTCGTACGGGTTCGGGAAGAGCACGGTGACCGTCCCGTCGGTACCGAGGTCAACCAGGGTCAGGTATCCGCTGCGCTCGGCCTCGGCCAGGAAGCGCACGTTCTCGCCGATGCCGAAGCTGGACACTCCGCCGGCAAGCCAGACCTCGAGGCCGAACGGCTGTGCCGGGTTCTCCATGTCGCCGAGCCTCTTCGCGGAGGCCTCACGCATGAGGGCATCGGCCAGGTCGGCGGCGCCCTCGGCGCCTGCCGGGAAGACGTGCCGTGCCGCCCCGTCCATTCCAACCACCCGGATGTCCGTGCCCCGGCGCCGCAGAAGCAGATCGGAGTAGGACTCCGCATCATGGATAAGCACGATCGCCTCGGAGCCCTCGATGGCGCTCGCCAGAGCGTCGGCGGTGCCGGTGTCCGCCCCGGCGACGTTGACTCGCAGAGGGCTGGACGGGAAGCGATAGCCCTCCAAGGTCGCACGATCGCCCTCGCTCACGAATCCCGTCAGGACTCTGGCGTCGGAGCGGTCGGAGCTCACCGACTCCACCACCATGCGGGCGCCTTCGGCCGTGCTGAACGTCGATCCCAAGGTGATTCCAAGCGCCTGGCCGCCCTGTAGCTCAGCCGTGGAGCCATTGATGGAAAGCACCGGCAGGGACGCCGAAGACGTGCCCCGGGACCCACCCTCCACGAAGAAGAGTGGAAGCGACTTGGACGCCACGTCCTCGGAGAGGTAGGGGTCCTGCTCGAAGCGATTTCTCTTGAGGTCGTCTGACACCCGGCGGTATGCGTCCTCGTACGACATGTCCGCCGGGGCCCTCCAGAGCTCCCGGATGAGGAAGGTCGTGAACGCCCCACCGTGGAAGGGGTCCGCGCCGTTCTCCCCCGGGAAGAAGGCGTCCACGGCCGGCTGGTCGGGCTGGGCGGCGGCGAGCTCCAGGACGTTCGCGCCCTGGGGGTCGAAGCCCGTCCGGTCTCTCTCGTTCGGGAGTGCGCGCCGGGAAATGGTCGCCGGCCTGTCGATCTCTGATACGTCCCGTCCGAGCTGGCGTGTGCGGGAGAAAGGAGTGACGTCGCGCGTTCCCGATCCGGAGCTGCAGTTGTCCAGGAACACCACGACGTTGTCCGTCGGGAGGGCCCGGAGCCAGGCTCCGAATTCGTCGTCACTGATGTCGAACTCGGTCGACGTGGGGCTGACGTCGGCGGGGGCCAGCGTTTCGTCGAGACCATCGTCCTCGTCGCCGCTCTCGTCCCACATCTGTGAGCCGTGTCCGGCATAGAAGACGGTGACATTGTCGCCGGGACGCGCCCGCTCGGGCAGGCACTCCGTGAGGGCGACCTCGATGTTGGCGCGGGTGGCTTCCTGATTCAGGAGCATCCGGATGTTGTCGGGCGGGAAACTGTACCGGCTGAGGAGAACGTCCCGCATGCCCCGGGCATCGTGCTCCGCACCGGGGAGGTCGCCACCTGTTACGTCGTCATAGTGGACGTAGTCACTGATTCCGATGATCACCGCCCAGTGCGTGGGAGCGATGCGTTCGGCGGGCCCGAAGGCGAGCAGCGGTACGGCTGTTGCCATTGCCGCCACCACAGGGGCGAAACGTCTCACGGCGTGGTCTCCTAGAGCAGGATGTCGGCGCGTTCGGCTGCGGCGTCGACCTGAAAGCTATATCCGAGGGAGAGGGCCTCGTCCCGGTGTGACGACACTAGCTCGGAGAGATTCTCGTCGTGACGCTCGGGATCATGGTGAAAGAAGAGGAGCCTCTTTACGCCCGCCTCGTCAGCGAGATGGAGTGCCTGGCGGAAGGTAGAATGCCCCCAGCCCAGCTTGGACTGGTACTCCTCCTCGGTGAACATGGCGTCGTGGATCAAGACGTCCACATCGCCCACGAAGTCGATGAACTGGCGATGCCAGTCCTCGCCCACGTCGTAATCCTCTCCCACGATCTCGTTGTCCGGGATGTAAGCGAGGGACGCACCTCCGTACTCGATGCGATACCCGACCGTGAAGGACGGATGTCTCATTCGCATAGCCGATACGCTGAACCCGTCGTCCTCCCAAACGCCCTCGTTCAGATGGGAGAACTCCTTGTGCGCAGCGAGGGCGTCGAAGGGGATGGGGAAGTAGATCGGCCCCATCTGCCCGGCGAAAAGCGTTTGAATGTCCACGTCGAACTGCTTGGGACCGATGATTTGGAGCGACGCGTTCGGGTTGTACAAAGGGACGAAGAATGGGAACCCCTGGATGTGGTCCCAATGGAAGTGTGTGAGGAAGATGATGGCGTCGGTGGCGCCCTCCTCGCTCGTCATGTGCGAGCCCAGGGGACGGATCCCCGTGCCAGCGTCGAAGATGAAGCGCCGCCCGTCGTCGAGGCACACCTCCATGCAGGGCGTGTTCCCACCGTACTTGGCGGTCGCCGGACCCGGACTGGCGATAGACCCTCGGGTTCCCCAGCAAACTGCCTCGATCACGGGGTGTACCTCCTCGGTCTCCATCGTCGTGGCCGGTGAGGCGGCGTCCATCGCTTGCTCCACCCGAACTCTCCCGATGAGTCGTCAGCGCCTCGAGATACTCATTGAATCTACTCGGGAGAAGCCGGTTTCGGCGAGGTTTTTCGTTCGTTGCGGCCAGGCTGAGCCGCGGTGCCACCGAGGCAGGGGATGGGCTGATGGCGCCCAAGAAGGGGGCAGCGCGTTCGAGCACGCGGCCCCCGCTTTTTGGGCGTCGGTCCGTTGGGCCATCACGCCGTCAGTGTGGGTCGCCAGCGCGGGAGTGTGGCTTCGGCTTCGGGTTGAGCCCGCCGGCTGTTGCGGCAGCCATACCCGGTGCCAACAGGGGTGAGCCGCCAGGGGTGATATGGACGCTGTCCACGATCCAGCCCCGGAACCCGTTGTAGGCGCTGTCGCCGGTATCGAAGTCGAAGATGATGCGCACGTCCTTCCCACTGAAAGAGTCAATGTTCAAAGTCTGGTGCACCCAGACCGGCGGAACGTTGAAGCCCCCGGAGGTGAACGGCTGGGAGGGCGATCCGCCCGGGCCGGTGCTCGGGTTGAGCACGCCCAAAGAAGTCGTCGTGGCTGCACCGATGTCCTCGATCAGGATCTCCATAAGGTCGAACCCATCCGGATCCACGGACTCGATCTCGAACCAGTACTCGAACTCGAGGGACGCCGGCACACCACTCGGAGGCATACTGAAGACCTGTGAGGTCATCCGGCCCGAGCGGGCCGCGGTGGAGGAGCCGCCGCTGCCCGGGTTCGAGTCGGCCCGCTCGCCCATGAAGTTGCCCATGTCGTCCTCCCCGAACCAGTGGGAAAAGTCGCCGTCGAACGGAGCCGGCAGGAACCCGTCGGAGCCGTCGCCCGGCGCCAGCACGACCAGGCCATCTACGAAGGCGTCATTCTGGATGCCGGACAGGTCAGACTCGTGCCAGAACCCGGTCAGGTCCCAGAGGAGGGCCTCGACCGCCTGCTGGAGCACCTCGAAGTTGGCGTGTCCCGTGGCCTGCCCCGGACCGAGGGTCACGCTGGCGGACGAGGGCGAGAACCCCTTGTAGTCGCCCCTGGGGAGTGGGTGGACCGTGTAGCTGCCGGCGAACAGGCCGGGGAACCTGTAGCGACCGTCGGCGTCGCTCTCGGTCCGCTTCAGAACCGTGGAGCCCTGTTTCAGCTCGACTTCGATGGGCCGGAGGGGCTCGGGAGCCGCCGCGGGGCCACCCTCGGCCTCGCCCGGTGCCGTTACTGCGGCCCCCAGTGTGAACGTGCCCTCGATGAACGAAGTGACCGTGGCGAAGAAGTCTGCTCCGGTGCCGTTCACGAACACACGGAACAGTGCGTCGCCCGGTGTGGTCGAGGGCGCCACTCCGGTGAGCGTGCTGCCGCTCGCGGTCAACACAGGCGACGAGCTCGCCCACGTGACCTGGTCGATCTGCGGGATCACGTTCCCGTTGATGTCCAGCGGCTGGAGCATCACCTCGACGCTTGAGCCCACCTCGACCTCGGGCGCTGCGGGATCGATCGTGATTCTCCGAACCTCGGGCGTCGCCTCCACCTCCACGCTCAGTACATCGGTCGTGACGGTCAGTGCCGTCGGCTGTGCGCTCGTGATCGCGAACCCGGCAGGTGCCGCATACGCCGCCGTGTAGTCGCCCGCCAGGATCCCGTCCAGGAAGAGCGAGCCCGACGCGTCGGTCACACCCGACGCCGCCTCCGTGCCGCCCTGCGTGAGCACGACGCCCAGACCCGCCACCGGCGCACCCCACGGCGTCACTGCCGTGACCGCCACGCTCCCGAAGATGGGCGTATAGGGGAACGTCGCCTCACTCGTGAGCGTCGCCACCCGGATCTCGTCGGCCGCCACACCCCGGGGCACCACAACCCGGATGCTCGTGGCCGTGATCTCCAGCACCTCGACCTCCACCTCACCCTCAGACGTCGGGAAGAACACCCGCGTGTTCGACGCGATGATCGGATCGAAGCCGCTGCCCAGGATCAGAGCTTCCTGGCCGGGGATCGGTACCTCGGGATCGAGTCCCGTGATCTCCACCGGGGGTGGAGGAGAGGGAGGCGTGAAGCCACCGCTCGCGCTGCCCCACGCCGGATCCGTGCCACTGATGCCCAGCGGCATGGGAGGACTGGCGCCGTCCACGGGCGCCACCATCAGCCCTCCCCCGCCTGCGTACAGCGCCCAGCCGCCCTGGATCGCAGGCCGTGAGCCCGTCACAACGTCCGGCACCGGACCCGAGCCCTGGATGAACACCTGGCCCCCTCCGTCCAGATAGGCCAGGCGTCCCTCCGCCGTCACGGTCGGGAAGGTCGCAGCGCCCGGGATCACCAGGCTCCGGCTGCCGCTCACCACGTCCACCAGCTCGATGGAGCCGCCGCTCACGTAGAGACTCGTCGCACCGGCCCACGCAGGCAGCGAACCCGCAGGACCCTCCGACTCTCCCGAGCCGTCGGCGTTGGCCAGCAGCACCACCCCGCCCCCGTCCGCCGCGATCTTCGTCCCGTCCGGCGACGGCGCAGGCCACGAGCCCGACATGATCGCAACGCCCGAGATAAAGACCATCCCCCCCTCGCCGTACATCACCCCGTTGCCCGTGGGCACCGGTCCGTGTGCTCCGCCCGTCCCCGCGATCACCTGCGCCGTGCCGCCCACCACCGGGGCCGTCATCACCATGCCGCCCTGGATGAACGTCATCTCCCCGCCGAACACGTAGACCCACACGCTCGCGCTCAGACCCGTGGGCGTCGTCACCGTCACCAGCGTCCGGCCGCCGCCGCCGCCCGTTACCGTGCCGGCATCCGTCACCGACGCTACTGCGGGCGAAGCCACGATGGTGTCCCGCTGACAGTTGAAGGTGGTGGCTCCGGAGAGTCTCCTTGTTAGCCTGCCTTTCTCATTTCGGCAACCGGTTCATGGTCGTCGAGGTGGGCCCTGAGCATCCAGAGCTGGTCGTAGCCGATGATCCTCCGGTAGCTCTTCTCGGTCTCCACGAACGAGGCCGCAGCCCAGCGCAAGGCCATCGCTCCGTTCTTCCAGTTGGTCACCCTGCGGGTCTTCTGTCTTACGCCCGAGTGGGTGCTGTCGATCAGGTTGGTCGAGCCCAGGCACTTCCTCAGCCGCGGCGGGAGGCCGAGCCGGTTGATCGTGAACATCTCGCTGAGGCCTTCGCGTAGGCTGGCCGAGGCCGAGGGGTGGTCGCGCTCGAGCCATCGGGCGAGCTGCTCGAGCTTCTGCTCGCCCTGCTTCGCGTCCAGCTTCATCGCCGCCCGGAACGCCGCCTTCACCTGAGGATGCTGATCCTTCGGCAGATGACCCAGCACGTTGCGGAGCTTGTGGTTGCGGCAGCGCTGGATGGGGTGACGTTGGCCGAACACCTTCTCGATCGCCTTCCTGAGCGCTTTCGAGCCATCGATCACGAACAGCCGCCGCCTGCCCGGGTCCAGGCCGCGCTCGACCAGATCCTCTAGGAGCGCCCCGGTCACCTCGGCGTTCTCACTCGCTCCTTCCCTCACGCCCAGCACGTGCTTCTTTCCGTCTGAGTCCACGCCTACCGCAGCAAGCACGTGGTGCGAGCCCATCTGGATCCCGTCCAGGTAGATCACCAGGAGGTCCCACGCATCCAGCCGGCGCTCCATCAGCTCCTTCAGCACGCGCTCCGAGGCCTCGACCGTCTCACGGCTCACCGCCGACTTGCTCACCCCGACCGTGTCGGCCATCTCACCGATCACACGGCCGTACTTCCGCGTGCTCACCCCCGCCATCAGGACCTCGAGCATCCGATCCGCCACGGCGCCCGGTCTCCGCATCGCTGCGTACGCCGGCACCTCGACCTCGCCACCCTCCCCGGCGCCCCGGCGCCTGAGCCGTGGCCGCTCCACACGCACCTTCCGGTCCGACAGGTAAACCACACCACCCTGCCGGCCATACCACACCGTGTCGTCTTCCGCTCGTGACCGACCTGCCTGCTTCACGCCTGCCACACCCTCGGCGCTCATCTCCAGCACCGCTTCGATCGTCGCTCGTCCCATCACCTGGATGACTTCGTCGATCGCGACCTCCGTCTGCTCCACGAGCTCAAGCATCGGAAGCAGAAACTGCCCCTCCCGCTTCAGGAACTCCCTGATCGCGCGCTTGTCCGCCCGATCCCTTACCTCGTACGTTCTCTTCATCGTGGTGGCTCCGTGTTGGGGTTTTTGCCTACCCGAGCCTATCGGCCCGGGACCCCCGGAGCCACCACTTTTCTTTCTCCCCTATCAGGAACCTTCAACTACGGTTGGGACAGCTTCGAAGCCACCGTCCAGCCCAACGGCACGTTGGTCAAGACGCTGCCGTCGCTCCCCAACACCTCCGCCTCGAACGTCCGACTCCCGCCCGGAGGCAGCACCGCGCCCGTCGACAGGATCTCGACCCCCACCGCATCGGCGCCCGGACCCGTGTACGTGAGTGGTGCGGAGAACGGCTGAGGAGGCGTGGCGGTCTGCGTGTCGGTCGTCGCCACCGTGAGGGGCGGCGACTCGAAGAGCACGGTCTCGCCGTCCATGGCGATGATGGTGACGCACACCGGCTCACCGGGCGTGATCCCCGGAACCTCCACCGACAGGTCGTACACGTCCTCGCCGGGCGTCACCTCGAAGGTCACGTCCAGCAGCACTTCGGTGCAGCTCACATCCTTGACGATCAGCCGGAAGTGGTTCACCCGGTCGAACGCCTGGCTCAGCGCGTCCTCCTGGGCGGCGCTCAGAGCCGGGGCGCCCGGTGCCACCGCATAGCTGAGCTGAGGCACCAGGTGGAGCACGTGCGGCCGTTCGTCGGTGGCCGGACCGGCCACGGGGCCGTCCACGCAAGAGCCGAGGAACAGAGCGGAGAGAAGAGCTACGAGTCCCGGGAGCGAGCTTTGCCGGTATGCCTTCACAGGGGGGCCTTCCAATCCTTCAGAAACAGAAAGGGACTTCATTCGTCCCTCCATCCAATCTTCAAGCACCCCCCACGTCTTGCAAGCGAAAATCCCACGAGACAGTCAGGCCCTTTTCCGGTCCTTCCGACCGAGAGTATGTTTTAGTCCCTCACTTCCACCGAGTAGGAGTGCCTTGAGTGGCCGCTGAACCCCGTGATCTGTCCTTGGACGAGGTGATCGAAATGCTTCGGCACGTCGACCTCTTCCAGGGACTGCCGGACGACGAGCTCAGTGGCGTAAGCGAGGTCGTCAAGGGCGTGACTGCACAGGATGGTGAGGTACTCTTCGAGGAGGGGGAGCCCGGCGACTGCTTCTATGTTGTGTCAAAGGGCGCCGTGGAGATATCGAAGGGCATTCCGGGGAGCGGAACAGATAGGCTCGCGGTCCGCAGGGCCGGTGAAGCCTTCGGGGAGATGGCCCTTTTGAACGACGCCCCCCGCTCAGCTACGGCCAAGGCGTTGGAGGAGACCGAGCTGCTGACCTTGTCGCGTGAGGACTTCGAGCAGCTCATCGGCGGCGACAGCCTCGCAATGCGCATGTTGCAGGTTCTCTCGAAGGCTCTCCGTGCCCTCGGCGTTCGGTTTGCGAGCCTCGAGCGGGGCGTCCCGACTCCGGTAGTGACGGGGGGCGGAGCCGACGACCCCAACCGGGCTCTACAGCGTGCGATCATGCCACGGAGCGCCCCGACGGCCGACGGGTTCGACCTCGCCGCCGGCACGATGCTGGAGGACTCGGGCGCCGGCCGGACCGCCTGGGAGACCGTCCGCTTTGCCGACGGGAGGGCGGGCTTGGTGGCCATGACCGTCCACGGAGATAGGCTTCCACCCGCCCACCAGTTGGCCCTCGCTCGGGCCTTCCTCAACGAGTTCGCTCGGACGGGTCAATCGGCGGAGTCGCTCTTCGCAAGCGTCAACGACGGTCTGTCTCACAACGAGACGCCCGGCGTCGATCAGACGGTCACGGCCGGGATGTTGGTGCCAGGCGACGGGTCGGTGCTCTGGTCCGGAGCGGGTGATGTCCGAGGCGCGGTGATCCGCAGGGACGGAACTCTGGACGAGTTCCCGTCCCACGGCCCCCCCCTGGGCATGCTGGACGGCTTCCAGTACGGTACCCAGGAGTACGAGATCGGTACGGGCGACATGGTGATTGTCCTCTCGACAGGCTCAACCGGCCTGTTCAGGGGGGCGGCCGACCTGGTCTCCACCCTGCAGCAGAAGCCCGCCGGAGAGGTCGTGGCGACCGTGCACAAAGCCATCCGGAAGCTCCAGGGCGAGGACGTCAAGGAGACTACGGTCCTATTCATGAGGAGGCACTAAGCATGGTTGTCACCGAGAAAGACATCCGAAACGCGCTGAAGACGGTCAAGGACCCCGAGCTGGATCTCGACCTCGTCGTCCTGGGGCTCGTCTACGACATCGAGGTCGATAGTGGGGACGTGCATGTGGTCATGTCGCTGACCTCGCCAATGTGTCCTGTCGCCGACCAGCTCGTCTTGGACGCGCAGGCTGCCGTGGAGGGGGTGGAGGGTGTGGAGAGCTGCGAGGTCGACCTCACCTTCGACCCGCCATGGACGCCCGAGCGCATCGCGCCACTGATTCGGGCATCGCTGGGACTTTAGTAACGATTCCGCCGCTCCGAGCACTGGATGCGAGGAGCGTCGTCGTATAGACTATTTCGTTCGAACGATCGTTCGAACCGCAATCGAGACAGCCGATCGGGGCACGAACCTCAGAGAGGACGAGCATTGAGCATGGCACGCTTCACCGAGGAGGAGCTGAAAGCCAAGGTCCAGGCCGGGTACATCGTGGAGTCCGTCGAGGAGATGACGGAGGGGTATCGAATGTCCCTGGTCGTCCAGCTCACTGTCCAGGCCGACACCGAGCTCATGAGTGGCCCGGCGTACTGGATGGCCGCCCGTCACGCGCCCTCGGCCAACACCCAGGTCAGCGCCCACGCCATCATTCAGGATGAGCTGGCCCACGCGAATATCGCGTACCGACTCCTCGAGGATCTGGGTGAGTCCAAGGAGTACCTGGTCTACGAGCGTGAGCCACACGACTTCAAGCATCCGTACGGCTTCGACCAGCCCCTGGACAACTGGGCCGAGCTGGTCGTGGCCAACGGGTTCTTCGACCGTGCCGGGATCTCGCTGCTGGCAGACGTCCACGAGAACACGTCGTACGGGCCTCTCAAGCGGGCCCTGATAAAGGTCAGCATGGAGGAGACGTTCCATCTGAGGCACGGTGAGGTGTGGATGAAGCGCCTGGCGGAGGCCGGCGGCGAGGCGCGGGACATGGTCCAGAGGGCCGTGGACTGGATGTTCCCCATGACGCTGGAATGGTTCGGGCTTCCCGACGACCTCAAACGCCACAGCGGCCAGCTCGACTACAAGCTAAAGGGGCTCACCAACGATCAGCTCAGGCAGGTCTGGATGGCCTCCACCGTCCCTCTCTGCGAATCCCTCGGCCTGCACATTCCGGCGCACTACGACGAACGGAGCGAGACGTACGTCAAGGACTACCCCTTCCCGTGTCACTATGACGCGGCGGAGAAGCGCTGGTTCTTCGAGGACGGAGAGCTCACATGGGACGCGGTGTTCGAGCGCTGGAAGGCCCGAGGACCCATGAACGAGATCTACGTGGAGTCCTTCAGGCGGTCCCGAAGCCAGGTGGGAGCATGGCTGGACGCGGCATGAAGATCCCGGTGCTGAGCCCCGGCCGACTCCCCGATGCCGCTCCAGCGGCCACGGTGTTGCACGCCAGCGGGGGCCGGGACCTCTGGTCCGAGCCTCTAACGGTCCGCCCGTCGGACCCGACGGAGGCGACGTGGTGGGCTCTCGGCGAGGTCCTGGACCCGGAGATCCCGGTGAGCCTCGTCGAGCTCGGGCTTATCTACGGAGTCGACTGGTCGGAGGGCGTCGCCCGGATCGAGCTCACGTTCACCGCTACCGCATGTCCCTGCATGGACTTCATCCGCGACGACCTTCGCGACAGGCTGTTGCAGGAGAGCTGGATCGACGAGGTGGAGATCCACGAGGTGTGGTCTCCACCCTGGACCAACGACCGCATCACGGCGGAGGGCCGCGAGAAGCTTCGCCGCCTCGGCGTGGGAGTGGGATAGAGCCGAAGAGGACCGATCATATGGAAGAGCCCCTCTACGACGTATTCGCCCGGAAAGAGCGAGGTGAGCCTCTCCAGCATGTCGGATATCTGAATGCCCTCGACGATGAGATGGCACGGGTCTATGCGTGGAAGACCTACGACGAGGAGCGCTGGTTCGAGATGTGTGTGATCCCTCGCTCAGCTATCATCCCCGTGAATCGAACGGACGGACCGTTCGCTTCGGGGGGGAGTTCGCAGTGAGCGCCGAGACCACGTTCAAGAGCGTTCAGGACATGGAACCTGCCGCCCGGGAAGGGCTTCGCCGGGCTCTCCTCTCCCTGGCCGACGGCAAACGCCTGATGGGAATCCGCTATTCCGACTGGCTTCTTGGAGCGCCGTCCATCGAGACGGGCATCGCGGCCTCCTCCATGGCCCAGGACGAATGGGGACACGCCCGCCTGCTGTATGCCATGCTCAAGGATTTCGGCATGGATCCGGCGGCGGTGGAGCACGAGCGGGCGGCCGAGGAGTACGCGAATCCCGACCCTCTGGACGAGCCTCTTGCTGATTGGGCCGCCGTGGTGGCTGCGTGCGTCGTCGTGGACGGGGCCCTGTCCGTGGCGCTCGAGGGCTTCTCCGAGGGTGTCTACGAGCCGACTCGCTCACGCATCCCCAAGATGCTCGCCGAGGAGACGTTCCATCACGACCTGGGAGTCGCGTGGTTCCGAAAGCTGGCGGGCGGCTCCGAGGAGGGACGCACGCGGCTGCGTGAGGCGGCCCTGTCCATGCTGGCGCGGACGTTGGCGTGGCTCACGCCCGCCGACGAGGTGGGTGAGGCCCAGGCCGGGTCGGGGCTGGTTCCGGAGGGGGAGGTGCTCCGCTCCCGGTTCGCCGAACGCTACGGGGAGCTACTCTCCCTGGTGGACATCGACCTCTCGGCCGTGGAGCCGGATCGCGAGGCGTGGGATTCCGAGCGGGGCAGGGGACCCGGTCATCCCGACGACGAGTCCGTGGCACGCGCGCGGGGTGACCTCAACCGGATGCTGTTCGTAGAATGAGGGAAGTTCGAGAAGCGACCCCCTCTCCAGGCGGGCTTCCCGAGTCCCCCTCATGTCCTTTTTGTGAGGGAGTGGAGACGGAGCTGATGAATCCGTTCGGCTCCCAGCTCTCGGTCTCCAGCTACTGGTGCCGCGACTGCCGGAGTCCCTTCGAGATCATGAAGTGGCGGGGGACTCAGGGGACGAGCTCTACGTCCTCCAGGTAATCCCGCAATGGACGTGCCACCTCGACCGCCCGTTCCGTGACGGCCAGCGTCAGGGGCTTCGGCGGCTTGGTATTGCCCGTAAGGTGCTGCACAACGGCCTCGCCCAGGCTCGAATCGGAGCTGGCGGAAGCTGCGTGGTACTCCGCGTAACGGGCGCCCACTCGCTGCTCGAAGAAGGGAAGCTGGGCCTCGGGGGTTCCGTTCTCCACCATGTCCTCGAAGACCGCTGCGTGGAGGGCATCGAGGGTCCGTTTGAGCAGGTCGGCGGGGGCGCGACCTACGAACGCTTGCTGCGCACCCCGGGTGTGGGCCCACATGAGGAAGATGAGGGCCTCCTCTACGGCGTGCTGATCGGGCTCACCCTTCAGGTCCACCAAGCCCAAGCCGCTAAGGACGGTCTCGCGGTCGCCTTCTGAGATGAAATCGGTGAAGCTTTCCCAAACGAGACGGGCGAGGTCGTCACCGAGGTTCTCAGGTGTTATCGTCTGGGGAGCATGGAACTCCCGCGTGGCCTCGGTCATTTTTAGCTATCGTGCCGTATATCGCATCCAGATGAAGATGACCTCCAATTCCGCTCCGTGATGTTGGAGTGTCAAGCATTTTTCGGACCTCCGGCACTCGGAGCTAGATCAGTCATGAGCTTTGAACACCCGAGTCGCTACTCCCTTCGGCAGTTTCAGAGGCTTACCTCGCGTCGTCTGCTCGCGATGGCCGTCCTGATCCTGGGCGCCTGCACGACCGCGGCTTCGCTTCCTGCCCCCCGCTCTCTCATCGTCCGTTCCGGAGCCAGGCTTCAGGCCGACCGGGCTCGACTGTCCGAGATCGACATCTGGGTGCGTGCCCAGCAGGAAAACATCACGATGGATCCGTCGTTCTGGATCATCGAGAATGCCACACCTGGCGAGACGTATCCTTGGGACGGGCTCACGATCAGCTCCGACACGGCGTTCGTGTTGGTGCCGGCGGTCGCGCCGGAGTCGGGCTCGATCATGGCCTTCTACGGGCACTACCATCTCATGAAGACGATGGAGCGGCTGGACGAGTTCCTTCCCGAGGCCGCGGAGGCTGAGGGATATGAGCTCGAGAAAGCCATCCTCACCCGAGTGGCGGACGCCTGGCTGTACGGAAGGGCCCTGTTCGACATGACTCCCTATGGGCCGCTTGACGAGATCATGTATGCGCGGGAGCACGGCTTTCTGGAGGCGCTCATCCTCACGTCCCGCCCCGACGAATTCACGGAGGAGAGGAGTGCCTGGCTGGACGCGAATCCTGGACAGCAGGAGGAGTACCGCCGGTGGTTCCTGGAAACGTTCGAGCGGGAGCCTCCCGGCCTGAGGTAGCCCCTACGCCAAGGCTTGGGGCTGCGCCAGAGCTCGGGGCTGCGCCGCTACGGCAGCGGGCCTGAGACCTCCCACTTGAGGCCGATGGCGCCGGCGTCGCCCTCCACGGCCGATACATGAACGTCCACCCGCCCGGTGCGGTGCATGCGATCGTCTGAAGGTCGCCCACCGAACAGGGCGAACCGGTCCACCCGAATCCTGCACGACCTCTGGCCGTCCGGTGAGGCAGCCCGTAACGTCGCGCCCTTGAGCTCGCGGGTCGTGGGAGCTTCCCCGGACTGGAAACGGAGCTTCAGCAGCCGGCCGCCGTGGGGGGCGTCCATGGCATCCAGAACGCGGAAAACCGCCTTGTGCTCTGGGGTGACGGTGGCCATATGCCTTTCGGTGTGGGAACGAGGCTCCAGCCGGATGTCATAGGCTAGCGTGGGGTCTCCGGAATTCCTAGAGCCGTGGCGTGCTCCGGTCTGCCGGAGCCGTCAGGATGAAAACGGACCCGGGGATTACGGGTGGCTCTGTGGGCGAGGAGGCATGGTGGAAGGAACAATCGATGGACGGGGGCGGCGGCCACACGACAACGGACTCGTCCTGGACGAGGACGAGATGCGTCGCCTCGGCTACGAGGCCGTCGATCTCATCGTGAAACGCTGGACAATGCTGCGCGAGAGCGCGGCCTGGGTCGGAGCCACCCGTGAGGAGATGGAGGCGCTCTTCCGGGAGGTGGCTCCCGAAGAGGGCTCACCGCCCCTCGAAGTGATGGAGCGTGCGGCCAACGAGGTCATGCGCTACGCAGGACGAATCGATCATCCCCGCTTCTTCGCCTTCGTCCCTTCATCCCCGACCTGGCCAACGCTGTTGGCGGACATGCTGGCGTCCGGATTCAACGTGTTCCAGGGGACCTGGCTCGAGTCCGCCGGTCCGAGTCAGATCGAGCTCGTCGTCCTTGACTGGTTCCGTGAATGGCTCGGACTCCCGGCCACGGCCGGGGGCGTATTTACGAGCGGCGGTTCGGCTGCGAACCTCGACGCGCTGGTGACGGCCTGGGCCAGCCGCGGTCATCCTGCCGATCCCATCCTGTACAACTCGGACCAGGCCCACTTCTCCCTTGGCCGGGCAGCCCGCATCGCGGGATTCGGGCTAGATGCCGTGCGCTCGATTCCCACGGATGACGAGTATCGAATGGACCTGGACGCCTTGCGGCAGGCGATCCAGCGCGATCGCGATGCAGGACTCAACCCCCTCTTGGTGGCTGCGAACGGTGGGGCGACGAACACGGGGGTGGTGGATCCGCTCCGTGAGCTCGGTGGGCTCTGCAGAGAGGAGGGCCTCTGGCTTCACGTCGACGGCGCGTACGGGAGCTTTGCCGTGCTCACGGAAGAAGGCCGGGCAGCCCTGGACGGAGTCGATCTCGCCGACAGCGTAACGCTCGATCCCCACAAGTGGCTGTTCCAGTCGTACGAGACCGGATGTCTGCTGGTTCGGGATGCCTCGGAGCTCGAATCGGCCTTCAGCACGAGCCCCGAATACCTCCAGGATGCTCAGATGGGTCGCGATCACGTGAACTCGGTGACCGCGGCCTTCAGCTCTCCCGGTCCTTCCGGGCGCTGAAGGTCTGGATGTCCATCAAGACCTTTGGGGTGGGTGCGTTCCGCGTGGCGATCCAGCGGTCGATGGATCTGGCGCGGGAGGCGGAACGGTACGTGTCGGGCTCTTCCGAGCTCGAGCTGCTCAGTCCGGCGAGGCTGGGCGTCGTGTGCTATCGCTACAGTCCGGCGAGCCACGAGATCGATCCCGAGGGCCTCGAGGAGCTGAATGTCGAGATCCAGGAGCGGATCGTATCGAGCGGCTACGCCATGGTCTCGTCCACGCGCTTGAGGGGGGCGTACTCGCTCCGCTTGTGCGTGATGAACTACACGTCGACTCGGGAGGACGTGGTGGGCACACTCCGTATGGTGGAGGAGATCGGACGGGAGCTCCTGGCGTGAGGATCGTGCTGGCCGGGGCCCTCGCCTACCCCGTCATCGTGCTACTTCTGGTGAAGGCGACAGCGCTCGGGCTTCTCGATGCGCTCTTCCTGGCGGGGCTTCTCGAGCTTCTTCCGACCCTGGCGCTGGGCCAGATGGTGTTGGCGCGCGACGTGGTCATCGAGAGGGCGCCGGCGTACATGACCTCCGGCTCCACGGTTCTGCTGCTCGGGATTCTGAGCCTTTTCATGGGACGGCGTTTGGTGGGACCGCCGGCTCTGGGACTCGAGGCTCCCTTGTCGGTTGCGAACGTCCTGTGGACCGGAGCGTTGTTTCTGATCGGCATCGGCACCCTCCTGGTGTTCCGGGCGGTGCGGAGGGCCCTGGGGACCGAGGAAACCCGGTTGGTGCACCAGCTCATGCCGGTGACGGGCAAGGAGAGGCGGCTCTTCGCCGGCCTGTCTCTCTGTGCCGGTTTCGGCGAGGAGATGGCGTACCGCGGGTACGCTCTCACGGCTCTCGTCCTGGCCACTGGGTCGGCCACCTTGGCACTGATCGTGACCTCCGCGACCTTTGGAGTGCTCCACGCGTACCAGGGCCCGATTGGTGTGGTCAGGACCGGAGTCGTCGGGCTGATCATGGGTGCTGTCTTCCTCCACACGGGAAGCCTCTGGCCGCCGATCGTTGCCCACACGCTCATAGACCTTGTGGCCGGTCTCGTGCTGAGCGAGCGGTTACTGTCTTAGTCTCATTTCTTCAGCGCCTTCGAGTGAGGAAGTGACATGGAGATAGATCTGGCCCTACTGGCCGACGCCGCCACGATCGACGCCACCGGGAAGATCAACATCCTCGGGATCTTCGACCGTATCAGCGTCAGTCAGTTCCCCGCTCAGCACGGACGCATCTCGCTTGTCCTGCGCCTCACGGCCGGAACCTCGGAGGTGGGGACGCACGAGATGGAGATCCGGCTGTCGGATCCGAACGGGGCCGAGGTGCTGTCGTTGAACGGGGAGATGCAGCTGGTGGGTGGCCCCGGCGCGGGCGCCGGCATCCGGGTGCCCCATGTACTCAATCTGGACGGACTGGTGTTTCCCGGACCTGGTCGCTACAGCTTCGACGTCAAGGTCGACGGCGAGCACCACGTGTCCATCTCACTCGTCGTGGACGGACCACCCCTGGTGCAGGGTGCCCTCGCCTGAACGCTTGACTTGCAGAAACAATCTGCCGATGGAATAAGTAGATAGGGAGGGGGGAGTTCGGTAACAGAGGGAGCGAGCCGTGATTGTGCACTGCAATTTCGAGGAACTGACGGCGCTGAAGGCCGGCGCGCGGCAGATGCTCGACGACCATGCCCTGGAGCGAGGCGTCGTGGCCGCTCCACCGGAGGAGCGGGAGCAGGTGGCCGCCCTGCTTCCCCGCCTGAGCGGGGACTGGTCCATCGAGACACTAGCCGAGCAGAGAGCACTCCGCAGTGCGGTGGCAGCCATCGTCGACACCTTGCGGGTCGAGATGGAGACGACGGTGACGACCACGCATCCGGCTCACGAAGGAGCCGTATCGGCCTATTTCGATTTCGCCCACGCTTTCTCCGTCCTGTCGCGTCTCGAGGAGATCGGGCAGGAGATGGTGGCCCTCATCGAGCTGGTGACCGGGGGCTCAGTCACCGACGAGCTGGCCACAGAGTTCGTCTTTCCAGACTGATCTCCTGAGCCGCACTACGGCTTCAATGCCACCACTGGGCGCCAAGATCCGTGACGAGCAGCGAGAGACTTCCGAATCACGTGAACCAGCAGGGGGCGAGCTTCGTCGATGAAGCGATCCCGCATATGGACGCCGTGTATCGGTTCGCTCTGCGCTTGGCCGGGACCCAGGACGGGGCCGAGGATCTCGTACAGGACACGTACTTCCGGGCCTTCAGAGCCTGGGAGCAGTACACGCCGGGAACACGATGCAAGAGCTGGCTCTTCACTATCTGCAGGAACGTGTTCCTCAGGCAGCGGGAGCGGGGGCAACGCCACGACGAGATTGTGGCGGAGACGGCGTACGAGGATCCCAGGGCGCTCTCGCGCGAGGCTGCCGTGTTCGCGGCGTCCAAGGACGCCGATCCGGAGGGTGAGTTCTTCCGCTCGATCGTAGACGAGGAGGTCCTTCGCGCCATCGATGACCTGCCGGGTGAATACAGAATGGCCGTGGTCCTGTCGGACCTCGAGGACCTTTCCTACAACGAGATTGCCGAAATCATGGAGATTCCGGTCGGGACAGTGAAGAGTCGACTGTTCAGAGGCAGACGGCAGCTCCAGGAGCGACTCCACGCATATGCCGTCGAGATGGGATACATCTCCGAAGCGGTGGGGGATGGCTAGGTGACTGCTTTCGATAGGTTGAAGAGACTGTTCGGGCTTTCCGGGGGCGCCGGCGCCGGCAGCGACTCCTCCGGAGGGATGATCTCCTGCGACGAGGCCGTGGCCAGGCTGTTCGAGTACCTGGACGGCGAGCTGGACGACATGTCCCAGGAGGAGGTACGCCTTCACCTCGAGGTCTGCAAGGCGTGCTACCCCAGGGCCCAGTTCGAGAGGCACTTCCTCGAGGCCCTCGGCCGTTCCCAGAGAGACGGGTATGCCTCGGAGGAGCTGAAGGGTCGCGTCCTCCAAGCCCTGGCCGCGGAGGGCGCCCAAGGAGGGTAATCCCCCGCCGGTCAGCCCCGTCAGGACCACGGAGCCGCGAGTCGAATTCAACTCGCGGCTCTCGCTTTTGGCCCCGCCTTGATTTGCCTCGACGATCCTGAGATCGTACGCCCATCGTCGCGTCGCCCGACGTCTATTTTCGGTTTGCCTTCGGCTCAGCAGGAGTTGTGATGACGGCCCAGACCCGCGAGCGCATCCTTCCCAGGCTCATCGAGGAAGAGATGCGCGAATCATTCCTGGACTACTCAATGAGCGTGATCGTGCAGAGGGCTCTGCCGGACGTGCGGGACGGACTCAAGCCCGTCCACCGGCGCATTCTCTTCGCGATGCATGAGCTTGGGTTGAGGCCGGACAGACCGTACAAGAAGAGCGCTACGGTCGTCGGGGACGTGCTAGGCAAGTACCACCCACACGGAGACTCGGCCGTCTATGACGCCTTGGTCCGGATGGTGCAGGACTTCTCGCTCCGGTATCCCCTCGTAGACGGGCAGGGCAACTTCGGCTCTATCGATGGGGACTCTGCGGCAGCGTACCGGTACACCGAGGCCAAGCTCGCCCTGATCGCCGAGGAGATCCTGGCCGACATCGAGAAGGAGACGGTCGATGTCGCGGACAACTTCGACGGGCAGCGCACCGAGCCCACTGTCTTGCCCTCGCGGGTCCCGAACCTGCTGGTCAACGGATCATCCGGGATCGCGGTTGGCCTCAGTACCAACGTCCCGCCTCACAACCTCCGGGAGGTAGCGGCCGCTCTGAAGGCTCTGATCGAAGAGCCCGAGCCGTCCCTCGACGTTGTGATGCGCCACCTGCCCGGCCCCGATTTCCCGACAGGGGGATTCATCGTGGGTCGCGACGGGATCCGCGACATGTACGAGAATGGGCGCGGTCGTGTGGTCATGCGGGCCCGCATCGTCAAGGAGGCCCTGAGGGGCGGGAAGGAACAGCTCGTCGTCACCGAGCTGCCGTACGCGGTCTCCAAATCCAGGATCATCCAGCAGATCGCGGGCCTCGCCCGGAAGGGGAGGATCGACGACCTCGCCGACATCCGTGACGAGTCGGATCGGGACGGCCTGCGACTCGTGATCGAGCTCAAGAGGGGAGCCAAGGCCGCCAAGGTCATCCAGCTCCTCCACAAGAAGACCAGCCTCCAATCCACGTTCGGGGCCATCCTCATCGCCCTGGATCACGGCGAGCCGAAGGAGTTCACGCTCCTCGAGCTTCTGGAGCGCTTCCGCGATCACCGCATCGAGGTCATCCAGCGTCGCTCCCGGCACGATCTCGAGCAGGCCGAGGCGGAGAAGCACACGGTTGAGGGCCTGTTGGCGGCTCTGGGCGCTATCGAGAAAGTCATCGCCATCATCCGCAGGTCCAAGGACCGGTCGGAGGCCGCCGAGCGGTTGCAGGATCTCCTGGGCCTCTCGGAGATCCAGGCCGATGCGATCCTCAACATGCGGCTTGCCAGGCTCACGGCCCTGGAGCGGGACCAGCTCAAGAAGCGGCTGAAGGAGCTCAAGGCGACCATCAAGGATCTGAAGGGAGTGCTCAAGAGCGAGGCCCGGAAGCTCGAGATCATGATCGAGGAGCTCGACGAGCTCGTGGAGAAGTACGGGGACGACCGGCGCACCGTGATCCTCGAGGAGGACGAGTCCGAGGAGGTCGCCGTGGAGGACACGGTGGCGGACGAGGACGTGGTCATCACGGTGAGCCACGAGGGCTTCGTGAAGCGAATTCCCATGCATCTCTACCGGCGCCGCGTGTCGTCGGGGAAGGCTCTCGCCGGCATGGAGCGCTTCGAGGACGACTATCTGGAGCGGATCTTCGTCGCGCGCACGCAGGGCTGGCTGCTGGCCTTCACCGAGAGGGGCCATGTGCACTTCTTACCGGTCCTCGACGTGCCCGAGGGAGGCAGGGCGTCCAGAGGACAGCCCATCTACGCCCTGACCAGGGGGGATCGCGGCGATGCCATCGTAACCATGCTGGCGGCAGACGACCTGAGCGCCGATCGGTTTGTCGTGTTCATCTCCGAAAAAGGCGTGATGAAGCGCTCCAGGCTCGCCGAGTTCGCGAATACGCGCGCAGGGGGGATGATCGCGTCCGGCGTGAAGGAGGGGGACCGAATTCTGGACGTCCGACTCTCGGACGGGACCGGAGAGGTCATGCTCATCACGAGAGCGGGGAGGGCCATCCGCTTTCCCGAGTCCGACCTCTCCGTGCTGGGACGTACGGCTCAGGGCGTGAAGGGCATCGACCTGAAGGACGGTGACTCGGTGGTGGGACTGCTCCTCATCCGCCGGGACGCCTGGGTGATGAGCGTTACGGATGGGGGACTCGGCAAGAAGACCGCGGTGGGCGATTTCCCCCTACAGAAGCGAGGAGGGTTGGGCACCATGGCCGTGCCATCCGGGGATGAGAGCACCCTCGTATCGGCTCTTGAGGTGTTGGAGAGCGACGAGGTCATGGTCGTGACGGCCGGGGGGAGGGTCACGCGACTGATTGCCGACGAGGTCCCCGCGCAGGGCAGAAGGACACAGGGGCGCCGGCTGGTGGAGCTGGAGGGTGGCGACCGAGTCGTGGAGGTAACACGGGCTTACGGAGCCGCCGGGGCCCGTAGGGGGCCCGAGGGAGAGGAGCCTCCCGGGCAACTGGATCTGCTCGGGGCAGGGGGGGCGGCGGTCGCTACTCCCGCCGATCCCCCAGGGTCGCCGTAACGGTCACCCGCTCGCCGTTCCGCAGCACCACGATGTCTACCTTGTCGCCCGGAGCGTGATCCCTCAGGGCATACGTGTAGGCGTAGATGTCACCGACCTCTTTCCCTCCGAATTCGACGACCACGTCACCCTTTTGGAGACCGGCCTTGTGAGCCGGGCTCCCCTCACGGACCCCCGAGAGACGCAGACCGAAGTCGGTGGGGACCATGTCCGGGATCGTTCCGAGGTAGGGGCCGTACCCGCGACTCGTGCTCGAAGACGACTGGCCGTGCACCCGTGTCACAACCGCCTCGATGGGGGTGAGGGCGACGCGCTCGTCCGATCCCTCCTCACCGGCGACCCCGAGGGCCACCTCCGTCACGAGCTCGACGATGTGCTCGAGGCCCTCTCCATCGATCTTGTCGACGTCGTCCGAGGGCCGGTGGTAGTCCTCGTGGGTGTTGGAGAAGAAGTGCAGGACCGGGATCCCCTCTCCGTAGAAAGAGGAGTGATCCGAGGGGCCGAACCCGTCATGAGAAGTAGCGATACGCAAGGGGCGCTCCAGCGCTCGGTTGGCGTCGTCGAGGATCTCTTCCCACTCCTCCGCGGTGCCCACGCCCATGACGGTGAGTGTGCGGCCCTCCAAGCGACCCACCATGTCCATGTTCAGCATTGCGACCGATCGCTCGAGGGGGACGAGGGGATTCCTCACATAGTGCGCTGAGCCCCAGAGACCCTTCTCCTCACCCGTGAAGGCGAGGAAGAGGACCGTCCGGGCGGGGCGTCGGGAGCCCTGCGCCAACCTCTGAGCGACCTCGATCAGCGCTGCCGATCCGCTGGCGTTGTCGTCGGCTCCGTTGTGGACCGCGCCCGTTGCGTCGGGATCCAGGGAGCCGTCGCCTCCGAGACCAAGGTGATCGTAATGTGCTCCGACGATCAGGATCTCGTCGGCCAGGGCCCGGTCGGAGCCGGGGAGCAAGGCGACCACGTTCCTGGCCTCTGCCACGCGCGGCTGCACGGAGGTTCGGAGCGTGGTGGTCGCGCCGGCCTGGGCCGCCCGTCGAATCCGGTCGGCAGCTTCACCGCGGACGGCGGCGACCGGAATGCGAAGGGCCGCTCGCGTCTCCTCGAACAAGCTGGGAAGCTTCTGCCCCTCGCGCATGAGCACCAGGAGGCCGAAGGCTCCGCGGCCCGCCGCCACCGAGGCCTTGAAGTGGGGGTCGGCCTGCAAGGCCCGGCTGGAGCGGGCTTCGAGGTCCCCATCTTCGACGACGACGATGCGGTGCTCCAGTGCGAGCATCGGATAAGTGTTGTCCCGGTCGCCCGGCCGGTTGATGCCGTCCCCCCCGTAGATCAGGGGTACTGTGACGGCATCGGTTGCCGAGTATCCAAACGGGATCCAGTCGAATTCGACGGGGTAGCTGGCCTCGTCGACCAGGAGCTCGTTGCCGGCTACGAGGGCCGAGCCCGCACGAATGTCGAAGCTCTGGAAGTAGCTGCCGCCCAGTCCGGCACCCTCGAGTCCGAGGGCCTCGAAACGGCTGGCGATGTAATCTGCGGCACAACGAGCTCCCCGGGAGCCGACCTCGCGGCCCTCTAGGGCGTCGTCCGCCAGATAACGAACATGTGCCAGGGCACCGGCGGACGCCCGTGTGGGACTCGCCGCCTCGGGGCAGTTCTGGGTCATCTGGCCCGCTACGAGGCCGGTGGGGCTCGCCAGCGCGAATCCACCCACGAGTGCTGCGAGGAAGGTGAATAATCTAGACATCGATCATCCTCTTGGAGGACATTGAATGTTTTCCCTGGTAGAGCCGGCGACTGCTGCCGGCATGGTCGCGGCCTTCATGCTCTCCGCAGCCGGTCCGACCCCACACGCTTCCGACCACACACCGGATCCGTGGGGCTATTCGCCCCCGCAGTCGCAGGAGGTCCACCTGCGAAACGTCCGTCAGCTCACCTTCGAGGGCGAGAGCGCGGAGGCCTACTTCTCGTTCGACGGCACCCGGCTGATCTTCCAGTCCACACCGCGCAGCGGGGGGTGCGATCAAATCTACACGATGTCGCTGGACGGAAGCGACGTGCATATGCTCAGCACCGGCCAGGGTAGGACGACGTGCTCGTATTACTACCCGGCCGGCGACAAGATTCTCTACTCCTCGACCCACCACTACGCCAGCGCCTGCCCGGCCGTCCCGGATTTCTCCCGGGGCTACGTCTGGGCGGTCTATCCCAGCTACGACATCTTCATGGCTGACGCGGACGGGTCGAACCTCACGCAGTTGACGAGCACCTTCGGATACGACGCCGAGGCGACATTCTCGCCGGTAGGGGATCGCGTGGTATTCACGTCCATGCGCGATGGCGATCTGGACATCTACTCCATGGCGCCGGACGGCTCAGATGTCGAGCGGCTCACGGACACCATGGGGTACGACGGAGGTCCTTTCTACTCACCGGACGGGTCGAAGATCGTGTATCGGGCCCATCGTCCAACGGATCCCCGGGAGGTCGAGGACTACACTTCACTTCTCGCCGACGGTCTGATAAGGCCGAGCGTTCTCGAGGTCTTCGTCATGAATGCCGATGGATCGGATCAGACGGAGATCACGCACAACGGAGCGGCGAACTTCGGTCCGTATTGGCACCCTTCGGGGACCAAGATCATCTTCGCGTCGAACATGGATGATCCGACCGGCCGTGATTTCGAGCTCTACATGGTCAACGAGGACGGCTCTGGTCTGGAGCGGATCACGTACTCGGACGGGTTCGACGGCTTCCCCGTCTTCAGCCCGGAAGGCCGCTACCTGGTCTGGGGCTCGAACCGGGACCAGGCCGAGGAGGGCGAGACCAACATCTTCATCGCCGAGTGGGTGGAGAGCCCCTGACGCTAGGCTCCGTCGAAGAGCTCGAGGAACCCCGTGAGGATCCCGTACGTCAGCCCCCACACCGCGTGCTCACCCACCTGGAGGCATGGGAAGGCCCTGGGGCCCTCGGGAAGGTGGATCGTGGTCGTTTGGCGGATTTCGGGATCGCGGAGCGTGGAGAGATCAATCCACATCACCGACTCGACCTCTGATGAGTTCACCGAAGCCGTGACGTCAGGAGGGACCCCGAAGACGTATGGCACGATGGTGAGGCGGGGAAGACGCTTGCCGGTCGGCGACACCTCCGCCAGACGGCCCAGGCGCCATCCCCGGGCCCCCAGCTCGACGCCCGTCTCCTCGGCAGTCTCCCGGATGGCCGTACCGACGAGGTCGGGGTCGCCCGGCTCTCTCCGGCCACCGGGCAGCGCCATGTGTCCCGACCAGGGATCCCGCTCCGACTCCGCACGCTTGATCAGGAGAACCTCCAGGTCGGCGGCGGTCCGCAGGACCAGGGACACCGCGGCCTGGGCGTGCCCTTCCAATGGCTGGGGATCGCTCGCGGCCCCGCCGTCGCTGGCGAGGAGGTCCATCAGCCTCTGAAGACGGGCGTCCGGAGGTGAGTGGGAATGGGTCACGGCTCCCGCATACCCCCGGGGCAGGCGGCGAGGTTCAGGCTGCCCGGGCGGCGACCGAGTCCGAGGGGACTCAGACGCCCCTGGCGTCGGGCTCCCAGATGTGCTTGTGGAGCTGCGTCTGGAGGCGGACGGGGAGCCGGTCCTCGAGAACCCAGCGGGCCAGATCAGCGAGGTCGAGCCCGTCCCACACGGGTGAGACCAGGAGGGCGGCCAGCCTACCATCCTCCAGTCGACGGTCGAGCTCCCGCTCGCGGATGACGTCCCTCGTCCACTCGTAGTCCGTGCGGTCGGCTAGGACGAACTTCACCTCGTCGCGCACCGTCAGCTGGTCGAGGTTGTCCCAGAGGTTCTTGTCGACCTCGCCGGAGCCGGGGCACTTGAGGTCCATGATCTTGTGCGCTCGCGGGTCCAGCGGGGCTACGTCGACCGAGCCCGAAGTCTCCACGAGAACCGTGAACCCGTTGTTCAGGAGCATTTCGGCGAGGCGGAAGGCGTTGGGATGCACCAAAGGCTCGCCTCCAGTGATCTCGACCAAGCGTGTGCCGATGGAGCGCACCTTGGCTACGATCGTATCGAGGGCCACGCGCTCGCCTCCATGGAAGGCGTACTCCGTATCGCACCACACACACCGCAGCGGGCACCCCGTGAGGCGCACGAAGGTGCACGGGAAGCCCGACCAGGTGGACTCACCCTGGATGGAATGGAAGATCTCCGTCACCCGGAGGAAGGGCGCACCGGTTTCGCTCATGCGTCGTTCCTCCTGCTCTTGTGCGCCCAGATCTTCTCGAACGCTTCCAATGTCCGCTCCGTGTACGCCGACGACTCCATGTCGAAGGGAATGAAGACGTCGTGCTCCTTCGCAGAGTCCAGGACGCGGCCCAGGTTTTCGGCCAGGAACTCCTCGCCGATGGCTTGGCCCAACTGCGTGAACTTTACGGAGACGTTGGCGTCCAGTCGATCCCCTCCGATCCGGTCGAGGATGGCAATGTAGTGATCAGTGGCTTCCCGTGCGGTGGTCTCGCTCTTCTCGGCCTCCCCGAGGTAGTTGGCCGTCACCGACAGCCTCTGGACGTTCGCTCCACGGATGGCCGAGACCAGCTCGTCCACGGTGTCCCCGGGTACGAAGCGGCGGCTCATGGCCCTGAGCGGCGTTCCGGTGACGAGCTTTTTAAGCGGCCCGTGATTCCGAGAGGAAGATAAATCCCTTACGCAGCATCTATGCTCGGCTCAGTCTTGTCCGTTCTTGCGGAGAATGGCCTCGTCGAGCAGCCGCTTCACCTCTCCGAGAGGAAGCTCCTCCGCTTGGCTCCGCACCTCGTCACGCCCCTTGCCCTCCCACAACACCGGTGTCTCTACGTGTCCCACGATGCCCAGGCCGGTCTCGGCCCAGCGGGGGAACACGAGGTAGACGACGTAGGGCGCAAGAAGACTGCTCACCGATTCGACTTCTATGGATACCGTGTAGGGTTGGCCGTCCGAGCCCTCGAACGCGGGCGGCCGGTCATGCACCTTCAGGTAGCCGCCCAGAGTGGCGTCGGGGACGTCGGTCTCAAGGCCATCGGTCTCCTCGGTGCTGGTCTCAGCGTTGGCGTCGGGGGCGTCGCCCGCCGGCGGTGGGCTCGGTGATTCCTCCATGCTCCTGGCTGCTCGGGTCGTGTCGCCATGAAAGTCCTGAAAGGTAAGAGAACGGTGTTAGACGTGCCCACTCCGTGGGCTTAGTGTCCCGTTGCCAAAGTGTCTCGGCCAGTCGAGGGCACGGTGCATCCGTGGGCTCGGTCGTTGGGACTCCTTGCGACCACGCTTCGCGCGGTGCCCGCTTGCGCTACGCCGCGTCGTCCCGCCTTGATCCCACGGCGCCCCGATCCTCTTGATGGCTCGCGAACTTCGGCAACGGAACACTAGATTACCGTCATGATGACGCTACGCCCTCTCGACGCACGCCCAGGTATCTTCGCCCCTCCCGACCTCCCGGGGGACTGAGCCCGGGAGCCGACCTCCTTCGAGGTTGGTGGGAGGTTTCGATCGGCTCCATGGGTTCTCGATCTCGTCGCGCTTCGAACCCGATTCCCCTGGAGAGCACAATGCCTGAAGTCAGAATCCCTGCGGACCAGGTATTCCCGATCCTGGAAGAGAATATCCTCGTCGATGGCTTCCACGTCGTCATCGACCTGGAGAAGTCCCACGATACGGTCATCGTCGACGCTTTGGAGGGGAAGGAGTACCTGGACTGTTACGGGTACTTCGCCACTCTCCCTGTGGGCCACAATCACCCCAAGATGGAGGACGAGGGATTCCGGACGTCCCTCATGACGGCGGCCTTGGCCAACCCGGCCAACAGCGACATCTACTCCCAGGAATTTGCCGCTTTTGTGAAGACCTTCCGGGAGCTGGCCGTCCCCGACGACTTCCGGTACCTGTTCTTCATCGCCGGGGGAGCCCTGGCTGTGGAGAACGCCATGAAGGCCGCTTTCGACTGGAAGGCCCAGAAAAACCGTGCCCGGGGCGTCGACGGAGGGGCGGACAAGATCCTCCACTTCAGGGACGCGTTCCATGGCCGAAGCGGTTATACCCTCTCGGTCACCAACACCGATCCCACCAAGACGAAGGACTTTCCCCAGTTCGACTGGCCTCGCGTCTCCAGCCCCTACATCGACTTTCCAATGGACGAGGAGGCGGTCGCGGCCAAGGAGGAGGAGGCGTGTGCCGAGATCGAGGCGGCCTTCAAGAGCGACCCTGACGGGATCGCCGCCATTCTCTTCGAGCCGCTCCAGGCGGAGGGTGGCGACCACCACTTCCGTCCCGAGTTCTTCCACAAGCTCAGGGAGTACGCGGACCGATGTGAGGCGCTCCTGATCTTCGACGAGGTCCAGACGGGCTTGGGATCCACAGGCACGATGTGGGCCTACGAGCAGTGTGGGGTGACCCCCGACATCATCTGTTTCGGGAAGAAGGCGCAGGTCTGCGGGATCATGAGCACGCGGCGCATCGACGAGGTGGAGACGAACGTCTTCCATGTCTCCAGCCGCATCAACTCAACCTGGGGCGGGAACCTGGTTGACATGGTACGCTGCGTACGGTACCTGGAGATCATCCACGAAGACGGGCTGGTGGCGAACGCCGCCTGTGTGGGTGCCCTTCTCAAGGAGGGACTCGAGGGCTTGGCGGCGGACTTCGAGATTGTCACCAACGTGCGCGGCAAGGGGCTCCTCGTGGCCATGGACCTGCCCAATGCAGACCTTCGGGGACAGCTTTGGCAGGGCTGCTGGGACCGGGGACTCGCCGTACTCTCGTGCGGTCCGCGCTCGATTCGTCTCCGACCGTCTCTGGTCTTCTCGGAGGAGCAGTGTGGCGAGGTCCTCGAAACGCTCAGGGAGGTCCTGGAGGAGATCGGCTAGGGCTTCGCCCTGCCTGTGACCCGCATGAGAGCGGCCATCTTCTCGGAGCACGGTGGACCGGAGGTGGTTCACGTGTCCGAGATCGAGACGCCGGAACCGGGTTCGCGCCAGGTCCGGATCGCGGTGCGAGCGGCCTCCCTTAACCATTTGGATCTCTGGGCGCGGCGGGGTCTCCCGTTCGAGATCCCCATGCCCCACATCGGCGGATCGGACGTGGCCGGGGTGGTGGACGCTTTGGGCCCAGGGGTGGAGGAGGTGGCGGTGGGGACCCGTGTGGTCGTGGACCCGTCCCTCAACTACGACTGGTACAGCGGCCTCGGCCGGGGACCTTCGGTCGCCGATCCCCCCTTCGGCGTGCTCGGGGAGCACACTCAGGGCGGCCTGGCGGAATTCTGTGTGGTTCCGGCGGCCAATCTGCTGGAGCTTCCGGATGACGTGCCGTTCGAGCGGGCCGCTGCAGCAGCACTGACCTTCGTGACGGCCTGGCACGCGCTCTTGAAGAGGGGTGGCCTCCAGCCTGGCGAGTCGATCCTGGTGACGGGGGCGTCGGGTGGCGTGTCAACGGCCGCCATCCAGATCGCCAAGCTCGTGGGGGCCAGGGTGTACGCAGTGACCAGCGGTGCCGACAACGTCGGGCGGGTAGAGGCCCTCGGTGCGGACGTGGTCTACGACCGTCACGAGGTCGACTTCTCCAAGGAGGTGTGGCGGGATACCGAGAAGCGGGGCGTCGATCTGGTTCTGGATTCGGTGGGTGAGGCAGTGTGGCAGGGATGCCTGCGCTCCCTGGGGATCGGAGGCCGGCTGGTCACCTACGGTGGGACAGCCGGTCCCAAGGTAGCCAGCGATGTGCGCCTGATCTTCTTCAAGCAGCTCTCCATCCTGGGGAGCGCGATGGGACCTCCGGAGGAGTTCCGCCGCGTGATGGGCCTCGTCTTCGAGGGACGCCTGGAGCCGGTGATCCACGCCGTCATGCCCTTGGAGGAGGTCCGCAAGGCTCACGAGCTCCTCGAGGCTGGTGAGGTGTTCGGCAAGCTGGTGCTGGTGCCGTGATGAGGGATGAGGCCGAGCTCGGGATACGGGTTCCAGTGGTATGAGAGGACGTCCGTGTTCGCCGAACTAGTGCCGATCCCATGAAGGAGGCTCAGCGTCAGGTCGACGAGTGGATCTCGCAGTTCGAGGAGGGCTACTGGCCGCCCCTGGCCACCCTCGCGCGGCTCATGGAGGAGGTGGGGGAGCTGGCCCGTCTGGTAAACCACCGCTTCGGCAGCAAGCCCAAGAAGCCCGAGGAGGACGATCAAGATTTGGCTGAGGAGCTGGCCGACGTGCTTTTCGTCGTTCTGTGCATGGCCAACGAGCGGGGGATCGACCTGGAGGAGGCGTTCGAGCGTGTGCTGGAGAAGTACCACGCCAGAGACGACGACCGTTGGGCCCGCAAGGTAGAGGAGGACTAGGGCACCAGCGTGTAGTGACCATGGATACAGAGCCAGCGGCCGTCTTCTACGTATGGCGTCACGAGGGCCACTGAGATGGCCGCCATCACTACCAGGACGTGTACGGGCAGGAAGGGCCGCACGGCTTCATCGGAGAGGCGAGGACCAGCCGCCAGAGTGGATATCAGGATGGACATGGCGGTCACCTCGTGAATTCGGTCAGAGTCTCGACGCACTGATCGATCTCGTCGATCGTGTTGTAGAAGTGGGGACTCACACGGACGTGACCCGGACGGTGGTCCACGATGATCCCTCTCTCTGCAAGGTACTCCACGGCCCCCGGCGGATCTTCATGCTGGATCATGACGATGGCGGAGCGGTCAGCCGGATCGGGAGCGATGGTCAGCCGGAAGCCCGACTCCTGGGCTCGCTCCACAAGATGCTCGGTCAGGGCGCGGTTCTGATCCCGGATGGTTTCGATCCCCAGCTCGTCGATGATCTCCTGCCCGCCCAAGGCGGTGTGAACCGTCGGCAGTGCGGGGGTGCCCAGCTCGAAGCGGCGGGCGTCGTCGTGGGGCTCGAAGTTCTCGAGGTCGAAGTTGAACTGGTCTCTCGCCGCGAACCAGCTGGTGATGCGAGGCTGGAGCTGCCGGACGAGCTCGTCGCGGACGTAGAGGTAGGAGAGGCCGGGGCCCCCGCAGAGCCATTTGAGGGAGCCTGACGTGTAGAAGTCGGCCTTGCCGGCACCCAGATCCACCGGGATCTGGCCGGGGCCCTGATAGCCGTCGACGAGGAAGAACGCTCCCGCTCGGTGCGCTATGTCGGCCAGCGCATCCAGGTCCTGGATGTAGCCTGTGGTGTAGAGCACGTGGCTGGTCGCCAGGAAAGCGGTGCGATCGTCGACGGCTTCGGCGAACTGCTCCGGATCGACCCGCACTCCATCGTGGCTGGGGAGGACCACGAGCTCCACGTCGGGCTTCACGGCCCACTGGTAGGCCAGGGTGGGGAAGTCGAGCTCTGTGCAGACCACGCGGTTCCGCCGGCTGTACTCGACGCTCTCAGCGATGACGGAGAGTGCGGCGGATGTGGAGGGGAGTAGGGCGAGCTGCTCCGGCGCGGCTCCCAGGAAGCGGGCCACGCGGCTCCGCAGATCCTCGAGCTTCTCCCGCCAGGGGCCGTACCAGGCCGAGGCCCCGAGCTCGTGCCAGAGCTCCTGGAAGCTCTCCAGATACGCCATAGCACGGAGGGACAGAGCGCCCAAGGAGCATGAGTTCAGATAGATCTTGCGCTGGAGGATCGGGAACTCTGCTCGCACGCTGGTGACGTCCATGGGCTGTCTTCGGGGTCCTTCCGCTCTTGCTGTGAGACTCGGGGCACGAAAGGATAGGTCTACCACTTCCGGCATCCTGGATCAACGCCCGTGCCCTTCTTGTATGCTTCCGCACCCTGGATTGCCCTGATCGTATACCTGGCCATCAGGGTGCGCCCGCCACGTCCTCTTGCCGCGGCAGGCGCTGTCACGAGCGATGTTCCCGTGGTGAGCGTGGTGGTCCCGGCACGGAACGAAGAGCGCAGCCTGCGCGACTGCGTGGAGTCCATCTGCGCCTCGGACTACCCCGCCTTCGAGGTAGTCGTGGTGGATGATCGGAGTGACGATGGCACCGCCGAGGTGGCGCGGAACATCGCTCCCAACCGGGCTCGGAGGGTCTTCGTCGTAGAAGGGGCCGAGCTGCCCGACGGGTGGTTCGGAAAGCCGTGGGCGTGCGCCCAAGGCGCACAAGAGGCCCAGGGCGATCTGCTGCTCTTCACCGATGCCGACACGGTTCACGGCCCGTCGCTGATGGGGATGGCCGTGGCGGGGTTGGAGGAGGACCATGCCGATGCGCTCACGGTCATGGGGCGCCAGCTCATGGAGACGCTCTGGGAGCGACTGGTGCAGCCCCAGGTCATGCTGTCGATGTTCCTGCGTTTCTCGAACATGCGACGGCCCTGTGAACCCAGGCGCTGGCGGGGGGCGATCGCCAACGGCCAGTACATCCTTTTCCGCAGGCCGGTGTACGAGGAGCTGGGTGGTCACACTGCGGTGAAGAACGACGTGACTGAGGATCAACGCCTAGCCCAGCTACTGTGCCGCTCTGGCAAGAAGCTCACGGTTCGGGAGGGCTCGACCGTGTTCGCCACCCGGATGTACCGATCGCTGGGCGAGCTGATCGAAGGTTGGTCCAAGAACCTGGCCACCGGGGCGCGTCACTCGGTGCCGCCGTGGTCGAGGACTCCGGTAATGTGGCTATCGCTGATCTCAGGTGGGATTCTGTGGATCATGCCGCCGGTGCTGGCCGTTCTCGGTGCCGGTGGGATCGCGCCGGCTGGATGGGGCGTCTGGGCTGCCTGGGTCACGGGAGCCAGCGCCGTCTTTTGGGCTGCCGCCAAGTGGTGGATCGGCGCCCCGCCCTGGTACGGACTCCTCTATCCGCTGGGAGCCGTCGTGGCGGGCTACATCTTCGTACGGAGCTGGGCCAGGGGAAGCCGTATCGAGTGGAAGGGCCGGGAGTACGGCACGTGACGGCGGCTGGTGTGTGCGGACATGAGTACGGCATTAGGGGTCTCGAAGCGCTGCAGCGCTGCCCATGACGCTCGCCGCCGAGATCAAGGAGCAGGCCCGGGATCTGGGCTTCGACCTCGTGGGGGTCGCCTCGGTGGAGCCGAGCGTGCACATGGACCTGTACCGGGCTTGGATCGGGGACGGAGTCCACGGCGACATGGGCTACCTGTCCCGGGAGGATGCCGTAGCTCGCCGCGCTGATCTCGAGCGGACGTTGCCGTCCCTCAAGGCAGCGGTGGTGGTAGGTCACGACTACTACCAGGAGGATCCGTCGGGCGTGCCTGACGACCCCGCCAGGGCCGTGGTGGCCCGCTACGCCCGGGGACGGGATTACCACAACGTCATCAAGAAGCGGCTGCTGAAGCTCCACCGGTGGATCGAGTCGCGGGCTGGGGGCCCCGTCGTGGGTCGAGCGTACGTGGATACGGGGCCGATCCTCGAAAGGGAGCTCGCGACGCGGGCTGGGCTAGGCTGGTTCGGGAAGAACACCATGCTCATCGATCCCAAGCGGGGCTCGTACTTCTTCCTGGGAATCCTGCTCCTCGATCTGGAGCTCGAGACGGACGAGCCCTTTACGGAAGACCACTGCGGGACGTGCCGGAGCTGTCTGGACGCCTGCCCCACCGGAGCGCTCCTTGGTCGCGACGCGGACGGTGCCCCCGTCATGGACGCCCGGCGCTGCATCTCCTACCTGACCATCGAGCACCGTGGACCCATACCCATGGAGCTCCGGCCTCTCATGGGGAACCGCGTGTACGGGTGTGACATCTGCCAGGAGGTGTGCCCGTGGAACGAGAAGTTTGCGGAGGTCGGGCCGGAGCCGGCCTACCGGGCGAGGGAAGGGCTGGATGGGCCCGAGCTGGTTGAGCTGGCGGAGCGGTTGCTAGCGGTCGACGATGAGGGCTTCCGTGAGCTGTTCCGGGGATCGCCGATCAAGCGGGCGAGGAGGGCAGGGTTGCTCCGCAA
Organism: Longimicrobiales bacterium; assembly: GCA_965218295.1. GTDB lineage: Bacteria > Gemmatimonadota > Gemmatimonadetes > Longimicrobiales > Gaopeijiaceae > CBDCKN01. The sequence continues at coordinate 123,256 of CBDCKN010000015.1, read as the reverse complement.
CGTCTGCGTGGCGTTGGGGAACTGGGGGGCGGAGGAGGCGGTGCCGGTGCTAGTTGCCGGGCTCTCGGATCCGGCACCCTTGGTTCGTGGACATGCGGCGTGGGCGTTGGGGTGCGTGGGCACTCCGGCCGCTCTCGCTGCTCTCTCGTCCGCGCGTGCTGAACAATCGGATCCGGTGGTACTCGAGGAGATCGGCTTGGCTGTGGAGGACTAGCGGCTTCCGGATCGGGCTGGGCCGGCGCTTCGCCGACCGAGTGCGGGAGGTGCCCGCTCGGAAAGCCACTCGTCGATGTGATCGGCGTTGATGCGTCGGCATAGGATGCCGTGATACCCGGGGCTCCGCATCTCCACGCCGATGAGGCCCAGCGTCAGAGGGGTCAAAATGGCCATGATCCGCCACCAATCGATGTCTCCCGTGAAGATCCAGCCGACCAACAGCACCAGGAAGGTCCCCGTCCAAGTCAACTCGAAGGCCCGTCTAATGCGGAAGACGTTGCAGAAGAGGAAGAAGTGAACGGGGACGACGATGAAGACTCCCACCATGGGGCCGAGGAGATCTTTGAGGAGCCAGCCGGCGATGGCTAGCCCCACGATGAAGACGCCATCGGTTGCAGAGAAGCGGAACCCGCACGTGCGCGCCTTCATGAGTCTTGTCGTTAAACGTTGAAGTCGGCTCGAAGGACGGTCCTGTCCGGTGCCACCAACACCCAGAGCTCGCCGAACCGTCCGCCGAAGTTCCGCGTGCGCAGGTCCCTACAGAGAACCTCCGTCCCGTCCGGCCCTGACGTCGCCTCGACGACATGATAGGCGGCTGACAGGCTCCGCATCAGTCGGTATTCGGGTAGCTCCTGCAGGACGGGGGACCAGGCGTCGTCGAGAACCTCATGCCTCCGCTCCTCCGTGAGCTCGCCCGAGCGGGCATCCAGCCTGAAGAGTCGCACCATGGCTCCCTCTTCGGCCGTGCCGAGGAATTTCCAAGGGAGGAGAGCGCTGGGAACCAGCGCGACGGTTCCGGCCGGGGCGAGCCGACCGGCGCGGCCGCGGATCAAGGCCCTGGCCAGCCAGTAGATGGCGAGGATGGTCGCGTAGGCCATGGGCAACGGCCAGGTCACATCATGGCCTCGATACCACATCAAGGCCACGTATCCGGCTGCGGGGATCGAGACGGCGAGTACGAACGCGTCGATGAAGAAGACCCAATCCAAGGACGAGCGGCGGTGAGAGAACGGGGCCAGCACGGTGATCCCGTACGTATTCGTCACGTCCATGTAGCTGTGAAGGAGCATGGCCAGCACGAGAGCGAGGGGCGCGTAGGGTGCTCGAACGCCGGTAGCGGCGAGGGCGGCTCCGGCTGCGACGCCAATGGCGACAATAACCGGCGTCGAGTGGGTGTACGTTTGATGTGCCCGGAGGAAGGCGCGTTTGCCGAAGAGTCGGCTCGTGGCGTCGAGGTCGGGCAGCACGGACCCCAGCATGAACGTGGCGGCGGCCTCCGGATGAGTGGGCGCTACCGGGCTCGCCAGCACCAATCCAATCATCGCGTGCGTTATTACGTCCATGCCGCCTCAGCGCTCATGGCCACAAACCTCTAGACCGCCGGCTTGGCTACCGGCTATCCGACACGGTCCGGATCGCCTTCAGTACTTCTCTCATCAGATCCTAGCGGTCACGAAGCGTGACGAACCGCTGTTGCCTCCGGATCGGATTGATGATACGAACTTCTACGTGGGACGCGCGAGTCGACGCGCTCCCCCGGCCCACGGGAGAAGACCGTCTCGGTCTTCGTACACCTCAACGAGCAGACTGCGGAGAATCGGTTCGTCTGCACGTTCTCGCTGAGGAGGAGGTGAAGGGCGAGGGGTGACCGTCGGCCCGTCGAGTCTGACGGCGGGGAAGGGCGGCCTGCGTGCGGTGGCGAGGCTCGACAGCGAGGGCCGCGCTGCGAGTCAGGCCTCCGCTTCGTTGCGGGACCGGTAGTAGCGCCTGACCAGGTAGACCCCTCCGCCTAGGGCGATCAGGGCCAGCGAGATCTTGAGGCCGAGGACAAGCATTCCCAGGAGCCACGCCACTACGGGCTCCATGATGATCTTGAGGATCTCCAACAAGATCAGAGTCAAGAGGCCGGTAAGCGCCACCGGCGCGAGCGCCCTCATCCGTTCATCCTCCAGCTGTACACGATCGGTCCACTCTCGACGGGAGTCGTCCATGACGTGTCGGGCCCTACGGATAATCTAAAGTACCGGTTTCAGATCGTGCGAGTCGGTGCAGCGTTCCGCTTGACGACGACGCCGGCCGCGGGCCTGCGCTCTGCTCGACTCCGGACACGCTCGTCTCGCCGGCCGGTTCGACCCTTGGCGGGGCGCCGGCCCCGGCTCTTCCCTAGAGCCGATACGTGTAGTTCAGCTTCATGCTCGCGCCCCGGGAGAGGGTCAGGAACTCGCGGTCCTCGTCGAACAGCCCGGCACCCAGGTTCTGCCAGTTCTGCGTGAACACGAGGAAGAACTCATTCCCGGGCGCGAGGATCCACCGCGTCCGCATGAAGAGCCCCACGACTTCGGTGACGTCATCGTATTGGATGTTGCCCGTGACGGACGCAAGGGGAGTGATGTTCCACTCGCCGGCCACCCGGAAGAGGTTCGCGTCGAACGATCCCTGGGGTAGATCCACGTTGTTGTTCTCGACGTCGACCGAGAGGAGGATCCCGGGCGACGGTCGCAGGTCCAGGCCGATCTCCAACTGGGTCCGGTCTCCGCTCCAAAAGCCGCCTCGGCGGACCTCGACCCTCCCGGAGACGACTCGGCGGCTCGCCGCTCGAGCCATGAACGTCCACTCCCAGTTCGTGTAGTTGCCCTCTTCGATGAAGATTCCGTCGCTGATCTCGAACTCGTTGTCGAGGTACTCGAACTGGCGCTGGAGGTCGATGTCGAAGTTGTCCTGGCTCTCGAGATCGACGCCGAAGACCTTGAAGCGCCACTGCCGCTCTTCGGCGATGCCGGTGTCGATGTCCTCCAGGTGCCGGAACTGCACCGAAAAGTCGAGCCTGCGGATCCAGTCGATGTCAGGCCTCGGTCGCCAACCAATCCTGGGCTCGACGCGGCGGAAGCCGTTCCGGGTGACGAACCCCACGGCGGGGCTGTAGTCGTCTCCGAACTCACGGTAGGAGATGTGCGCCGACCAGATGTCGTTGGGGTAGCTCATCCGGATGCCGCGGGCGGAGAGATCCGACAGCGAGCGCTCGACGTCCCGGTCCGGATTGGAGTTCCAGGCGGAGAACGCCTGGAAGGTGAAGTTCTTTTGGCCGAAGAGCCGAGAGGTGGTGTAGTAGAGGTCGGCCCCGACCGTGTGCCGGTCCTCGGGGGCCAGCGCCGTTGGATCGGTGGGGTCGGCACCGGTGGAGCGACGCGTGTAGATGGCGCCGATGGTCGATTGCTCGAAGATGCCCCGCTTGACCCGGGCCACCGTGAACTGCTCCCCGGCGAAGGTGCCGCCGTCCACATCCACAGACTCGAGCTCCGCCGTGTTCACGTGGATGAATCCGAGCTCGTATCTGCCGGCCTGGCCCCCGAGCCTGGCCGCGTAGTTGAGCGGGATCTGCTCGCCCTCGAGCAGTCCGATACGCCGGCTGAAGTAGGGCTCGGCCCCGTTGCTCGGCGCGAAGGTGAAGACGCCCGATCCCTCGAGGAAGAAGTCGCGCCGCTCCGGGAAGCGGAGTGGAAAGCGAGTGAGGTTGAGGCGCCGCTGGTCGACCTCCGCCTCTGCGAAGTCGGTGTTCACGCTCACCCCGGCCCTCAAGCTCGGCGTGACGTTGTAGTTGATGTCGAGACCGACGTCGCTCGGGTACGTGGTCGGGTCGGCCTCTTCCGGCACGTTCCTCCAGTTCGTTACCGCGTAGGGAACCGCCTCGAGTCCGACTCCCTGCGACATTCCCCGGAGGCCGGTGAGCCGGCCGGCGTGTACGGGTTGGCGGAGGCTCTGGTTGCGCCGATACCCTCGCCAGAGGATCTCCTCGTTCTTGCGGCGGATCGTGCGCTGGAAGTTGATTCCCCAGGTGTCCGAGGCCGGGTCGAAGTTCAGCGTGCGGAAGGGGATCTGGATCTCCAACGACCAGCCGTCGGGTCGAATAAACGTCTTGACCTGCCAGATTCCGTCCCACGCCCGGCCGCCGCTACCCCCGCCGAAGCCACCACCGCCGAAGCCCCCGCCCCTGCGACCGCGGCTCCCCCCAGCGATCAGGGCATCGCCCATCACCCCTGTGGCATTGGTCTCGAAGAAGTAGCCGGTGCGACCGTCCCGGAAGGTGTCCAGAATCCACATGAAACGGTCGTCGGTGCTCAGGAAGCCGTCCCGTCGCTTCTGGAACGCCAGGATCCCCTCGGGATCATCGTAGAGGATGGCTCCGATGTAGATCGCATCCTCGTCGTAGACGACCCGGATCTCCGTCCGCTCCGACGGCGTCCCGCCCTCCACGGGCTCCTGCTGGGTGAAGTCCGTGATGGGGATGGCCCGCTCCCACACTTCCTCGTCGAGGCGCCCGTCCACGTCGATGCCGGCGCCGCTCTCGAGTCGAAGCGCGATGAGATCGACAGGCTCGACGTCGCTCACCCCGTTGACGGGGTTCTGGGCCGCTATGGGGTCCGTCAAGAACACGAAAAGGAGTGCTGTTGCTACAAGTCCCTGTGCCGGATCTCGAACCTGGGTCCGCGCCATGTCGATCGACTCAGGTTTCGGAGGTAGGGTGTGATTCGGTGTGCACCGACGGAAGTTACCTATGACCGCAACGAGGACACGTACCGGTCACCGGATGTTGGAATCAGGCCGACCGCGTGTCAACGAGGAGGAACCGGCGCGGAGCTGCTATTCGCCCCTCAGTGCCTCCATCGGATCGAGTGCGGCTGCCCTCCGGGCCGGCAGGTAGTTGGCGAGGGCGGCCACGGACACCAGCAGCGCGGTGACTCCGGCGTAGACGGCCGGATCGGTGGCACTGACGCCGACCAGGATCCCGGAGATCAGGCCGGCGCCCGCCATGGACAGGGCCAAGCCAAACATCACACCAACGGCGACCAGGGACATGCCCTGTCGCACGATCTGCCCGAGGACCTGCCGCTTCTGTGCACCCATAGCCATCCGGATGCTGATCTCCTGTCTGCGCTCCCCGACGCTGTACGAAATCACGCCGTAGATGCCGGCGACCGCCAGGAGCAGCGCCACGGTGGAAAAGGTCGCGATGAGCCACGACGTGGCCCGCCGGGTCCAGAGAGCCTCGTCGAGCTCCTCGGTCATGGTCTGCACGTTGTAGACCGGTAGCTCGACGTCCAGCTGGGCCGTCACGCCGCGGGCAGCCGAGACGAGAGAGCTCGCTTCGCCGCGTGTGCGGAGCGCCACCTGAAAGCCACTCCTGGGGAGTTGCCGGAGCGGTTGGTAGACGCCCGGTCGCATCTCCTGATCGACTCCGTAGTGCTTCACGTCGCGAGTCACGCCGACCACGGTCATCCACGTCGCGTCCTCGCTGGGCGCGTCGGTTCCCGGTGTCACCCGTGCTCCGATCGGGTTACTCAGGTGCGAGAGGTGCGTCCGAACGAACGTCTCGTTGACGATGATTGCCTGGCTGCCCTCCTCGCGACCGTCGAACGAATTGAAGGGACGCCCGGCGGCAAGCGGATGTCGAGGGTCTCGAAGTAGCCCGGCGTCACGACGCGGTTCAGAACCACCGGGTTTGCCTCGTCTTCGGCCCGACGGGGCGCTCCCTCAGCCTGGTAGAACCAGCCCCAGTGGCCCGAGAGCGGAAGGGCGGTGGCGACCGCGGCGGATTCCACCCCGGGGATGGCCTCGAGTCGCGGGATATAGTCATCGACAAAGGCCAAACGGGCTTCGGCGTCTTGGTAGCGGGTCGAGGGCAGGGCGAGGCGGTACGCGATGAGGCCATCCGCCTGAAAGCCCGGGTCGATCTGCCCCAAGCGGCTGACATCGAGCATGCTCAGGCCGCCCACGACGAGCAGGGTCAGTGCGAGAGCGACTTCGCCCATGACGAGAAGGTTCATTCCACGTCGGCGACTCGTGGTGGCGGTGGACCGACTGGCGCTCCACACCGCGTCCCGGTTGGCTGACGTACTGAGAGCTGGAGCGAATCCGAACAGAAGGGCCGCTCCGACCGTGACGGCCAGTGTGAACAACAGAAAACGGTGGTCGAGATCGAAGCTGATCCAGAGCGGGAACTGATCGGCCATCGGTTCGACGAGCGCCCTGGAGCCCCAGATCCCGAGGGCCGATCCGATCACGGCCCCCACCGATGCGAGTACGAAGCTCTCGGTCAGCAGCTGCCGTATGATCCGAAGCCGGGGAGCCCCCATCGCGAGCCGCACCGCCATCTCGGGCCCCCGCGCCATCGCTCGGGCTGTCATGAGGCCGGCGATGTTCGCGCAGGCGATGAGAAGAACGATACCGACGGCTCCGAGCAGGAAACCTGAGCCGAGGCGGTAGTCACCGAGGTAACGATCCCGAAGCGAGTTGATTACGGGGGACGAGATCTCGTTGACTTCGAATTGGTCTATCAAGCCCTTGTGAATCGTAAGGAGGTCGGCACGGGCCTGCTCGATGGTCGCGTCCGGCCGCAGGCGTCCGATGCCGTCGAGGCCCCAACCATCGAATTCCGTCTCCGTCTGCCGCAGTGGGAGCCATACATCGACCTCGGCAACGAAGCCGGCCTCGGGAGGCAGCACCCCGATGATCTCAATAGGGAATCCACTCAGTGACACGGTGCTGCCCAGCACACCTGGATCGGCGCCGAACTCCTGCTCCCAGAACCCCTGCGAGAGGAGCATCGCCCTCGGCCCGTCCGGCTGATCCTCCTCCGGACCGAAGAAACGACCGAGGGTGGGCTGTATGCCCAGCACATCGTCCATGGTGTGCGTTGAGGCCAGGTAGGTCACTCGCTCTGCCGAGCCGTCCATCACGAGGTTGCCGCCGCCGAAATGGTAGACAGCCATCGACTGGAACGTGCTGTTGTGGTCTCGCCACGCTGCGAAGTCGCGGTACGCGATGCTCAGGAACTCGAGGTCCCAGTGCGGAGCGGTCTCGTCCAGGTCGACGAGCTTGTTCCGCGTCCTCGAACGGGAGAGGCCGCAGGAAGAGCCCGTTGAAGACCCTGAACATGGCCGTATTCCCGGCGATGCCGAGTGTCATCAGCACGACCACCATGACGCCGTATAGCGGTTGTCGCACGAGCTGGCGGACTGCGTAGCGGATGTCTCCAATGAGCGCGGACATGTGCTCTCCAAGGCTCTGGGTCATGGTGGACTCGATTGCGTCACGAGACAGGGAGAACCACTCGCCGAGCGCTTCCCGCTGCGTATCCCAAGCAAGGGATACCCAGAAGCGAAACCCCAACTCCCCCCTCTCCTCCTCCCATTCAGCGCACATATCCAGGAACAGCCGCTCCAACTCCCCACCCCGCGTCTTGCGGAAATCCCGGGGAAAGAGGTGCAGCAGCAGCCGGTAGGCGCGCAGTCGGCTTGGGGCGGACATGTCAGACCCCGACACCCCGTGCGGCGGCAGCCCAGCGGGCGAGCATCTCTCCCTCGTCCCTGAGCCTAAGCCGCCCCTCCTCCGTGAGCCCGTAGTATTGCCGGCGCTCATCCTCGGGCTCATGCGACGGAGCCTCGGCATGACGAATCAGACCGCCCTCCTCGAGCTTCGCCAACGATCGATAGAGCATTGCCGGCCACAGCCGCAGGTGTCCGTCCGTCCGGTCCAGAACCGCCCGCTGAATGGCGTAGCCGTGCCGATCCTGCTCCGACAACGCGAGGAGAATCTGGAACCATTGAGGCTTGAGTGGCCGCGTGATCATGAGGGCTCCCAGTGATTGATATCAATTGAGATTGATCTCGAATGGTATCAATATCGATGTGGCAGGGCAAGTTACGACCGCGGGTCCTTGTGTCGGACCCACGGGCCGCGACACTTTTCGAGCACGACCCCTCTTCTCCAGCAGGACCTCGCCATGGTCACTTTCACGCTCAACGGGCGGCCCCAGCGGGTCGACGTCCCTGAAGATACTCCACTCCTGTGGGTTCTCCGGGACACCATCAAGCTCACTGGCACCAAGTTCGGGTGTGGGATGGGCCTGTGTGGGGCCTGCACGGTCCATGTGAACGGCACCCCGGCCCGCTCGTGCATGACAGCGATCGGCACGGTCGAAGGAGCCGAGGTGACGACCATCGAGGGACTCTCTCCCAGCGGATCACACCCGGTTCAGCGGGCATGGGTGGAGGAGCAGGTTCCCCAGTGTGGCTATTGTCAGTCAGGCCAGATCATGTCCGCGGCAGGACTGCTCGCTGAAGTCGACCGGCCCACCGATGAGGACATCGACCGGGCCATGACGGGCAACGTGTGCCGCTGCGGTGCGTACAACGCCATCCGGCGGGCGATCCACCGGGCGGCGGAAGCTGTCCCGGGAGACCGTGCTCGTGGCCGAGGGTGCCGAGCAAGGAGGCGACCGATGAGCGTCTCGCGCCGCACCTTCATCAAGGTCGGCGCTGTAGCGGGCGCCGGTCTCACACTCGGGATCTACTTCAAGGTCAGATCGGGCCCCGGCATGCCCGCCACGAACGCCGCCTTCGCGCCGAACGCTTGGTTACGGATCGACGACGACGGCGCGATCACCTTCATGATCGACAAGTCGGAGATGGGGCAGGGGATCACCACCGCCCTTCCGCAGCTCATCGCGGAGGAGCTCGAGGTTTCCCTGGAGAGTATATCCTTCGCCTTTGCGCCGGCCCATCCGGCGTACCGCAACTCCCCCACGATGGGGATGCAGGTGACTGGGGGGAGCACGAGCGTGCTCACGGCATGGGAGCCTCTTCGGGAGGCGGGCGCCATTGCGCGGTGGCTCCTTCGCGAAGCTGCCGCCCAGCGCTGGGGCGTCGTCGCCGAGCAGGTTCGCATGCTCGACGGTACGGCCATACACCCGGATGGGTCGACGCTCACCTACGGCGAGCTTGCCACCGCGGCGGCGGCCATCCCGCTCCCGAAGACCGTCGAGCTCAAGGATCCGTCGGAGTTCCGTATCATCGGCAGGTCGCCGAGGCGCCTGGACGTACCGGCGAAGACGAGGGGCCAGGCGACCTTCGGCGTGGATGCCGGCCCCTCTGACGCCCGGGTGGCCGTGGTTGCCCGTTCCCCCGTCTTCGGAGGTTCGGTCGGGTCGTACGACCCGGCGCCCGCCCTGGCCGTTGAAGGCGTCCACGACGTCGTGGACATCGAGAGCGGAGTTGCCGTGGTCGCCGAGGGCTACTGGCCGGCCAAGAAGGGGCGTGACGCCCTCCAGATCGTCTGGAACGAGGGCGCGGGAGCCACGATCGACGACGCCGAGATCTCCCGCCGCTTCCGCGCGGCGGTGGAGGTGGGCGGGAAGGCTGCCCGCGACGACGGAGATGTGGATGTCGCCCTCACTGGATCCGGCACCCGCGTCACGGCGGAGTACTCACTGCCCTACCTGGCCCACGCCACCATGGAGCCTATGAACTGCACCGCGGTGGTGAGGGAGGGCCGTTGCACAGTATGGGCGCCCACCCAGTTCCAAGATGCCCCCTCCTTGATCGGCGGAGGCTCACGCCAGGCGGCCGCCAAGGCCGCCGGTGTCGACGATGATTCCGTAGAGGTCCACACGACCTATCTGGGCGGCGGCTTCGGCCGAAGGGCCGAGCTGGACTTCGTGCGGGAGGCGGCGGAGCTGGCCTCCAAGGTCGACGGACCCGTCAAGGTGGTCTGGTCCAGGGAAGACGACATTCAGCACGACTTCTACCGGCCGGCATCGTATCACCAGCTGGAGGCTCTGCTGGACGAGGGGGGGCGACCCATGGCGTGGCGTCACGAGATCGCCTCACAATCGATCATGGAGAGATGGCTTCCGGGTTGGATGCCCAATTTCGTGGCGGGCTGGGCCGGTCTCATGCCGGACGGGGTGGACCCAACGTCCGTCGAGGCGGCTCAAAACCACCCCTATCCCGTCCCTAACGTTCGCGTGGCCTGGTCTAACGTCGAGCTTCCCATCCCTGTCGGCTTCTGGCGTTCGGTAGGCAACTCGCACAACGGATTCGTGGTGGAGTCCTTCGTGGACGAGCTGGCGCACGCAGCGGGCCAGGATCCGTACCAGTACCGGAGGGCCCTCCTCGTAGATCACCCCAGGCACATCGATGTGCTGGATGCCGTGGCTGAAGCCTCGGCGTGGGGCACGACGCCTCCCGAGGGACGAGCTCGGGGAATCCTCCGTGGTGGAGTCCTTCGGCTCGTATGTGGCCGAGGTGGCAGAGGTCTCCGTGGACGGGGACAAGCCCCGCGTCCACAGGCTCTGGTGTGCGATCGACTGCGGCGTGGTGGTGAACCCGGCCATCGTACGGGCTCAGATGGAGAGCGGCATGATGTATGGCCTCACGGCGGCTCTGTACGGTCGCGTGAGCATCCAGGGGGGGCGAGTCGTCGAGAGCAACTTTCACGACTACCCCATGGTCCGGATAGACGAGGCGCCCGAGGTCGAGGTGGTGCTGGCTCCAAGCGGCGATCCACCCGGCGGGCTGCCGCCGTTGGCTCCGGCCGTCACGAACGCCCTCTTCGCACTCACCGGTCAGCGGATCAGGGAGCTGCCGGTCCAGCTGGGCTGAAGGCGAGGGGGCGGAGGCTCCAGTCCACCTCGTCGAGTACTGTGGCCGGCGGGCGCACCGGCGTTCCCCTGCTACCTTTGCACCACCATCTCAGGCCCTGTACACGGTAGGACCCGAGTGAAGACTACCCGACTGAAGCTGGCCGCCCTTCTCGCCTTTTGCCCGTCTGCGCTTCTCGCTCAACAAGAAGCCTCCGCCCCCGGGTCCAACGGGGGCATTCCGTCCCTTGAGCCAGGGACCGCGACAGCGTCACGGGTGACCGATCCCCCAACCATCGACGGCCGTCTCGATGATGCGGCGTGGCAGCAGGCCGCGCCCATGACGGATTTCACACAGCGCGAGCCCAGGGATGGAGAGCCGGCCACCGAGCGTACCGAAGTGAGGGTCGTGTTCGACGGCGAAGCCCTGTACGTCGGCGTTTGGGCTTTGGACAGCCAGCCGGACGGCATCGTCCCCGGGGAGCAGATTCGGGACTATGAGGTGGACGAGAGCGACAACGTCGTGCTGATCCTGGACACATACAACGACGAGCAGAACGGATTCGTGTTCGGCACGACCCCTGCGGGAATCGAGTACGACGGCCAGGTCGCCAACGAGGGCCAGGGTGGGGGACGCTTCTTGGGCAGCGGCTTCAACAACCGACGGCGCTTTCAGTCGGGAGCGGGAGCCGGCTTCAACAAGAACTGGGACGGGAGCTGGAGCGTGGCTACCGCCGTGGATGGCCGGGGGTGGTACGCCGAGTTCCGGATCCCCTTCAACACGCTGCGCTACGGAGCGGAGAACGACCCCTGGGGTTTCAACGTGGCCCGGCGGGTCCGACGGCTGAACGAGGAGTCGTTCTGGTCCCCCGTGCCACGGGAGTTCAACCTCTACAGGCTCAACTACGCCGGAGATCTCGAGGGCCTCTCGCCCCCGTTCCGGCGCCTGGGAACTGTCACGCCTTACGGGCTGGCCTCGACGGAGCGGAACTACGAGGCCGGCGAGACGTCCTTCGGAGAGGAGGCCGAGTTCGGCGGCGAGGCGAAGCTGCAGATCACACAGGGGCTGACCCTCGACATGACCGTGAACACCGACTTCGCCCAGGTCGAGGTGGACGATCAGCAGGTCAACCTCACCCGCTTCTCACTCCTCTTCCCCGAGAAGCGGCCGTTCTTCCTGGAGAACGCGGGCTTCTTCACCGTAGGCGCGGGTGGCGCCGACCTCTTCTTCAGCCGGCAGATCGGCATCGTCGACGGGGAACAGGTGCCCATCCAGGGCGGGGGCCGGCTCTCTGGGAAGGCCGGGGGCTTCAACGTCGGCCTCCTCCACATCGAGACGGGCGGGAAGGCGGGGGGGCCGGCGGGCGATGCCTACTCTGTCGCCCGGGTCGCCCGAGAGCTGCCCAATCGATCACGGGTGGGAGCATTGTTCGTGAATAGGAGCGGCGAGGCGTCCGGTGACTACAACCGGACCTTCGCGGCGGACGCACGGGTGGGCATCGGACAGGCCTTGACGCTCACATCCTTCGTGGCGGGGACCGAGACTCCCGGGCTCGCAGGCGACGAGCACGCGTTCGACGCCACCGCAGGGTGGAGCAGCCGGAGCTGGACGGGCACCCTCACAGTCCGCGAGATTAGCGAGTCCTTCAACCCCGAAGTGGGCTTCCTGCCCCGGAGCGGCTACCGCTACTACCAGGGGTACATCCAGCGCTTCGTCCGCCCCGATCGGTTCCTCCGGGAGATCCGCCCCCACGTTTCGTACTTCACGTACCGGAGCCGGAAGAGCGAGGTCGAGCACAACTTCGAGGAGTCGAGTCGCCTGCACATCGACACCCACTGGGAGTGGCCCAGCGGAATGGAGTTCCACACGGGCGCCAACTGGGTGCGGGAGGGGCTCTACGAGCCGTTCGAGATCACCGGCACCGATGTCGTCGTCCCGACGGGTACCTACGACGGATGGGAGGCGGCCTTCGTGTTCAACACGAACCGTTCGGCCGACCTGTCGTTCGACGGCCGGCTCAACGTGGGGAGCTTCCTCTCCGGGAACCGCCTGAACAGCTCAGCTACGATCACGTTGCGGAGTGGAGCGGCCTTGAGCACCTCGCTCAGGCTGGAGTACAACGACGTCAATCTCCCCGAGGGCAACTTCGAGACCACCCTGGTGGGCGTGAACTTCGGGTACTTCTTCACCCCGCGGATCTATCTACAGTCCCTGATCCAGTACAGCGATCAGATTGATCGCCTGGTGGCGAACGTGCGCTTCGGATGGCTGAACACGGCCGGGACTGGCCTGTTCATCGTCTACAACGATATCCAGGGCGTCGACGCCCTCGACGGGCCCCTGGGTCGCTCGCTGATCGTGAAGTTCACGCGCCAGCTCAACGTGCTCGGGGGGTAGGGGGCACCGGGTACCCGCTCGTCCGCCGACGGATCGACTGACCCCCACGCCAGGGCCGTGCAAACCAGCTAGGCGTCGCGCACGGCCCTCTTCACCAGATTCTCCATGAGCGGGATCTTGAAGTGGTTGTGGTTCAAGGGTTCCGCTCCGCGGACCGCCAAGGCACCGGCGAGATTGGCGGTCTCCTCGTTCTTGACACGACCCGTGATGAGCTCCTCCATGTCCGTGAGCCGCCTCGGGATGCACTGCACCCCGCCGCACGCGATGCGGCCTCCCTCGATACGGTCGCCTTCCACTCTCAGCGCTGCGGCCACGCTCACCAGGGCGAAGTCCCAAGTGCCACGATCGGCGACCTTCTCGAAGTAGAAGCTGGCGCCGGCCCACGTGTTGGGGATCCGGATCTGGGTCAGGAGATCCTCGGGCTGGAGCGCCGTCATCCGCGTGATGTCCACGGAGGGCTTCATGAAGAAGTCCTCGGCGGCCACGACTCGCTCGCCGCCCGAGTTCTGGATGACCATGGAGGCGTCCAGCGCCACGAGCGCAATCGCCGGATCGGAGGGTGTCACGGCCACGCAGCGGTTGGCGCCGAAGAGGCAGTGCTCCCGGTTCAGCCCCACCGGCGTGTTGGCGTAGCAGGTGTTGCCTCCGGCCCGGTAGCAGGAGAGCCCGTAGCGGTAGTACCAGCAGCGCGTGTCCTGGCAGACGTTGCCACCCAGCGTGCCGCTATTGCGAATCTGAGGGCTCGCCACCGCCCGTGCCGCCTCCGCGAGCAATTCATACCGCTCCTGGATGACGGGATGACGCTCGATGGCTGTCAGCGTCGTCATGGCTCCGATCTCGATGCCGTCGGCAGTCTCCCGGATGCCCTCGAGCCCCGGGATTCCCGCCAAGTCGATGACGGCTGAAGACTGCTTGCTCCGGTCCTTGAACCAGTCGAGGCTGTCTTGACCGCCAGCGATCGTCCAGCAGTCCTCGCCGAAGCGATCGAGGAGGTCGAATGCGTTGTCCAGGTCCGCCGGCTGAAACAGCTCGAAATGCGACATCATGTCCTTCAACATGGGCGGCTCCTCACGGCGTGTTGACTTGCAGCGGTGTATGCGACTGCGGGTGCCCCGAGGCGGCGTTCACGATCATGTCGGGCACCACGGGGATCCGGTTGAAGTAGTGACCGCCCAGCGCGTCGGAAATGGCGCACAACAGCGCGGCGCCGGCACACCCCATAGTGGGCTCTCCCACCCCCTTGGACCCTACGGGGTTCTGGGGATCGGCGATGTTGACGGCTGCCCAGTCCATCTCCAGGGGTACGTCCAGAAAGGACGGCGGCTTGGTCTGGTGTAGACCGATGGTGCCCGGCAGACCGTAGTGGGGGTCGTAGAGGTGGCGCTCCAGAGTCGCCATGCCGAAGCCCTGCACGGCCCCGCCCGTTATCTGGGTGGCAAGCCCCTGGGGATGGATCACGGTTCCGCAATCTGCTACTCCCAGGTAGTCGAGAATCTCGAACTGACCCGTCTCCACGTCGAGCTCGATCCGGATGAAGCCCGCCGCCAACGCGGGAACGGTCCCGTTAAGCTCCAGGTTGTCCTTGGCCACGCCGACCAGGGCGCTGCCGGCGAGGCCCGCGACGGCGGACTTCGTCATTTGGTTGAGATCGTCGGGGACCTCATGGCCGCTGAACTTCCCGCCCAGCTCGATGGCCCGGCGTGCCGCGGCCGCGTACGTGAGGCGCCGCGACGGATTGGCTCTGGCGAAGACGGTCTCATTGCCGATGTCGTAGTCTCCGGGCGAGCCGCCCAGGTCCATGGCCGCGATCTCCTTGAGCTTCTGAACGGCGTCCATGGCGGCGACGTAGTTGGTCCGGGCCATGGTGAACGACGTGTTGCTGCCCCACTGAGCCAGATTCCACGGCAGGCCCTTGCTGGAGTCGCCGCGGTGGATCTCACAGTTCTCCCACTGCATATCGAGGACCTCGGCGGCGACTCGCGACGTCCCCGCGTAGGAGAACGTGCCCAGGTTACCCGCGCCCGAGTGGATGTGGAGCTTGCCGTCGGGCGTGATCCGGACCAGGCCGTCGTACCCGCTCGATCCCGCTGCGTGGAAGGCCTGCCCGACGCCCACCCCGATGACCTTGGAGCCGCGACGCCGGCCGCTCTGAGCCTTCTTGCCCTCCCAGTCGAACTGCTCCGCGCCGATGTCCAAGGCCTCGCGCATGTAGGCGCTCGTGACAGGCCCCTGACTGGGACCGTACCGCGAGTCGTTGTCCGGGGCATTGATCCGGCGGATCTCCACCTGATCGATCCCCAGCTGGTGGGCGGCTTTGTCGAGGAGCGGCTCGACGGCCGTCGCGATCTGGTTCTGCCCTGGACCTCGCTGTGCGCCAGTGGCCGGCGTATTGGTCAAGACCGGAATCCCCCGGAACCGCATGGCCAGCGGCGTATAGACGATCGATACGGCGCTGCCGGCCGAATTCCAGTCTCCCCCGCCCGAGTTGGGACCGTTCTCCTGGACGATGTACAGGTCCACCGCCGTGACTCGCCCATCATCGCGGAACCCCATCTTGATGCGGCCCTGGAAGCCGGGGCGTGCGGAGCCGATGAAGTTCTCCTCGGCGCGGCTGATGCGCATCAGCACGGGCCGCCCCGTCTTCTTGGCCAGGTAGGCCGGCACGACCATGATGGGGTAAGCGCCGCCCTTCGAGCCGAAGCCTCCACCGCAGAACTCCGCGATGTAGACCAGGTCGTCGGGCTCGATGCCGAGATAGCTCGCGAGACCCGGCACGACGAAGCTCTGGCTCTGGGTCGATCCGTAGAAGTAGCACTTCCCGTTCTGCCAGTAGGCCATGGCGCTCCGGGGCTCCATGGAGTGGTGGGAGGTGTTCGCGGTCACGAAGGTCTCGTCGAGCACCAGCGACGCCTCGGCGAACCCGACCTCCACGTCACCGTATGACCACTCGGCCAGCGGCTCCCCCATGGGCAGCTTACCCTCGCCAGCCTCCGCGAAGTCCTCGGCGGTCCACTTGCGCTCTTGAAAGCCTTCTCCCCGCACCACCGTGTTGCCGTCCGTCCTGGCGTTGGGTCCGCCTGGGCGCAGGCTGTCCAGCGGGTCGACGCAGAACGGCAGCGGCTCCAGATCCAACTTGATGGCCGCGATGGCGTTCTGGGCCGTGGTCTCGTCGACCGCCGCAACCGCCAGAATCGGCTCACCCACGTAGTGGGGCTCGTTGGTCAGGATAGGATTCCCTGGTGCGGGGATCTCAGGGACCTCGTCGGCGGTGAGGATGGCGAGGACGCCCTCCATGCTCAGCGCCTCCGACGCGTCGATGCTCCGCACACGGCCGTGGGGCATCGGGCTCGTCAGGAGCCGGCAGTAGAGCATGCCATCCGCCCGGAAATCCTCTGCGTACTTCGCCCTTCCCGTCACCTTGGCTCGGAGATCAGGAGGGGTGAAGTTCTCACCGATAAGTGCCATCTCAGACCTCCTGCGCCGCGCGCATGACCCCGTTCAGATAGTGATCGTAGGCACCGCATCGGCAGATGTTGCCCGACATCGCCCGGCGTGCCTCCTCGCGAGTCGGATTCGGGTTCGCCCTCAGGAGTCCCACTGCGGCTATCACCTGTCCCGGCGTGCAGAAGCCGCACTGGGGAGCCAGCTCGTCGATGAAAGCCTGCTGCACGGGGTGGAGCTCGCCCGAAGGGCTCTCGAGCCCCTCCACCGTGGTGATCTCTCGTCCTCGCACGCGGTGCGTGAGTGTGGAGCAGGAGTAGTGCGTGACGTCGTCGATGAGCACCGTGCAGGCGCCGCATTCCGCACGATCACACCCGAGCTTGGTGCCGGTGAGCCCGAGCTTATAGCGCAACGTCATGGCGAGCGTCTCGTTGGGAAGGACGTCCACCCGACGAACCTGCCCGTTCACATTCAACGAGATGAGGCGTTCCGCCGCGCCGCTCTGAAGGGCGGGTCTGGGGCTCGCGTTGGCCAGATACGGCACGCCCGACACGGCCACTCCGGAAGCGATGACTCCTTTGATGAAGCTCCGCCGCGACATGCCCGAGCGGCCTGCGAGCCACTCGAAGACCTCGCCGAACTCAGCTTGGGGGGGTGGGGGGGTCATGTTCGACCCTGAGAGACCGACGTGGTCGAAGGGGTTCCTCTCGGTCATGTGTCCTGCTCCGTCTAGGGCTACCCGAGCAATCGTACGTCGGAGGACACGGGTAAGCAACGGTGAGTCGTAAACCGGTTCTCGGAATCCGCGCGGGGTCTTGGGATCCCCGCGGGGGGTCGGAGAAGGACAGTCGCAACGGCCGATTATTGGCTCTGGTGGGCAGGGTGAGGCCCGCTAGCGCGTTGCGCTACGAATAGGCCTCGCCTCCGCCCCGGAGCATCCGGTCCCTAACCTCCCCGATCCGACGACGGGCGTTGCGCAGCGCCTGCTGGAGCTGAGCGGGCTGCGGGTTGAGCGCCTCACCCTGCTCGATGAACGCCTCATACGCCCGGATCGTGGCGGCTCCGCTCTGCACGCGTTGCAGGGCACCCTCCGCCTGCTCGAAGTCCCGCTGGCTGCAGACCGCCCGCTGATACGCCACAAAGGCCAGCACGACTGGGCGCTCCCCGGCCGGGAGCGTGGAGGCCATGCCGTCGATCTGGTCGAGGGACCGGCGGCCGTCCTCTGTGCGCCCCACGGCGCACTGGGCCTGGCCTAGAGTCAGGTAGGCGTTGAACCCGGGTGAGTCGAAGGACACGGCCTCCTCCAACGCGTTGAGAGCGCCGGCCCACTCACCCAGGTTGATGTGGCTGACTCCCAGTCGAACCAGCGCCTGCTGGTACGCACGGGCGTAGGTGCCGGTCCGCCGCGGGGGTTCCACCATGTTCAGGTAGCCCCTCGTGGCCGCCACCCAATCTCCGGCCCGGAACGCCTCGTTCCCCGCCCGCAGCGCCGTTCGGTCGATCCCGGCGTCGGGGTCGATGGGCTGGGACGGTTGAGCGGCCGCGGGAGGAGGCGTGTCGGCCCGGACTCCGCCGGCTGCTGGCCTGGCCCCGCCGGTGCCGGCTACCCGGTCCAAGCGCCGTGTCATCCGCACTGTGAAGGGTCCGGCCGATGCCCCGCGTGCCACCGTGAGGACAGTGTCCAGGCGGTGATAGGACCGGGCCTCCAGACGGAGCTCCACCACGAGGCTGTCTTCCGCGACGGCATGGGCGATGCGGTAAGGCTCAGAGGCCGACACCTGGTCCACCGCGGAGGCATCCAGAGTGATGGGCGTCCGCACCAGATACCTCACGGTCAGTTGACCGTCAGTGAGCGCCGCCCCCGTTCGGGCGTCCACCGCCTGGAGGACGACTTCGCTCGGCTGGGGATCTGTCGCTTGTGCGTCGGTGGACGGGTCCGCCTCACCGGAGCACCCTCCCAGAAGAGCCAAGGAGAGCAGGATCGGGACTTCACGGTGTCGCATGGATGTAAAGGAAGACCGAGACCCTGGGGTGGCAAGTCCCGATTCTTGTTGACCCGACTTCGCGCCGCCCGGTAAGTTCGTGCCACCGCTTTCGGCCACGAGGTACTCGGTCCGTGTCCAACCCCGACGAGCCAGACAAGAAGCGACCGCAGCCCACCGTCGCCTGGAACCCAGAGGACCTTCCGGACTTCGAGGGGGGATCTCCAGCGGAGAGCGGCACGCCGCCCGGCGGTGAGAGCGGCGGCGCCGGAGGGGCCGGGGACGACCCGGAGGAAGATCCGCTCGTAGGCACGCTCCTCAGGGACAAGTGGCGCGTTCTGAAGCGCCTCGGAGCCGGCAGCTTCGGGACCGTCTACAAAGTCGAGGACGTGAAGGGCGGCTGGATCGAGGCGCTCAAGATCCTCGGCGTCGACCGGTTGGTGGGGGCCGAGGCGGAGACCATGAGAAAACGCTTCCTCAGGGAGGCGCAGATCATGAAACGCCTGGGCACGGAGTCGGCCCACATCGTGGGACTCGCCACCTACGAGGAGGACCTCGAGGCGGGGCTCATCTATTTCCTCATGGAGTACGTCGAGGGCAAGAGCCTCGCGGATGCGGTCCTCGAGCAAGGCCCCTTCAGTGCCGAGCGGACCATCCGACTGGGCCTCCAGGTCTGCGACGCTCTCATCGCCGCTCACGAAGGCCCTGAACCAGTCGTGCACCGCGACATGAAGCTCGAGAACGTAATGCTCACCACGGACCGTGCGGGTGAGGAGATCGTGAAGGTGCTCGACTTCGGGATCGCGAAGATCGCGGAGCGGGAAACGGACAGTCGCCTGACGACCGTGGGGACGTTGGGCACCCCGGGGTACGCGGCCCCGGAGCAGCTGCGTGCCGAGGAGGTGGACGGGAGGACCGACCTCTTCGCCTTCGGGGTGATCCTCTACGCCTTGCTCACCGGCCGGGACCCCTGGCTCGGCAATCCGGCCGGTGAGGCGACGCATCAGATCTACGAGCTCATGGTCGCCACGGAGCGTGGCGACGTGAAGCCCTTCTCCGAGGCCGGGGTGGAGGTTTCGCCGGCCATGGAGAACGTGGTCCTGCGCCTCCTGCGCCGAGACCCTGACGAGCGCTTTTCGTCGGCCCGTGAGCTCCGGGATGCCCTCCAGCGGGTGGCGGCCGGGGGAGAGGCGGCGGACGCGGGCTCCCTGCGGGTCCTGACGGATGAGCCGGGTGTGGAGGTCCAGGTCCGCATGGGGCGCCGTACGGTAGCCGAGGGGCCCACTCCGTGCGTGGCCAACGGCCTCGGACCCGGTACGTACAAGGTTTCGCTGAAGGACGCTCAGTACGAGCCGGTGGAGACCACGGTGACCCTGGCGGCTGGGGCCATGGAGGACCTCACGCTGGTTACCACACCTAGGAGCCGAGGCGTCGGTGCGAGCGTACTGGGACGTCCGGGACTCGTTGCGGCCGCCGCTGTGGTCCTTCTGCTGGCGGCAGGGGCGGCCGTCCTCCAACCCTGGGGACGGGCCCTGGAGTTGGCCGACCTCCAGGCCCGTGCCGCCGAGGCGGGTGTGACAGGCGTGCGAGTCAGCGCCGACGGCATTGAAGGACGGCTTCCGATGGGGCCGGTCGGTGTACCGTTTCAGGTTCGGGTCAGCGAAGAGGATCTGCCGGGGGCCGTAGCGGGGCTCCGCTCGGCTGGCCTCGACGTGGATACGTCATGGGAGGTGGCGCGTTTGATCGGGATGGCTGCGTCGGCGCAGTCCGAGACACGCTACTTCGGGCGGGACGGAGACGACGTGCGCTCATATGCCCAGAGGGCAGCCACCCTCGAGCCCGAGAGCGCCGAGGCCAGGTCGCTGCTCCTAAAGGTCGCGGAGCGCTTGGCCTGGGACGCAGAAGCGGCCCGGCAGGACGGCTCTCCCGAAGTGGCGGACCAACTGGTGCGCGAGTGCCTCTCGCTCGTGCCCGATCATCCCGGCTGCATGGCGGCGGACGGGGGGAGCTGAACAGGCGTCGCTGGACAGCGGCGCATACGATACGGCATTATCGGTCACTCGCCGGCTCGTATGCGCCCCGAGTGTCGTCCCCCAGCGGCCCTACCTCGGAACCGAACGAAGGGAGGAGACGAAGGATGCCGAAGATCACGCTGCTCCTGGGCCGGAAGACCATGCAGGTCTACAACCTGGATCAGGCGGCTATCCGCGTCGGGCGCGAAGAGGATATGGACATCCTCATCGACAACCCGTCGGTGTCGCGGAGGCAGGCGGAGGTCCGCCGGGAGGGTGAAGGTTGGGTCGTCGAGGATCTCGGCTCTTCCAACGGGACCTTCCTTCACGGCCAGAAGATCGAAGGCCCCCAGGCCATTGTGGCCGGTGACGAGATCGGCTTCGGCAAGTTCTCCATCGTCTTCGACAAGGTGGTAGGGGAAGAGACCGCTTTCACGAGCCAGTCCCAGCCGGCCATGACCGGCTTCGAGGGCACGATGCACATCAAGTCGCACGAGTTGAAGGAGCTCTTGAAGGACTCGGAGCGGAAGCGTCGCGCTCACATCGTCTGGGAGTCGGGTGGTCAGCGGGGCACGCACTATCTGTCGGAGATGCCCGCGGCCCTCATCGGAACGGGCACTCTCTGCGACGTGATGGTACCGAAGGGGCCCAAACACCATGTCCTGATCATGAGCAGGGAAGATGGGTGCGAGGTCAAGAACCTCCACAACTGGACCAAGATGAAGATCAACGGAGCCGTCAGGAATCCGGCCGACCTGAAGGACGGAGACGTGGTGGAGGTGGGGAGACTGAAGCTCACCTTCGTGGCGGACATCGCCTGACGGACCTGCGAGCTCTCCCTCCCTGCCCGGGGCACCGCCCAGGATCTGGCCGGCAAAAGCGGGCTAGCGCTTGTCGGCGCTCCTAACGCAGCTCGCCCCACTTCTTCAACAGGCCTCTAGTCCCTATCTCCCCAGGACCAGGAATGCAATTACCATCACCACGATAAAGACGCCGATGCCGACGATCATGCCTACCGGCGGCCCTGTCTGCGGCGGTGTGCCCGTCGCCGTGGTCACGGGCGCTGGACCCGGCTCGTCCGGTGGCGCCGAGGTCTCGACTTCGCTTTCCGCCTGAGCCGGCTCCGGCTCCACCACCTCGTCCGGTGGCTCGAACTCCAGCGGCATGGTGCCTGCGGGGCGCATCCTCGGAACCTCATCGAACTCGGCGATGGCCACCGAGATGTTGTCATCGCTTCCACGCTCGTAGGCGGCTGACACCATTGACTGGGCAGCGCCACGGGGGCCGCCCGACTGAGCGAACAGGTCACCGAGGTCGGAATCGCTCAGGGTCTTGTACAGGCCATCGGAGCAGAGGAGGACGGCCGAGTCACCCTCTACCGGGAAGGGTCCGAAGACGTCGACCTCGACCTCGAGGTCAGTGCCGATGGAGCGAGTGAGGGCGTCCTTCCACTGTGATGCCAGGGCTTCCTCCTCAGTCTGCCCCCGCTTCTGGGCCTCGGCCACGAAGGAGTGATCCTCGGTGATCTGGCGTGTGCCTGACTCCGAGATTACGTAAACACCGGCTGTCTCCTACGTTGGCGACCGCGTAGCCGTCCCCGTCCAGAAACATGGCGACCAGCGTCGTTCCCATGCCCTGCTTTCCGGGCTCCTCCGCCTTGGAGTGGACGCGATCGTTGGCAAGACGGAATGCCTCGTCCAGTGATTGGCCTCCCTCGACGGCCTCCACGAGTGTCTCCAGCGCGAGGGCGCTGGCGACCTCACCAGCCGCGTGTCCGCCCATTCCGTCGGCGACAGCCAAGAGGATTCGGCCGTCCGACAGGGTGTGTGACAGGACGGAGTCCTCCTGATACGGCCGCTGGCCCGCAATGGACTCGGTGGCAAGCCGGGGTTGCTGCATCACTCCACTCGTCGGGCGTGGGGTCGAAGTGGTCGGGAAGGCTCACCTACAGATAGGCCGTGGGATGCCGGGTAGCAAGGAATCGGCGAATGTCACCACCCGCTTCCTAGTCAGAATCGCTCCCCTTTGGTATCCTTGTATCCCTATGCATGCCGCTGATTCCGGGGTGATCCCGACGTTGGGGTGCCTCATTGCCATATTGCCCAAGACCTCTCCCTGATGTTCACCGAGAACAGAACCGCGTGAGTACGTCACCCGCACCCTACGGCGGCGATGAGTGGGCGCTGATTCTGGGTGGCTCGAGCGGCTTCGGGCTCGCCACCGCACATAAGCTGGCCGAACACGGGCTCAACTTGTGCATCGTCCACCGCGACCGCCGCGGGGCGATGCGTCGCATCGAGTCGGAGTTCGACCAGATCCGCAAGCGGGGCGTCTCGCTCCTGACGTTCAACAAGGATGCCCTGGACTCGGACGTGCGAGCGGAGATCCTCGAAGCCTTGGCCGAGACACTAGGGGCCGAGGGCCGGGTCCGTGTCGTCCTCCACTCCATCGCCTTCGGCAATCTCAAGTTGATCGGTCCCGAAGCGGCCGCTTCTCATGTGGCCCGGCAGCGGTTGGCGGAAGCCCTCGGCGTCGATGAATCGGCGTTGGAGGAGGCTGCCGACCGCCTGTTCGAGGAGGGTATCGACGGTGTTCAGGGTCTCACGACGCCACCGGAGTACTCCGGCGACTCCTTCCTGGAGGAGGAGGACCTGACGCGCACCATCCATGCCATGGGCACCAGCCTCTTGGGTTGGACCCAGGAGCTTCTAGGCCGGGGCATGTTTGCGCCCGACGCCCGCATCCTGGGTCTCACCAGCGAGGGCAATGAGGTGGCATGGAAGGGCTATGCGGCGGTGGCCGCGGCGAAGGTGGCGCTGCAGTCGGTCTCGCGCTCCATCGCAGTGGAAATGGCTCCCTTCGGAATTCGGTCGAACATCGTCCAGGCCGGGGTTACGGACACACCTGCCCTACGCATGATTCCCGGAAGCGCGCATCTGAAAGCCCAAGCGCGGACCAGGAATCCCTTCGGGCGTCTGACCTCTCCGGAGGACGTCGCCAACGTCATCTATCTCCTGTCTCTGCCCGAGGCCGCTTGGATCAATGGCGAAGTCATCCGAGTGGACGGAGGAGAGCGTATTTCGGGGGCTTCGCGATGAGCCTGTACCTTCATGGGCTGGGGCATTTCCATCCCGAGAGTGAGATCACCAACGAGTTCCTTGCCGATCTCGACATCGGGACGAACGACCAGTGGATCATGGAGCGAGTGGGGATCCGCGCCCGCCGTACGGTGCTTTCTCTCGACTACATCCGTGAGACCCGCAATGTGGATCCCGGGGAGGCCGTGGAAGCCGCCATGTACACCCACGCAGAAACCGGTGGCAGGGCCGCGGAGATGGCGCTGGAGCGGGCAGGCGTGTCCAAGGACGACATCGGCATGGTCATCGCGGGCTCGAGCAAGCCGGAGTGGTCCTCCCCCGCCGAGGCGTGCATGATCGCCCAGGCTTTGGAGCTGGAGGTGCCCGCCTTCGACATGAACTCGGCGTGCACGAGCATGTGGGTGGCGCTCTATGCTCTGTCCATGATGCGCCCCGAAGCACTTCCGGAATACATCCTTCTGGTGACGCCCGAGAGCCTCACGACCGCGGTGGACTACTCCGACCGGACGGCGTCGGTGCTCTGGGGAGACTGCACGACGGCTGCCGTGATCTCCACGAAGGTCCCGTCCCGAATCCAGATCCTGGGAAACACGCTGGAGTCGAGCCCGGCGGGCAGCGACAAGGTGATGGTTCCCCTTTTGGGTCACTTCAGCCAGGAGGGTCGCACCGTCCAGATGTTCGCAATCAAGAAGACCGTGCGCTGCTTGCGGCGAATCCAGAAGGAGTTTCCGCCCCCGGGCCGCTCCCTCCACTTCATCGGCCACCAGGCCAATCTCAGGATGCTCGAAACGGTGTGCGAGCACTGTAACATCGACGGCGACCATCACCACTGCAACGTCGTGGACTACGGCAACACAGGAGCCGCCGGAGCACCGTCCGTGATGTCCATGAATTGGGATCGATGGACCGACGGTGACGACGTGGCGATCATCGGGGTGGGCTCGGGCCTGTCCTGGTCCAGCTATGTGCTGCGCTTTGGAGAGACGCCGTGAAGTACGACGAGTTCCGGGAGCGATCGCACCTTTCCGAAGAGGAGGTTCTGGCTTTCGCGTATGGGCGCTTGCTCGAGGACGAGCCTCCGGAGTTCAAGGCTCGCCTGCCCCTGCCGCCCATGCTGATGGTCGATCGCATCGAGCACATCTCGCGAAAGGGTGCCCGGGGTCGGATCGTGGCGGAGCGGGATGTCCGCCTCGACGACTGGTTCTTCCAGTGTCACTTCCTCGGCGATCCGGTCCAGCCGGGATGCCTTGGTGTGGACGGCGTCTGGCAGCTCATCGGCTTCTACTGCGCCTGGAACGGCGCCCTGGGCACTGGGCGGGCGCTGGGCTGCGCCGGGGTGGAGTTCTCCGGGCAGATCAGACCCCACGACAAGGTCGTCCGATACGAGATCGACATCGTTCGATATCAGGATCTGCCGCAGTCCGGGTCCGCCGTGGCCATCGGAGACGCGACGGTGCTGGTGGACGGTGAAGCCATCTACGAGATCAAGCGCGCCAAGGTGGGCGTCTTTCGCGACATCGACTATGCCGACTACCCCTGGCCCTCACAGCGGTCCCGTGGTGGGAAGATGGCCGAGTGAATACGGCGGAGCCCGTGGGAACCAAGCTCACGCCGGCCCAGGTGTTGGAGCTGCTCCCCCAGCAGGAGCCGTTCAGGTTCGTGGACGAGATCCTCGAGGTGTCCGAGGACCACATCGTTGCCCAATATCGGTTTCGGCCCGACGCAGACTTCTATCGGGGGCACTTTCCGGGAGATCCGGTGACTCCGGGGGTTCTCCTCCTGGAATCCTTTGCCCAGATCGGCGTCGTCGCGCTCGGCATCTACATCATCGCCCTGGAGCACGGGATCGAAGGCGTAATGAAGCGAGTGGCTCTCTTCAGCGACGCCAACGTCGATTTCACCGGTGTCGTGAAGCCAGGGGACCGGGTGACGACGTCGGCAAGGAGGGTGTTTTTCCGGCGAAACAAGTTCCGCTCCGAGGCGACCATGACCCTGGACGACGGGACCGTCGTCTTGTCCGGGACGATCTCGGGCGTGGGGGTGGAGCGATGAGCCACCGAGTGGTCGTCACGGGCATGGGCGTGGTGGCTCCCAACGGGAACGGCCTCGAGGAGTACGCTCGGGCCATCCGCGACGGCATTTCCGGGATCCGGCACTACCCGCAGCTGGAGGAGCTCAAGTTCGGATGCACCGTGGGCGGGATCCCACAGGGCGTCGACGAGATCGCCGCCGAATACTTCGCGGAGGACGAGCTCCTGGCCATGAACAGCAGCCACCGGTACGGTTGCATCGCCGCCGTCGACGCGTGGACCGACGCCGGGTTCGAGCGACCTGAGCCGGGCGACGATCGGGTCTATTGGGAGGCCGGGGCGGTTCTCGGAACGGGGATCGGCGGGCTGGATACCACAGGCGAGAAGCTCGTGCCATACGTGGATGCGGGTCGGGTGCGCAAGCTCGGCAGCACTATCGTGGAGCAGGTCATGGGCAGCGGGGTCTCCGCGCGGGTGGCCGGACTTCTGTCCCTGGGTAACCAGGTGACAGCCAACTCCAGCGCGTGCAGCACCGGGTTGGAGGCGATCATCGAAGGGTACTATCGGATCGCTGCGGGCCGCGCCGAGCGAATGCTGTGCGGAGGCACCGAGGGGTCGAGTCCCTATGCATGGGCCGGCTTCGACTCCATGCGTGTCCTCTGCCGGAGGCACAACGACGAGCCCGAGAGGGCCTCACGCCCGCTCAGTGCATCTGCGGGCGGGTTCGTTCCCGGCAGCGGCGCAGGACTCCTCCACCTGGAAAGCCTGGAGAGCGCCGAGGCGAGAGGTGCGCAGATCCATGCCGAAGTTCTGGGTGGCAGCATCAATTGCGGAGGGCATAGCGGTGGAGGTAGCATGACGGCGCCCAACCCGGAGGGAGTGCAGCGCTGCATCCGGCAAGCCGTGGCGGACGCGTCCATCGAGCCGGACGAGGTGGACGTCATCAACGGTCATCTGACAGCGACCGGCGCCGATCCGCGAGAGGTGGCCTCTTGGGCGAAGGCCCTCGAACGGACGCCGGAGACGTTCCCGGTGATCTCGTCGACCAAGTCGATGATCGGACACGCGCTGGGTGCCGCAGGGGCCTTGGAGGCGGTCGCATGTATCTTGATGCTCGAGAGAGGGTTTGTTCATCCCTCCATAAACTGTGAAGATGTGCATCCGGAGATCGAGTCGTATGCAGCCTCGATCCCGCATGTGGTGCGCGAAATGCCGGAGCTGAATACGATTATCAAGGCGGGCTTCGGCTTTGGCGATGTAAATTCTTGTGCGATCTTCCGCAGGTGGGTCGACTAGTACTGGATCGAAACGGGACGCCCTTAATGACCAGAGAAGAGATCTTCGCGAAGGTGATAGAGATCGTGAAGCCGTACGTGAAGAACCAAGAGGCACTGGACGCGGTGAACGAGGACACGAACATCCTCGAGGATCTCAAGGTGAATTCCGCACGGTTGGTGGACATCATCCTGAACTTCGAAGATGAGTTCGACATCGAGGTGGAAGATGAAGACGCCGACGCCGTGAACACGGTCGGCGACGCGGTGGGGCTCATCCAGCAAAAGATCTCGTAGGTTCGAGTCGTGACGAAGCTTTCCTTCAGAACACGGGCGGCGCTGGCCATTCAGCGGGAGGTGGGCCGGCTGTCCTCCGTCTTATGGATCACCTCCATCGTGTTCGCGATGCGATTCCTGATGAGGTATCACGTCAAGAACGCCGGCGCGCTGCGCAAGCGCTTTCGCGCCATGATGCGTGAGAACGATCAACCCCTGCTGATCTGCGCGAACCATCTGACCATGGTCGACTCCGCTGTGGTCGCCTGGGCCCTCGGGGGAAGCTGGTGGTACGTCTTCAACTACTCCCGCATGCCGTGGAACCTGCCGGAGTACACCAACTACGCGTTTGTTTGGCCCAGCCGGTTCGGTGCCTGGCTCACGAAGTGCATTCCCGTAAGACGGGGCGGGAGGCGGCAGGACGTGTCCAGGGTCATCAGGCGCGTGCAACATCTCCTCACCCGGGGAGACACCGCTTTGATCTTTCCCGAGGCGGGGCGTAGCCGCACGGGGCGTGTGCAGTCCGACTCCATTGCCCACGGGGTGGGGAGGATCCTGAACTCCGTACGGGACTGCCGCGCACTGTGCGTATACATACGCGGTGACCGACAGAAGACCTGGTCCACCGTTCCGGCCCGTGGAGACTCGTTCTACGTCGACTTCGAGCTCTTCAAACCCGAGTCGGAGCATTCGGGCCTGCGGCGGTCCATGGACCTGGCCGAGCAGATCGTAGCTCGACTGGCGCGTATGGAGCAGAGGTACTTTGCTTGTAGGTAACGATATCGTCGATCTCCAAGATTCGTGGAGCCAAGCCGACAGGATCCACGGCCGCTTCGACAGCCGGGCGTTCACTCCCGCCGAACAAGCCCGCATCCGCGGGAGCCGCTCCGCGCATCAACTCCGATGGTCTCTCTGGGCGGCCAAGGAAAGCGCCTTCAAGGTCGCCCGGAAGCTCGACGGTGAGGTACGGTTCTTCCCGAGGAAATTCGCCGTCCGGATGCTCGACGACGCCAGGGCCGAGGTGAGCCATGGGGTGGCGCGCTTCAGTGTCTGGTTCGAGCGAGCAGACGAATGGCTGCACGCTCTGGCCGTGCCCGTGGCAGATCAGGCGACCGGTTCCCGTTCCGAAGTCCACGACGGAGCCGCCGGCGAGCCCCCCATCGGCGCCCGTGCTCGCGTCGGCCGAGTCGAGATCGACGGCTCGGGAGCTCGGGGCGACCGCCCCAGCGTTCGTGTTAGAGATCTAGCGCGCACCGCCGTGGGGTCCCTGATGAACATCTCCCCGGCAGAGATCGACATCGTGACCCAAGGGGGGATACCGACCTTGCGCCGGCAAGACGAGCGTTTGCCCGTGGACCTGTCGCTGTCCCATCACGGCCGCTTCGTCGCCTGCGCGTGGGCCGTGGACGGGCTCCTGACCGGCTGACACGTTCCGCGCGCAGAAATGCCCGCTCTTCTGCTCACTGTTCTCCTGATGCTCCCTGCGGCCCGGGCGCTGGAGGCGCAGGACGACTCCAGACTTCGCTTCGATCGTCGCGACGTGACCACACCTTCGCAGCCGTACAACCTCCAGGCCGGGGACTTCGACGGTGACGGAGACGTGGACCTGGCCACGGTCGACCAGACCGCCAACACAGTGACGGTCCTGCTCAACGACGGAAGCGGCGTCTTTACCGTTCGGGGCACGACCGAGGGCTTCGATCGGCCGGAGGCCCTGGCCGCCGGCGACTTCGACGACGATGGGGACACGGACCTGGCCGTGGCGAACGCTGGGGCAAACCAGGTCGTCGTGCTCTCCAACGACGGGCGGGCAGGGTTTACGTCGGGAGCCACCACGGGCGTCGGCGAGAGCCCCCACGGGATCGTTGCCGGGGACATCGACGGTGATGGCGACATCGATCTGGTGGTCTCCGACTTCCGTGGCGCCAGCGTGTCGCTCTTGGCCAACGATGGGCAGGGAGCGTTCGTGCGGACGTCCACCCTGGCCGCCAGCCCGGGGGCCGAACGTGCTGTCGTGGCCGACCTCGACGGCGACGGAGACGTCGATCTCGTCGTCCCCAGCTTCAGCGCCGCGGTCGTAAACGTCTTCTTGAACGACGGCCAGGGCTCATTCCAGGCGTCGGCGGACCTCTCCCTGGGGGGCAGACACCACATTCCGGTGGGTGGAGACTTCGACGCCGACGGAGACCAGGACGTGCTCATCACGAGCTCGGGTACGGGAGAAGCGTTCGTGCTGGAGAATGATGGTGCGGGTTCGCTGTCGTTGGAGTCGGTCATCGTTTTGCCCGACGCGCCCTGGGCCGCAGCGGTGGGGGATTACGACCGGGATGGCGACCTCGATCTCGCTTTGGCTGCGTACTCAGCTCACTCCGTAACCCTCTTCGAGAACGATGGGGTGGGGCAGTTCTCGAGCGCTCTGGCGGTGGGGGTGGGCCAGCAGCCGCATCAGATCGTGGCGGCGGACTTCGACGGCGACGGAGACTTGGATCTTGCGACGGCGAACGACGCCGAAGCGTCGGTGACCGTCCTCATGAACCGCTAGTGCACCCGCATGGGGGCTTCGGCCCTCTGGGGCCGCGACCCTGAGGGGCCCTAGGCGGATCCGGACTCGGACTGTCTTCGCTTGAAGCGCTGCCCGAGGATCTTCAGGCCGGCGGGCTCTCCGATGACGGTGAGCCGGTCGCCCTCCTCGAGCACCGTGGCGCCTCGCGGGACGATGACCTCCGACTCGCGGCTCACCAGTGCGATGAGCGTGCCTTCGGGCATGTTCAGATCCTTCAAGGCGAGACCGATGAGTGACGCGGCGGGGGTGTCGGGCTCCAGTGTGAGGGCCAACACCCTCTCGTCCCGAAGCACGGCCTCTTTGAGCTCCTGGTGATTGGACGCCGACAGCCACGCGTCCATGAAGTCCTCCTTGTCCACGCGTCCGGCGATCTGACCGAGGATGCGGAGGTGCCGGCCGGGGTTCTTCTCGGGACTGACCAGGAAAAAGACCGCCCGTACGGGTTCGGGCTGCTCCTGTGCCGTCCCGGCGGAGCCCACTTCTACGTCCACGTCCATCTCGATTCCGTCGATGCATCGAACGAGAACCATCCGCGAAGATTCGATGGTGGTGAGGCGGAGGTGGGGGAGCGCCACTCCGTGGGAGACCGGCGTCATGCCCACCACCGTCCCCTTCAGGAAGCCATCGCCCAGCCTCTTGGCCGACGTATCGCACGTCTCGGCCAGATAGGCGGAGGCTTCCCATATGATGTTACGGAAGCCCGTGCCGCCGGGTGTATCGATGATCGCCGCTGACGCGACGACCTCCTCGAAGGGATCCGCGTCACGGAGACCCTTCTCCTTCATGATCTGCCGGAGCTCACGGTTCAGTCCGATGTCGCGCTGGCGCCCGAGCCTCTCGAACACGTGGTAGATGGCCCCCTCGCGGTCCACCCGGTCGCGGGCGTAGTAGGTATACCAGATCGCGCCAAACGTGATGAGGCCTCCCGTGAACAGGCTGGGGAGGAGCCCCATCTCCATGACGACCCAGAAGGGGGCCAGCACGCCCAGGAGGTGAAGCCAGGGGTAGAAGGGGGAGCGGTAGCCCGGGTCGTACGACTCGATGTGACTCTCCCTCATGACGAGCACGGCCAGGCAGCTAAGCCCGAACATCATGAGCTGAAATGCTCCCGCCAACTTGGCGATCTTGGTCGGGTCGAACAGCACGACGAAAGCAAGGATCAGCGCGACCGTGGTGAAGATGGCGTACACCGGCGTCCCACGGGTCTGGATCTTCGAGAAGAACAGGGGAAGAACGTTGTCACGACTCATGGCCAGGGGATAGCGGGAGGCACTCAGCACGGCCGCGTTCGATACGGATGAGAAGGCGAGGACCGCGGCCGCCGTCACCAGGATCATCCCCCAGGGCCCCACCAGCACATCGGCCACCGTAGCCACCGGCGTCAGGTCGCCCCCGTTCCGTGCCAGAATATCCGCCGAGACGACCCCGACCATCACCGCAGTGCCGACGGAGTAGACTAGGATGGCGGTGCCGAAGGCCAGGAACATTCCGAGGGGAAGATTCCGCTCGGGGTTCCGAACTTCCTCCGCTATGCTGGCCACCTTTGTGAGCCCCATGTAGCTGACGATGACGAGGCCCGCCGTGGACACGATGGACGCCGGCGCCTGACCGAACACCCCGGCAAGATTTCCCGGCTCCACATGCATCAGCCCCGTGCCCATGAACCACGCCAGGATCAACAACAGGCCCACGACCATGAGCCCCTGGAACCGCGTGGCCGTCTTCGCTCCCAAAACGTTGACGAGCCCGAACAGAACGGCAAAGGCTACAGCGATGGGCACGAGGTTGAAGTCGGGGAGGAAAAGCCGCAGATAGGCCCCGATACCGACGAGGGCGAAGGCGGCCTTGAGGGAAAGGGCAATCCAGGTCCCGAAGCCCCCCACCGTGCCCATGAGGGGTCCCATGCTGCGATCCAGGAAGTAGTACACCCCTCCGGCACGCGGCATTGCCGTAGCGAGCTCCGCCATGCTGACCAGGCCGGGGACCAGCAGGAGGCCGGCCAGAAGGTAGGACAAGGGCATTCCCGGCCCGGCTCCGGCGGCCGCGAGCCCCGGAAGAAGGAAGAAGCCCGAGCTCAGCGTGGCGCCCGTGGCGATGACGTAGACATCCCACAGGCTCAACTCCCTCTTGAGGAGCTTCGGTTTGCTCATGGCTTCAGGTACACCTCTCCGTCCTTCATGACGAATCGGACGTTCCGTAGGGCGGAGTCTATGACGGTAATG
The DNA here is from genome assembly GCA_965218295.1 of Longimicrobiales bacterium. Classification (GTDB taxonomy): domain Bacteria; phylum Gemmatimonadota; class Gemmatimonadetes; order Longimicrobiales; family Gaopeijiaceae; genus CBDCKN01. Next base: position 91,327 of record CBDCKN010000015.1, on the reverse strand, counting down.
CTGTCGTGTGCCATTGCACCTGAAGGGTCATCGAAGGCACAGGGTAGGCCGCCGTATCATGCGGCCCTTGGCGACCCAGGTTACCAAGACCGGCCCTAGGTGGGAAGGGAAGGGGTCGAAGGGCCCGAATGACTGGCCGCAGCCTCACGAAAGAAGTCACTCAGATGGCGGCTCCCATAGGCGGGCGCCACCACGTCCGTCACGCTCACTTCCACGCCAAACGCCATCAGAGTGGCGATGCGTGGATTCAGGGGTCGGGCTGCTGTGGCCGCCGCCCGTGCCACCCACTCCGGCACTGAGCGAACCCGCTCAGGTCGTCCGGCGACGCGAAGAGCGAGCTCGACGATGCCTCGTCGGCTGAAGACCTCTGGTCCGCCGACCGACAGCTCCTCCCGCTCCGACTCCAGGTGATCGACCGAGAAGTCCCCCAAGTCAGCCTGGTGAATGGGGTTGGCCCTCACCGATCCATCGCCGATCACGACGCCGCGACGCCTCTTGGCCATCCGGAGAATTTGCAGAAGGAACGAGAAGAACCCGGTGGGCCGAATCACCAGGCTGGAGACGGGGGAGGCGTTCAGTGCGTCGACGAACCGCTCATGGGCATCGGCGTAGCTGTTGTGGCGGAGCTTCTCGCCCCCGTGGAGCGAGACGTAGACGAACCGAGGGGTGCCCTCGCGCTCCGCCTCCCTCAGCAAGTTGCGGTTGCCGGTGAAGTCCACGTCGAGATAGCGACGTCGATCCCGAAAATCGTCCAGGTGCATGGAGGAGCCCGCGCTGGAGAACACCAGGTCGACGCCCTGACAGATTCCCGTGAGGGAGTCGGGGCGGGTGAGGTCGGCGCGCACATGCTCACCGGTGAAGAGCATTGCGGCGCTGCGAGGTCCGCGGGACAGCGTTCGGACCCAATGGCCGCTCTCGGCGAGTGACCGCAAGATCTCCTGCCCGAGGCTTCCCGAGGCCCCGGCTAACAAAACCCGCGCCATCGATTCTTCCTCGAAAGGACATGTCGAGCGGCCCGCTCACACAGGGCGGGTGGGGCGCAAGAGAGGCCCCCTTAGGCGGACCGGAGGCGTCATTCGCTCGCGCCGGCGGCAAGCTAGAAGAGGGCAGATGGGCCCACAAGCCCGACAGGATGGCTCGGGGTTGGGTGTGAGGCCGAGTCACCTTAGAATTCCTGTCTTGCTCGATCCCCCTGTTCGGGGTCCCACGCACATATGGAGGAGAATGACGGCGCATGGTTAGGGCTTCCGCCAAGAATGGAACTTCTTCCGGATCGTGGGGCCCGGCTTCTGGAACCGTCCGCTCTACGTTACCATGTGGGGTGTGGGGACGGTGCTCTTCGTCTACACGTTTCTCGAACAACACGCTTACCTCCTGCCGGGGATCTGGAGCGATCCGGTACACGATCTGAGAGTCCAGTGGAAGGCGACAGGCACGTGGTAGGGGCCTTCAACCTCTTCGTCTACGGCTCCCCGGCGGAGGCCTACCTCCCGCCGGCCTGGCTCGGGGCTTCGTCGGGGATCGTGTTCGCGCTCACCGGGGCAATCGCATTCCTGTTCTTCAGTTCGGTCCTCACAACGCTGTTTCCTCTGGCGTTCCGGTCCTTCCGGGCAGTGGGCTCGACTTGACCGCACTCACCTGTAGGAATTGAAAAGAGATCCCAACCGTGGCCAAGAAGAAGGCAACCATCCGAGAAGTTCCGTACATGGGGGTCATATACGTCGTGGCCGAGGCCATGAAGCTCGGCTTCAGGAACGGCCACCCCGACTGGTCCAATCTGGGCCAGGAACAGCCGGAAGTCGGTCCCATCGAGGGAGCGCCAACTCGCCTCTCGTGGATAACCCTGGAGCCCCACGACCACGCCTACGGGCCCGTCGGGGGCATCGACGAGCTCCGGGAGGCCGTGGCTGAACACTACAACCGCCTTTACCGTGAAGGGTCGGACTCCAGGTATAAGAAGGAGAACGTCACCATCGCGTCCGGGGGGCGCCTTATCCTGTCGCGGATTTTTGCGGCCCTGGGCGAGGTCCCGCTGGGGTACCAGGTGCCCGACTACGCCGCGTACGAAGACATGCTGGACTATCACAGCTACCACGTGAAGCCGGTAGCGGTGCCCACGACCCCTAAAGACGACTTCGTCATTTCGTCGGAGCGCCTCGGCAAGGTGATGACCAGCGAAAAGCTTCAGGCCTTCCTCTTCAGCAACCCGTGCAACCCGACGGGGCAGTTGATCAGGGATGCCGAACTGAAGGCGTACTTGACGGTGGCTCGCAAACACAAGTGCACCCTCATCCTCGACGAGTTCTACTCGCACTTCATCTACGGCGACTCCGGGGAGCCGGGGGACGGGCCCGTCTCGGCGGCCAAGTACGTTCGCAACGTCGAGAAAGATTCTGTCCTGTTGGTGGACGGGCTCACCAAGAGCTTCCGGTATCCCGGTTGGCGGATCGGCTGGGCGGTGGGACCGTCGGACATCATCGGGAACATCACCCGGGCTGGCAGCGCCATCGACGGTGGACCGAGCCTCCCGGCCCAGCGTCTCGCCATCAAGGCTCTCGAGTCGGCGAGAGCCGATCAGGAGACTGAGGCGGTACGGAACGTGTTCGCCCGGAAGCGCAACGTCATGCTCGATGGGCTCCGCTCCATGGGTATCGAGTGCGAGCACGAGCCCTCAGGTACGTTTTACGTCTGGGCTAATATCGGGGGTCTACCCAAGCCTTTCAATGACGCCGACGAGTTCTTCCGCGCGGCCCTGGAGAGGAAGGTCATGACGGTCCCGGGTCGATGGTTCGACGTGAACCCGGGAGGGGTCAAACCCCCGATGAAGGATCTCAAGAAGTGGGTCCGATTCTCCTTCGGTCCACCGGAGGCCAAAGTTCGCATGGGGCTGGAGCGCCTCGAGGAGATGATCCGAGGCGAGTGAGGGCGGGACAGCCCCGACGCATCACACTCGGAGGCTCCATGGCGCACAAGCGGGGCGCCAGCTGGCGAGACGAAGCTGCTGCAGGTCTCATGGCAAAGACGCTCTCCGGTCTCGACGTGGAGGGGGATCTCCTCGTCATGCTCGAGGGGCGGGAAGACGTCACCCGCGCCGTTCTCGCTTCGGGCGGCAGGCCCCATTCATGGCACCGGCTGGCCCTGCGTGGCTACGTTGCCTCTCCATGGCCTTCTGGAGGCCCTTACGCGGCAGCGACTCTCAGGCTCCCCAAGGCAAAGGAGGAGCTTGAGATGTGCGTCCACGCGGCCGCGGCCTCCCTTCACGTGGGTGCCCGGCTCTGGGTGTACGGGGCCAACGACGAGGGGGCCGGCTCCGCCGAAGGGCGGGTCCGGCAGGTGCTGGGTGCGGCCACGACTATCGCCACGGGAGGCCGCTGCAAGATATTGGAGGCCACGCGTCCCGAGGAGGTCCCCGGGCTGCTGGGCACCCTCGAGGCGTGGCAGCGCTCCACTACCCTGGACGTCGCCCATCTTCCGACCACCTGGATCTCCTATCCGGGCGTGTTCGCCCATGGCCGAGTGGACGAGGGGACCCGGGCTCTCCGGGCTCTCATGGATACGATTCCGTCGCTTGCCGCGGGAGCGAGTTCTCGATTTCGCCTGTGGATCGGGGCTCTTGGGTGCGTGGGTCACGGCACGGGAGCCCACCGTCTCCGTGGATTTTCTGGACGTTGACGCCGTAGCCCTGGAGGCGGTCGAGGCGAACGTACCCGGAGCCAATAGGATCCTGTCTGATGGGCTCAGGGAGCTGGGGGATCAGCGCTACGACCTGATCGTCAGTAATCCGCCGTACCATGAAGGGAAGGGCGAGACGGAGCGGGTCCTCGAGGAGCTGGCGAGCGGTGCCCCGGCACATCTGACGGAGGGGGGCATGCTGCTGCTGGTGACCCAGCGCCGCCTTCCGGTTCAACGCCACCTGGAGGCGGTATTCGGCACCGTCGGGGCGATCCTCGATGAGGGGCCATATCGGGTCTGGCGCGCGGATCTGTAGCCCCCTCGGCGTATGGCCGAAGGACGACAGTGCTCCGCCTGAGAAGAGCATCGTCATCCGGGGAGCGGGCCGCTCTAGGCGGGGCGTAACTTTTACAGGCACGGTGGGTAGCTCCCAGCGTTCCCTACCGCCTGACAGACCTGCCACGCTTGCGTGGCCGTCTTCTACAGGGAGGAGTCCGCTTGCCTTCGGGAGTCCGAGGCCGGCCGGCCCGCATCACTCGATATCGCCGCCGACTGATTCCCCGCCGCGGGCTGAGGGCCTCCGCCACCTTGCGGAATCCCCGGGGTACCCCCATTCATCGCTTGATTTTCTCGTCCACCGGCTAGAGAGGTCCTGAGTGGAACCCACGGACGTCACCGAACCTCAATATTACCACAAAGTCGTCGACTGCCAGTTTGCGTGTCCTGCCCATACGAACGTTCCCGAGTACATCCGGCTTATCGCCCAGGGGCGGTTCACGGAGTCGTATATGCTCAATCGCGAGTCGAACGTCTTCCCGGGGATCCTGGGGAGGACGTGTGACCGCCCCTGCGAGCCCGCCTGCCGGCGGGTTCGGGTCGAGGACGAGCCTGTGGCCATCTGCCGGCTCAAGCGGGTGGCTGCCGACCTCAGGGGCGACGTGTCGGATCTTCTCCCCAAGGCCCCGAAGGAGAAAAACGGGAAGCGGGTGGCGTTGATCGGTGCAGGCCCCGCCTCCCTGACCGTGGCCAACGACCTCATGCAGCTGGGCTACGAGTGCGTCCTCTACGAGAAGATGGATCGTCCCGGCGGTCTCATGCGGATCAACATCCCGGCCTTCAGGCTCCCGGCCGCGGTCCTCGACGAGGAGATTGACGCCATTCTCGACATTGGCGTCGAGGTTCACTACAGCCATCCGGTCGAGAGCCTGAAGCGCTTCCTGGACGAAGAGGACTTCGACGCCGTGTTCATCGGGACGGGAGCGCCAAAGGGCAAGGAGCTCCGCATCCCGGGGCGGGACGAGGCCGACGCCAACATCCACATCGGCATCGAGTGGCTCGAGTCGGTCCACTTTGGACACGTGGAGTCCATCGGCGAGCGCGTCCTGGTCATTGGCGTCGGCAATACGGCCATGGACTGTTGCCGCACCTCCAAGCGGATCGGCGGCAAGGACGTGAAGGTCATCGCCCGGAAGACCCGCCCCTACTTCAAGGCGTCTGCGTGGGAGCTTGAGGACGCCGAGGAAGAGGTGGTGGAGATCGTGGAGAACCACTCACCGGATCGCTTTCTCCTCGAGGACGGACGCCTGGTGGGCATGGAGTTCGATGTCGTCGAGTGGCATCCGGACGAGACGGGTCGGCTGGTGGCTACGAAGCTCGACACCGCGGTCATTCCGTGTGACGACGTCATCCTCGCCATCGGCCAGGACAACGCCTTCCCCTGGATCGAGCGGGACATCGGCATCGAGTTCGGAGAGTGGGACATGCCGGTGGTGGACCGGACCACCTTCCAGACGACCCGCGACGGCATCTTCGTCGGTGGGGACGCTGCGTGGGGCCCGGAGAACATCATCTGGGCTGTGGAGCACGGGCATCAAGCCGCCATTTCGATCCACAACCACTGCCGGGGTGTGCCCCCTACGGATCGCCTCCCCTATGGCATGAACCTGGTGTCCCAGAAAATGGGACTCCACTCCTGGAGCTACGGGAGCGACTACGACCCGGCCTTCCGCTCCAAGATGAACCACGTCGAGCTGGTGGAGCGCTTCAAGGCGCTGGAGGTCGAGGTCGAGCTGGGGTTCGATCCGGAGCAGACCGCCGTCGAGGTCGAGCGCTGTCTGAACTGTGACATCCAGACCGACTTCACGCCGATCTTGTGCATCGAGTGCGACGCGTGCATCGACGTGTGCCCGGTCTATTGCCTCACCATCACCCACAATGGGACGGAGGATGATCTCAGGAGGCGCCTCACCGCCCCGGCCGACAACCTGGATCAGGATCTCTATGTTTCGGAGGCCCTCCCACAGACCGCTCGGGTCATGGTCAAGGACGAAGACCTCTGTGTCCACTGCGGACTCTGCGCCGAGCGCTGCCCCACGGCTGCCTGGGACATGCGCCAGTTCGACCTACTCATCCCCTACGCCGGACGGCCGATTTGGACCGAGACTCTCGAGCCCGTATAAACGACTTCGCCCTGAAGATCGCCACAGTCAACGGGACGGGCTCCGCTAGCGCCAACGGCCTGCTCATGCAGGCGGTGTTCCGCATGGGGGTCCCGGTTTCCGGGAAGAACGCGTTCCCGTCGAACATCCAGGGGCTTCCCACGTGGTACGAGATCCGGGTCAACAAGGACGGATACGGCGCCCGGGCGTCGCATTTCGACGTCATAGTCGCCATGAACCCCAAGACCCACGAGGAGGACATCGCCGAGGTGCGCTCCGGGGGATACCTCCTCTACGACTCGACGTGGCCCATGGACGAGGACCTGATGCGGGACGACGTCACCTGCCTGGGGGCGCCGCTGGCACGCATGTGCGTCGAGAACTTCGAAGGTGGCAGAGAGCGCATCCTGATGACGAACATCGCGTATGTGGGTACGCTGGTTGCTCTCCTCGACATCGATCTGGACGTGATCCACGGGCTGCTCAGGGAGACGTTCGAGAGGAAGCCCAAGCTCATGGAGTCGAACGAGGTCGCCATCCGTCTCGGCTACGAGTACGCCAAAGAGCACTTCGAATGCCCGCTGCCTGTCCGCTTGGAGCCCCTGGACAACACCGGCGATTGTGTCCTCATGACGGGGAACGCGGCGGCGGCCCTGGGCTGTGTCTACGCGGGCGCCACGGTGGGAGCGTGGTATCCCATCACGCCGGCCACGTCGGTCATGGACTCCTTCAAAGCCTTCTGCAGCCGCTTCCGCCAGGATCCCAAGACGGGCAAGAACCTCTACTGCATCATCCAGGCCGAGGACGAGCTGGCGGCCATCGGCATGGTGCTCGGGGCCTCGTGGATGGGGGCCAGGGCCTTCACGCCCACCAGTGGCGCGGGCCTCTCCCTCATGAACGAGTTCATCGGCCTGGCCTATTACGCCGAAGTGCCTGCGGTGCTGTTCGACATCCAGCGCACGGGGCCGTCCACCGGCATGCCGACCCGGACCCAGCAGGGGGACTTCTTCACGGTCGTGTACGCGTCGCACGGCGATACCAAGCATATCGCTCTTTTCCCGGCCGAGCCTCGGGAGTGCTTCTACATGTCCGTCGAGGCGTTCGACCTCGCCGAGCGCTTCCAGACCCCCGTCTTCGTCGTCTCGGACCTCGACATCGGCATGAACGACTGGATGTGCGAGCGCCTGGAGTGGGATGACGACTACGTGCCCGACAGGGGTAAGGTCCTGTCCGCTGAGGAGATCGAAGGCCTCGAGAAGTTCTACCGGTACATGGATGTGGACGGCGACGGCATCCCGTATCGCACCCTCCCGGGCGTGCACCCGGACGGGGCCTACTTCACCCGGGGATCGGGGCACGACCGATTCGGGCGCTATACGGAGGACGGCGACCTCTACAAGGACGTGATGGATCGCATCGCTGTGAAGATCGATAGTGCGGCGGAGTGCGTCCCGGGCCCCGAGATCCGCCGGTCCGAAGGCGCGAGCGTCGGCATCGTTACCATCGGCAGCTGCTGGGGGCCAGTTCTGGAGGCCATCGATCGGTTGGCCGAGGAGGGGGTGACCGTGGACTACATGCGAGTGCGGGGGTTCCCGTTCGCGGAGGCGGTTCAGGAGTTCCTGGAGGCCCACGACACCAACGTGGTGGTCGAGCAGAATCGTGATGCGCAGCTGCTGCGCCTTCTCTCCCTGGAGACGGGCGTCGCGAAGGACAGGCTCGCGTCTGTCCGAGACTACCGGGGCTTTCCCATGACCGCCCATTTCGTCCTGGACGGCGTCCGGGAGCAGCTGGGACTCGTCCCGACGGAAGCGGGGTAAGAGCTTTCATGGCACAGACAGCGAAACCCGAAGTCCGCCATCCACGCTTCCGGAAGAATGCTCTGGGGCTCACGCAGCGGGACTATGAGGGCACGATGTCGACGCTCTGCGCCGGCTGCGGGCACGACTCGATCACCGCGGCCATCGTTCAGACGTTCTTCGAGCTGGACATCCCGCCGCACAGGGTTGCCAAGCTCAGCGGCATCGGCTGCTCGTCCAAGACGCCGGCGTACTTCCTGAGCGAGGCGCACGGGTTCAACGCGGTGCATGGGCGCATGCCATCCATCGCCACGGGCGCGAACGCCGCAAACCGGGAGTTGGTCTACATCGGCATCTCCGGCGACGGAGACTCCCTCTCCATCGGGCTGGGTCAGCTCTGCCACGCGATCCGGCGCAACGTGGACATGCTGTACGTGCTGGAGAACAACGGTGTGTACGGCCTCACCAAGGGGCAGTTCTCCGCGTCGGCCGACGTGGGCACAAAGGCCAAGCGAGGCATGGAGAACCAGATGTCGCCAATCGATCCCGTGCCCTTGGCCCTCACCCTCGGTGCGACCTTCGTGGCGCGCAGCTTCTCGGGGGACAAGCCCCAGTTGGTCCCGCTTCTCAAGGCGGGTCTGAAGCACCGGGGCTTCGCCCTGGTGGACGTCATCTCGCCGTGCGTGACGTTCAACGATCACGAGGGCTCGACCAAGAGCTACGCCCACACCCGTGTCCACAACCACGAGGTGGTGGAGACGGACTTTGTTCCGCTCAGAAGCGAGATCAAGGCGCAGCAGTCCCAAGGTGCAGTCACGGCGGTCATGATGCACGACGGCAGCGTCGTCCAGTTCAGATCGGTGAGCGAGGGGTACGATCCCACGGACCGGAACGAGGCGTACCACCACGTACGGGAGCTTCAGGGCAGGGGCGAGGTTGCCACCGGACTCCTCTACATCGAGCCTTCGGGGCGGGACATGCACACGTTCGAAGACACGGTGGAGGAAGCGCTGGCTTCCGTGCCGTACGAGAAGCTGTGTCCCGGTAGTGAGGCGTTGAGCGAACTCCAAAAACGTTGGCGGTAAGTGATGAACGAGGGGACGGGGAGACTGGAGGCCATCTGGCTCAAGGTATCACGAGGCGGTCCAATGGACTCCGTGGATGAGGCAGTTGCCGTCGAGGGTCGCGGCCTGGAAGGGAACGCCGACTTCGACAGCCGGCGGCACGTCACGCTCGTAGAGAAGGAAGTCTTCGAGGGCCTCAAGAGTGAGCTGAGCGAAGACGTGGAGCCGAGCATGCGTCGCGCGAACTTCCTTGTGAGCGGGATTCGCCTGGAGGACAGCGAGGATCGGGTCCTCGCCGTGGGCGATCTCCGCATCCGGATCAGGGGCGAGACCCGGCCCTGCATGATCATGGACCAGGCCTGCCCGGGCCTGAGGGACGCTCTCGGGCCCAATTGGAGGGGCGGCGCCCATGGAAGCGTCCTGAACGGCGCCGCCGTGCGCATCGGTGATGAAGTCAGTTGGGAGGACGACTAGGGGGAGCCACCAGTTCCTTCCGACCCGGGAGGCCACTTCGAGTGTCAAGCCCCTTCCCGCTCGCGTCCTCTCCCGTCGTCTTCCTTTCCGGCGGCGGCGCCGCCTTGGGGTTGGGCGCTGCGGTCTGGCACCCCAGCTCGGAACGGTCTCGATCTTGTCGCCGGATGACGCCTGAGAGGAAAGTGCCGAGGCAGGCCCGGCTCGCCTCCGGCTCCGCTTGCTGTGTGGCGGCAAGTCCGGGGGCGCGGCGCTCCGGCAGGGAGTCAGCTCGGGCACGGGGGGGGAGCCGATGTTTGTTGGGAGGTACTCGGGGGGAGGGGCCGGCCGGTGGCCGGAGACTACTGGGTCGCGAAGATGAAAGTGAAGGTCTCGCCCAGCTCGAACTTGGCGTTGTTCGGAATCAGATCCATGAGGGCCACCCCGAGAGCCCGATCCGAGGTGGTGATGGAGATGCCGATGAGGCCCCGCACCGAGGGATAGCCGGGCATCCCGCTGGGGAGGATCCAGTTCTCCCAATCGAGTTGGTACCGCTCGCGATCGAAGGAGAAGCCGCCCGGCAGCATATCGACCAGCTCCGGGGGTACGACGCCTGCGTCGGTGTCGTTCGGCCAAGGGTTGTTCTCGATGGACAGGCGCGTCGCGGCTTCCTCTACGACGCTGAACGACGCCCTCACCTCAGTGGCCCGGGCCCTCGTGAGGACCTCCTGCATCTGCGGCATTGCGATGCGAGTCAGGACGCTCACGATCATCATGATTGTGACCGCCTCGACGATCGTGAAACCGCGCCGCCGCTTCGTGTCCATCAGTTGAGCACCCCGAGCTCGAGGATGTTCACGCCGTCGCCCACGAAGGCATCGATAGGCTCCACGGACGAGTAGGAGAGGATCACCCGGGAGGTTCTCCCCAGGATCCTGTAATCTCGGTCGGTGAGTCGAATGTACTCCATGCCCCGGAACACCGGGCCGGCATCGTCGAGCTCCAGGGGCACACGCCCCGTATCGAGCCGATACTGCTCGATCTTTTGGGCCTGGAAGTACATAACGAGCCTCAGTGTCGCCTCCTCCTGCTCCGTAGGGGGCGGCCCCGGAGTCTGGACGCGCAGGACACTGGGCGGCCAGATCCAGATCCAGACGGAGATGGCCGTGGCGAGGACCATGGCCACGTGCTTGATGCCGTACCCCTGCCTCCGTGCGAGGGCTTCGCGAGTCACCTCCTCCTGCTCGGCCTTCTGGCTCTGCTCCCGCATGACGGCAGCCAGCACGGCGTCGCGCTCGCTGGCCTGGCTGATCTCCACCTCGGGGATGTCAGCTCCCTCGGGCGGTGCTTCCGCCTCTTCCGGCTGAACCCTCGGGTCGTCGGGCCTGTCCGGCTCCATGCGTCGCCTCGTCCACGCTGTCAGACTAAAACGCCTCCCCCGAGCCCATGATCTCCATGGCTCAAGGGGAAGCATCACCAATTAAAGATAAGCACTGGAAACCCGCTACGCACCAGAGTTTTTTCCTATGAGGCCAACCGCTTGTACCTGATGCGATGAGGCTGGTCCGCCTCGGCGCCGAGGCGCCGCCGCCGATCCTCCTCGTACTCCTGGTAGTTTCCTTCGAACCATATCGCCTTGCTGTCGCCCTCGAAGGCGAGAATATGCGTCGCGATTCTGTCGAGGAACCACCGGTCGTGGGAGACCACCATGACCGATCCCGCGAAGGAGAGCAGCGCCTCCTCCAGGGCACGGAGCGTGTCGACGTCTAGGTCGTTGGTGGGCTCGTCGAGGAGGATCAGGTTACCGCCCTCCTTTAGAAGCCTGGCCAGGCGCAGCCGATTGTGTTCTCCGCGCCCGAGAGCACTCCAACCTTCTTCTGTTGATCGACGCCCCGGAAGTTGAACCACGACAGGTAGGCCCGCGGGTTCACTTCGACTCGACCGAACTGGAGGACCTCCAGGCCCTGAGCCACCTCTTCGAAGACGGTTTTGTCAGGATCGAGATCGGTCCCCGACTGATCCACGTAGGCGAGCCGAACGGTCTGACCCAGGCGAACAGTGCCGTCGTCCGGCCTTTCCCGGCCCGTGATCATCCGGAAGAGTGTCGTCTTTCCAGCCCCGTTCGGGCCGATGATGCCTACAATGGCGCCCGGAGGGAGTGAGAACGAGAGGTCTTCGACGAGAAGGATGTCACCGTATCCCTTCCTGACGCTCTCACAGAGAACCACATCGTTCCCCAAGCGGGGTGCCATCCGAATCCACTCCAACTCTCGCTCCAGCGTGCTCTGCCGGGCCGACGCCTGCTTCTTCTCGACCCGTAGCCGCTCCCTCTTCTGCTCGAGCCACGAGGAGTAGTTGCCCTTCCAGGGAATGCCCTCGCCCCGGTCGAGCTCGAGGATCCACTCGGCCACGTTGTCCAGGAAATAGCGGTCGTGAGTGATGGCGACGATGGTTCCCCCGAACTCCGCCAGGTATCGCTCGAGCCACGCCACGGACTCGGCGTCGAGGTGGTTGGTAGGCTCGTCAAGGAGGAGCATGTCGGACTCCTCGAGCAGTACGTTGCACAGGGCTACTCGTCTCTTTTCGCCGCCGGAGAGCGTCGTGACGTCCGCATCGGGAGGAGGCAGGCGCAGGGCGTCCATGGCGATCTTCACCCTTCGCTCGAGGTCCCACGCGTTCGAGGCATCGATGCGGTCTTGGAGGCGCGACTGCTTCTTGATGAGGGCCTCCATCTCGTCGTCGCTCATGGGCTCAGCGAACTCCATGCTGATTTCCTCGAACTGCTTGAGGAGCTCACGGGTTTCGCGGACGGCTTCCTCCACGTTTCCTCGGACGTCGAACTCGGGATCGAGTTCGGGCTCCTGGGGCAGGTAGCTCACACGGGTTCCCTTGGCGGCCCAGGCCTCTCCCAGGAAGTCGTCGTCGAGCCCGGCCATTATCCGCAACAGTGTGCTCTTGCCGGACCCGTTGGGTCCCACGACCCCGATCTTTGCTCCATGGAAGAAGGACAGCCAGATGCCCTTGAGGACTTCGCGCTTGGGTGGCACCAGCTTGCGCAGATCCTTCATGACGTAGATGAACTGCTCGTTGCTCATCTCGTGCAGAGGTTCCCTAGCTCACTCGGGGGCTTCAGACCGGGGGTCACAATCTAAGCACAGTGTGGCCGTCAACCACAGGTACCGGATCGTCGGGGCCTACGACCGCCTAACCCACGACGTCATGCCGGACGGTGCCATGGCGCCCATGTTGGAAGCTCCCCGAGATGCTCTGGAGACGTGTACGTATCTCCATATCGTGAGTATACGTACGATAGCTAGTCGGCCTGCCGAGCCATGTTGCCGCCACCAGACCATGTCCTGCCACCGCTTCCGGTGCGCCAATGGGTGCTCTCCGTTCCGAAGCGCCTCCGGCCCCTCCTGCACCACAACCCCACGATCGCCGGCGCTGTACTGCGCATCTTTCTACGCGCCATTCTGACCACGCTCCGACATACGAGTCCGGGAGCCGGTCCGCCGGTTCTCATGAGGCACCCCTTCGCCACATTCGAAATTCGAACAGGGGCCTTTGAGCCCGGCCTAGTTCGGCAGCGGCTGGCTCACGGTCGTGAGAAGCTGTGCGTACAGGGCGTCGAAGAGCGACTGGTCGATCGGGATCCGCCAATCCGCTGAGAATCTCGTCTTGAGATCCGTCGATGCCGCGGCGCTCATCGACGCGGCGAAGAACGTCATGCGCTGAACACTCGTCAGCGGCGTGCCGGGCTGCAGGTTGAGGATCGCCGAGATCGTGTTGTCCGAGGACTTCACCGAAAGCCCCATCCGATCAACCGTTCCTGGCCACCCATTCTCCTCTGCGAGGGTCACGGCGATCGCTGTTAGCACCGAGCTAGCCGAACCGACGACCGGGTGAAACATGTCCTCGGTCCAGGGATCCGTCTCGAGCTCCCACCTGTCCAGAAGCGCCAGAAGTGACGCGACGCGCGGATCGAACCCATCCGTCGTGTGCGACTGAGCAATCGCTCGGGCTCCAGCGCTCAGCGTACCGTCGAGCCCGATGGCCCTCAGGGATAAAAGCTCGAAGGCCACACGATATGCCTGTGATTGCGGCGCCGGGCCGCCACCGCAGTAGAAGGTGCACATCCTCAGGAGAGGGTTGTTATACAAATTGTCGAAGCTGAGAGTCGACAAGATGGAGCTGTAACGCGGCTCCCCAAAGATGTCGAAGAGAAAGCTCTCGGGAGTCCCGATCGCACTTCCATTGATCCCGAAGTCGTTCCCGATCACGATCGTCCAGGCTGGCCACACCAGGGGATCTCCAGCGTGGCCGAAGAAGGTCGATCCGCTGATCGCGCTGTGGGCTTCCCATCCAACTCCGAGAGCCTCAGCGTAGTCCGGCACCGCATCGAAGGCTCGACTCCGCCAATCCCACGGAAGTAGCAGTCGCCAATGCTCGCTCTCACTAATGGTCCAATCCCGATCCGCCGATTGCACGAGTATCACGACCATGGCGATCGGTGTCGCACCGATACTGACGGTGAGGCGAAACGACTCGGCATCATTCGCCACCGGCTGCTCGAGGGTCAAGATTCCCTCCGAGTCGATGGCGAATCGGCTGTTCGCGTCCTGCACCGGGAACCACCAAGTCGTGATGTCGTAGGTGAGTTGACCCGGTGAAATGATATCGCCAACGCCATTCCTGGCGATGATCCGTGCCGGCTCGTTGGGGGATACGATCACCACATCGGACGAGAGCGACGTCACCTCGATCGTGACCTCAGCGACGCCGGTCCCGCCGCTACCGTCCGTACCCGTGAGCGTGATCTGGTGGACTCCAGCCGACAGTGCCGTAGTAGTCAGAGACGTTCCCGTGCCAAGCGGCCCGTCGATGTTGCTCGTCCATGCCAGTGAGGCCCCTGAAAGAACACCGTCCTCAGTGTCCGATGCCGTGCCATCGAACGTGATCGGAAATCCCTCCGCCTCACGCCTCATCAGAGAACTGCCTGGGAGCGAGGATCGCGGCGACCGGGAAGTCGTTGAGTGGGTCGTCGATGGTTAGCGTGAACGGCCGGTTGGCGTTCTGCCCGTCGCCACTTGTCATCTGGACCGTAAACGGATGCACACCCCCAGTCGGCGGGGTGAACCCGAGCGTGCCGGTCGTCCCACCGATTGTCAGCGTCGAAAGCGCAGGCGGCAAGCTGCCCGTGTTCAGGGACCATGTGTAGGACCCGTCCCCACCAGTCCCCGCCACCGTTTGGCTGTACGGTACGCCGACTGTGGCGTTCGGAAGCGACTGCGTCGCAACGTCGAGAGGTGGGAACCCGGCCAGAACGCGGATGGCGAGGTCCGCTGAGCCGGTGTTCCCCCGACCATCCGTGACCCGCGCCGTGAACGTACTGGTGCCGATGGCCGTAGGCGTCCCGGATATGACGCCAGTCGAGAAAGCAATCGTCAAGCCGACCGGCAACGCGCCGGCCGTCACCGCCCAGGTATACGACCCGTCTCCGGCCACAGCCTTGAGGGTCGTCGTGTACGGGTTGTTCACGATGGCGTTGGGCAGTGACGTCGACAGGATCCCCAACCGGTCGACCTGGACCAACGCATCGGCGCTAGCACTCCGCCCGGCGCTCGTAGCGATCACCTTAATCGTCGCCTCGCCACCGGCCTGGCCCGTGACGAGTCCGTTGTTCACCGTGGCGACGGTCTGGTCGCTGGACGACCACAGGAGGCTCGGGTTTATGATGGGTGAGCCGCCCGGGTCCGTTACCGACGCGAGCAGCGAAGCCCTCGCCCCGCTCCCCGGCAACAGAAGAGAGCCCGGCGAGACCGTCACTGCCTCCGCCGCCTGCTGCACCGTGATCTGAGCAATTCCGCTCGCCGCACCCGATGTCACGGTAACGGTCACACTGCCCACGTTTACCGCCGTGACGAGTCCAGTCGCTTCTACGCTGGCGACCGATGGGGCCGAGGAGACCCACGTGACCGTCGCTCCTGAGATCGCAAGCCCGTTCCCGTCGAACACAGTCACCGTCAACTGCTGAGTCTCACCGAGTGAGAAGAAGTTCAACGCAGCCGACGATAGAGTGATGCTCGTGGGAACTTGGACGTCTCCTTCGCACGGTGAGAGCGCCGTGCACACTTTTCCGCCGGGATCACACGCCGAGAGCAGCATTGTCGCGACAAGGCGAACTTGTAGACGACGGACCATCCCAAATAATTGACGTCTCCCGAGCCCCACCGCAAGAGACCATTCACCCATCCCACGGTCCGGAGCGGGCCAACGGGATCTTCCCGAGGAGAGGCAACTCCATTTCCGCGGCGAGCGCCTCCCCACGACCTGAGCCGAATACGTCGACCTGCTCTGTTCCCGTTGACTCTTCAGCGCTGAAATGATCGACGCCTGCTCTTACTGAACCGTGAAAAGATCGGTAATTTCGGGCCAGACGGGGTTTCCGCCACCCACAGGACGTCGAGCCCGGCGAGACGCTGGTTCAGGTCAACGGCTGGCCGGCCCTACCGGAGGGTGAGCTCGGAGTCGAAGGCTGGTAGCTCGCTAAACGGCCACGAAAAGGCCGGTGACGTACATGAGGATCAGTCCCGCCACCAGGCCGGCGGCGTTCAGGGGACCAGTAAGACCGAACCGACTGTCGGCCATGAGGCTCCGCATGATCACCCAGATCACCTGGATGATGGCTCCGGCGCCGATGGCGAGGAACAGGACGCTGGCCGTGGGTGAGTAGGAGAAGCCTCCGATCCAAGCTCCCAGAATCGTGGGAAGACCGGCGACCAGTCCCAGGCCTGCCAGCGTGATGAGGGCCGGCCTGGAGCGGGCGAGAGGGGCCACGATCCCCAACCCCTCGGTGGTGTTGTGGAGGAGGAACCCGAAGACGAGAGACGTCCCCAGGGCCACCTCGCCCACGGCGTAGGCCGACCCGACGGCCAGGCCTTCCCCGAGGTTGTGCAGGCCGATCCCCACCGCGATGAGCAGTGATATCCCCAGCGGGCCCATGGCCTCTCGACCAATCGCCAGGCGACTGAGGGCATTGATGAGGAGCGGTGTCCCCACCACCCCCAGGACCACCAGGCCCGTCCCCTGGAACGCGGATGCCACCTGGCCCGTGAGCTCCAGGGCTCCCTCCAGCGCGTCCACGCCCAGGAAGAATAGAAGTCCGACTGTGAAGCTCAGAAAGAAGTCGACCCACCGCCGGCTGATCCCCGTGAGGAACGGCAGCCAGAGGAGTCCCAGGAAGACCGGGATCACGCCGACGTAGACACCGAGCAGGGCGAAGGTCATCACGTAGCGCCGGCTGACCTCGGGCGACTGCGTGGCTACGGCGACCTCATGCGTGAAGGTGACTCCGGTGGAGCTCACGATCGAGATCTCGAGGGGGTCGCCGTCCACCCAGGGATACGGGATATCCACCACGGCTTGGTCCAATCGCCCGATCTCGCGGGACGGCGTGAGCGTATGCTGCCAGTACGCTTCGTCGACCATGACCTGTGCCACCGTCACCGGCTCCGGGCCGCCGTTGACCAAGTACACCCGAACCAGGCCCGGCGAGGGGAACGCCACGCGCTCGAAGGTCAACTCTTCGACCGGGGGAAAGGCGGTCCGGAAGACACCGATTGGACCCACGCGCACGAAGATGGCCAGAAACGCGGCCAGGAGGAGGAGGGGGAGAAGGCCTTTGGCGGCTAGGGCCATCCGGCCCTGGACCTCTGCGGGCTCCCCAGCTTCGGCGGGTCCCCCCACCTCAGCCGGCCGGGCTCCCTCGGTGTCTGCCAGGCGGACTTCGCCCTCGGGACTCGGTGCATCCACGGCGATATACCTTTCCTCGGATCTCAACAGGCCGCGGGACCCGTCAGGTCATCGTCCTCGGCTTGACGTCGAAGATCCCCATCCAACCCAGCTCCGCGAACTCGCTCTGATGGGCGTGGAACATGTACTTCCCCGGGAGATCGTAGGTGAACTCCAGTACCGCCCGCTCGCCCTGGCAGAGCATGACCGTATCCGTCCACTCGTAACGCTCCAGATCGGTGCCGGTTCGGTACAGCCGGAAGAAGTTGCCATGCAGATGGAGCGAGTTCACCGGATCGAACTCGGTCATGTTCATGAGATAGACGCGCACCAACTCGCCCTGCTGAATCTCGATGGGGTGCTTCTGGTAATGGAAGCCCACCGTGTTCACCGCGTAGACCTCGTTGTCACCGTCGAAGTTGGTGTCGAACCCATTCATCAGCATCACGATCTCGTTGGCCTCCGGCCTCCCCTCCTTGGGGTCGATGATGAACGCGCCGTAGAGGCCCTTGTGGAGGTGTCGCTTCAAGGGGATGGAGTGGCAGTGGTAGACGTGGAGCCCCATGGGGGCGGCATCGAACTCGTAGACGAACGTCGCGCCGGGTTCCACCACCTCGAAGACACCGTCCATGCCGGCGGCGTGAATGCCGTGGAAGTGGATAGTGTGGGGGTGACTCCCGGCGTTGGTAAAGTTGACCTTGAGGTAGTCTCCCTCCGTGCAGCGAATGGTGGGACCTGGAACGGTGCCGTTGTAGGTCCAGGCAGCGAAGTAGACACCCGGTGCCACTTCGATCTCCCGGTCGACGGCCGTGATCTCGTATTCACGCTGCACCTGACCTCCGGGGAGTGTGGTGACGGTCCCATAGTCGAAGTCCTTGAGGAAGGCCGTGGCGTCGAAGATGGACGGATCGACGTCACCGTCCGCTCCCATGAAATCTGGGTCGTGGGGGCGCCCCGGGTTCTCTGTGGCCGTCTCGGCTACTGCCGCGTTGTTGAGCGCGATCGCCCCCGTGCCGGCGGCGAGGGTCACCGCCCCGACCATGCCGGAGCGAAGCAAATCCCGTCGCGAGATCCCCGACGGGGATTCCTCGGTCGGCTCGCGGCCATTGGCAGTCGACGTATGGTCGCCCTGGTCCTTACTCATGTCACACACCGGTTGAGTTTACCCAAACATATAAATTAGGAAAGCCTAAATTTGGTTCTGGGGCCGTGCACAGTCAAGGCCGATTGTTGAAAGTTCCGACAGGCGCAGTAGACTCGGACGGATCTTTTCGCCATCGCGAAAGGCGTCTCGGCACCGAATCTGGACGTCAGGAGCCCAGTTGATAGGAATCGTCGGGGGAGGCATCTCGGGCCTCGTGCTCGGCCACGAGCTCGTCGGCCTGGGAGCCGACGTCGTGCTATGGGAGGCGGCCGAGCGGCCTGGTGGTGTCCTCTGGTCCCAGGACTGCGACGGCTTGAAGGTGGAGCTGGGACCACAGAGAGCTCGGCTCACCGCTGGATTCCGGGAGCTGGTGGAGGCCGTGGGGCTGTCCAAAGAGCTGGTGACGGCTCCGGTGGATCTTCCGCTATTCGTCTATTCGAGAGGGAAGCTCAGGATGGCCCCCCTGTCCCTTGGGCAGGCCATCGCCACCGACCTGCTGCCGCTGTCGAGCAAGGCCCGCATCCTGATGGAGCCGTTCCGGTCGGGACCACGAGCCGATGAGACGGCGGGCGCGTTTTTGCGGAGGAAGTTCGGGGAGACCGCCTACCGAGAGCTTCTCGGACCCCTCTACGGAGGGCTCTACGGGTCGGACCCAGACCGCATGCCCGCCCGGCACGGGCTGGCACGAACGCTGAAGAACATGGGCGTGGGCCGAAGCATTCTGTGGAGGATGATCAGGGCCGGTGGGCGGGCCGATGAAGCTCCCCTGTGCTCGTTCCACGAGGGCATGGCTGCCCTGCCCCGGGCCCTTCAAGCCCGCTTGGGTGACAGGGTGCGCTTGGACCGCCCGGTGCGCGCTCTTCGAGAGAGCCGCGACGGCTGGGAGGTCGTGCTCGACGGGGAGCCCCCGGTGCGGGTCTCACACGTTGTGCTCACCTGTCCCGCGGATCAGGCGGCAAAGATCGTTGAGGAGGTTTCCCCCGAAGGGGCGGCCACACTCGCCGGAATCCGGTACAACCCGCTGGCGGTCGTGCACATGCGTTCCGGAGCCGACCTCCACGGCCTCGGATACCAGGTGGCGTTCGGGGAGCCGTTCGAGACCCGAGGCGTGACGTGGAACCACAGTTCCTTTGGGCGCTCGGGTCTCTACACGACGTACCTGGGTGGAATGAAGAACCCGGAGATGGTGGATCGTGCCGACGACGAGATCGGCCGGATCGCCTGCCAGGAATTCGAGACAATCACTGGACACGCAGCCAAGACGCTCATGGTCTCCCGGACTCGGATGCCTGCCTGGGACGAGAGCTGGGATGCGCTGCCGGCCCTTGATCTACCGGCCGGGCTGCACCTCTGCTCCAACTATTCGGCCAGGCCGGGCATCGCCGGCCGGATCCTCGAGGCTCAACGGCTGGCCCGGCGGCTAACGGGACACTAGGGGGCGGTCAACGGCTGCGCCCTGTCGTCCTCAATCCCCCGCGTTCAGGCAGAAGGTCTCCGTCGTCGCGCGACATAGACAGCGACGCAGTCCTAGCTCTCCCATGATCGGCTCGGGTCGCAGAGCGTCCTCGACCAGGTCGGCGAGGAGGGCGGCGAAGCGAGGGTGGGCGTGGGGGATGGGGACGCGATGAAGCTCCAGTCCTGCGGTTTCGGCGACCTCCCGGAGCTCGCCGTCGAGCTCGGCGAGGGTTTCGGACTGCTCGTGCATGAAGCTCAGCGGCTCGACCACGATCCGGGCTCCTTCGAGTTCCTTGACGACGTCGTCGATCTCCGGCTCGGTCCACTTAACGCGTCGGTTCGCGTGGTTCTGGTATCCCATGACGTAGTCGGTGGTGCCCAGCTCTCGGGCGATCATGCGACAGGCCTCTTCGACGTAGTCCACGTATCGAGGTCCGTCCTCGAGGTACTTGAGTGGCGTGCCGTGCGCCGAGAAAACGAGCCGAGTATCGGCGGCGTGTAGATCGACGCCCTCCTGCCTGACGAACTCCAAGATGTTGTCCGCCCGAAGCCGCAGGTAGTCGGGGTGGCGGTGCCATCCCGTGATCTCCCGAATCGGGACTTCCCATTCGAGTTCCTCGAGGGCGGCATGTACGTCGTCGAGCGCCGCCACGGTGGTCGACATTCCACAGAGGGGATAGACCGGAAGGGCTACCAGCTTCTCCACCCCGTAGGAGTGGGCTTCGTCAACGGCCGTGACGATGGACGGGTCCGTGAACTGCATGCCCGAGTAGCACTTTACGTCGAGCCCTCGCCGCCTGAGTGCGAGCTCGAGCATGTGGACCTGTTTGCGAGCCTGCCGGTTCAGCGGAGACCCGCCGATCTCCTTGTACTCCTCTATCAATCCGGGGGCCCGGGCCTCGGCAAGCTCTCGGGCTCGTCCCTTGGCCCTGCCCTTCTTCGGCTCCAGCGATGCGTTCCGAGTGAAGATGCGCTCCAGATAAGGAACGACCTCTTTCAGGCTGGCGTGCTCGGGCTCTCCGAAGTTGAGGACCAGGACACCGATCTTCATGGCTGAATCACCTATGGGTGTGATTGGTTGGCGTCTCGTCGTGATCCCGCCTACCGCTCTACTCCTGACGAAAGTAAGGCATCCGGTCGCCGCAGGAACGGGGGACAGGAACTGGGTCGAGAGGTCACGTATTTGTACTACGTATGAAGTCACCTGGAGGGCGTGGCGTTCGAGGACGCCCCGCCCTCTTCTAGCTCGGCTGAGGAGGTGCGGGATGGTGACTGGAGTCGCAAGAGGTATCCTTCTGGTGGCTCAAGCAGGTGGTGCATGCGGGCGAGGTCGCCGTCGAGCAGATCGATCGCTTCGAGAAGCTCTTCGGACTCGACGTCATCATCGTCCATCGCATGCTCAAGAACTCGGTGCCGGCCCGGGAATATCTGATGCTTTCGGAATCGGCCTTCTCGAGCTTCCAGGGGTTTTTCGACCTCGAGCCCGAGAGGCGAATCGAGGAGTTGGAGGGTGTCGGAGAGATGCCGATGATGGTGTTCTATGCCGACCAGTTGAAGGCGGTGCAGAGGGACTTGGAGGAAAGGGAGGGGCCGATTCCGGACCCCTCCCTCCTCGAGATTCTGCGATGGAAGCTCGGCGTGTCAGCCCGAACCCTGCTGGACATGGCGACCGGCCGGGACGTCAGCCATCAGTTGCCAGGGTTCCGCGACAGGGCCTTGTAGTATTCATCCACCAGCTTCCGGAAGCCCGTGGGGACCTCGTCCGACCCGGAGACGAAGACCCGATCGCGGTCCTCCCCTTCCAGCTCACGACGAAGGCCAAACTCGAGCTGCTTGAGTCCCTCGATGATCTGTGCCTGGAGTCGCTCGACCTCGGCTACGTCCGAGTAGATGCGTTCGCTGTCCAACGCCCTCAGGGCCGCTACGACCTCGTCGAGCTGACGGCCGTCGAGCACCTCGAGATCTTCCTGCTCCAAGATTCGCTGAAGCTCCTGGGCCTCTTGGACCCGCTCTCGGATTTCACGGCGGAATTGGCGGATGTCTCCCGGCGAGACGGTCCCGGGCCGACGGCCCCCTCCGCCTCCGTCGGGCGTCCCGAAACCGCCCTGGTCTGAGCCGCCCAGCCGCCCGTCGCCGCCCTGGCCTTTACCCTGGCCTTGCTGACCCTGCTGTCCCTGGCCCTCCTGCTCCTGGCCTTCCTGGCCTTGTCGTTCGCCTTGCCCCTGCTGGCCCCGATCACCTCGCTCCCCGAGGCGTCGTGAAATGGACTCCATGCCTCGAACCAGATCCCGGGTGCGGTCGAGCGCTTCGGCCCGGCGATCGTCCTCCGGCTCGCCCACGGCTCCGACCGCCTGCTCGAGGCGATCCTCGAGCTCGTCCAGCCCCCGCTGCGTCTCGGCCTCGAATTCGCGCGTGTAGTCCTGGTCACCGGTTCCGATGAGACCTCTCGAGTAGCGCACGCGCTCCTTGAGCTTGTTATCCCGGATGGAGTTGGCGGCCTCCCTCAGCCCTTCGGCGGCCTCTCGTTGGCTCGAGCGCGCGTCGGCGCTCAGGCGATCGATCTGGCCTTCGAGGTCCGTGAGCTCCTCGGTCATGGCCTCCTTGCGCTCGAACAGGCGTCTGGCCGACTCCTGGAGGGCTGCGCCTTCCAGCTCGTTGAGACGATCCATCTGCCTCTGGATCTCGCGTTGCTCGTCGGACAGCTCCTCTGCCCGCCGAAGGGCGTCCTCGCCGTCCTCACGCAAGCGGTCGACACGGTTCCGCTCCAGACGACGGCGGGCCTCCTCCAGTCTGTCGAGGGCGGAGGTGGCGTCCGCCGTGCCCGCGTTCCCGCTCGATGCGGCCGAGCGGCGCATATCGTCGGCGGCCTGCTGAAGCTGTCTGGAGGCCTCCATCAGCCGCTGGTCGTTCGTCTCCCGGGCAAGCCGCTCCAGCTGACGCGCGGCCTCCTCCGTTTCCTCGGCGAGCTTACGCTGACCCCGCGCGGCCGCTCCTCCGCCACCTTCCTGGGCGGCCGCACGACGTTGGCGCTCCGTCTGCTGCTGCTGGCGCCTGGCCAGCTCCTTCAGCTTCTCGAGGGTCTCGTCGAGCTGCTCGGTCCTCTGCTGGCGCTCGCCCCGTGCCAGGGTCTCGTACTGGTTCTTGAGCTTGTCGAGCTCGAGCTCGAAGAGGTCCGCCAGATCCTCGGCGGATGCACCCGCCCCTCCGCCCCCACCCTGCTGCCCTCCCTGGGTGACGACGGCTTCGTACGTCTCCTCGGCCTTCTGCAAGTGGAGGAGGGCCTTCTGTTCCGGCGAGATGGCCTCCCTGGGCTCACCGTCCTCCAGGATCCTCTCGGCGTTCTCCATCTCCTCGATGGCCTTGGGAAGGAGCTCCGCGATGCGCCGGAACTGTGGGTCCGCCCCCATCCTGCGGGCCACGAGACGCTTCTGTAGCCCCGCCACCTGCTCACAGACGCGAGCCTGGGCCAGTCGAACGCTGACCACGTTCTCCTTGAACTCGCTTTCGGGGAGCTCCTCTTTGTCCCGGACGAGGTTGAAGGTGGCCGCCACGATCTGCCGCTGGAGGTCCGAGAGGCCTCGCTCGTCCATTTGGCCACCACCGCCGCCACCAGCTTGCTGCCCCTGGCGGTAGTCGATGCGGAAGGGACGGATCTGCACGAAGTAGATGTCGCTGGTGACCGTGCGGACGCCGCTGGACCGGTTGTTGTCCTTAGCCTGGGCGTAGTACGAGACCAAATCGCCGGGCTCGAGCTCGAGCTCCTCCAGGTAGAGGGTATGTCCTGCCGTGACCTCGGGCATGGGCTGGCTGTCGAACAGGGAGATGGTGTCTTCGGGCTCCCCGTTCACCGAGTAGATCAGGGCCAGCTCGGATATACCGAAGTCGTCGTCGGCCTTGGCCTCGAGGAACAACTCCTCGATGGGGCTCGCCCTTGTATCCCGTCCGGGCTTGGAGAACGACACCGAGGGCGGCTGATCGGTCAGGACGTCGATGGTGTACTTGGGCGACGCGGGGACCAGCTCGCCATCCGCCCGGGCCAGCTCGATCTCGTAGTATCCCTCACGCTCGACCCTGAGGCTGCCCAACCACGTCCCGTCTCCGACGTCGGTGAGCTTTGCAGGCTCCCCGTTCACCAGGAGACGCCCACCCGGCGTGAGCATGGTGGGGAAGATCTTCACCTTTACCTGCGTCCCCTCGAGGGCGGCGATGTCGCCTCTTCCCTCTACGGTGCGCGGTGCGAGGCCCGTGTACGACGGGAAGTGGTACTCCAGCTCGAGACGGTCCACATACGGCAGATCGGCCACTTCGATGCGATGGGTGTCCGACCGGATGCCTGAGGACTCCACGAAGTACTCGGTGTTCTCGTCAAGGCCGAGGAGGAGGAGCTCGAATCGCTCTGCTTCGTCCGGAAGCATGGAGAGTCGATCGAACACGTCCGACGACTCGGACTTGAAGAAAACCTGGACCTCGTCGCTCGCGAACCCGAAGAGCTGGGCCACCACGAGCTGATCGGATCCCCGGGCGATGGTCACGTCGCCCGGTTCCACCGTGATGGAGTAGGGGTTCACCGTACCCGCGTCCCGGGTCGGGAAGAGGAGGGCCGAGGCGCCGTGGCGGAGCTGGACCGGTCCCAGCAGCATGAGAGCAAGCGTGGCGAACGCGGCGGCGGCCAAGGCTCCGGACGCCCGGTAGAGCCCCTTCTGCTCGATCCCTCGACCGTAGTCGATCTTCCGGGCTCGGTCCAGGGCGTTGTCGACGAGACGACCCTCGAGAGCCTCGGACGTGTTCGCACCGCCGCTTCCGGCCTCCAGGGCGCTCAACACGGCGGTCTCGAGGGAGGGCTCGTTCTCCTCCAGGTAGAGGGCCGCCTGCTCGTCGGAGACCCGGTGCGCAAGGGGCCAGACGAGGAAGCGGGCCACGAGCCCAGAGACCGCGAGCCAGAGGAGGATCCGGAGGGATACCACGGCCGGAGCGCTGAATCGCAAAAGCTCGAGGCCATATACCGAGATCAGAAACGCTGCGAGGCTCGCGCCCAGCACGATAGCCATGCCGCGCACTGCGATGCGGGCACGCCAACGTCGCCGAATCCGTTGGACGACATGAAGGACCTCTGCGTGGCGGATGGCCCTATGTCTTCCGTGGTACATGTTCCCCCCCCTCCTCGAATCTCCTCGTCACAGCGTGAGAAAGCCAGTTCGACACGGCGGTCTCGGCCAACAACAGGACCAGCGCTCCGGCGAGTAGGAACCGCCAGAGGGACTGCCGGTGTTCGTGATCCTGCGCCCTGACTTCAGTGGGTAACAGGCCTGCGGCCCCAGCCTCGGTGTCCGCCTCTCTCGGCGACACCGAGGCGGCCAGCTCCGCTGGATCCATCGCCGCGAGCTCGGACTCTGCCACTTCCACGTTCACGGCTACGGTGAACGGCCTGGCCGGATCGGTGCCGGGGTGCCGAACCTCATAGAAGCCCTGTTCGTCGAGGGCGAGGAACCGTGGTGTCTCTCCCGGAAGCAGCGAAACGCTACCGCCCCCGGGTGTAAGCGCGACCTGCTCCTCGTCCAGTGAGAGCTCCTCCTCCAGCCCTGTGGCGAACGCCGTTCCCTCCGGATCCGAAAGGTCGAGAACCTGACCGGCCGTGAACCATGGCACGCGCTCCCGGTGACCCCCGAGGTACCGCACGAGCTGATGCATGAATGGCAGAAAGACCGGCTGAACCGCCAGATCGTTCCAAAACGCGTCCAGGGTGCTGGCCCACATTACCACACGTCCCTCGCCCAGCCGGCGCTCCGCCAGGGCCGCCGACCCATCGTCGAAGCGCGCCAGAACCTGATCTTCAGGCCCCACCGTGATGCTGCGTGAGCGGAAGAAGCGCGCCCGCGCGAAGTCTCCACTTCTGGGGCCAGAGAACACCTCGAAGACCGGGTGGGAGTAGTCCAGGAACCCCAGCCGGGCGACACCGCGAACGTGATCCGTGGCCACTCCGAACTGGCCGGGGAGCAGCTCCTCCATCCCGGCCTGCCAGGTGCTGCGCTCCCCGAGCACGACCAGGAGGCCTCCACCGTCTCCACGAATCTCCGTAGCCGGTCCGACGTCGCCCCTTGCGGGAGGCGAATGTCGTTCAGGACCACGACGGCGGCCGCGTCCAGATCGGCGGTGCCGATGTTCGCAGAGCGTCGGACGTCGACCTGAAACGCGGCTTCCTCACTGATCTCCAGAGCACGCTGCATATAGAGGCTGGCCTCGGAGCGTGCCCCCGTGCCCTCCAGGATGACGGTGCGCAGAGCCCGTCCGGGGGAGAGCACGAAGTGTAGCTCGTTGTCCTGCGGGAGCTCGTCGGGTCCGAGCCGGACGGTCCCACGGGTATAGGGTTCCGAGAGGGTGAACGGGTCGAAGGTGACGGTGGCCGACCCCGTCGGATCCAAGCGGATGCTCCGGCTCTGAACCTCCTGACCGTCGATCTCCAGGACGATGGGGATTTCGACGGCGTCGGCACCCTGACGCCGGGTCACGCGAGCGGTGGTTGTCATGCGCTCATGGCCCGAGAAGAAGTCTCGTCGAAGCGTGACTGACGCCACGGTGGCGTTGGGAGTCTCCGCATCGGAGATCTGGTGCGTGGTGACCACCGTCCCTCGCGGGAACCGCACACCTTCGTCCCCGGACCATCCGGAGCGCTGGAAGTCGCTGATGATGGCGACCTCCCGGTTCGGTAGCTCGGACTCCTCCAGAATGGTCTGGGCGAGCTTCAGGCCGGGCCCGAACCGAGTGCGGTAGGCGCTCACGCTTGCCGTGTCCACGGCGGTGAGAAGCCGCTGCCGATCCGAGCTCGACCGGACCACCGCCGACGCGCCCTGTCCGAGAAGTACCAGGCTGACACGGTCCGATGCATCGAAGCCCGAACCGAGTCGCCGGGCCTCGCTCGTGGCCCTCTCCCAACGATCGCCGTACCCCATGGAGTACGAGTGGTCCAGCACGATCACGACCTCCCGAGGACCGAGGGTCGAGCCCACCGCGAGCTCGGCGTTCTGGAAGAACGGGCGAGCGAAGGCCGCGACCAGGAGGGCGAGGGCCAGGGATCGGATGAGGAGCAGGATCCAGTGATGGATCTTCCTTCTCTGGACTGAGCGGTAGGGGATCTTCCGGAGGAACATGAGCGAGGGGAACTCGACCACGTTCCGGCGCTGTCTCTCGGTGAGATGCACCAGGACGGGGATCGCCAACCCCGCCAGGCCGAGAAGGAAGAGGGGGGCGAGCCATCCCATCAGCGCACCCTGCTGAGCTTCTCGCGGCTCGACAGATAGCGGAAGAGCGCGTAGTCCAACGGCTTGGACGTGTCCAGAACCGTGTAGTCGATACGGCTGCCGGTGAAGAGACGCTCCAGCTCGCTGGTGTGCTCTCGGATCAGGTGGCGGTACTCCGCGTCGAGCTCATCGGGAACGACGGGGATCATCGCCTCGCTCTCGAGATCCCGGAAGCTGGCCGGACTCTCGTACGGGAAGTCGAGCTCGGCCGGGTCCAGCACATGGAAGACGATGACGTCGTGGCCTCGGGCCCGCAGGTGACGAACCGACTCAATGACCTCGTGAGCTTCTTCGTAGAAGTCCGAAAGCAAGAGTATGATGCCGCGGTGTTTCAGGTTCTCTCCGACCTGCATCAACGGGTCCTGGAGGGTGCCGGGATGCCCAGGCACGGAATTGGCCAAGGTGTGGAGGATGAGCTCGAGGTGCCGTGTCGATGGTGGCACCCAATCCACAATGTTGTCGTCGAAGGTGACGAGCCCGACCCGATCCCGCTGCTTTTGGGAGAAATAGGCCAGGGCGGCACCCAGATAGCGGGCGTAGTCCAGCTTCGTGGCCGAATGCGTGCCGAAGCTCATGGACCTGGAGACGTCAAGGATCACGACGAAGTTCGCGCTGGTCTCGGCCTCGAACTGCTTCACGTAGAAGCGGTCGGTGCGCGCGAAGAGGCGCCAGTCGATGCGCCGGATGTCGTCGCCCGGCATGTAGGCCCGGTGTTCGGCGAAGTCGAGGGACAGCCCCAGGTGGGGGGAGCGGTGCAGGCCGTGGAGGAAGCCGTCGACCACGGTACGCGCCAACAGCCCCAGGTTGTCGATCCGGCCCAGAACGGCCGGATCGAGGAACTGGGCGCCGCTGGCCTGAAATCCCGAGCGAGCCCTGACGGCCACGAAGCCCTCGCTCCTAGAGGCCCGAGCTGGGCACGGGAACGGCTTCCAGCAACCTGTCCACGAGCTCACCCCCTGTAACGCCCTCGGACTCGGCGTGGAAGTTCGTGAGGATGCGGTGCCGCATCACGGGATGTGCCAGAGCCCTGATGTCCTCGAAGCTCACGTTGTAGCGACCCTGGGTGATGGCGCGGGCCTTTGCCCCCAACGTCAGATACTGCGCGGCTCGGACGCTGGCTCCGTAGGCGATCCAGTTATTGATGAAGTCGGGGGAGTCACCGTTGGGGCTCGGCCGGCTGGCCCGCACGAGACTCACGGCGTAGCGGAGCGCCGCATCCGGCACGGGCACCTTCCTGACCAGGCGTTGGAAGGCCACCAGATCCGGGCCCGTGATCGCGTGGCTGAATTCGGGTTCCTGGATCCCCGTGGTCGTGCGCACCACTTCGAGCTCCTCCTCCTCGGAGAGATGGTCGATCACGATCTCGAACATGAAGCGGTCCAGCTGCGCCTCGGGGAGGGGATAGGTCCCCTCCAGCTCGATGGGATTCTGGGTCGCGAAAACGTAGAAGGGCTCTTCCAGCGTGTAGGTCTCGCCTTGGACCGTGACCCGGTGCTCCTGCATGGCCTCCAGCAGCGCCGATTGGGTCTTGGGTGGCGTCCGGTTGATCTCGTCCGCAAGGACTATGTTCGCGAAGATTGGACCCGGTGCGAAGACCATGCTTCGCCGGCCCGAGTCCGGGTCCTCCTGAATGATGTCAGTGCCCGTGATGTCGGACGGCATCAGGTCGGGGGTGAACTGGATCCTCAAGAACTTCAGGTCCAGAACCTCCGCCACAGTGTGGATGAGCAACGTCTTGGCCAGGCCGGGAACACCGATCAGGAGGCTGTTTCCGCCCACGAAGAGGGTGAGGAGCACCTGCTCGATGACCTCTTCCTGGCCGATGATGAGCTTGCGGATCTCCGAGAGGATCTGCACTCGCCCGGACTTCAGCCGGTCGGCGAGGTCGATGTCGTCCGGGCTCTCGAGGGGAAGGGCGTCCGGCGCGCTTGCTGCGTCGACGGCTTCCTTTTCGTCAATGAATGCCATTTGGCGCTCCGTTCAGGCCTTGGATGCTGCCCGGTGACCTTTCGTCACATTTGGTGTTTACGTTGCCCACCTCAACGCCGCTCCGGCGGCACCGTTGCAGAGCTTCCCTGATGATCGCCCGACGAAATGGCGAAGAGAATTGAGTCGAGCCCAAGGCGGGCAAGGCGAGGCGACTGAGGCGTACTCATGTACGCCGCAGGGAGCCGAGACCGCAGCCCAACGCCGGGATCGGCCAATTCTCAAAGCCATTTAGTGGGTCATGGCGTAGATCAAGTAATTCACTCCCAACTTGTATGCCTCGTTGGAGAGGTCGATCGGGTACCAGCCGACGTCGGAGAACTCCCAGTACTCTCCGATGTCGTTGTTGTAGTTCGCGATCACCATCAGACGTTTCTCCGGATCGTTGTCCTCGTGCAGCCTGAGGTACGCGGGCGGCCTCCCGGAACGAAAATAGGGAGGGAGGAGGGTCGCCAGCGACTCGATACGGAAAAAGGAGTCGAAGATCGCGTGGGACTCGTCGAGCTGCACGAACTGGGCACCAGGGATCACCTTCTTCATCTGGGCGTCGAAGTTGAACCAGTCGGGCCCGTCGAAGTCGTCGGCGATCAGGAAGCCCCCCTTCATGAGGTAGTTCCTGAGACCCAGGATCTCCTCGTCCGACGGATACCAGAAGCCCGGCTCGGAGATGTACGCGAGCGGGAAGCGGGTCAGCTCCGGGTCGTCGGTGTCGAAGACGTTGCCCCCGTCCATGTACGGCCGGATGAGCGTCGTTTCCCGAATGATGTTCATGAAGTTCCGCTCGGCCCTAGGGAAGTCGTGGGCCCAGGGCGCCTGGCCTCCACGTCCACGTCCCCGGAAGCTCCTACTCGACAGCCCAGTGCCGAAGCGTATCCGAGCGAATGTGAAACGTCCGTCGTACGGCGACATCGCCTGCATCAGGTCGCTTCCTCGGTCCTCATCAATGACTCATGGCGTACACGATCGAGTTCACGCCCATCTCGTAGGCATACGTCGAATACTTGAGCGGATAATAGGGGTGGTCCGCCCACTCCCAGGCGTCGCCCAGGTCGGTGTTGAAGTTGATGAACACCATGAGGCGGCCGTTCTCGTCGTAGATGCCCTTGACCATGGGGACGATCCCGTCACGCTCGTGGGTCTGCCCGCCGTTTATGCCGTTTCCGACGTTGGGGACCTGCATGATCTCTTCGATCTCGTAGAAGGTCGTGAAGATCGGGTGTTCGAGCGTCAGGTCTACGATGGGATAGCCGGGCAGCACGAGCTGCATCTGGTACTCGAAGTTGGCCCACTGGTAGGATCCCCAGAAGTCGTCGATGACAAGGAATCCGCCCGCCAGGAGGTAGCTCCGCAGTCCCGAGATCTCGGGCTCGGTGAGGGCCATGTATCCCACTTCGAGGGCGTAGAGGTAGGGGAAGCGGCGCAACTGGGGATCGTCCAGGCGGACCGGATGCTCCTGCTCGTACGCGTCGAGGTTGGCCAGAAGCCGGTCGATGAACGACAGGAAGATCTGGTCGGCTTTGGGATAATCCGTGGCCCAGGAGCCGCGCCGTGTGTAGAATCCGCGCCCGTATCCGGTGTATGCCACGCGGGAGAAATAGAACTCGCGCGGGATGCCCTCGGCTTGCGCCGCCGCATCCCCTGGCATGCCGGAGTGCAACAGCCCCAGGGCCACCGACACGGCCTCCGACGACAGGAAGCGAGCCTCTCCCGTGGTCTGGTTGAGGGGGGATCGTGGAGACGGGTCGGACGACGCGCTAGGAAGTACAGGCGGACCGGTTAGGAGCGTGAGCGTGGCCGCACTCAGGAGAGATACCAATGCGCGCACCATTCACTCCAATCTCGCCTTCGACGCTCCCTTCCAGGCCTCGTTGGCCGAACGCGCGACAGACGGCGTCCAGGTCAGGCCGAGAGGGATGTATCGGTACGTTACCCCCCGGGAAAGGTTCCTTTGAGAAAGCGAGGATCCTGCCGCCCGGGAAAGTGGCGGGAGCGAAGCAAAACACGTAATAGATCCGTAGGGTTGGTCCGGTCAAACAAGAGTGATGAACTGAAGGCTCTCGAGGCATAACAATGGACCAGAGAACCAAGGTCTCGATTCGGGACTTCTGCATCTTCCAGCTCAAACTGCTGATCGATGGACTCAAGGATGGAGCCGTGTTCACGATATCGTTCGTGGCGTTCGCGGCGGATCTCATCTTCAAGCGTCACGGTGAACGCCGGTTCTTCTACAGGGTCATGCGCGTGAGCGAGAGGTTCGACCTGTGGCTCAACCTGCACGGAGCGGCGCTGCGTGCAGAGTCCGACGAGGACGGGCTTTTCGGGGTCAGCGAGGCTGGGAGCAACACCTTATTGGGCAAGCTCGAGCAGATCACCCGGGGCGGGGACGAGCCTCCACAGGGCTGATTTCAGTCCTCGGGTTATCGCTGCACTTCTCCATGGCTCGGGGGTACTGTGAGCCGTTCCTCAGGGCCGGCCCCACGTAGGCCGGCGGCCAGACGCTCAGCCAGTCAGGGGTCTCTATGAACGACAAGGTCCAGACCGCATTCAACGAGCAGATCAAGAACGAGCTCTCTTCCGGATATCTCTATCTATCCATGTCGGCCCACCTCGGAGGCGAGAACCTTCCGGGCTTCGCCCACTGGATGAAGATGCAGGCCCAGGAGGAGCTGGCCCACGCTCTGCGACTTTACGACTATGTGCTCCGCCGTGGCGGGCGGGTCGAGCTCCAGGCCATCGACGCGCCACAGTCCGCCTTCGGACCTGTTGTGGACATCTTAGAGAGTGTGTTGGAGCACGAGCAGAAGGTGACGGGCATGATCCATCGCCTCTTCGAGCTCGCGGGAGAGGAGGGGGATTGGGCGGCCCAGCAAGAGCTCCAGTGGTTCATCGCCGAGCAGGTCGAGGAAGAGGACAGCGCCTCGGCCGCCTGGGATCAGGTGCGCATGGTCGGCGACGACCAGGCCGCGCTCCTCATGCTGGATCGGGAGTTCGGCACCAGGATTCCGGCAGACGACGAGGGTTGATCCCCGCCGATCTCCGGAGCGCGTAGCCGGTGCCCCCTGGT
The DNA here is from genome assembly GCA_965218295.1 of Longimicrobiales bacterium. Taxonomy (GTDB): domain Bacteria; phylum Gemmatimonadota; class Gemmatimonadetes; order Longimicrobiales; family Gaopeijiaceae; genus CBDCKN01. The sequence goes on along the minus strand of CBDCKN010000015.1, from coordinate 59,172 downwards.
CTCGGACGGCGCCGTTCCGTCGATCTTCCGCCCCTCAAAGAGCGCCTGGTGGCGCTCCGCCTTGTGCCACGCTTTCTGCGCATGGTGTGGCGGGGCCAGAGCCGTACTACGCCACCGCCATCGTGTCCCTGCGGTTGGTGCTGGCCTTCTCGCCGGTCGTGCAGCTGTGGTTCGGCAAGCTCATCATCGACGCGGGACGGCATCGTCTGCGGCGCACTATCGGCGTCATCTTCTAGGACTTCGTCCGCTATGACCTCATTCCGAGGGCTGGCCCGGATTCACGATCTCGACCTTCTCCATGACCACTTCCTGGAGGGGCCGGTCTCCGGGACCCGTCGCGGTGCTCCCGATGGCCCGAACCGCCTCCATGCCTTCGACGACCTTGCCGAAGATCGCATGCTTCCCATCGAGCCAGGCGGTGGGAGCCAAAGTCACGAAGAACTGGGAGCCCCCTGTGTTAGGCCCGGAATTCGCCATGGAAAGCATGCCTTCGGAATCGTGGTGCAGCTCGGGATGGAACTCGTCGGAGATCGTGTAGCCTGGGCCACCCGTGCCGTTTCCCAAAGGACAGCCGCCCTGGATCATGAAGCCGGCGATGACGCGGTGGAACACGATGCCGTCGTAGTAACCCTTCTCCACGAGGTCGATGAAGTTCTTCGTCGTTCCGGGCGCCCGCTCCTCGAAGAGCTCGACCTTGAACTCCCCCTGATTGGTAGTGACGTGTGCGATTCGATTCGGCATGGACTCACTTGGTTGCTGAAGGTGGGGGGTGTTCGTCGGCACCCCTCCCGGAACATTCCCAATCGCGGCGTCTGCGTCCAGCTTTCCGTCGGCTAGCGCTCGGAATTGCCGATCCGGCCGGCGCCCTTCTAAGTCGCTTTTGGTTGGTCCAGCACGAGGCTCTTGTCGCACGGCCCGCACATCAGCCAGACCCGGCGTCGCACGTACGACACATCATCCCGCGGGCCTATCTCCGTGCGATCCAGACGCCCGGAGCAACAGGGGCACGTCGGAATCTCGCCTGCCGCCAAGGCGGCCTGGATATGAGCGCGCTCAGGCGGCTCGAAGTCGTGACTCATCTCCCCATGGTTTCGACAGATTAAAGCGCAGGTCCCGACGTGCGGCCAGGCGAATATGCGGCTCGGGCAGGCGATGGGCGCAAGGGCCGCTCTCAACTGTCTGTGGCAGGAGCGTGTCTTCTGTGACGTGGTGGCCGGAGGTGCCTCGGGCGCAGAGTCCGCACTTGGCGCCACTCATACGATATACTACAAGGCTCAAGTGTCACTTAGACGGGCTCAGCGCGCAGCCTGCCGCGAAGCCAGATGATCCCAGTACTGTTTGCCATCCTACAACTCAGCGGCGCACCGGCACCGGCCGACACGGTGTCGTCCCGCCCCGCCGCCCTGGAGTACGACGGCTCCGCGGGGCAGCTCCAGATCGTCACGCCGCGCTTCTTGAACCCGGACGTGCGAGTGGACGGCCGGATCGATGAGTCCATCTGGGATGCCGCGCCGGTCCTGACGGGCTTCACGCAATACGACCCGTCGGAGGGCCTTCCCGCCTCGCAGCCAACCGAGGTGCGCGTCTTCGTGACGGATGACGCGATCTACCTCGCGATCAAGGCCTTCGACTCGGATCCGGACGGAATCCGCGCGACGATGACGGAGCGCGACCAGGTCACGCGCTCCAACGACTACGTCCGCGTCGTCCTGGACACGTTCAACGACCAGCGACGGGCGTACGCCTTCTCGGTGAACCCGTACGGGGTCCAACAGGACGGGATCTGGCTAGAGAGTGGAAGCGGCGGCGGCGGGCGTAGGGGCGGCGGCCGGGTAGGAGGTGGGTTCAGGTGGCCACCCATCGACGACAATCCCGACTTCATCTGGGAGTCGGGGGGACGCCTCACCGACCAAGGGTACGAGGTTGAGATGAGGATCCCGTTCAAGAGCGTCCGGTTCGCCGATCTCCCGGTTCAGTCGTGGGGCATCCAGGTGACCCGCCGGATCCGGCGCACCGGCTACCAGCAGTCGTGGGCGCCGAGCTTCGCGAATCAGCCCAACAAGCTCCTGGAGGCCGGCCAGCTCCTGGAGCTCCGGGATCTCGATCCGGGCCTCTTCATGGAGATCAACCCCGTCGTCACGGGAAGCCTAGACGGCGCGCTCGACGACAACGACGAGTTCTTCCGGGACGATCCCAATGGGGAGTTTGGGGTCAACATGACGTTCGGAATCACGTCGAACCTCACCCTGGACGGCACGGTGAATCCGGACTTCAGCCAGGTGGAGGCGGACGCCGGACAGATCGCCGTGAATGAGCGGTTCGCCCTGTTCTTCCCGGAGAAGCGCCCGTTCTTCCTCGAGGGGACCGAGATATTCGGACTTCCCCGGCAGCTCGTCTTCACCCGTACCATCGTCGATCCCATGACCGGAGCGAAGCTCACCGGCAAAGTGGGCGGAGCCAACCTCGGATACCTGGGGGCCATCGACGAGGCGGGCGACGAAGGGAATCTGTACGTGAACCTGGTCCGCCTGCGTCAGGACATCGGGTCGGCGTCCACGGTGGGAGCGATCTACACGGATCGGACAAGGACCAGCGACGACTTCAACCGAGTCACGGGCTTGGACGGACATTTCGTAATGGCCCGGCGCTACACTCTACAGGTTCAGGGTGCCGCCAGCTGGGACCGAGACGATGGCGGCGCGACCTCCACCGGCAGCTTGTTCTATGCGCAGCTCGCGAGGGCGGGACGGGGACTGACCTTCAGCGCCCTCTTCGAAGACCTCAGCACGGGGTTCCGCCCGGAGAGTGGGTTCATTCGCCGTTTGGCCGAGGCCCACGCCCAAACCCAGGTCTCTTACAACTGGTATGGCGGGCCTGGGGATTTCGTGGAGCGATGGGGCCCCAGCCTGGACGTGCAGGGCTACTGGGACCACGACGCCTTCTGGGACGGGAACCGCTCGCGGGAGGCCACAGCCCGGCTCACCATGAGCCTGTCGCTGCGCAATAACGTCAGCGTTTGGGTGACGGGCACCCGGTCGGAGTTCTCCTCGCCGGCCGAGGATTATGAGGGGATCGTCACCCGGCCTGGCGGTGTGGTGGAGCCGTTCCTCCCTGATAACGATCTGTTCGGCGGTCTGAACAGCTTCAATGTTTTCATGTACACCAGTGGATGGGAGAGGCTGCGAGGCCGGATCAGCGCCAACTTCAAGGAAGAGCCCATCTTCTACAGGAACACTGGGGCCCCCGTGGACGTGGCGGACAGGTGGGGTGGGGACGTGAGTCTGACGTTCCTCCCGACGCGCTTCCTTTCCGTGCAGGCCGGCGTCCGGCACTCGATGCTGAACCGTAAGCAGGACGGGTCCCGCTACTCCCGCGCGACCATTCCCCGCATCAAGGCGCAGTATCAGTTCAACCGGGCGCTTTTCGTGCGGGGTATCGTGGAGTACTCCAGCCAGGAGCTGGCTGCCCTTCGGCACCCCGAGACGGGCCTCCCGCTTGAATCGTGTGACGAGGACGGGTGCGATCTGCTCGAGGGGTCCGCCGACAACGACATCCTCTTCGAGGTGCTCCTGTCGTATGAGTCCTCGCCGGGCACGCTGTTCTTCCTCGGCTACACGAGGGAGATGGAAGACGCCCGCCGCTTCGGTTTCGAGAACGTTCAGCCGACGGCGGATGGCCTGTTCGCGAAGCTCAGCTACCGGCTCCGCTTGTAGGAGCCTGGCACGGTAGTCGACCTGTGTCGGGCCGGACGACCGACACCTTCAGGGCCCGTTGCTCGCCCTATGAGGGCGTGCTATCGTCCAGTGCTGCATCAACTGATCGGATGTGAGGCCGAGTGGCGAAAGAAGCGATCGAGATCGAAGGGACCGTAAGCGAGGTCCTCCCCAACGCCAGGTTCAGGGTGGAGTTGGAGAACGGGCACGAGGTGCTGGCGTATCTCTCGGGCAAGATGAGGCAGCACTACATCCGCGTCCTCGAGGGAGATCGGGTGAAGGTCGAGCTGTCACCCTACGACCTGAGCAAGGGCCGCGTGACCTACCGGTACAAGTAGAACCGGTACAAGTAGAATCGGTCCCGGCGCCCGAAGGCGCCGCAGCCGAGCCTCCCGGCCCTCTTTCGTCCAAGTCAGCAGAGTCCGCGGCGCGCCGGTCGCCTCCACCCGTGAAACTCTGTTTCTGGCCAGCTCGTAGGGGACACCACTGTCGTCGCAGTTACATGGAGTGGGAGGTCGAGATGAGGATGTTTGGTCAAGTCGCCTTGCTGGGCTTCTCGGGCGTGGTTCTCTGGAAGGTGCTGGGCATACTGTTCCTCCCAATGGTGGGAGCGTTGCTCAAGCTGGCCCTCATCATGCTGGTCGGCTTCGCGGTGTTGACGCTGTTCAAGCGTTGCCGCTGCAGGACCGAGGACGCCGACGACTGATCGGCTCCGTGCCGTATGTCGGGAGCCTCCGGGCGCTATGTCGGGCGCCCAGGGGCTTTTTCTTGCCAGGTGGGTAGGGTGAGCCGGCCGGCCGGGATAGCGTCGCGTCTCCTATCACGGTGAGCACTTCAGGGTACTGCTCGTGGATCCACTCCATGCGTTTGGGATCGCGCTCGATGACCACGAACTCCTGCCCCAGGGACAGGAGCTCCTCCATGACCTGCCGCCCTGTCCGCCCGCCTCCACAGAGGACGATATGGTCGTTCAAAGCCTCGATGCTGCGCATGATCTGGTGTCTCCTTCTGACGTCGCTTAGGTCGAACTCGACGATGAACGAAGTGATCAGGGCGAACCAAATTCCCACTCCGGTGATTCCGGCGGTCAGGAGGGCCATGGTGAAGTCCCTCCCGAGCTCGGAAAGGGGCAGCACCTCGGAGTAGCCCACGGCCGTGATCGTGATGACGCTCATGTAGAGGGCGTCGTGGATCCCCCACCCTTCGATGATGGTGTAGCCCACGACCCCGACCAGGGCGAGCCCCACCAGATACGCAAGGGCTCCCAGGAAGCGCGGGATGAACACGCGCATCGCGCAGTAGGCCTCCTGAAAACGGTGGAGAAGTGCCGGCGAACCCCGGATTCCATCAGAAGCTAGGCAGGATGCGGGTTTTCAGCCAATTTTCTCTTGACGGCCCAAGGGGGGGGGCTTTACCGTAGACCAGACCAAAGCTCGCCCGAATCAGTCGCGGCCCATTTGCTCAAATTTCTCGCGCGATAGGCCCGAGGCGTGAGAACCCCGTTCGGGGCTCGATGAAGGCCAGCAGAGGCCGTGATCCGTATCTCATCACACCATTTGAGGAGCAACGCAATGAACAAATCCGATCTGGTAGCCGCCCTTGCCGACCGCGCCGGCATGACCAAGGCCGACGCCTCTCGGGCCATGGACGCACTCTTTGGCGGACGCGGCATCATCGCCGGGGCCCTGAGGATGGACAGACGCGTTCAGATCACAGGCTTTGGTACATTCGAGTCGAAGCACCGCAAGGCCCGTATGGGCAGGAATCCTCGTACAGGTGCTACGATTCACATTCCGGCTTCGAAGACCCCCGGCTTTCGCGCCGGTAAAGGTTTCAAAGACGCCATCCAGTAGCAACGGCCCAGGCGGGTTAGCCCCCCTGAGGATAAGGATCGGATAGAGGCCACGCCCGACGCGGTCAGTGGGCGTGGCCTCTCCTAGTTTCAGCCCCGTGGATCCTCGGATCTGCGGGGTCGGGGGTGTGTTCCCCCCCAATTTCCCGGCTTGCTGCCCTTGCTCCCCGCGCCCCGATCGTAGTCCACCCGGGTGCTGCGTCCTCGGATACTCAGGCCGTTGACCGCCTTGATGACCTTCTCGGCCTCCGAGGGCCGCACCTCCACCAGCGAGTAAGTGTCTCGGATCTCGATCTTCCCGAAGTTGGATCCGTCCACGCCCGACTCGCCGGCCAGCGTCCCCAGAAGGTTACCGGGCTTCACGCCCTCCATCTCTCCGACGCTGACAAAGAGGCGCGTCCAGCCGTCGGTCCCCGTGGCCTTCTCGGCTCTGGCCTTGGCGGCCGGGTGAGCGTCGGTGGCAGTGGTTGGCCGGGACAGTAGAGCCAGGGCGGCGGCGGCGAGCTCCTGAGGGCTGAAGCGCTCCAGGAGAGGCTCCAGGATCAGGAAGTGGGGCGCGAGATCTTCCCGTTTCGCTGCGTCCACCAGTCGTTGACGGATCTCGTCGATGCGGTCCTCTACCACCGTCGGTGGTGGCGGAAGAGGGCGGACGCCGTATCCGGCCCGCCGGGCCGTGTCCCTGAAGTGGGGGACTTCTCGCGAGAGGAGTAACACCGTGGCCTGGCCGCCGGCTCCGTGGCGCCGGTCCAGGGTGTCCACGTCGGGCGGACAGTCCAGACTGACGGTCGACACGTCTTCCGATGAGTCGAGGCTTGCCAGGGCCTCACGGGCCTGTAGCGGTGCCACGGTCAGCCATAGGGGAAGCGAGTCGTCTCCCGGTGACCCGGCCATGTAGCCGTGGAGGGCCAGAAAGTCTGCGACATCCGCCACGCGGTCCTCGGAGCGGCAGAACACCAGAACGTGCCGGGCCTCGGTTGCAAAGAGCTCGGCTACGAGTCTGAGGAGGGCCTCCACCTTGTCTTCGCCGGTGATCCGGAAGCGCAGCTTCCCCCTATCCGGCGACCGCGCCTCCTGCTCCTCGGCGATAGGGCGGGGCGGGACCTGGACCGCCTTGGCCACGTGTGTCGAGACGAGCGCCTCGACCGAAGGTGTGATCGGCAGGCTGAGGACGATTCTCTGGGTTCCGGTCCCCAGATACTCGAAGAGGGCACTCACGGAATCCAAACCTGAGGCCGCCTCGATCGCGCTCGCTCCATCCACGACCACGGTCTGGACACCCTCGAGGGTAAGCTGAGAGCCGTCGACCGCCGCTCGGATGTCTCGTGGAGTTCCGAAGAGGACGTCCGTCCGTTCGGGCAGGGCCCACGCCCCTCCCAGCGCTCCGAGCGAGTGGCCCGTGGAGAGGGCGATCCGTCCCAGGGACTCGGCGAGGGCCGTGGCGGCTTCGCTCGTGGCGGTGAGGACGACGGCTCCAGGTCGTCCGGCCCCAGCCACGGTACGCTCCAGCAAAGCCACTCCGTAGGCGACCAGGGTTCCGGCTCCAGGGCCGACGGCCCCGAGAAGGTTGTTGCCCCGGCGCATGACCGGAATGGCGGCGCGCTGAAACTCCGAAGGCTCCTCTAGCCCTTCGGCCGCCAGCGCCTCGACCAGCTCCGGCATGACCTCCAGATCTTCGAAGGAGTGGGTCACGAAGGGTCCCCGGATCCCCGTCCACCGGCGTCCCCCGGCTCGTACGGAAGCTCGGTCAGGAACTTCTGGATCTCGTAGTCCATGCGGGAGGTCCGCAGTCGATCACTGGACGCGACTACCTCGGTGTAAGGGCCGTGACGATGGGCCGTGAGCGTGACCGTGCCCTCGTTGCCCGTGTACGTGGCACCGTGGGTCGAGCTCTTCGATTTGGTGAGGCCGATCCACTCGGGAAGCAACTCCTCGGCCTTCGACAGGACTTCCGATGGTGAGAGAGCCGTCTTACGCTGATAACCTGCCATCGAGTGCCCTTCTGTATTGGCTCGTGCGGTACTTCCGGCACGTCACGTAACCCTCGAACTACACGAGACGCGCTGCCTCCAAGAGCCCTCGAAGGTCGTCGATCCGAAGCGGACCTTCAAGGCGCTCGGACCCGATGTGGACGGTGGGCGTGCGCTCTACACCCTCTGCCTCCGCTAGGCGTCTCAGCTCTGCGACCCGATCCGCGTAGCGGTCCACGTCGAGCACGGCCTTGGTTTCGGTCAGATCCAGGCCCAAGCCCGCCGCCAGACCCACCAGAACGTCGACGCGCCCGATGTCCGCCCCGTCCTCGAATCGTGCCTTGAAGAGTGCGTCGTGGATGGGGCCCTCCAGGCCCTTCTCGGCGGCGTGTAGCCTGAGCTCATGGGCTTTGCGGGTCCAGGGCATGAAATCGGGAGAGGCCAGACCGAGCTTGACTGCCGCGGCGAGTTCCGTCACGGACTGCCGATAGGTCCTCCATTCCGGGCTCCCCGGATCCATGAGGTCTTCGGGCGGTGGGCGAAGCTCGAACGGGTGACGGGTAACCTCGACTTCGGGGGGCAGAAGCCGCCCCAGCTGTACGTCCGTAACGTAGGATCCGGGATCGACGTAGTCGAAGTAGAAGACGATCTGTGCGCGCTCGTTCACAGGTGAAACCTGCTGCTCGCGGTGGGAGGGATCAAGCTCGCGGCCGGCCCGCGAACAAAGCCCGATTCCACGACTCCGGGGTGCCGCGGACCTCACTTGATTGAGGGACGACCTCTCTCGATATTCCGGGATGGATTACAGCCCCAACATCTCCCGACTCCAGCCCTCGGCCACCATCGCCGTAAGCTCGTTGGCCAAGCGCCTCCGGGCCGAAGGCCGCGATATCATCGACCTCAGCGCGGGCGAGCCCGACTTCGACACCCCTGGGTGGATCTCGGACGGGGCCGTCGAGGGCATCCGTGCGGGCAAGACCCGCTACACCCCTGTGGCGGGAATGCCGGACCTCAGACGTGCCATCGCCGGATACCTCGAGCCGTTGGCTGGCCGCCCCATCGACTGGGAGGGTGTGGTCGTTGGAGCAGGAGCGAAGCAATCGATGTTCAACGCGGCCTTCGCCCTCTTCGGACCGGGCGACGAGGTTCTCGTGGCGACGCCATACTGGACCAGCTACCCCCAGATCGTGTCCCTGACCCGGGCGGACTCGGTCACCGTATCGGGGAGTCCCGATCGGGACTTCCTGTTGACGCCGGACGATCTCGACTCCGCGTATAGCGACCGGACGGAGGGGCTCATTCTGTGCTCCCCTTGTAATCCCACGGGAGCGGTCTATTCCCTCGGCGAGCTGCAGGCCATAACGGAGTGGGCCAGGGATCGGGACGTATGCATTCTGGCCGACGAGATCTACCGCGAGATCTATTTCGGTGACGATCGGGCCACCGCCCCGAGCATCCTCGAGCTCCCGGAGGCGTCGGTGGGGCGGCATGTGCTCATCGACGGCGCCTCGAAGAGTTTTGCCATGACGGGATGGCGGATCGGCTTCTCGTACTCAGACGTGGAGACGGCGCGGAAGCTGGGCGCTCTCCAGAGCCACACCACCTCGAATGCGGCGACGCCGTCTCAGATGGCTGCACTGAGCGCCTTCGGCGATCCGGCACGAGCTCGCGAGGCGGTCCGGGAGATGGTCGTGGCGTTTCGGCGTCGGAGGGATCTGATCGTTGCGCTCATGGGAGAGCTCCTCCCGGAGCTCCCGTTCGTGGAGCCCAGCGGCGCGTTCTACTTCTTCATAAGGGTCGACTCGCTATTCGGAGGCGAAATCTCAGGCTCCGCGGATCTCTGCTCCTGGCTTCTGGAGGAGACGGGTGTAGCCATGGTTCCCGGCGTGGCGTTCGGCGACGACCGATATGTGCGTATCAGCTTTGCCACATCGGACGAGCTGCTCCAGACGGCTCTCGAGAGGGTCGCCGGCGCCATCCAGGAGTCGGCGTCCGTGGCCGGGTGACCGGGGTCAACCAGATCGAACTTCGGACGGAAGCCACACCCGGACGCCGGGCATCAGACGTTTCGAAGGACCTGCTGTAGGGCCCGGGACGTAGCGTCCACATAGGCTGTACCGAAGAGGTTCACATGGACCAGCAGTGGGTATAGCTGGTACAGGGGCCTCCGGATCTCCCGGTAACCGCCCGCGAAGGGACGGACGGCCTCATAGGCGGAGTAGAATGAAGCCGGAAAGCCGCCGAAGAGCTCGGTCATGGCCAGATCGACCTCCGCGTGGCCCCTGTAGACGGCTGGATCCACCAGGATCGGCTCGCCCGACGGACCAGGAAAGACGTTACCGCTCCAAAGGTCGCCGTGCAGGAGGGACGACCCGAGGGCGTCGGCAGGAAGGAGGCCTGGGAGCCTCGACTCCAGGAGCTCCCATTCGTCCCGGCGGCCGGGAACACGATTTTCCTCTCGCGCTAGCGTCAGCTGTGGAAGGAGCCGCCGAGTCCACCAGAAGATCTCCCAATCGTCCGTCACGTCATTGGCTTGCGGCAACGAGCCGATGTAGTTGGGACGATCCCAGCCGTACGGCTCCGGTCGGATCCCGTGGAGATCCGCCAGGCCTTGCCCCAGTGCCTCCCAGTAGTCGGGTGCCGGGCGGCCGTGGGAAACGAACTCCAGCAAGAGCCACGAGGGTGTCTCGGCCGGAGGCGAATACCCGATCACTTCCGGTACTGTTGGGCCCCCTGAGGCGGCGAGGGCCTCTAGGCCGTCGGCCTCGGCGAGGAAGTCATCCCCTCCGGGATCCGGGCTCCACTTGAGGAAGAAGCTCTCTCCCATGTCCGTGGAGAGCCTGACGCTGCGATGGATGCATCCGCCGGTCATAGGGCTCGCCTCGAGTACTTCGACGGCTCGCCCGCTACTCTCGGTGAGGCAGCGCTGAATGGAGGCCTTGAGATTGGGAGGAAGACCCAGGCTCACGAGGCGAGCTCGCGACGTAGATGATCCACCAAGGCCGCGCACGTCCGATCGACCATCTCGAAGACCCGCTGGAAGCCATCGGGGCCCCCGTAGTAGGGATCCGGGACGTCGGGATCGCCATCCTGCTCCGGGTCGAACTCCCGGAAGAGCCTGATGGCAGCGTCGGATCCGCTACCGGACTCGAGATCTTTCAGGTCCTGGAGGTTGCCGCGATCCATGGCCAGGACGAGCTCGAACTCGAAGAAGTCCTCGATGCGCACGCCACGTGCGCGGCCCCGGAGCTCGATTCCGTTTCGCTCGGCCACCGCCGCTGACCGGGTGTCCGGGGCCTGCCCCACGTGCCAGGCCCCCGTGCCTGCGGAGTCGACATAGACCTGATCGGACAGGCCTGCCTCTTCTAGCCGGTGGGACAGCACCCCCTCGGCCAGCGGTGATCGGCAGATGTTACCCAGACAGACGAATAGAACGGATATCTCGGGAGTGCTCGTCATGGCAGACCGGTGGCGTATGAAGTCTTTGAATCTCGGACCTTTACCCTAAACTTATAGGCTGATCCCGAGCCAGCCGCACCCCACATTCATGCCGAGTCGTGGTCCCTGCCGGCCCATCCCGAGAAGAACCCTGGTGGAAGACGAGACCAGAGATGAAGCGACTGAGGGCATGACCTTCGAGGCCCTGGGTGTATCGGACGCATTGCGCGCCGCCATCGAGTCCCTGGGGTGGGAGCGTCCGACTCCCATTCAGACGAAGGGCATCCCGGCGGGGCTCGAGGGGCACGATCTCGTGGGGATCGCCCAGACCGGTACCGGAAAGACCGGCGCCTTCATGATCCCCTGCCTGGAGAAGATCGAGGCGGGTGGAGGACTTCAAGTCCTGGTGCTGTGCCCCACCCGGGAGCTTGCCCAGCAGGTGTCTGATGACACCGAGGCCCTGGCCAAGGGTACGAAGATCCGGTCTGCGTCGATCTACGGCGGGGTCAGTTACGGCCCGCAGCTGGATGCACTCCAGAAGGGCGTGGAGGTCATCACTGCCACGCCTGGCCGTTTTCTCGATCACATGGGACGTGGCAGGGTCAAGCTCGGTGCGGTGCGCACGTTGATCCTCGACGAAGCGGACCGCATGCTCGACATGGGCTTTCGCCCTCAGATCGAGGGGGTGCTGAGAGAGGCTCCCCGGGATCGGCAGACCATGCTGTTCTCGGCCACCATGCCCCACGGCGTCCACGACCTGGCCTCTCGCATCACCCGGGAGGCCGTCTGGGTCGAGGTGGCTCCGTCGGGAACGAAGGCCGAGGGGATCACCGAGCTGGTGTACTCGGTGAAGCCGGAGATGAAGCCGGACCTGCTGCTGCGTCTTCTGGAGGATCCGGATTGGGAGCAGGTCCTGGTCTTCACGAGAACCAAGGCGGGGGCCGACGCGCTCGAGACGCGTCTCGACCGTGACGGCATCCGCACGGAGGCCTTGCACTCGAATCTCCGCATGGTGCATCGGACCAGGTCGTTGGAGCGGTTCGCCGAGAAGAAGGTGCGGGTCCTTGTGGCCACAGACATCGCCCAGCGCGGCTTGGACGTAGAGGGCATCTCTCACGTGGTCAACTACGATGTGCCCCAGGATCCGGAGGACTATGTACACCGGATCGGTCGCACGGCCCGCGCCGGGGCCGTCGGTACCGCCGTGACGTTCCTGGCCGCCGGAGATCTGGGGGCCTTCAAGTCGCTCACGTATCACATCGGCAGGGAGCTCGAGCGCATACACCTCCCCGAGTTCGACTACGCGGGAACGCCACAAACCGGCGCCAGCGCGTCGCCTACCCGAGGGCGGCACTCCCGCTCGCCGACGGGGATGGGATCTCGCCTCGCCGACGAGCTCACGGACGAGGAGCTGGCGAAGCTTCTCGAGCATTAGTGACGAGAAATGATACTGCGCCGATACGACAAAGACGTGCACAGCGTCGAGACGAATTTCGACTCTAAGGCCCTCACCGAGATTGCGTTCATGCGTGATCACCAGGTGTCCACGCCGGGCGAAGAGTTCTTTCAGGCTCACGAGAAGCTCTCAGAGCACGGCTTGACTGCCCAGGCCGAGGGAGATGTGCAGGACGAGGTCGAGTCCGTCATGCTGGACGATCTGCTGGCCCAGCTCTCGGTTCTCCATGAGAGCCTCGAAGAGAGTCAGGTCCTCTTCATCGAGAGCGAGCAGGGCAAGGACTACCCCAAGACCAAGACCCGTCAGAAGAACGTCGTGGTGGAGGGTGAGAACTGTCTCTACTTCTACTCCAGCATCGATCCGCCGCTGAGGGTGGGAGTGTATCGGGCGCTCTAGAGCTTGCTGTAATGCCGAGCTCTGAACGGTGTAGATAGTGATGTGGGCATCGGGTGGGGATGCAACCGACTGAACCCTTTTGGCATCCAACACGTAGGGAAAGTGGATGGGATCGGGCCGGTGCGGAAGGTGTCAGGACTTTCCCGGTGGTACGGTGCGGACGCAGTGGTCGTGAGGACGTGGGGTGGTGGTGTTCTGGGGAGGTTCTGACTCCAGGTCCGGTTGGCTTTCTTAGGCCGACCGGGCCTTTTTCTTTTCGTCAGTCCGTCGCCGGCTGACAGACACGGTTACGCCCTTCGGCCTTGGCCTGGAACAGAGCTTTGTCCGCCAAGGTGAACAGTGCCTCGGGAGAAGCCGTGTGGTCGGGGCAGCAGGCGTAGCCACCAGACATCGTGACCCTCAGCTCGAAGTCCACAGGCGGTCGGGCTTCGGCTACCACTTCCACCAGGCGCTGCGTGACGTTGTGGGCGACGCTGCCTTCCGTGCTCGGTGCCAGGATGGCAAACTCCTCGCCGCCAATCCTGAACGGCGTGTCGGCTGAGCGCGTATGCTCGGTCAGGAGCCGACCGATCCACCCGAGGACCACGTCCCCCACGTCGTGGCCGAAGGTGTCGTTGATGGACTTGAACTGGTCCAGGTCGAGAAGGATCAGGGAGAAGCGCTCGTCGTAGCGTAGGGCCCGATCCACTTCCTCTTTGATGCGCTCCCTGTAGGCTCGTCAGTTCATGAGCCCGGTGAGAGGGTCGCGCATGGCCTTATCGCTGAGGCTGCTGATGTGCTCGTCGGCGCTGCGGATACGAATCGAAAGGCTCTCGATGAGCTGGATGGCTACCGACGGCGCCTCGAGCAAGACATCGCGGAAGTCGTCCTGCTCCAGGACCAGAAGCTGCTCCACGTCTTCAACGGCCTGAACGGTCGCGCTCCGAGGCTTGTCGTTGAGCAGGGCCATCTCGCCGAAAAAGTCTCCGGGGCCCAGGCGGGCCAGCTCGAAATCGGAGCTTCTCGCCGGGTAGAGAACCCGCACCTGCCCCTCGAGAACGACGAAGAGGGAGAGCCCCGACTCACCCATCTCCACGATCCTGGCGTCCGTCGGGAACGAGACCGTCCGCGTAAGACCCGCGAGCTTCTTGAGGGCCTCCGGCTCGAGCCCTTCGAAAAGCGGAATGCGGCTAAGGTGATCTACTACGTCCATATTAGGAAAACGGAGGTAGAAGGGGGACGTCCTCAGGACTGTTCGAAGATAAGGAGCGGCCGGTAGGCGCGCTACGAGCCCGCTCGGAGGTCGATCACGAGGGCTCCGATCACGCGAAGGCGGCGGGATAGCCCCCGGTGTGCCAGAGGACCAGGCGATCGCCCGAGGGCGCCCTCCCCGTCCGAGCCCAGTCGAGCATGGCGGCGGCAGTCTTGGCCGTGTAGACCGGATCCAGCAGGACTCCCTCGGTGCGGGCCAGGAGCGACATGGCCTCGTTCGACGCTTCCGTGGGGATACCGTACCCCGGCCCGACGTAGTCCTCGGCAGGCAGCAGGAGATCCGCTGGTAGCGAGATGGAGGTGCGGAGCAGCTCTGCGGCACCCCGGCACAGCTTCTCGGTAAGATCCAGAATCTCCTCGGTATCGACGTCGGGGCTCACGCCAACCAACCTCACGTCCGTGCGCTCTAGCAAGGCGAAGCCCAGGGCGAGCCCCGCATAGGTGCCACAGGAGGAGGCCGAGACGAAGACCCATGTCGTTCCGGTGGCCGGAAGCGCCTGCCACTGGTCCACGATCTCGCCGGCGGCCCGCACGTAGCCCAGGGCTCCCAGCGGAGTCGAGGCACCCAGGGGGATGACGATGGCCTTGCCTCCGCTCGCCTCGACCTCCGCGGCTACTGCCGCCATGGCCGAATCGCGCTCCTCCCGGGTATTGACAGGGTGTATCTCGGCGCCGAAGAGCTTGTGGAGGTAGGCGTTCCCTGAGGGGGGATCGGGGATGTCCCCGTTCACGACCAGGATGCATCGAAGGCCGAGGCGGGCCGCAGCCGCTGCGGTCAGGCGGGAGTGATTGGACTGAGGGCCGCCACATGTGATGACGCACGTCGCCCCCTCCAGACGTGGTGGGGCCAGCTCGAACTCCAGCTTCCTTGCCTTGTTGCCCCCCAGTCCGAAGGAGGTCTCGGCGTCCATCTTCAGGAGCACGTCGGACGCCTCTCTTCCGAGGACGCGGGCCAGGTTCGGTGCCTGCAGCAGGGGTGTGGGCTCCCTGACGAATGAGCTCCGGGGCCACTCTTGGAGCCGTGCGAGAACTTTGTTCAATTTGGATTGGCGTTACGGTGTATGTTGACTGCGGGGCCAACGCCTGAGAACGAGAGACACTAACGAGCACGCGGTCAGTCCGCGAGGTGTGTGGAACGGATGTCCACCTTCACCATGGGCGCCTAGCCGGCGTGCCCTATCCGATCATCCCGGGGCACGTGAGCGTGGGGCGAATCCTCGAGGCTCCGGGAGTGGACGAGGATGCGCTCGGTGAACCCCTGTCCCAGGGCGACGTGGTCACCTTCGGCGTAGGCGTGGGCCCACTGGACGCCGCGCCCGACGGTCGGGGGGGAGGTTGCCCAGGCGGACGGGTCGACGGTGTCCTATTCGCTGGGAACAGGGGCGACGAAGATCTTTGCCGCGAGCTCGGATCCGATGACTTCGGTGCCCGGGACATCCGCCAAAGCCACCGTCAGGGGGCCGTCATAGGGGGCATGATCCACCACCGTGAGCAGCGCCCCCGGGGTCAACCCCAACGCCTCCATATACCGTAAGCGCTCCGGGTCCTCGTCCTGGACGGCCCGTATCTGGACGGTGGCTCCGAGATCCACCTCGTCGAGGGTGGCGAAGTTGGAGGCCTCGATGTCGCCAGCCCGGGTCGGGATGGGGGCTCCGTGAGGATCGTGGCTGGGATACTTCAGCACGGCCGCCATGCGGTCGATGAGCTCCTCGGACGCGGCGTGCTCCAGGCGCTCGGCTTCGGCGTGGACGTCATCCCATGAGTAACCCAGCTGCACGTGCAGGTAGGTCTCCAGGATGCGGTGCCGCCGAATGATCCTCAGCGCCTCCCGGGTCCCCGTCTCGGTGAGCCGGACTCCGCGATAACGGGCATGCTCGACGTAGCCGCTCTCGGCCAGCCGCTTCACCATCCCGGTTACTGATGCGGGCTGGACTTCGAGGGCCGCGGCCAGGGAGCTGGTGGAGGCGGCCTCACCACGTTCGGTGAGGGAGTAGACCGCCTTGAGGTAGTCCTCGACCGATCGAGTGAGAGGCTTGGGGGAGGGGTCTTCCATGCGTAAACATGGGCGAACGCCACACGCGCGGAAAGTCCGGGGCGGCCTCGGGACAGGCGTTCTCCCATCCCATCCGCAGGCCCTCTCCGGGTCGTTGGCGCCATGAGGGCGTTCGGCCTATGATGCCCTCATGAGCTATGAGAAGACCACGCAGGGGATTCACGTGTCCGTACGACCGAGCTTCTCCCTGTCCCACTCCGACCCCGATGAGGGAAGGTTCGTCTTCACATACCTCGTGCAGATGGAGAACCGGGGTGACGAGCCGGCGACGCTCCTTTTTCGCCACTGGCACATCCATGACGCCACGGGCGAGGACTCGGAAGTGGACGGCGAAGGGGTGGTGGGAGAGCAGCCCACCTTGAAGCCCGGCAACTCTCACGAGTACCAGAGCTTCTGTATCCTGAGCTCGCCTGCGGGCTTCATGGAGGGGTATTACACGTTCGTTCGTCCCGACGGCCGGGAGTTCGAGGTCGTCATTCCGCGCTTCGACCTCGAGGCACCTCTCACCGGTGGCACCACCGACGGCGCTGACCGGATGAACTAGCGGCGGGTACTGCCCGGACGTGTCATGAAGAGGAGCTAGGAGCTTGCTGGCGGCTTTCTAGTCCCCTGGACCTTCCACTGAAAGCCCGGCGGCTCCTTGGAGACTAACCAGGCAAGATACCAGGGTCGCTGCGAGGGGGGACGGGACTGCTCTTCGGCGTCCTCGTCAGCCGACCGCTTGCTGGATGCCCACTGGAAGCCGGGCGGGGCGACCTCCTCCGAGGCCCGAAAATGAAATCCTGACGCGTGATCGGCCCGACGGGCCTGACGGCGCTCGACCACCCGTCGGTCGGCGCCCTCCCGCTCGTCCGAGGCCCAGTCGAACCCGGAAGGATGGGCCGACGGGGTGCCGGAGGTCTCCGCTGTCTCGGTTTCGTCTCTCCAGTAGAAGACCGGAACGCCCTGGAGGTTGGGGTGACCCCATCTGAAGCCGGATTCATGGTCGACCGGCGGGTCGAGGATGCCCAGCTCCGGGCCCGTTCTGCCTGGGCCTTCCCACTCGCACCGGAAGCACCACCGCCATTGGACCCATGGTGAAAGGACGCGCAACATCCTGCGCAGCACGATGGGGCTGGTGCAGCCACCGCAGCGTGGGCACATGCGTCCACGTGGCAACACGAGGTACACCACGGAGCTCGTCACCACCAAGAGCATGGTGAGGATTCCTACAACGGAGACGAGTGCGAACACGGGTTGGTCCCTCTGGATCATTCGAATGTATCTCAAGGATACAAGCTTCACCGGACATGAGTCCAGGAAATCTTATGCAGCCGTAGCGGAGAATTACGCATGGGTCATATCCGACAGTTCATGACACGTCACTACCGGCACTTCAACGCCCGGGAGACTCTTGCGGCGGCCGTGGCGTACGATGCCCATGTGGGCGCCGGTGGGAGGATGTTGGTGGCGTTGGCGGGGGCCATGTCCACCGGTGAGCTAGGCGTGAGCCTCGCCCGCATGATTCGCGAGGGGAATGTTCACGCCATCTCGTGTACGGGCGCCAACCTGGAGGAGGACGTCTTCAATCTCCTGGCCCATCACGAGTATGAGATCATCCCGGACTGGCGTGCGTTGAGTGCGGAGGATGAGGCCGGTCTCTACCGCAGAGGGATGAACCGCGTGACCGACACGTGCATTCCCGAGGACGTCATGCGCCACGTGGAGGGCCGTCTTGCCGAGGAGTGGAAGAGGGCGTGCGAGTCCGACGAGCGGAGATTCCCATCGGAGTTCCTGTTCGAGATCCTGCGGGGCGGTGCCTTGGAGGAACGCTACCAGATCGACCCGGCGGACTCGTGGGTGCTGGCGGCTATGGAGATGGGGATTCCGGTCTACGCCCCCGGCTGGGAGGACTCGACCACGGGAAACATTTTCGCGGCCAATGTCATGATGGGCGTCGTCCCCCACCATCACTGCGTGAGTCGGGGACGGAGCAGTTCCAGCACCTTCTGGAGTGGTATCTGGCGAGCAATGGGGTGGGCGAGGGGAGACCTTCGGCGGGCTTCTTTCAGATCGGAGGAGGCATCGCCGGTGACTTCGCGATCTGCGCGGTACCATGCATCCTCCAGGATCTGAAGCGAGAGACCCCCTTCTGGGGATACTTCGCCCAGATCACCGATGCTCCGGCATCGTACGGCGGATACTCCGGTGCTCTTCCGAACGAGAAGATCACATGGGGCAAGCTGGCCCCCGAGACGCCGCGCTTCCACATCCAGTCCGACGCTTCCATCGTGGCTCCCCTGATCTTCTCACACGTGCTCGGAGACTGACCGGGCGGTGGGGCCCGCTTTGGGCGTGTCTCCAGGTCCCGAGGATAGGGCCCTTCCGTTACCTTTTTGGGCTCACGATCGACCGCTTTCGGGCGGCGGCTCCGACGCGTCGGCAACCTTTGTCCCGGGGCTCTGAGATCGAGTCCCCCCGAGTCATCCCATGAACATCAGGAACATCGCCATCATCGCCCATGTGGATCACGGCAAGACCATGTTGGTCGATCAGATGCTTCGCCAGGCGGGCGTATTTCGCGACAACCAGGTCGTGGAGGAGCGCGTACTCGACTCCAACCCTTTGGAGCGGGAACGGGGCATCACGATCCTCGCCAAGAACACGTCGGTGCGCTGGGGCGACATGAAGGTGAACATCGTGGATACGCCCGGCCACGCCGACTTCGGCGGAGAGGTAGAGCGGATCTTGCGCATGGTCGACGGAGTGCTCCTCCTCGTCGATGCGGCCGAGGGGCCGATGCCGCAGACGAGGTTCGTGACGAGAAAGGCTCTCGAGCTCGGCCTCCAGCCCATCGTCCTCATCAACAAGGTGGATCGAGCCGACGCCCGGTCCGAGAAGGTCCACGACGACGTCCTCGAGCTGTTCATGAACCTGGAGGCGTCCGACGCTCAGCTCGACGCGCCCTTCCTCTATGCGGTGGGCCGCGACGGCTGGGCGAGCACGGATCCCCATGGCTCCGGTGGTGACCTGAACCTCCTGTTCGAAACGATCGCCGAGCACATTCCCCCGCCCCTCGTCGATCCCGACGGACCGTTGCAGATGCTCGTTTCCACGCTGGACTACTCGAGCTACGTGGGGCGCATCGGCATCGGTCGGGTCGAGCGGGGCAGCGTGCGCGTCGGCGACTCGGTGACGCTCCTCCCGCTCGGTGAGCCGGGACCGGTGGCCTCAGAGGACGTGATGCCGGGTCGGGTCACCCAGCTCTACGGCTTCGAGGGGCTCGAGCGCGTCGAGATCGAGGAGGCGATGGCCGGTGAGATCGTGGCGGTGGCGGGACTGGAGGGAGTGGAGATCGGCACGACCATCACCGATCCGGAGACTCGAGAGCGGCTCCAAGGGATCGCCGTGGAGGAGCCCACCCTATCCGTCGACTTCACGGTGAACAACTCGCCGTTTGCGGGACGCGTGGGGAAGTTCGTGACCACGCGGCAGGTCCGCGATCGCCTCATGAAGGAGCTGGAGCGAAACGTCGCGCTCAGGGTGGAGGAGACCGACGTGCCCGACACCTTCGCCGTGTCGGGTCGGGGCGAGCTTCACCTGGCCATCCTCATGGAGACCATGCGTCGCGAGGGCTACGAGTTCCAGGTGTCCCGGCCACGGGTTATCGAGAAGCAGGCTCCCGAGGGCCTGATGGAGCCGTTCGAGGAGGCGGTCATAGAGGTCCCCGAGGAGTTCATCGGGCCGGTCATGGAGAAGATGGGGCCGCGTCGAGCCGAGATGATCGAGATGAAGCCCACCGACCGGGGGCCCGTTCGTCTGCGCTTTCGGGTGCCGGCCAGAGGTCTTTTCGGCTATCGATCCGAGTTTCTCACCGACACGCGGGGAGAGGGGACGCTCCACCACCGGTTTCTCGAGTACGGTCCCCACGCCGGCTCCCTGGCCAGCCGCAAGCGAGGCGTGCTGGTGGCGGACCGTGAAGGGGCGTCGGTGGGCTACGCGCTGTTCAACCTGCAGGAGCGGGCCACCATGTTCGTCGGGCCCGGCGAAGCTGTCTACGGCGGCATGATCGTCGGTGAGCACGTGCGCCCCGGTGACCTGGACGTCAATGTCTGCAAGGGAAAAAAGCTCACTAACATACGTACGACAGCCTCGGACGAGCACATCAAGTTGGAGCCTCCCCGGGAGGTCACGCTGGAGCTTGCTCTGGAGTTCATCGAGGACGACGAGCTCATAGAGATCACACCGGACAGCATCCGGCTGCGCAAGCGGCACCTGGACCCGCACGCCCGTAGGAGAGCGGTGCGCAAGAGGGCGTGACCGGTCGTAGGGGAGAGCCTGGGTTGCGACCCCTCCCCAAAGCTCCCGAAGCACCCTTCAATTCGTGCATGGCAAGGATCCATCCGGGGTGAGCAGCTGGTGGTGGGCCCCGATCGGAACCCGGAATGAGGGTCGTCGATTCTGGTTGGGATAGTGCCGTGACATCCTACTCGACCTGTATTGTGCAGAGACCTGCGGATGGCAGTGAATGAATATGAAAGAGCGTTACTTCGCGGCCACGGACTTCCGTAAGTACCTGGAGTCAGTGGAAGAGAACAAGGAGCTCTGGCACGGGATCTACGAGCGGGTATCGATCTCACCGGAGATCCTGGAAGAGGCCCGTAGGATACCCGGGACGTGGCATCTCCTGGTCCTTTCCGAAGACTGGTGCGGCGACGCCGTGAACCTGCTCCCGGTCCTGGGCCGCCTTGCGGAGGAGGCACCGGGTCTCGACCTTCGAGTCCTCTCGCGTGACCAGAACCCGGACCTGATGGATGCTCACCTGACCGATGGGAAGAGCCGGTCCATTCCGGTGGTGCTGCTGTTGGACGAGGACTTCGTCGAGCGAGGCTGGTGGGGCCCCCGGCCGGGACCCCTACAGGAGTGGATCGTCGAGGAGGGTCTCTCCATGCCCTCGGCCGAGCGCTATAAGCGCGTCCGGCGTTATTATGCCAAGGATCAGGGAAGGACCATGCTCAGAGAGCTTCTCAGCTTGATGGATCCTGCCGCTTGAGGGCAGATGCCCACTCTTCATAAAGACCTCGTTCCCGAGAATACCCATCCATGAACGTCGGCACCGAGCCGGTCGACGAGTCGTTTGTCACCCGCCCTCCGTTGTATGAGGTCTACATGCGCATGGCTGAGGAGCTTGCCAAGCGGAGCACCTGTGCCAGGCTCCAGGTCGGGACCGTGATCACCGATGAGCACCTCGAGAACGTGGTGGCCATCGGGTACAATGGGAACGCCAGGGGATTTCCGAATCGATGCGACAGCCCGACGCCCGGGAGCTGTGGCTGCATCCATTCCGAGCAGAACGCCCTGGTGAAGTCCCCGGGCGCCATGCGGGGCAAAGTCGCCTTCGTGACCGCCAGTCCCTGCGCAGCCTGCGCCAAGCTCATGATCCAGGCGAACGTCGTGTTCTACCGGGAGGCCTACCGCGATCCTGCGGGTCTGGAAGTTCTGACCCGTGGCGGGGTCACCACGGTTCACTACACCCGATGGGAGCAATCCTGGCGTTGAGCCCATGGGTCTTTCCGGTCTCGCCATGCGGGTTATCTTGCGCGGTCCTACTCGGCGGGACGGCTGCGGGCCGGACCCGCGACCCGCCCGACAACGCCATGCTCGATACACGTTGTGAGGAGATACGAAGTGGAGCCGTCGTCTTCCGAGGACGTGCCACCTTTCGGCCGGTTCTTCCTTCCCGGCCCTACCGAAGTCCACCCCGAAGTGCTCCGCGCCCAGGTGCAAGCCATCATCGGCCACAGGGGCCCGGCCTTCAGGGAGCTGATGGGCGAGCTGCAGACCGCCCTCAAGAAGGTCTTCCGCACGACGAAACCTGTTTTGGTGTCCACCTCTTCAGCCACCGGTCTCATGGAGGCTGCCGCACGAAACGGGGTGCGGTCACGTGTGCTGAGCCTGGTCAACGGGGCGTTCAGCAAGCGCTTCGCCGACATCGCCAGAGCGTGCGGGTTCGAGGTCGATACGCTGGAGGTGGAGTGGGGCCAGACCGTCTCTCCCGATTCGGTCCGGGTACGACTGGCAGAGGGCGGCTTCGACGCGGTGACGGTCGTCCACTCGGAGACCTCTACCGGTGCTCTGAACCCCCTTGCCGAGATCTCGGAGGCCGTTCGCGAAGGCGACGACGTGGTGCTCCTCGTGGACTCGGTGACGGGTGTGGGAGGGGTGGAGGTCCAAACGGACGAGTGGGAGCTGGACTTCGTGTTGACGGGATCCCAGAAGGCGCTGGCTCTGCCGCCGGGGCTCGCTTTCGGCGTGGCATCGGAGCGGCTCATGGCCCGGTCCGCTGAAGCCCCGCGGAAGGGCGTCTACTTCGATCTGGAGATTTTCGCGAAGCAGCTCGACAACCTCCACACGCCGAACACGCCGGCTGTGTCGCTCTTATACGCGTTGGCGATGCAGCTCCGTCGTATCGAGTCCGAAGGGATGGTAAGTCGGTGGGCCCGCCACCGTACGATGGCGGAGCGCTGTGGGCAGTGGGTGGACTCCATGCGAGACGAGCACGGGGTGGGTCTTTCCATCCTGGCGGCCGAGGGTGAGCGATCGTCGACGGTGACGTGCGTGGTGCTGCCCGACGGAGTGGAGGGACCCTCGGTGGTCTCCGCCATGAAGGAGCGGGGCTTCGTGATCGGAGGGGGATACGGCAAGCTGAAGGGCACCACCTTCAGGATCGGACACATGGGCGATCACACGCTGGCGGAGCTCGAGGTCGTCTTGGAGGCGCTGGAGGAGGTTCTCACATGAGCGAGAAGTTCGTGGTTGTCGTGGCGGACAAGATTTCCGCCTCGGGCCTCGAGCCCCTGACGGGAGATCCTCGTTTCGAGGTCCTGATGGCCAACGGGTGGGACACCGAGCGGCTGTACGAGGCCATGACCAGGGCACACGGCCTCATCGTGCGGAGCGCAACCAAGGTCACCCGTGAGCTCCTGGAGATCTCACCGAACCTTCGGGTGGTGGGCCGTGCCGGGGTCGGCGTGGACAACATCGACCTCGAGGTGGCTACGGAGCACGGCATTCCGGTGATCAACGCTCCGGAGGGCAACACCGTGTCCGCCGCCGAGCTGGTCATGGCGCTAATGCTGGCGGTGGCGCGGAAGGTGTCGTCGGCCGACAACTCGGTGAGGAGCGGTGAGTGGGCCCGCTCCCGCTTCGCCGGGATGGAGCTTCGTGGCAAGACCCTGTCGCTCGTGGGCGCGGGTCGCATCGGGGCCGAGGTGGCCCATCGGGCCCAGGCGTTCGGCATGCGGACCATCGCCAGCGACCCCTACCTCACGGAGGAGCGGGCCAACGAGCTGGAGGTGGAGCGCGTCGAGCTGGCCGACACCCTGGCACAGGGGGACGTGGTCTCCCTGCACGTGCCTCTTACGCCCATAACCGAGGGCATGATCGGCCGGAAAGAGCTGCAGTCCATGAAGCCCTCGGCCATTCTGATCAATGCGGCCCGGGGAAGTGTGGTGGACGAGGACGCCCTGGTTGCGGCCCTGGAGGCCGGAGAGATCGCCGGGGCGGCCCTCGACGTCTACGACACGGAGCCCCTGCCCGAAGACAGCCCGTTGCGGGGTGCCCCCAACCTGGTTCTCACGCCCCACCTCGGTGCCTCCACGGCAGAGGCCCAGGAGCTGGTCGCCTCCGAGATCGCCGAAGGCGTGCGCGCGGCGCTCCTCGAGGGCGATCTCTCCCGGGCCCTCAATGCGCCGGCCATCGGGGGGGCTGAGCTCAAAGTGCTCAGGCCCCTTCTCGAGCTCGCCCGGAAGATCGGGCGGGTGGCCGCCGTGCTGGGATGGGGGGGGATGCGTCGCGTCGACATCGGTCTGGCGGCAGAGACGGACGAGATTCTCCATCCGCTATCCGCCGCCGTGATGACGGGCATGCTCACACCGGTCGTGGGGAGGCGCAACGTCAACTACGTGAACGCCCTGCACCTGGCGGAGGCGAGGAACATCGCGACCGGAACGAGGCTCCTGGGCGAGCGTCAGGAATACTCGGAGTTCTTGGAGGTCGTGCTGGAGACCGAGCAGCAGAAGGTCCGCGTCTGTGGAGCTCTCCTCGGTGAGCAGCTACATCCGCGCATCGTCCAGATAGACGAGTTCGGGTTGAGCGTAAAGCCAGAGGGATGCCTGGTGGTGCTCCGGAACAAAGACGTTCCCGGCGTCATCGGGAAGGTCGGCACGCTGCTGGGGACCCACGGTCTGAACATCGCGGAGTACCTGCAGGCCCGTCAGAGCGAGGGTGGTGAGGCCCTGGCCGCGATCACCGTGGACGGCAAAGTGGGATCGAGGGTCCTCGCGGCCCTGCGCGAAGAGGACGAGATCTCCGACGCCCGGGCCGTGTTCTTGGGCGACTGACTGGAGCACCCTCAGGGACGGATGACGTTGTACTCCCTGAGGACCCGCACCACCTCATCGACATCGATGGCGTCCGCGGTGCGGCCCATGCCCGAGACCGTGGTCGCCTTCAACAGCGAGTTGTAGATCGCTTCCTGGGTGGCCTCGGCGGCCCCCTCGAACAGGGCCGAGATCCGGTCGTTCGGCACTTCGACGGACTCCGTCCACTCCTCGCCGCGCTCGCGCCTCACCCCTTCGGCCGTCGAGAACGCGATGACGTAGTCGCCCGATCCGTTTCCGGCGAACGAGCCGGTGCGGGCCAGGCCCATGATCGCTCGCTTGGCCAGGCGCTCGAGCTTGAGGGGAGACAAGGGAGCGTCGGTGGCCACTACCATCATGATGGACCCCTGACCCTGGTCGGTATCGCTCCATCCTCCGGCATCATCGGCTTCGGACCCCTGATCCTGTACGCCACCCTCGACGGCTCCGCGGAAGGAATAGCGTCTCAGCTCCTGTCCCACCGGAGCGCCGGCCATGGTGAGGATCCCACCGAAGTTAGACTGGACCAGCACTCCCACAGTGAAGCCGCCCAAGCTCTCGGGAAGGAGTCGGCTACTCGTTCCGATTCCCCCCTTCCATCCGAACGCCCGCGTGCCCCGTCCGGCGCCTACCGACCCCTCTTCCACGGGACCACCGCTGGCGGACTCGATGGCCTCCCGAACGTGGGCCGGGGTGATGGGACGGTTCCGGATGTCGTTCAGCCCCCCGTCGTTGGTCTCGCCCACCACGGCGTTCAGCGACCGTACGCGCTCCATGCCAGGCTGCTCGAGCGCCCACTCCACCATGGCGTCGGCGGCCTTCCATACACAGAGCGTGCAGGTGAGGAGGATGGGCGTCTCCAGCTCACCCAGCTCCCGGACCTGGGTTACTCCCAGGAGCTTCCCGAAGCCGTTGCCGACATACATGGCGGCAGGAACGCGATCGTGATACAGGCTGCCCCCGTGGGGTCGAATGGCCGTCACCCCGGTGTTGACCCGGTCGCCCTCCGTCACCGTGACCTGGCCTACCAGGACGCCTGCCACGTCGGTGATGGCGTTCAGCGGCCCGGGGGAGAAGACGCCCATCGTCATGCCGAGATCTCGGGCGCGGGGTCGGTCGCCGTCCTGGCTCACGGCGTCAGGCGCGAGAGCGAAAAAGGAAAGTGCGGTGACGACGATTGCTCTATCAACGATCATGACGGAGCTCCATATGCGGCGGTATCAGATGCGGACGGTGTCGATCAGAAGCAGCGCCAGAAGGGCCGGCTGATAGATGAGAGACCAGAGGAAAACCTTGCGAGCTCGTGTGCGTGACATCTCGGCTGCGGCTGCCAGTGAGAACGCCAGCGTGATGAGCCCCAGGAGGATGGCCCCTGTCAGATAGATTCTGCCGGTCAGCCCCAGGAAGGTGGGCAGGGCACTGATAAGCAGGAGGGAGACGGAGTGGTACACCATATGCTTGCCGATGCGGACACCCGCCGGATCGGTGGGAGGGCTGAGGAAGAAGCCCACCCGGGCATAGTCCTCGCGAAGGAGCCAGGCGAGAGCCAAAACGTGGGGGAGCTGCCATAGGAAAGCGATACAGAAGAGCACCACGCCCCCGAACCCCATGGTGCCGACGGCGGCGCTCCACCCGATCAGAGCCGGGAAGGCACCCGGGACGGCACCCACCAGAGTGGCTAGATACGAGCGCGTCTTGAGGGGCGTGTACGCCAGGATGTACGCCGCCGCCGCCGCGGCCGTGAGAACGGACGGGAGCCAGCCGACGGTGACGCTCAGGTAGACCAGCCCCACCACCAATAGCCCCCAGCCGAACGCCAGTGCCTCACCGGGTCGGAGGCGCCCGGAGGGGAGGGGGCGCGTCTGAGTCCGCGTCATGACCGCGTCCACGTCCCGCTCCACGTACTGGTTGAGTGCCAGGGCCCCGGCGGTCCCGAGGGCCACTCCTACCAGTGTATGAGTGACGGGCAGAAAGTCGGCCTGGCCTCGAGCCGCGACGTAGTAGCTCACGCCGGCGGTGATCATGACGTATCCGGCGATTCCGGGCTTGGTCAGCTCATAGAGAGCTCTGAGCTTGCCCGCAACTTTCCCTGCTGCCTGCTCCTCGACCGCCTCGGTCATTGAAAGCTTTGGGGTCTCATCCCAGGGAATCCAGGGTGTCCCTCATAGACCTGGCCAGGCCGGTGAATGTGGGCACGTCGAAGAGCGTGTACGCCGACGCTTCGGTCAGGCGTAGGGCCATGAGCAGGTCGAGGAAGCGCCCCGGGTGATCCGCCTCGAAGGCGACCACGAATTCCTGGTCGTCCAGCCCGTACGAGTAGCTGGTGTTCAGCTTCACGTCGGGCCATTGATGGCCGACACGGATGTGTTCGTCCATCATACGCTGGCGATCCTCGTAAGGGAGCTTGTACCACTTCCGCGTCTTGGCCATGGGATAGACGAACAGGTACTCCGATCCCTGCGGGTTGATGGCGAGGCGCGACCTGTCGACGACGTCTGCACCTCCGTAGGCCGCGATGTACTCGTCCTCGTAGCGGTTCAGGTAGATGGACCGCTTGGTCATGGCGAAGTAGGAATAAGGAAGCGACAGAAATCCCCCGAGGGCGGTGTGATTGAGAGCCGCCGCCAGGTCTTGGAGTTGATCCAGCTCCCGGCACGCCTGCCAGAGGAGGAAGTCGGCGTCGCCCCGAGTCCCGATCAGGGCGTACGAGTAGATCATCATCTTGCTGACCCGATCGGCGACGGCGGCTTCGAACTCGTCTTTGTGCCGCTCACGCTCCTCCTTGGGAAGCCGGCGCCAGGCGGGGTCGACTCGAAACACGGAGAAACGCACATACTCCCGCTGCTTCATCTTCTCCTGAGCGGCTTGGATCTGCTCCCACGCGTCTCCTTCTATGGCGGGACGCTTGGGCAGGTTGGGACGAAGGCCCCTCGGGACGTTCGGCTTGGTGTCAGTCATGGCTCAACTCACGGCTGTCGGGTGCGGACCCGGCGAGGAACGAACTTGTCCAAAGGGAGAGGGGGTAGCAAGCGCTTCACGCTAGGAGCCGATCAACCACAGGCCCACTAGTTCTCCTTGGGGGGGAGCCCCGAGCTCACCGGAGATCGCCATGCCCATGTACCCGGCGATCCACCCCAGGAGCATGAGGTAGTAGCCCATGATGATGGTGGCGGTGGTGGTGCCCATCCATCCGATCGCGTTCCACGGGCGGATGGAACTTCCCGTGGCTCGCGTCATGCCCGCCAGCAACGTGAGCCGTACTTTTCGCCCCGCGGTCGCCATGATGAAGCCGAAGCGGCTCCCCCACGACTCCCGCGAACCCGATGCCGTAGTCTCTGGTATACTCATGGCCACCTGCCGATCGTGGATTGTGAGTTCGGGATCTTGCTCGGTAGGCTGCGGGTTGGGTAGCCGTGGACGAAACCCGCACACGCATCAGGCGGTACTATAAGGGTGCCAGTTGCCCCAGGGATGAGGTGACCGATTCCCGATGACCACCCAGGACAGCCACCGTCTCAGTAACGCGGAGAGACGTTTCGCCGAGCGTAGGTACTGGCGGAACGGGCTCGTTGCGTCTGTGGTCGTGCACCTCTTCGTGTTCTTCTTCTGGTGGGGCGAGAGTCCCCTTGAATCCCCTTTCGCTGCGGCGGGTCCCCGTGCCGGGGACAACCGAGCTGCGTCCGGTGGGATGCAGACCGTCAGCCTCAGAATCCCTCCACCGCGCCCCATCATTCCTCCGAGGATCCCCTTGCCCACCGTCGAGCCCGTCCTGGAGGTGGAAATGGAGATGGAGCAGGAGATCGAGACGGCCTCCATCCTTGGCGACCGGCCGGGGAACGACGGACCGGGTCTCGCCGAGGGGGATGGCAGAGGCGACGGAGGCAATGCCGCGGAGGGGTTCTTCCGCTTGGTGCCGCCCTCACCGAGGGGGATGATCATCCCGCCGGCCAACAGGAGCCTCAGAGGCCAGGAGGTCCAGGTCTGGGTGTTCGTGAACGAGCTGGGTCGCGTGGTGGCCGACTCGACACGGCTGAGGCCGCCTACGTCTGACCGCGACTTCAACAGCCGCCTCGTCCGTGAAGCCTCGGAGTGGATCTTCGAGCCGGCCAAGAAGGGCGGGAAGGCCGTGGGCTCCTGGTTTCCCTACACCATCAGCATGTAGCGATCCGCGCGACCGCGCCCGGCGGATATCAGACCTTCTTTCGGCCCGAGGCCGGGTTTAGGTTTCCGCCATGGAACTGTCAGGAAAGCGCATCCTCTGGGTCGACGACGAGATCGACCTTCTCAAGCCCCACCTCCTGTTTCTGCAGGCGCGGGGGTACCACGTCGATGCCATCACCAACGGCGACGACGCGCTCGTGTTGATGCGGAAGCACGCCTACGACCTCGTACTTCTCGACGAGCAGATGCCCGGGAGGCGGGGCCTGGAGGTACTGGAGATTATGCGCCGGGAGGATCCGCACGCACGGGTGGTGATGGTGACCAAGTCCCAGGAGGACCACACCATGACCGAGGCCATCGGCCGGCGCGTGGCCGACTACCTCGTGAAGCCCACCAGCCCCCGTCAGGTGCTCTCCGTCGTGACCCGTATTCTGGAGGGGTCCACCATACGGCAGCAAAGGGTGGCACAGGACTTCGCGTCGCGCTTCGGACGGCTCTCGATGAAGCGGCAGGAGGCCCGGAGTCCGGACGACTTCGCCGAAGTGTACATCGAGCTCACGGACTGGCACGTACGACTCGAGGAGGCGGGGGAGGCGGGGCTCCTGGATACCGTCCAGGCGCTCATGACCGACCTCCGCAACGATTTCGGTCGTTGGATCGGTAGAGAGTATCCCCGCTGGATGCGTGGCGAGGGGGAGCGCCCGCTTCTCTCGGTGGACGTGGTCCGGGAGCACCTCGTTCCGCTGCTGGGTGAGGATCCGGTCTTCCTGGTGGTCCTGGACTGCATGCGGCTGGACCAGTGGCGGGTCATCGCCCCGCTCATCGCGCCGCACTTCGAGATCGAGGAGTCGTACCACTATTCGATCTTGCCCACCGCCACGCCCTACGCCAGGAATGCCCTGTTCAGCGGTCAGTTTCCGGATCAGATCGCCGAAGACCGTCCCAGCTGGTGGAATCGCTCCGACGACGAGGGCAGCCTGAACGCCTTCGAGGACGAGTTGCTGGAGGCCCAGCTGGAGCGTCTCACGGGTCGCAAGGTCCCGGTACACTACGAGAAGATCTTCACCGACCGTGAGGGCGATCAGGTACGGGGCCGCGTCGGCTCGGCCCTCAAGCAGCCCGGATCAGTGATCGCAATGGTCTTCAACTTCGTGGACCTCATGACACACGGACGAAGCGAATCGCCCATCCTCATGGAGGTGGCGAAGGACGAGGCGGCGCTTCGAGGTCTTACGAGGGCGTGGTTCAAGAGATCGACGGCCTTCTCCGTTCTCAAAGAGGCGGCTGTGGCCGGCCACAACGTGATCATGACCACCGATCACGGCTCCATCCTGTGCCAGCATCCAACGACGGTGTTCGCCAGGCGTGATGCCACCAGCAACCTTCGCTACAAGTTCGGTCAGGACCTCAGGGCGGAGGATACCCGGGCGGCATTCGCGACGCCCCGGAGCGAAGACCTTCGCCTTCCCGGGGGAAAGCTGGGAACGACGTACGTCCTGGCGCTGGATGACTACTTCTTCGTCTATCCGACCAAGCTGAGGGAGTACCAGCGGCGGTACCGGAATTCGTTCCTCCACGGGGGCATCTCGCCAGAGGAGATGATCGTGCCCGTCGCCCGGCTCACTCCTCGATCGACCGGACACCCGACTCCCGGAGGGAGCTAGCTAGCCTCTATGGTCGAAGTGGTCTTCTACCGTCGGGCCCGACCCAGCTCGGGAAGGCGCTTGTAGAGATCCAGGTACGTACCGATCACCGCAGCGACGCTATGGCGCTCCTCCACCGTTCGACGGCCTGCCCTGACCAGGGCCTCCACCTGCCCGCCGTCGGCGTCGAGAAGATCCTGAATCCGATGCGCCAGTCCTTCGGGATCGACCACCGGCGCCAGCAGGCCGTCCTCGCCCTCCGTGACCAGCTCCTCGGCACCGAGGCTCCGTGTGGTGACCACCGGGGCGCCGTGGAACCAGGCCTCGAGGATGACGTTGCCCAGCGGTTCGTGACGAGATGGGCACACGAAGACGTCTGCCGCTCGGAAGTAGGCTCCGGGATGCCGAACCCACCCCGGCCATCGGACGTGCTCCGAGATGCCGAGCTGGTGCGCTCGCTCTTCGAGCGAGCCCCGATCCGGCCCGTCGCCGGCGACCACGAGTATCAGCCGACGGCCGCGCTCGAGGGAGAGGAGACGGGCGAAGGCCTCGAGGAGGTCGGCGAAGCCTTTCTTCTCGACGAAGCGTCCCAGAGAGAAGATCACAGCCGATTCGGGAGAAATGCCGAGCCCTTCGCGAATGTTCTCCGGCTCTCCGTCCGGTACCGAGTCCGCGACGAAGTTGCCGATATGGAATACGCGCTCCCGCGGGAACCCGAGACCGGTCAGATGATCGCAGACGCCCAGTGTGTTGCCGACCCAGGCGTCGGCATGCCGGTAGGCATTGGCCCGGTAGAATCCGCCCAGACGCGCTACGTGAAGCGTCTCGCTCTCCTTGGGAATCCGGGTCAGCCGGCTGGCCCGCCCCAGATACGTCTGGACCACGGCGGGGCGGTGTCGCCGGATGAGCCCTCGGATCTTCCAGATCGTGAAGACGTCCAGTCCGTTGCGCATGCCCGTGCCAGTCGTGGGGACGTCGCTGAGCTCGTGCTCGAGGGGGCTGCCTGAGCGGACGACACCCATGGACGGATAGCCCCGGTCGTTAAGACCCCTGAGCAGCCTGGCGAAGAACGCCTCGGCCCCACCCAGGTGGCGGCTGCCGATGGCGTGGATCGATCGAATCGGGCTGGAGTTCTGCACGGTAATAGAATACGGTAGCTTCACCCTGATGAACCAACTAGAGGACGAGAGACCCTCGGGCCGACTTTGGTGAAGCTCTATCTCCGGATCCTTTCCTACCTGGGACCCCACGCCGTCGTGTTCTCGGCGGCGGTGGTGGCGACCTTCATATTTGCGGCCCTCGACGCGTCTGCGTTCGTGCTGCTCATCCCCTTCGTCGAGACCCTCTTTTCCAGACAGGCGACCGGAGGAGGCGCTGTTGGAGGCGCGGCCGGGGCCGTCGGGCCCACGACGATAGGGGCAGATCCCGACCTGATGACCAGGCTCCTCGACGCCACGGTCTACCGGATCGTGGACATCGAGGGAGACCCTCTCGAGGCGGTGCAGGGGATCATCCTGTTGATCTTGGTGGTCTTCGCCGTGAAGAACGTCTTCGACTTCGGGCGGACTTACCTGGTGGCTCGGGCGGAGCAGTCAGTGACCCGCGACCTCCGGAACGAGGTGTACGATCATCTTCTGGAGCTGGATCTGGCGTTCTTCGGTCGTACCCGTGTGGGGCAGATCGTATCGCGCCTCACCCACGACGTGGAGCAGGTCCGCCGGCTCATTACCAAGGAGATAGCCAGGATCCTGTCCTCGGCCTTCGAGTTCGCAGCTGCTGTGGCGTTCATGATCATCCTGTCTTGGAAGCTCACCCTGGCGGCCTTCATCGTGATTCCCTGCACGATGGGCATCTGGGGGCCCCTGGTGAAGCGCCTGCGTGGTGGTGACCGGCGGGTGCTGGATTTGGCGGGAGAGGTGAACGCCCACGTCCAGGAGACGCTGTCGGGAATCCGGCTGGTGAAGTCTTCGGCAGCCGAGGAGATAGAGCGGAGGCGCTTCCACGGCATCACCGGCGCCTACTACGAGACCTTCCTCAAGACGGAGCGACTGAGGGCGTTGGCCGGACCCCTCACCGAGACGCTGGCGACCATCGGCACCGTCGTCATCCTCTGGTACGGGACGCGCCTGGTGGTCGTGCAGGGCGAGCTGAGCGGCGCCCAGTTCGTCGGGTTCCTGGCCCTCAGTCTGAAGCTGTATGCCCCCGTGAAGTACGCCGCCAGGTTCCCGGCGCTCGTTCAGCCCGGCCTCGTGGGCGCCGAGCGGGTCTTCGAGTTCCTCGACGCGCCGGTGGAGATCCGAGACCGTGCGGAAGCCCGGCCCATGGTGGGCCCCGAGGCGGGGATCGCCTTCGAGGACGTGGACTTCGAGTACGAGTCCGGAGAGCCGGTTCTCCACGGGATCTCGTTCGACGTGCCGACGGGTAGCGTCGTCGCCCTGGTGGGACCCAGTGGGGGTGGCAAGACGACCATCGTGGACCTGCTCGGGCGATTCTACGACGTGACGGCCGGCCGGGTCACTGTCGAGGGCGTCGACGTGAGGGACCTCACCATCGCGAGCCTGAGGGGCGCCATGGGGATCGTCTCTCAGGAGACGGTGCTCTTCCACGATACCGTGAGGGCCAACATCGCGTATGGGGCGTCTGATGCGTCCCAGGACGAGGTCGAGCGGGCGGCGCGCGCGGCCAATGCCCACGACTTCATCGTGGAGCTGCCCGAGGGATACGACACGGTGGTGGGAGAGCGGGGCACTCGGCTCTCCGGCGGGCAGCGCCAGCGTGTCGCAATTGCCCGGGCGATTCTCCGGGACCCACCCATCCTCATCTTCGACGAGGCCACTAGCGCCCTGGACACCGAGTCGGAGCGGCTGGTCCAGGAGGCGGTGGAGCACCTTCTCGCGGGACGGACAGTGCTGGTCATCGCCCACCGACTCTCCACCGTCCAGCGTGCCGACCTGATAATCGTGCTCGACGAGGGACGGATCGTGGAGCGGGGCGACCATGAGTCGCTCTACGCTGCGGGCGGACTCTACCGACGGCTCTATGAGCTTCAGTTCTCCGATCCCCCATCGGAGGAGCCGCACGCTGGCGGCGCCGTGGTGGAGGCTGGTGACCCGCCGCACGCGTCCGATGAAGGGGAGCCCACCGTGGGCGAAGCCGTGGCGCCATGAGACCGGTGTCCCTCCGGCATCGCCTGGAGTTCATGGTCTTCCGAGTGCTTTCCTGGATCGTCGTGGTGCTTCCGGAGCGGTTGGCCCTCAGCCTCTGCGCGACCTTGGGATGGCTAGGCGGAGTCGTCTTCCGGATCCGGCGGACGGACGTGGACCGTCATCTCGCCATGGCGTTTCCCGAGCAGGGCTCCGCGTGGAGGACGCGCATCGCCCGAGACAGCTACCGACACGTCGCCCGGGAGGCGGCCATGGCCTTCCGCCTCTCCCGCATGGATCCGCAGGAGGTCGTGCGGCGGACCGACATGGAGGGGTTCGAGGACTTCAGAGCGGCGGTGGAGGAGGGCGCCGGTGCCGTGGTCGTCTCCGCACACCTGGGCAACTGGGAGGTGGCCGGCGCCTCCGCGGCAGCCAGGGGTGTGCCCATGGACGTGGTGGCACACCGGCAGAAGAACCCGCTTTTCGACCGCTACCTCGTGAAGACTCGCGAGCGTTTGGGACTCACGGTGATCGTCAAGAACGACGCGTTTCGCCTCGCCCTCCGCTCCTTGTCGGCGGGACGAGTCGCCGCCTTCGTGGCGGATCAGAACATCCGCAAGCGAGGGGTCTTCGTCGACTTCTTCGGAAGCCCCGCCGCGACCGCGAAGGGTCCGGCCCTGTTCGCTCTGCGGAGCGGCGCGCCCGTCTTCCTCGGTACCGCCGTCCGCCTCCCGGGCTGGCCCTCCCGCTATGGGGTCAAGGTCGAGAGGGTGCCGGTTCCCCGGGACGCACCTGCCGAGGAGGCGATCCTGGAGCTGACACAACGTTATACCTCCATTTTGGAGCAGCGCATACGGGAGGCCCCCGAGCAGTACTTCTGGCAGCACCGCCGCTGGAAGACGCGGCCGTCTCCGGAACCGCGCTGATCTAGTGTGGTGTATTAGATTTCCGCTCGTTCCCGGTGCCTGCTCCCCGGGCTGGCTTCTTCAAAATGGTGTGAGCCGTTGATCTACGTCTGCATTCCCGCCCACAACGAAGGCCGAACAATCGGGGTGCTCCTCTGGAAGATCCGGAAGGTGATGCTCAAGTTCGGTCGGGAGTATGAGGTCCTGATCCTCGACGACGCCTCCACCGACGAGACCCCTGCGGTCCTCGAGCGGTACCTCAAAGTGTTGCCCGTCCGTGTCCTTCGCGAGGAACGGAGGGTGGGCTATGCCCGCGCCGTTGAACTGCTGCTCAGGGCGGCACTGCGTCGAACGAGCTATCCGAAGAGAGACGTGGCTGTCGTGCTCCAGGGCGACTTCACGGAGAACCCCGAACACATCGTTCCCCTCGTGAAGGCATTGGAGGGCGGTGCCGACGTGGTGGCCGGTAGCATCGTGGAAAACGGTCGTGCTGTCCCCCGCCCGGTAAGGGTAGCGCGGTGGATGGCTCCACTGCTCCTGGGGAAGGCCCATGCCGGCGCTCCCGTATCCGATCCGCTCTGTGGGTTCCGGGCCTATCGACTCATCGTTCTCAAGAAGGCGCTCCGGGATCTGCCCGACGGCCCCCTCCTGTCTAAGGACGGCTGGGCGGCGAACTTCGAACTTCTCGGGATCGTGGCACCGTATGCCCGGCGCATTGCCGAGGCGCCGCTGGATCTCCGATACGACATCCGGCGGCGTCCCTCGAGATTCAGGCCGGTTCGAACCCTTCGCGGCCTGCTCCGTGTACGACGAGAGAAGTGGGAAGGTCTCGAACGGAGGAAAACGGACTGATGCGATTGGCTTGGATGGCTGGATTCCTGGTAGTCGTCGCGCCTTTCGGGGTAACGGCGCAGGTGTCCAACGGGTCTACGAATGGTGACACCCTCGACGTCCCGGCAGCCGATTCCACGGCGGTCGTCCAGTACGAGATCGACCCGTTCGCCGCCGTGGTCCCTTGGGGGCCTGGCGAGCGCCTCGAGTATCAGGTCAAGATCGGCGTCTTCCCCGCCGGCGACGCCTACATGGACGTCCTCGGCGTGGACTCGATCCGCGGGGAGCCCACGTATCACGTCCAGATGGCTCTTCGAGGGAGCCTCCTATTCGGCGCCGCCAAGGTCGACGACCTATACGATTCGTGGATCGACACTCGCCTCATCGTCACCCGCCGCTACATCCGCGACATCCACGAGCTCAGCTACAAGAGCTACCGGTACTACGAGTTCTATCCTGAAGAGCTGTACTGGGAACGAGCGGACAACGACGAGTTCGGCGACCTGGCCACGGCACTGCCACTGGACGATGTCGCCTTCATCTACTTCGTGCGAACGTTGCCGCTCGAGGTCGGCAAGACCTACACGGTTCCGCGCTACTTCAAGAAGGAAGGAAATCCGGTCGTCATCAAGGTGGTGCGCAAGGAGGTCCGTGAGACCTCTGCTGGTACCTTCAACACCATCGTGGTCCGGCCCATCATCAAGACCCGCGGGCTCTTCAGTGAGGGGGGTGAGGCGGAGCTCCACTTCACGGACGACGAGAATCGCTACCTGGTCTATCTCCGCTCCAAGATTCCCGTCGCTGGCTCCGTGACCCTGCATCTACGTAGCATCACGCCAGGCACGCCCATCCATCCTAGGGCGAGCGCTATTAGTGGCCCGTAACTAGTGTCCCGTAACTAGTGTCCCGTTACCAAAGTGTCTCGGCCAGTCGAGGGCACGGTGCATCCGCAGGCTCGGCGTTGGAACTCCTTACCGTAGCTTGCGCTACGCCGCGTCGTCCCGCCTTGATCCCACGGCGCCCCGGCCCTCTTGGTGGCTCGCGAACTTTGGCAACGGAACACTAGCCGGGGTCGGTGCCACTTCCACTCCGAAAGCTTCGCCTGAGGG
This sequence comes from Longimicrobiales bacterium, assembly GCA_965218295.1. Lineage (GTDB taxonomy): Bacteria > Gemmatimonadota > Gemmatimonadetes > Longimicrobiales > Gaopeijiaceae > CBDCKN01. Next base: position 22,855 of record CBDCKN010000015.1, on the reverse strand, counting down.
CCGTCTGGCTCCTCCTCATCCCCTTCTACTACTTCGCGACGCCTTTTGCCGCGGCCCTGGCCGTAGGAGCGGCGCTAGGGGTGGTGGGGTTGGCGATCCGGGCGTGGGCGGCGGGATCCATCCGGAAGAGCGAGGAGCTCGCAACTACCGGACCCTACGCCTATACACGCAACCCGTTGTATCTGGGCAGCTTCTTTCTAGGGCTCGGCGTCACGATGGCGGGTGGCCAGTGGATCTTCATGGTCCTGTTCTTGGCCTTCTACCTCTCCGTCTATCGGGCCACCGCCCTTCTTGAAGAGGCGGAGCTAGAGGAGGCCTTCGGTGAGCCCTACCGGACCTATGCGACGGCCGTGCCGCTCTTCGTTCCTCGCCTCTCGCCGTACCGCAAGGAGGGATCGGGGGCGGGAACCGGGACGGGCGCGGAGACCGGGGACTTCTCCCCGGCGCAATACCTGAGAAACCGGGAGTGGGAGGCCGGGCTCGGTGCGGTGGCCGGGTACGGCGTGCTGGTGCTCAAGATGACGCTGCTGGGCTGACGGGGGGCTCACTGTGGCGGCGGGAGTTCCCCGGCGGCCCGGTGCTCAGGGGAAAGCACGCCGCCTCCGGGTGAGCGACTCGCCCACCACTCCCGAGGGGCCAGGCGCTTTCCATACGTACGGCGAGCTGCCCACGGGTGAGAAGAGTACAGCGAGTGGAGCGTCTCAACCAGCAAGCCGACGCGGTGGGACCGGGTGCTCTGGTCGAGCCACGGAAACAATACGCCGCTCGTGCGAATAAGTAGGGCGATGGCCCTGATCATGTCTGGAAGCGAGAGAGGTCCTTGGGATCCTGGCGCAGTTCAGCCGTTCTGACCTTGCTCAGTCTCCTGGGATGCAGCGACGATCCCTCCAGTCCGGCCGGAACGACCACCACTGTCCGGTTCGTCTACGAGGCCTCGACGACGACCGATCCGGTAATTGCGGCGGCGTTCTCTGGCTGCGTCCAAGGAGTGTCCATGACGCATATCCATCCGGGCTGGAGGGGCTTCATCGCGGTCTTCATGAGCGCTACGGAATCCGGTCGCTGGGAAATCACGTTCTCCGATGTCCCTGTGGACGAGGAGCAACGGATACGGGTGAGTGACCCCAACGTGTGCGCTCTCAACCCCACGGGCGCGAGCACCGAGGGCGTATTCGCCAACGGCACCCTGTTGGTCCGCGTGGTGGATACTCCGGGGAGCGGCGTGGAGCCCGGTCTGGCATTTCAAGTCTCGGCAGACGGGACGGTTCGGCCGTAGATCGATGGGAAAGACCGCAATTAGCCCGGGAGCAGGATGGCGCTGCGTCCGTGTCTGCGGCTCCGAAGGCTCCTAAAGTCCGTGCTCCGCCAGGAACTCCGAGACGCCCTCCAGCTTCCCGAGATACCAGCTCGGGCTGTGTCTGAGGAAGACGAGAGCGCCGATGCGCGATTCGGCCGCCTTGCGAAGCCGAGCCATCGCTTCGTCCGACCGCCCCAGGGCCCAGTAGACGGAGGCGAAGTCCAGGTCCAGGGACACGTCGGGCTCTTCCCGCTCACGTTCCTCGATGATGGTCAATAGCTCCTCCGCCTCCGTCGTGCGGCCGGCGAAAGCCAAGGCAATGGCCAGAGGTGTGATGCCGCCCTTGGGGTGAGGCGTCAGCTCCCGCACTTGCTCGAAGGTGGCCAGGGCGTCAGGGCGTCGTCGAGGCGATCCATGACCATGTAGGTATAGCCCTTGCCCTCGAGCACGGCCCGGAACTCGGGATCCAGCTCCATGACCCGATCGAATTGGACCAGGGCCTCGTCGAAGCGCTCCGTGGCCATGTAGGCCCGAGCCAGGTGATCCCGCACCGGAAGGTTGAGGGGATCGATGGTGGCAGCCTTCTCCAGGACGGTGACGGCCTCCTCGTGACGGCCGGCGGCAGTGAAGTACAGGGAGTAGCCGTGCAGGACCTCAACCGAGTCCGGGTTGATGGACATGGCTCGCAGGAACGACGCCTCGCACGCGGGCAGGTCCCAGTCGTGGAAGAGTCGCACCAGGGCCAGGGCCACATGGGAGTCCTCGAGGTCGGGATCGAGCTCGATGGCTTTCCCGGCCGCGTCGGAGGCACATCCGTACGCCTCACCACAGGCCGTGAGACACCCGATGGCGGCCAGGTAGGTGTGAGTGCGCGCCATGGCCGCCCAGGCCTGGGCGAACTCGGGGTCCAGATCGACCCCGTGCTGGAAGTGATCGACCGCCTGGAGCGCGGCGTCGGGGGTCCACTGATACCAGCAGTACAGTCCCTTGAGGTAGGAGTCGTACGCCTCGGAGTTCTCCGTCGGGGCCGTGACGAGAGGCTGCTTGTCGCCATTGCCCGGCAGCGTGGCCCGCAGCTCGTTCGCGATCTCGAGGGAGATTTCGTCCTGGGTCTTGAAGATGTCCTCCAGGACCCGATCGTACACCTTCGAGAAGATGTGGTAGCCGTCCCGAGTGTCGATCAGCTGTGCGGTGATCCGCACTCGATCGCCGGCCTTGCGGACGCTGCCCTCCAGTACGGCGCTGACGCCCAGATCCTTTCCGATCTTGCGCACGTCCTTGCTCTTGCCCTTGAAGGCGAAGGAAGACGTGCGGGCCGTCACCTGGAGCCCTTCGATCCGAGTCAGGGCGTTGATGAGCTCCTCGGAGATTCCGTCGCTGAAGAACTCGTTCTCCGGATCGGCGCTCATATTGACGAAGGGGAGCACGGCGATGGTCTTCTTCGGCTGCTCCTTGGGGTTCATCTGCTTCGGGTCCGGAACCGTGAGCCCCGATGCCGAGACAGCGAAGATCCGGACCGGTCGCTGGACGTTCTTCAGCTCAAACTCGCCCAGCCCCGTTGCCGGTAGCTCCGGGTGGTTCTTGATCTCGTCGAAGACCTTGCCGGAAACGAGCACGCCTCCCGGAACCGCGAGGCCCTGGATGCGGGCGGCGACGTTGACGCCGTCCCCGTAGATCCCGTCCTCGTCGTGGTTGATGTCCCCGATGTGGATTCCGATCCGGACCGGGATCGCGGGACTCTCTTGTAATCGCCGCCGTGCGGTGACGGCGGCGTTGACCCCCTCGACGGCGCTGCCGAAGACGCTGAGGGTTCCGTCACCGTAGAACTGGACAATCTCCCCGCCGTGCTTTTCGATGGACTCGCGGAGCGCGTCCCGATGACGGTCGCGGATGCTCTTCGCCCGATGCTCATCCTCCTGCATCAGGGCCGTGAAGCCCACCATGTCGGTGAACATGATGGCCGAGAGTCGTCGCATGTGTGACCGTCCTACGGTTGTGCAAGCGCACCCTGAGAGCCGGTGACCCTAAACCCTCAGAGACTCCTCATGTTCCTACGGAATCGAGTCGCTACGGTTTCGGCAAGGCCCTATTCGATTCCCACCTTGCGCTGCAGCCAGCGGACGTACCCGATGATCTCCTGGACCATCTCGTCCGTGACGGCCGGCACCGGCTGCATGTCCCCGAATCGCCAGTGGTGGGCCCGCACCCCGATCTTCACGGCCAGCACAAAGGCCGCGTCGGCGTGGTGGCTCGGCTCGTAGATCTTGTGTGCCAGGGGTGGACCCTGCTCGGTCCCGTCGGCGGCGGGCCCGTGGCAGGCGCTGCAGTACTCCTCGAACAATGCCTTGCCCTGGGCCACCTCGGCCGGTGCCGTGGCCGCGACCTGACGCAGGAAGACCTGCACCTCGTCGACGGGGGCAGCCGCGCCCGAGTCGTCTCCGGCCTGACACCCCGTCATGGCCGCTGCCGCTACGACCATGGTAGCGGTCCATCTACCTACACATCGACTCTTCACGCCCACACACTCCGTGCCGATTGGGATGGGAAGCTCACGAGACTTCGGGCGGCGGCGCGCGTGGGACGCGCCAAGCTCGGCCCTTGGACTCCGACGGTCAGGGTTATAGGTATCGCTCAACCGCCAGTTCCACCTTCTCCACGACCATCTCCGTGGTGATGCGCTTCATGCCGTCCCGATACTCCATGGACACGGGATACTCCTCGCCCGGAAATGCGGCGTATCCGTCCACGACCAGGTCGTAGAAGCGGCGGTAGGGTCCGGTCCTCTTGGGGTTGGTATGCCCGTACAGACCGACGACCGGGGTTTCCAGGGCTCTGCTGATGTGAAGGGGGCCCGTGTCCGGACTCACAGTGAGGGCGCTGCCGTCCAGAAGGTAGATGGCGCGTCTGAGATCATTGCCCAGGGTGTCCAGGGGGTGAGCCTTGGTGAGCCCCAGAATACGGTCAGCCATCTCACGCTCCACCGGCGATGGCCCGCCCACGAGGATGGGCTGGAGCCCATGCGTGAACTCGAGCTCCTCCAGGACCCGAGCGTAGCCCTCGGGGGTCCAGTTCTTGGCGGGTTTGCTCGTCCCGACCACCACGGCGCAAGCCGGCCGGTCGAGCTCGCCGAAGAAACGGGCCTGAGCCTCACGCTCCTGGTCCGAGAAGTGTACGCCCCACTCCACCGGCTCGGGATCGATGCCCAGATGGTGCACGAACTCGAGGTACTGCTCCTGCACGTGCTGGGGCGCATGGGCGGGTATGCGCTCGTTGGTGAAGAGCCAGTTGGCGTCTCGGGCCCGGGCCGTGTCGAAGCCGAGCTTCCTCCTGGCCGGGAGCATACCGGTGATGAGCCCGGCCTTGAAGTACACCTGTAGGGCCAGTGCCACATCGAACCGACGTCCCCTGAGACAGTGCCCCAATTCGGCGAAGCCTGCCCAGGAGTTGATGCCTCGTCGGCGGTGGTAGACGATGAGCTCGTCGACGGCGGGATGTCCTTCCACCAGGATCTTCGGAACGGGCTGGATGACCCACGAGATCTTCGTCTCGGGCCACGCCCGCCTCAGGGCGTTGGCTACCGGTAGGACGTGGACCGCGTCGCCGATGGCGCTCAGCATCACGATGCAGACGGACTCGGGCGGAGTCATCCCGCGCGTCATGGCTTCTCCGATCCGGTCAGAATGACCTCCATCTCCTCATCACTCAGCCCTCCTGAGCGGGTGCGCTGCAGCTTGCGGATCGAGCGGGCGAGGCGCCGGCGAAGCCCGTGTCCGCCGCCGGGTGCCGACGTCCTGCCGATGACGCAGCGATCCAGATCGAGCAGGATCGCTTCCATACCATGCGAGCTCTGTGCCAGAAGGATGTTGTGGGCGTTCAGGTCCGGATGCCGGATCCCGTGCTCCGTCATGCGGGCCACGAGCTGGGTAGTACAGGTCAGGGCCTGGGCTCGCATGTCGGCGTCGGCGGGCGGGGCCGAGGAGTCCGGAGTGCCGAGGAGCACATCCGCCAGCTCCCTTGCGTCGTACACTAACTCGGTGACGAGGTCGGCCCGGTAGAACAGTCCTGCCGGGTAGACTCCGGCGGCCACCACCCGCGGCGTCGTGATCCCCAGCTCCCGCACCCGAACGCTGCTCTCCAACTCCCGAAGGCTGCGCGGCCTTCCCAGACGGAGGAAGCGGTCGTCCATGATCCGCATTCCGCCCCCCCTCCTGTAATGGCGGACCGCCCAGGCAGGGCCTTCTCCCACCGGATTGAGCATCACCGGGATGGGCCCTCGACCGCGGAGCCACAGATCCGCGTCCGCCAGGGCCGCCGAGTGAAGTGACCCGTGTCGGCTCAGGGCGTCCCGGGCCCACGCCAGCGCCTCTGGCCGTGCGACGACCAGCGCAGCACCCACCCGGGCCGATTCGAAGCCCGGCACGGCCACGTATCCGGGGTGCGCAACCGTCCCGGTCACGCCGCGCCCACCCCGTACTCTCGCTCCGCCACTCGGACCCGCTCCAGGACGTCCGCAACAGTGATGCGCTCCATTCGCTCGTGGCGCGGCTCGTAGCGGGAGGGGTCGGGTGTCTCGCTGGGGTTGGAGTAGCGATCCACGATCAGATCGTGGAAACGCTCGTAGGGACCTAACCGCCATGGGTTGGTGTGACCGAAGAGGCCCACCACGGGAACCCCCAGGGCGTGGGCGATGTGAAGTGCTCCCGTGTCGGGGCTGATCACCAGGTCGCAGCCACGGATGCTCCAGATCAACCTTCGCACCGAGTCGGAGAGCCCCCAGACGGGTGATCCGCGTCCCTGGTCCGTCACGATTCGCGCGGCCTTCTGGTCGGAGTCGCCCGGACCACCCAGAAGCAGGACCGTATAGCCGAGCTCCTCCTCCAGGACGTCGGCGAGGGCTGCGTACCGATCTGGGAGCCAGTCCTTCTTCGGGTTGGCCGTGGCGAGCGCCAGCCCGACCACCGGTCCTCCCCCCAGATGAGCGAAGAAGTCGTCCGCCTCCCGCTGCTCCTCGTCGGAAAAGGCGATGCCCCACTCCAGTGGGTCCGGCCGTTCGACGCCGACTTGATCCAGAAACTCGAGAAACAGGTCCTGCGTGTGCCGCCACGGTCCCTCGGGGGTGTGCACGGTGTTGATGAGCCTCACCCCGTCGCGGGTCCGCGACGGGGCAAGACCAACCCGAACGGATGCTCCCGACAGATAGGTGGGAAGCAGTGTCTTGGCGTATCGCTGCATGTTCAGCGTGACCTCGCAGGGCCTTCCCTGGAAGGCGGCCCAAAGCCGCCTGAGGGCTCCGAAGCCGGCTCCTGGTTCGAAGACGACTATCTCGTCCACTGCGGAGTGGTGCTCCAGGACCTGGGCCGGGGCGGGCTGGGCGACCCACACCACCCGGCGAGAGGGTCGATCTCGCTTCAGCGCTACGGCCACCGGAAGTCCATGTATCACGTCCCCGATGCCCGAGAGGAGGACGATGCACACGCGGTCCGCCCGAGCGAGACGGGCGGCGGCGCCGGCTCCGGTCGCGCTCACTCCCCCGCGTCCCCCACGGGCTCCGCCTCCAAGAGAAAGAGGGAGGGACCCTCGTGGGTCCGTCCCTTCACCTGGATCTGGAACCTGTACTGGCCGGCTTCCGGGAAGATGACGTCCTGAAGCGGCATGATGATCCGGGTGCGGGCGGGCGGGCGTCCGGGGTCTCTGCGGTCCACATCGGAGTGCCCGCGGATGGTCATTGTGGACCTGGTTGAAGGATCCAGGAGATCGACCTGGAAGTCGTACCTCCCCTGGTCGGATCGGTCCCACTCCACCGCCAGTACGAGGAACATGTCGTGCTTGGCAGGGAAGCCTGGGGCCGCAAGGTCGTTGAACACGCCCTTGAGGTCCAGCTTGCCTTCGGGGGTCTGTTCGGCGTGGTCACACACGAGAGCGAGCTGTAATTGCATCGACGTTCCGGTCAGAGAGTCACGGAGAGGTCATTCGGGGGTGGCCTCCGGCACGCCCCATCCCCCTCCACCCGGCGATCGGATGCTGACGACGTCTTCGGCCTTGGCTTCGAATGACGTCTTGGCCGGGAGGACGGTCTCCTCGCCGTCTCGGATCAGCACGTTCTCGCCGGGGCTGCCATCCGATCCGCCCCTGGCTCCGGCGGGGCCGCGCGCCCGCCTCTCGGTCAGGAGGGTCACACGACCGTCGACAAGGAGGCAGATGTCCCTTCGGAGGCCGTCACCACCACTGTGGCGGCCTTCTCCACCGCTTCCACGCCGCACGGTGTAGTTCGTGACAGAGAACGGATAGGCGTGCTCGAGGGCTTCGACGGGAGTGTTGAGCGAGTTGGACATGTGCGTGTGGACTCCCGACAGTCCGTCCCCGGCAGGCCCCGCCCCCATGCCGCCGCCCACGGTCTCGTAGTATGCAAAGACGGACCCGGTCCGGGGGTCGACGCCTCCCACGGTGGTGTTGTTCATCGTGCCCTGCGAGAGCGCAGGAACGAGGTCGGGGAGGGCTTCGCCGAAGGCACGCAGCAACACATCGGTGATCCGTTGGCTGGTCTCCACGTTGCCGGCCGCGACGCTGGCGGGGAGCGAGGCGTTCACGATGGAGCCCTCTGGAAGGACCAGGTTCACCATGGACATGGACCCGCCCCCGGCCGGTAGGGGCTCGTTCAAAAGGGCTTCGACCACACAGCGTATCACGTATCGTGTGACCGACGCCGTGATGGCGGCCACGGCGTTGACACCCCCCGACACCTGGCCGCTGCTGCCCGAGAAGTCGACCTCGAGTCCCTCGGCGTGGCGAGTCAGGGCCACCCGGATCGGTATGTCCACCGTACCGAACCCGTCGTCATCCAGAACGTCCTCGCCCCGGTAGACGTCCTCTGCGATGGCGTCCAGGCCGGCTTCCACGAGTCGGTCGGCATACTCCACCAGGTCGTCCATGGCGGCTAGGGCGGTTGGTGCGCCACGCCGCCTGGCGATCTCCAGCAGGCGGGTCCGCCCGGCGTGCAAGGCCGCGAGCTGGGCCTCCAGGTCTCCTCCTCGCTCCACGGGTGTGCGCACGTTGGCCAGGATGAGATTCCACACGTCCTTGTGACGCTCACCCGCTCTGTACAGAAGGACCGGCGGTATCCGGAGTCCCTCCTGATAGATCTCCTGGGCTAGAGGCATGGATCCCGGGCTGGTGCCGCCCACGTCGGAGTGGTGAGCGCGTGAGGCCACGTACCCGAGCAGGGTATCTCCCTCGTCCAGGTGGACGGGCGAGATCAGCGTGATATCGGGAAGATGCGTGCCGCCCCGGAATGGGTCGTTCAGACAGGCCACGTCCCCGGCGCTCAGCGTACCGAGCTCGTCGAGGGCGGCCCGCACGCTCATGGGCATGGCCCCCAGGTGGACCGGCATGTGATCTCCCAGGGCCACGGGGATGCCTCCGGGAGAGAACAGGGCACAGGAGTAGTCCTGCCGCTCCTTGATGTTCGGCGAGAACGCCGCACGCCGGAGGGCCGCCCCCATCTCTTCCGTGAGCGCCGTGAAGAGGTGTCGAAACACCTCCAGGGTCACGGCGTCCGGCGTCGTGCGATCCGTCATGGCGTCCGGCAGGAGCGCCGGCGCCGGCACGTCTCGGGGGCGTTCGCCGTTAGTTGGCCGACCATGGGGCATGCGTTAGGTTAAGCGGCTGAGACATTGTATTTGATAACCGGATTGGGCATGTTACTCCCGTTCCTGACCATACATGGAGGTGTGGGTGCCCAAAGAGAAGCTCTTCGCGCAGGCTCGGGACGAGCTGTTCAGCCACATCAACCGATGTGGAGTTCTCAACGCAACCGATGAGGACAAGACCATTTGGATGGACGAGACCATAGACTATTTAGGTGAGCGTTACCCGGAGTTGGCGCAGCCCGATCTGACCGAGCTGCACTCCGTGGGGATACGGTTCTGCCAACCTGCCATCAACAACTTTCCGACCCAGACGGCGGTTGCCGAGCCTCCTGTTGCGGACGCCGAGGCAGAAGAAGCGCCCGGAGCAGGGCCCGTCTCCGACGGCGAGGCTTCGGACCAGCCCACCGCCTCCTCGGACCCTGCGACGGGTGCAGTCGAGAATACCTCGGACGAAGGCGACGACGCAAACGCAGCCTGAACGCAGAGAAGCGGTCGAGCCGCGCATTTGAAGAGCGGCGGGGAACCCGGATTTCCCGCCGTTTTTTGTTGTGTTTACTGGAAGTCCAGCCCGTATGGGGCTGATGATCGCCCCGTTGGGGCGCCGCTCTTTGCGGCCTAGTCCGACGCGTGATATCTTGCCGGGTCCGGTGGCCGGGATTTGGGCGAGGCGGGGCCGAACGGGCCATCCCGCAGCCCTTTGCTCGGGCTTCTTTTTCTTACTTGAGAAGGCAGGACTACAGACCCGCCGAGTGCCGCTAGACCTCATGAGCAAGACGAGACCGGACATTGCCGTGGTGGAGGGTGATACCCCCTTCCCACTCACCGACGAGAAGGAGTTGCTGCGCCTCTACTATGAGGGAAACCGTCTACCGTCCCCCACCGGGGGGTTCCTCATGGTGCTGCGCGTGCAGCCCGAGGCCGACGGGTCGGGGTCCATACTCCTCGAGTGCAACTCCTCGTCTCTCCGTTACCGATTGAATGTCAACAAGGCCACGCGCACGGAGCGGACGAAGGTCCGGGACACGATAGAGGAAGGCCGGGAGCCGCGGTGCCCGCGACACGTGGACCAGCTCCTAATTCGCGCGAAGAACGACCTCTTGTGTCCCCTTTGCGGGGTGCGATACGGCAGGGCGTAGGGCGCCGAGCCCCGAAAGGCGTGGGGCATTAGGCCCGAAAAAAAACAGGGTGGTGATTGAGATCGGCCTCCATTAAGTTCTGGACAGGCGTCTCAACTCCAGCCGAAGGAGCCATATCGCGATGTCAGAGCGATTCCTCAGCTCCGAGGAATACGACGAACAGGCGCACCAACTTTACAACGACGGTGATTATGAAGGGGCCCTCGAGATGCTCAAAGAGGGCCTCTCTCTGTATCCCAATGCCGTCGAGCTCTGTGTCGGAATGGGCTACGCGCGCCTGGCGAGGGAGGAGTATGCGTGGGCGAGACAGGCATTCGAGCGTGCCCTCGTCCTCGACCAGGGGCATGAGGATGCCCTCGTGGGGCTCGGCGAGACCTTGCTCCGTTTCGGTGAGCGGGAAGCGGCCCTCGGCCTGTTCGAGCGGGTGGCGGCCCTGGGGTTCGAGGACGATGTCGAGCTCATGCTCACCATGGGACGCGCCCTCTACAGGGAGAGTCTCTATGCGGAGAGCCGAGACGTGTTTGCGAAGGCCGCTGCAGCCCGTCCAGACAACGCCGAGGCGGCAGCCTCTCTCGGCTACTCGCTCCATAGGCTCGGCGACGAGGTCGGAGCGGGAAGGCAGATCAGGCGGGCCTTGCGCCTGGACCCCGACCTCCACGAGGCCAGGGTCTACCTCGGGCACCTTCTGTACGACCGCGGTGACTGGGACGGGGCCCTCCGGGAGTTCGAGCGCGTGCCCCCCCTCGATCATTGGGATTCGCTGGCCGTCTGGAGGCTCATAGAGCTCAAGCGGGCGCTTTGGCAGGTGGAGGACGGCGATGCGCGCCTCGTGCCGTGGCAGGAGCGATTGGCTGAGTTAGAAGCTCTCCAGGATCCCATTGACCGGCTCTTGGCGGAGGTGGAGGCTCAGGTCAACGGAGTCGAGGGACCTCTGACGGACCCGAGCCAGCTCGAGCTGTTCGAGCGGGGAGAGCGCAAGGGGGAGGCCGAGCTGCACCAGATTCGCCTCGCCGACGGACATCTCTTCCGGGGCACGTGGCACGAGATCGTCCGACAGATGAGAGATCACGCAGGCTTCTCCCACGAGACGCTGTCGCACTACATGCGGCGGCTGGCCGAGCGCTGGCACGAGCAATGCGGCGTAGAGATTCCGTTCATGGATCCCGAGAGCTTCCTCGAGGCCGCTATCAAGGCCGACCTGGTCTATCTCGAAGACTGAATCCCTTCCTAGACTGAGCCCCATGCCTCCAACGAGCGACATTCTGAACCGGTTCCACCAGATTCTTCTTCAGGAGATCTCGGAGTTTCGACCCGAGTACCTGACGCAACCGTTCACCGTTGCCGAGATCTACCAGAACCTGGTGCCGTACCGGTCACACCGTGACCTCATCGGTGTCGAGATGAACGGCGACTACGAGGACGCCCTGCTGAGGCTTCTGGCAGGGGAGGGGGACTACCTCCTTCTCGACTCCGAGGTGGCCCGGAGCGAAATCCGGGAGGAGCTGCAGAGCCCGAACCCGAACACGGGTCTCTTCCGCGACTTTGCGGCTGCCGACGTCCGCCTGAACCCGGATCGCATCCTGACGGGAGCGGGTGAGGCGAGTGGCGAGTCGCCGGACGAGGCCCTTGAGGAGGACGCCGCCGCGTCCCCCGACGGGACGGGCACGGAAGGGCCGGAGGCCATCGACATCGCAGAGTTGATGCCCGACGAAGACGACATCGACGAGGAGGGCGACGGGGACGCCGGTGAGTCCGGTGACGGTGGAGTGATCGGTCACATCGAGCTGGCCGACGACGGCGTTCCCGTTCCGGTGCCCGGTACCGAGCCGGAGCACGAGGACGCCCGGTCCGACGACCCACCCGACATCTCGAGCCTGGAGGATACGGCGGACCCGGTCGCCGCCGAGCCCGAGGAGCCCGAGGAGCCCGGCGAGGATGCGGACCCGGTCGCACGCCGACGGTGGGCCGGCGGCCTGCCACTGGTGCCGTCAGGTCCTGCCGAGCCGGAAGGCCCTCAACTTTTGCCCGTTCTGCGGCAGCGAGCTGAGGCTCTTCCCGTGTCCCAAGTGCGGGGAGGAGCTGGAGCCGCGATGGCAGTTCTGTGTCTCTTGCGGGAATGAAGTGAGTGAATAGCCGGCTCCGTCGCGCGACGCTGGGGCTGTTGATTCTGGGGGGGTGCGGTGTCGAGGTCGAGACCCGGTCCAAGGATGCTGCGGATGCCGCCGAGTCACCCTTCCCGGTGGTGGAGGCCACCCAGGTCATCCAGCTGGAGGGTGGTAGGGACCAGGAGCACGTGCTTCCCCTCACCCTCGAGATCTCGGTGGGAGAGTGGGTGGAGTTCGTCACCCTCGATCGCAGGGTGCACATCCTTTCGTTCGTCGCCGACTCCCTCTCCACCGAAGCGCGCGAATTTCTACTCGCCACGGGCCAGCTGCACGGCGCACCGCTCCTCGAGCGAGGGACCCGCCTCTTCGTGGACTTCCGAGGGGCTCCCGTGGGGCGCTACGTCTTTTCGAGCAGGAGTCAGGGAGAGCCCGTCTACGGGAGCGTCACGGTCCGGGGGGAATCGGCGGACCGGTAGGCTGATGCCTTGAATCGCCATCATCCCTGGAGACGGGATCGGCACCGAGGTGACGCGCGAGGCGACTCGGGTATTGGAGTGCCTCCGAGACGTTGCTGGCCTCGATCTCGAGCTTGCTGAGCAGGACATCGGGGCCGAGCGCTACCTCACGGACGGGGTGACGATCACGGACGAGGAGTTTCGCTCCCTCTCGCGCAGCCTTCGAGCATGCGGTCTCCAACGGGCGCGATCGGGTGACCATGGTGGACAAGGCGAACGCCATGCCCATGGCGGGCTCGCTGTGGCGCCGGCCCTTCACCGAGGTGGGTGAGGGCTATCCCAACGTCCGGCAAGACTGTATGTATGTGGACGCAATGGCCATGGATCTCGTGCGTCGCCCGGACCAATACTCGGTGATCGTAACCTCGAACCTGTTCGGGGACATTCTCAGCGACCTGGCCGCGGAGGTCACGGGCGGCTTGGGGCTCGCGCCTTCCGCCAATGTGCATCCGGGTCGCCACGCTTTTTTCGAGCCAGTCCACGGCTCTGCACCTGACATAGCGGGGGAAGGCATCGTGAACCCCATGGGCGCGATCCGATGCGTCGCCCTGCTTCTCGAGCACTTCGGTTGGAGCGAGGAGTCGGCGACCGTCGAGACTGCGGTCCGGAGGGCCTTCAGCGAAGGCGTGACGACACCCGATCTAGGGGGGAGCAGCTCCACGGCCGACGTAGGCGGGTAGATCTGCGACGTCCTGTCGGCGGGCGAGCCCTCGCCATCTCACAGCAACGGATGACCTAAGATGGCTGAACGACGTACCATCGGTCAGATCCTCATGAGCTTCGGCCGCATCACGGAAGAGGATGTGGAGAAGGCGCTGGCGCACCAGCACGAGACTGGGGGATTCTTCGGCGAGTCGCTTCTGGCCCTCGCGCTCGTGACCCCGGAGGAGCTCGAGTGGGGACTCGCGTCCCAGTTCGATCTGCCCTACATCTTCCCGGACCCCGACAGCGTCGACCCGGAGGCGGCGGCTCTGGTGTCGCCCGAATGGGCGCTCGCCAATCTCACGCTTCCCATTATGAGAACGGAGAGTGTCCTCACCGTCGTAGTGGATTCACCCATCAAGACGGAGGCGGTAGACGTTCTCGAGGCCCGGACAGATCTGACGATCGAGCTGGCCCTGTCTTCCTCGACGAACATCCGTGAGTTGATCCGGCAGGTGTATGCTCGAGCCGCCGCCCACGAGGAGGAAGAGCGTCCCGCCCCCGCTAGTATCAAGGAGGTGTTCTCGCTGGCGTTGGATGCGGCGTCGAAGCGGTTCGGCATCTCGACCCGCGGTCCTCGGGCCTGGGCCTGGTACGACGACAGGGGCCGCATTCGTCGTCGACCTCTGGAAGGCCTCTGGAACTCCGAGCTCCAGGAGCTCATCTCACCCTCGCCGGACGAGGAGGTCGGCGATGTGCGGAGGGCTTCCTGGAGCGGTCACGTAAACCGCGATGGCATGGTCACTCCCATCGAGGTCCAGTACTTGGCCGACGAGAGCGGTGCCGAGTATCTATTCCGCCCTGTCGACGCGTACTCTCAGCTACAGGACCAGTTTCCTCCGCCGTCTGCGGGGATCCTGTCCGAGATTCGGCTCCTTGCGCGGTCGGGATCGGCCCGATTCTTGGTCGTCACGAACCCGGCGGAGCTCGGCCACGACACACGACATCCTCCCTCACCTGCCCACGCTAATGCTCGACACTTCATGGCGGAGCATCTACCTCACGGACCCAGATAGCCGTGCCGCGAGCCATGCTTTCTCGGTTGAGCTTCCCATGAGCGAGGACGACTGGGCGGCCGAGCTGGACTCCATTCGTGGATTCCATTTCGACGTGGTCACGGTGGACCTTCCGGGACATCCGGAGAAGTGGCTGCAGTCGGCGCTGGACATCGCCGCCATCGCGTTCGTGCGCTGGACGGGTGATGCGGAGAGCCGCATCGCGCACGAGGCCGGTATCCGATGGGAGTTGAAGATCGAGGCTCAGGAGGGGAACCGTCTGGAGTGGAGCTTGGACCCACTCCACGGCTGACCACGGGCAGGTACGGTATCATTGAGAATACGAACGGCGAGGACACCTGATGGCCCAGATCGACCAGTTTCTCAAGGTGATAGTGGACCAGGGGGGGGTCGGACCTCCATCTCACCACGGGCTCCGTACCCGTCATCCGTGTCCACGGCCACATGCAGCGGATCAAGTTCCGCGAGCTTTCGGCCAAGGACATGGAGAAGCTCGTCTACGAGATCATGGAAGAGGACTGGCGGATGCGGTTCATCGACGATCTGGATTTCGACTTCGCCTACGAGATTCCAGGGCTCTCACGTTTCAGGGTCAACGTCTTCAATCAGAAGAACGGGATCGGCGCGGTCATGCGTACCATCCCCACCGACATCCTGACGGTCGACCAACTGGGGCTGCCCGACGTCGTCCGGAAGATGTGCATGCTCACCAAGGGCCTGGTGCTCGTCACCGGTCCCACGGGGTCGGGGAAGAGCACGACGCTGGCTGCTATGGTGGACCTCATCAACGAGAGCCGCGCAGACCACATCCTCACCATCGAGGATCCCATCGAGTTCGTGCATCCCAACAAGAAGTGTCTGGTCAACCAGCGGGAGGTCGGCACCAACACCAAGAGCTTCGCTAATGCGCTCCGGGCGGCACTCCGTGAGGATCCGGACGTCATCCTCGTGGGAGAAATGCGTGACCAGGAGACCATCGAATTGGGGATCACGGCCGCCGAGACGGGCCATCTGGTGTTCGGTACGCTTCACACGAGTTCGGCGCCCAAGACGATCGACCGCATCATCGACGTCTTCCCGGCGGACCAGCAGGATCAGATCCGGTCGATGCTAGCCGAGTCCATCAAGGGGGTGATCGCCCAGGTCCTCCTGCGCAAGAAGGACGGGAAGGGCCGTTGTGCCGCCTGGGAGATCATGGTCGGAACCAACGCGGTCCGAGCG
Organism: Longimicrobiales bacterium; assembly: GCA_965218295.1. Classification (GTDB taxonomy): domain Bacteria; phylum Gemmatimonadota; class Gemmatimonadetes; order Longimicrobiales; family Gaopeijiaceae; genus CBDCKN01. The sequence goes on along the minus strand of CBDCKN010000015.1, from coordinate 7,217 downwards.
CTGATCCGGGAAGGCAAGATCCACCAGATTCCGTCCATGATCCAGACCGGGAAGAAGGACGGCATGCAGCTCATGGACCAGCACATCCTCGAGTTCCTGATGTCGGGCGTCATCGATCCCACCGAGGCCTATATGAAGGCCAGCCACAAAGACGCCTTCAAGCAGTACCTGCAGGAGGAGCCCGAAGAGGAGTTCGTCTAGGAGCCTGTCCGAATAATGGGGTGCGGCCGCGTAACCCCCTATGCCCTTCGGGTTAGGGCGGTACGGGGCCATCTCCGTTCTTGGCGCCCCTCGACGTAGCTATGGCTATGCCTTCGGGGCGCCGCCTAGGGTCTGGCCGGTAACAAGCGCGCTAGCGCTTGTCGGCGCTCCTAACGCGGCTCGCCCCATTACTCGGACAGGCTCCTACCGGTAATCACGAACCGTTCCTGCACGGTGGGGGTAGCCCAGGGCCAGCGGTGCGTCCGTTCCGAGCGCCGTTGTTTGACCACAGTCATCTGACCTATGAGGGCTAATGGGAACGCAGGGGCAGTCAAAGGACATCGTGATCCTTTCGGGAAAGAGGACCGCCTTCGGGACTTTCGGGGGAAGCCTGAAGGGCTTCACTGCCACCGATCTGGGTGTGTTCTCGAGCAAGGCCGCCATCGAGGCGGCGGGCATCACGGCTGATCAGGTCGACCACACTTTCTTTGGCAACGCGCTGCAGACCTCGGCGGACGCCATCTACCTTTCGCGCCACGTCGCCCTCCGCTCAGGCGTCCCCCAGGAGAAGCCGGCCGTCACGGTCAACCGGCTATGCGGCTCCGGCTTCGAGGCCATCGTCCAGGGTGCCAAGGAGATCCTGCTGGGTGGCGCCGACGTGACACTCTGCGGGGGCACCGAGTCCATGAGCCAGGCGCCGCACGTTCTGCGGGGAGCCCGTTGGGGCAACCTTCGGCTCGGACCCGCCGACGACGCCCTCGAGGATCTGCTCTGGGAGTCGCTCCTGGACACGAACTGCGATCTGACCATGGCCCAGACGGCGGAGGAGCTGGCGGAGCGGTACGACGTCACCCGTGAAGAAGTGGACCAGGTCGCCTTCAACAGCCAGCAGCGGGCCAAGGCCGCTTGGGACGAGGGTCGCTTCGAAGCGGAGATCGTGCCCGTCACGATCAAGTCCCGGAAGGGCGAGACCGAGTTCGCATACGACGAGCACATGCGGCCGGACACCACGGTGGAGGGTCTGGGTGCACTCCGCCCGTACTTCAAGGAAGACGGGCTCGTGACGGCGGGGAATGCCAGCGGCATCGGTGACGGGTCGGCCAGCGCTGTGGTGGCGTCGGCCGATTGGGCCGAGCAGAATGGCGTTGAGCCGCTGGGGCGCATCGTGTCCTGGGGCTTCGTGGGGGTGGAGCCCCGCGTGATGGGCATTGGCCCGGCGCCGGCGGCCCGTTTGGCGCTGGAGAAGGCGGGCCTGACCCTCGAGGACATGGACATCGTGGAGGTCAACGAGGCTTTCGCCCCGCAGTACAAGTCCGTGGAGAAGGAGCTCGGCCTGGATCCCGAGAAAACCAACGTGAATGGCGGGGCCATCGCCATCACCCACCCGTTGGCCGTGTCCGGGGCCCGCATCACGATTCACGTTCTCCATGAGCTGCGCCGGCGGGGAGACCGCTACGGTCTCGGGTCCGCGTGCATCGGGGGTGGGCAGGGCGGGGCCGTGATCGTCGAGATCCCGTAGGGTACCGCGGGCATGGACGGGGTACGGCGCGTGGGCGGACTCGACGCGACCGTGGGCTCGGGGTGACCATGGACGAGGCGAAGGGCAGGAGCCTGACGCGACGGGAGTCGAGGCCGTGATCAAGCGTGCATCGGAGCTCGCCACTTCGGATCCGGATGGGGGTGAGGGCGCTCTCGACGAGGCGGAGCTGTTCCGAATCGCTCATGAGGTGGGACTGCCCGATGCCCACGTGCGGCGGGCGCTCACGGAGATCCGGACTGCCGAGGATCCCCAAGGCGTGATCGCCCGCTGGTTCGGGTCCGCCACCGTGAGGGTTTCGCGCGTCGTGCCCGGTGACAAAGAGCGCCTTCGGCTCATCATCGACGAGTTCCTCGTGGCCGGACACCTGCTCCAGTCGGTCCGGCAGGGGTCCGATGTTCTCCTCTACCGGCCTGCCGTAGACTGGATCTTGAACTTCGCCCGCGCCGGCGCCTCCATGTCGCAGACGGTCTACTGGGCTTCTGCCAAGGAGATCGAGGTGCGCCTCGATGAGGTCGACGACGGCTCTACGTTGGTGCAGATTGACGTGGATCCGGGCGTCCGAGGCGACTACACGTCCGGCGCGGTCATGGGCGGGCTGGGAGCGGGTGGGGGAATGACCTTCGGTGTGGCGGCTCTCCTGGGATCGGTCTTCGTGGTTCCCGCGGCTGCCGCATGGTCTGTCGGGATCGCCGTGGGTGGGGCGGTGGCGCTCGGAGTGGTGCGTATCATAGGTCACTACTCGCGGAAGCGCAGAGGGGAAGTCCAGCAGGAGTTGGAAGGGATCCTCGATCGCTTGGAGCGGGGCGAGGACCTGTCACCACCCCCTGCGTCGTGGCGGAGGTGGGTGACGCGTCAAGCCAGGAGGTTCAAGCTCGACCTGTCGGGGGATGAGGTAGATCTATAGCGCGAACGAGTGCCCCGAGTTCGGCGACCGTCGGACGGCGACCCAGTAGCCGACGCGGGGCACCCGATATCTGGAGGACGAGTGAAGATAGAAAAGGTAGGCGTGGCCGGGTGTGGTCTCATGGGGAGCGGGATCGCCGAGGTGGCCGCCAAGGCGGGCTTCGACGTCGTCGTTCGCGAGGTCAACGACGAGTTCTTGGAGGCGGGCCAGGGGACGATCAAGAAGTCGCTGGACCGGGCCGTGGACAAGGGGAAGCTCGAAGCCGCCGACCGCAATGCGGCCTGGAGCCGCATCCGCTTTACGACCGATCTGGCCGACCTTGCCGATCGTGATCTCGTGGTGGAAGCCATCGTGGAAGACCTGGATGCCAAGAACGAGCTCTTCTCGGCCCTCGACGAGCTCTGCGGGGCCGATACGATCTTCGCTTCGAACACCTCTTCACTGCCGATCACGGATATGGCGGCCGGCACGAGCCGGCCCGACAAGGTGGTGGGCCTTCACTTCTTCAACCCGGTGCCGGTCATGAAGCTCGTGGAGGTCGTGCGCACCATCGCCACGAGTGACGACGCCTTCGACGCCGCTTTCGCCTTCGCCGCAGCCCTCGGGAAGGAGCCCATCGCGGCGAAGGACAACTCGGGCTTCGTGGTGAATCTTCTCCTCGTGCCCTACATGCTTGATGCCATCAGGCAGCTCGAGCGCGGCGTCGCCAGCGTCGAGGACATGGACAAGGCGATGACGCTCGGCCTGGGATATCCCATGGGACCATTCGTACTCTGTGATTTCGTGGGGATCGACACCCTCTATCGCATCTCGGAGATCATGTTCGACGAGTATCGAGAGGAGCGCTACGCCCCACCGCCGCTGCTGAAGCGGATCGCGGCGATGGGGCGATACGGGAAGAAGACGGGTCAGGGATTCTACGACTGGTCGGGAGAGCAACCGACTCCTCTTCCCATCTGAGAGGTCGCTGGGCGCCGGCCTTCCGTGGGGTATCGGCCCCTCCACTTTTGGGGCGAGGGCCCCTTCCACCCTGGGTGAGGACCCACTTTCGAGCGAACAGGCACGCGATGCACTCGTCCTCAAGCTTGCCGGGCCTTCTGAGGTGGTACAGTTTTTATGAATGATCCTCGCCGCGATTAGGGACTCGTTTCTGCTCCACTCGGTTCGGCGGGCCGCTTTGCCCGCCGAAGACGTCCTCTGTGAGGTCGAAGATGTCCTGGCTGCTCTCGAGTTGGGCTTCCCGAGGGTGTCAGTCATTGAGCGGGGTGCGGACGGGGTGGTAGAGCGAGCCATCAAGGCCAGGGGCTCCGATCTTCCCGTGCTGGAGTTGGTGCCCTTGGGCTTGCCCGGGCTCCGGCGCTCGGCGTCGGCGATAGCGATTCAGCGCATCGACACGGCCCGGCCAGGATGCGCCAGTTGATCAACGAAGCGGCGCTCCCCTTGGATTGGGTGGAGGGGCTTCTCCGAGATTTGAGCCGTGCAGCGGGACATCCTCTTCCGCTCGAACTCGGCGCGCTGGGGCGCAGGACTTTGGAGTTCCCATCCAGGTACGCACGCCTAGACGAAGTAGCCGAAGCGGTGGGGCTCACGCCTGGGGCGCTCAAGGCCCGATTCCGACGCCAGGATTTGCCGTCGCCATTCGCGTACACCACCCGGCTGCGGGCGCTCTGTGCCAGCAAGCTTCTCACCCGGCACGGCATGACGACGGCCAGGGTGGCGCTCCACTTGGGGTACTCGAGCAACGGGAATCTCTACCGCGCGTTCCGCTCCCTCACGGGGCTCACGCTGTCGGAGGCGTCGACGGTGGAGGGGCATCTGCACGTCCTGACGCGGATCAGTCGTGAGCTCCTGATGCCAGAGCATCTCAGGCGTTGGGATGCGCTGGGTCCTCTTTTCGTGCGGGCTGCTTAGATCGGGTGGTTTTCAGTACGAGAAAAACGGTGACCCGAGGGGGTCGCCGTTTTTTTGCAGGCTATGCTGACCCGAGAACAGACCTGGGGGTCGGTGCCTACCGCCGGCCGCGCCTCTGACGCCTGCGCTCCCGGCGTATGGCGGCCTCGCGCTTCCGCTTCCGCTGGGCGCTCGGCTTCTCATAGAAGCGGCGCTTCCGGAGTTCCGAGTAGAGCCCCGATCGCTGCACTTTACGCTTAAACCGACGGAGCGCTCGCTCGAGGCTCTCGTTGTCCTGAATGGTTACTTCCAAAAGAGGGTCTCTCCTCTGGTAAGACTTCCAAGCTAAGAGCTAAAAAAATAGTAATACCGGGCGTATCAGGGAAGTCTCCCCGGAACCTGTCAACGCCAGTGAGACACTCTTGGAAATCAATTAGAGAGCAATCTCCTGTGTAGTGAGGGATGGGGTGGGAGGATTGATCCAGACGGCCTCCGGGAGTGGTTTAGGCTTCGGCTCACCGGAGACGAAGCGCTCGGGATGAGCGGCCCATGCCTCACGGAGCACGGCCTTCCTGCAGGCGATGATCCGATCGGCGTGACCGAAGTGGACCTGTTCGGGGGTCAGCATCGAGATGCCGCCATGGCGGTGCTCGGCATTATACCAACGGAAGAACGAGCGACAGAAGGTCTTGGCTTGCCCCTGATCCCCGAACCGGCCGGGAAACGAGGGATGGTACTTCAAGGTCTTGAACTGAGCCTCGGAGAACGGATTGTCATCCGAGACCTGGGGTCGGCCCAACGAGCGGGTCACGCCGAGATCGGCGAGTAGTTGAGCCGTGCATTGGCTCGTCATCGGAGCCCCTCGATCGGAATGCAGGGTCAGGAGGTGGGGCTGGACGCCATGCTTCAAGCAACTCTGCTGGATCAGCCGGCTGGCCAGGGCAGAGTTCTCCCGATCCGCCACCATCCATCCCACGACGTAGCGGCTGAAGATGTCCAGGATCACGTAGAGGTAGAAGTAACTCCACTTCTTCGGCCCCAGCAGCCGGGTGATATCCCAGGACCAGACCTGGTTCGGGCCCCTCGCCATCAACTCGGGTTTCTGGTATTTGGGATGACTCCGCTGCGCTCGACGCTCCTGAACCGGCACCTGGGAAGCCAGAACGCGATACATCGTACGCTCGCTGCACAGGTAGACGTCCTCGTCGAGCAGCGTCGCCACCACCTCGGCTGGGGACCGGTCCACGAACCGCTCCGAACACAGCGTGTCGAAGACCTTGTCTCGTTCCTTCTCGCTTAAGGCCCGGGCGGGGGTCGGGCGGGGCTGCTGATGCCCGGTCTGTAGTGATATTGTTGTAAGTCCTTGCCATTATTCTACTTACCACTATACACCTATCTATTGTCCCCTCATTACACCCCTCTTTCTGAACGGGAATCCAGTGGACCGTAACGGAGGTTCCCGGAGGAGGCGAAGGAGCGAACCTTGCGGGAGGGCAGTTTATCGATGGCCCCTGTCCTCTCTCATGGCGAACTGTCAGATGATTTCCGTCTCAGATCACTCGGCACTGCCACGGCTTGCGGCGATCTGTTCTCGGATCCACGCATCCACTTCGGACTCGATCCAGCCGACGGCGCGCGCGCCTAGCCGGATCGGTTGGGGAAAGCTCCCGTCGGCCACCCGCACGTAGATCGTGCTCCGCGCCAGCCCGGTGCGGGCCTGCACTCGAGGTAACCGCAGGACGCGCGCGGGCGCGTCCATGCCCTGTTCCATTGCTATTGACATCGGTCTGCCTCCGTTCTGTTCGGTGAAAAATTCCGGGGCGCGTTGCCCCGGGAGGGAACAGGGGCCACTTGGGCCCGGCGGCAGGCTTCGATGAACACGGGGACCTGGCAGGCCATCGCCAGCCTTGGAGAGCGGCCACGGCGTAGCTGACGCACCGGGATCGGATCGCCCACCGCTTGCCGACCGAGCGTGGATGTTCTCATGCCCGTGCGGTCGAGCGACGCAGCCACTCGCGATCGGAACGGCTTCGTCAGTGTCTCCATGGCGCCTGCCGGTCGGGACACGGCCTGCGAAGACCCGCACCCCGACGGCGGTGTCCGGCCGAGCACGACCCGATCTCGCCTCGGAGGGTGCTGCTCAAGCCGACCCGCGAGCGCGGCCAGCAGACGGGTTGTGGTGTGGGTACGGCGAGCCTCGCGCCGCGGTTTTTGTAAGCGACTTTGGCGCGTCTCTTCGGCCTCGACACAGGCTTGCAACGCATCCGACATCATGAAGCACCGGTACCCGGCCGTGCTGGCGACTGAGGTTCGGCCGCACCGCATTTCAGATTGCCGGTCCGTCGGCGTCTACCAGCGCGCGGTGACGCGGCCGTGCAGGCTGTGCTCCGGGTCTCCCTGGCCCAGCAAGCTCTGGCGGCGTTGGGCGTCGAGGCCGAACTCGAAGTTCATGGCGCCGGCCTGCAACAGGGTCAGTTTGTAGCCCAGCCGGTAGTCGCGCCCGTACTCTGAGGTTGTGACGCCGAACCTCGGCGTCCCCACGAGCCGGCTCCCGACCGGCAGCGCGTAGCCGAGCTCGCCATCGAGGCGGTTGCCCGATCCCGGGCCTGCTGCCCCGAGCCCCGCCATCGTATCGCGGCCCCAGAGCGCGTCGGCACCACTCATCGCCTGCCCGCCCCACGA
>CBDCKN010000014.1:0-171769 GCA_965218295.1 Longimicrobiales bacterium | reverse complement strand
CAACGGCCGTCTCTTCGGGAATCCCCTTACGCTCGGGTACCTGCAGGGTTAGGGGACCATCACCGCCTGGGCTTCCACATGGACCCGTGGGGCTACCCGTACACCCTGGAGGAGGCCCTGGGCTTCACGTCGTCGGACGTGCTGAGCATGGGCATTCAACTTCTGGAGACTCCCTTCCCCGTCACCGCGTTCATCGGCCTCTACCTCCTGACAGCCACGAGCCTTCCCCGAGGGATGGGGGTCCTCCTGGCCTGGGCCATACTGCCGGTCTCGCCAACGGCTACTACTGGTTTCATGACGTGCGCATGCTGTTCGAGGCTGCTCCGGCCTGGATCGCCATAAGCGTGCTGGCGGCCCTCGCTCTGGCGGCGGCCCGGGGCAGGATGCGGGCCAAGATGCGGACGTTCCGAGCACCGCGTACCGCTCCGAGGGGGACGATCACGCCGAGCCGGCACAGGAGCCGGCTCCTGACAGCCGCATCACGGCGAACCGGTGGGCCCGGGACATGGCCACGTGGGCCATTGTCCTGGGGGTCCTCGGGGCCGTGGTCTGGGGCGTTCCAAGCCGATGGGGAAGCTACGGATGGAGCCAGGAGACCCTGGAGCGCATCACGCCGCCCGAGCCCCCCACCGAGTCGGCTGCCATCGTCTTCGTTCACACGTCGTGGAACGAGCGCCTGAGTGCCACCCTCCAGGGCGTCGGAGGTGTGCGTCAGGACACCGTCATCACGGCGCTGAGGAGAAACACGAACTGCCAACTGCACCTCTACGCCCTGGGCCGCGCGGCGATCGCTCGAGGATCTCGAGATGTGACGTTGCCCGAAGTGGACTTGGACCAGATCCCCGGCACGCCCCCGGACATCCAACGACCCCCCGCTCCCACCGGAGCTACCCTGCGGATCCGTCCGAACGAAGTCTTCCCGGACTCCTGCATCCAACAACTCCACGCCGATCGCTTCGGGGCCGTGGCCCTCGCCCCTCTGGTCTGGGCAAGGAGACCTCCCGGGAATCGAAAGAGGTCTACCCCTGTTCGTGCGGGATCTCGGTCCTGAGAAGAACCGGCGGATCTTCGCCTTGTATCCGGATCGGGCCGCCTTCGTCTTCGTGCCCAAGGCTCCGGAGGCTGCTCCCGAGCTCGTCTCCTACGCCGAGGCCATGGCGATCCTGTGGGGACCGGTGCCACCCTCCGCCGTGCCCTAGACCACCGGCTCGAGCACCTGGTTTCCGGATCGAGTGGAGCCCCGCGGCCTTCACTCCGCCTCGTCGGTTTACAGAATCTTGGTATCGCCCGAGCTGGCTGGACATTCCATGATAAGGTGCGTCCAGGGGATGCGTAGCAGATCGTGTCGCAGGTGAGCCTCCACCGCAGGGAAGACGGGCCGGACCAGCTCGAGCCAGCCCTCGAGCGAGCGCACGTGGGAGCCCCGGTCCGAGTCGAGCAGGTAGCGGGCCGCTCTGGACTGATCGTCAGTGTAACAGCCGTCCATCGTGACCAGCCGACCGGTGGGCTTCAGGCTCCGGCGGGTTAATCGCAGGAAGTCGCTCGCCTGGTTGTCGTCGAGGTGGTGAAGCAGGCCCCAGGCCAAAACCAGGTCATAGTGGTCCTCTTCGTGCATGGTCTCTTGCCCCACCGAGCCGAGTCGGAAGGTGGCTCGGTCGCCATAGCGGCTGCGGGCTGCGGCGATGTACTCTTCGTCGATGTCGATTCCCACGTAGTCGACCGACGGGAGGAAGTCGAGGAGATCGCCCGGGCCGCAGCCACAGTCCAGGACGCGATCCGAGGCTTTGGGGCGGATGTAACGCTCCACGCACTCGCTGCGGGCCCGATGAGCCCCGATCAGCGTCCCTAGAAGCCGGTAGACGGAGGGAAAAGAGAGGATGGACCTCGCGTCCAAGTTACGTGCCTCCTACTCTGGGCAAACTGCACCATCCTTCCGAATCCGGGCCAGAATAAGCGTATAACGCCCGTCCCGGAACTCCTGGACGATCTCGCTGGAGAGCTCTTCGTCGACGTCGGTGTACCCAATCAGCCCGCGGATTTTCTCACCCCCGAGCCAGGGGTAGTTGTAGAGAGCGTAGATACAGGGGGGCATCGGCTCTCCTCGGATCAACTTCGCGAGAGATTCCACCCAAAAGTTGTGGCCGTTGGAGAGTGGTGCATCCGCGAAACCGAGCCCCGCGTAGTTGAACAGGTAGTGCTCGTAGTGCCCGTAGTAGACAGGCGTTCCCTCGGGAAGTGCCTGCAGGGCTTGAACGGCCTGAACCTGCAGCGCGAGCAGGCGTCGGTACGCATTGGAGCGCTCGGTGAGCGCGGGATCGTTGCCCGGCCCCTCGGTATCGATGTCCAATGGATAGAGCACGCCGTACGAGTTCACGGCGAAGAATACCGACAGCAGCACGAAGCACATCGCTGCCGCCCTCGCCGACGGAAGACGCGTCGACAAAAGGCGTGTGAAGGCATACCCGAACCAGAGCAGGAGGAAGGGCGCAATCACCACATAGTAGCGTGGTAACACGATGGTGAAATCGACCAACACTGGGAGCGCGACCAGGAACAGCAGGATAAACAGGACGATCAACATCCCGCTGTAGCCGAGTACGAGCTGGGCCCGGCGCTCGGCATCTCGGTCGGCCGGGGCCGTCGGTTCGCTTCGCAGCGTTCGGAACACTCGAGTGCCGAACACGAGCGCCGCCACGAGGAACACGACGATGAAGGCCAAGAGGTCGGGCACGTTGAAGAGGAAGCGGTCCAGGTAGTGCGTGAGGCCCAGGAAGATGTTCCCGAATGAGGGGGCCAGTGGGGCGTCGCCCGGTCCCGCCAACGCCATGCGGGTGAGCAGCGAGGTGGCCGCGACCAAGACGGCCGGAGGCGCCATGATCAGCACAATCCGCTCCACCTTGAGGCGCACTTCACGATCCTCGAGCAGGGTCGCCATGCCGAGCGTCACGGGAACGATAATGCCTGTCTCTTTTATCGCGAGCGCAGCGGTGGCCCACAGGACCGCGGGCCAGAAGCGCTGATTCGTCCACGCGTGGAGCGCCAAGACGGCGCACAAGAAGAGCGGCATCTCCAGGTACAAGTATCCGACCTGCGTCGAAAAGAGGGGAAACAGCAGGACGGCAAAGCAGAAGAGCGGAGTCGACATCGGGCCAAAGACCGGCCGCGAGAACCTGTAGAGCGCCGCAAGTGCGTAGGCGGCAGCCGAGAAATGGAGCAGATGGAGCACTACGAAGCTCGTGGTACCTCCGCCTCCGGTGACCCTCAACACGAGGGCTGTGACCAGGGTGACGGGCGACAGGCTGTGCGTGTTGGGTCCCCCCTCCACGTAACCCGGCATGGCGAGCAGTTCGAGCAGGTCGAAGCCGTTTGCGGATAAGGTAAGCGCCGCCGGGAAAAGTCCCATCGCCGTGTCCCATACGGGCGGCTGTAGAAGGGTGTACCACTTCACGCCGAGGATGAGCGCCAGCGCGACCAAAAATTGTGCGCCCGGACGCTCTTCCAGAACGTGCAAAAGGCGATCCATGCCCGCGAGTTTCAACCTACTTTGGGATCGACTCCCACCTCATCCTCGATAATGAACCGGGTGTGCTGAGACGGTATTCACCTGACAGTTGACCACGAGAGAGGACGGTGGCCAGCCGCCCTCGCCGGAGCTAATTGAGAGATGTCGAAGTCACTCACTTAGCACGGGAGAGAAGATGACCACCGTCCAGGGGGAGAAGATAGCGCGCCGCAAGCTGAGCCTGCTACAGTTGGCCCAGGAGCTCGGCAACGTGAGCAAGGCGTGCAAGATCGTGGGCTACAGCCGGCAGCAGTTCTACGAGATCAGGAGGAACTTCCAGCTTTACGGGGCCGAGGGGCTGATCGACCAGCTTCCGGGGCCGAAGGGACCGCACCCGAACCGGGTGAGTGAAGAGATTGAGCAGGCGGTCTTGGCCCACGCCTTGGAGGCTCCGACGCACGGAGCTCAGCGGGTCGCGGACGAGTTGCTGCTCGGAGGGATCCAGGTGAGCTCAGGAGGCGTACGGGGCGTGTGGAGCCGGCATGGCCTCACCACGAAGCACGAACGGCTGCTCAGGCTCGAAGAGACGGCCAGGGAACGGAAGCTGAAGCTGACCGACGAGCAGATCGAGCTGCTGGAGCGCTTCAGTCCCGAGTTCCGGGAGCGCCACATCGAAGTCCATTACCCGGGCGACCTCGTCGCCGTGGACACGTTCTTCGTCGGAACGCTGAAGGGGGTCGGCAAGGTGTACCTGCAGACCGTGCTCGATTGCTTCAGCCGCTACGCCTGGGGCCGGCTCTACACGAGCAAGCTCCCGCTCACGGCGGTGCAGGTGATGAATAACGACGTGTTGCCGTTCTTCGATGAGCACCGGGTCCGGGTGAAGACCGTGCTCAGCGACAACGGCCGCGAGTTCTGCGGCCGTCCGGACCGTCACCCATATGAGCTGTTCCTTCAGCTCGAGGACATCGAGCACCGCACGACGAAGGTGGGCAGGCCCCAGTCCAACGGCTTCATCGAGCGCTTCCACCGCACGCTCCTCGACGAGCACTTGAGGGTGAAGGGCCGCACCACCTGGTACGAGACCGTCGAGGAGATGCAGCAGGACCTCGAGGCGTATCTGGAGACCTACAACCGGAAGCGGCCGCACCGCGGTCGAGCCATGGAGGGCCGCACGCCCTATCAGGTCTTCAAGGCCGGTCTCACCGACGCCAGGAAGGCCGCAAAGGCCAGGAAGGAGGAGGCTAAGACGAAGGCAGCCTAGACACAGCTCCGGCGAGGGCCAACTGTCAGGTCATTACCATCTCTGTACAAACCGGGGTCTCTGCTTCGCCTCGTCCAAGGCCCGCCACACATACTCCCCCAGCACACCCTTACCGACGGTTATCCCGCCCATGATCGTAGGTAACTGTTCGGCCAAGCCGTGGGGAGCGTCGTGTTGTCGGATCGTGTGTGTGGGGGTGCTCAGCGGTTGAGGATGCGCTTCCAGTGCTTGGCGAGCGGGCGGAGCCAGACATCCTTGGTGGGCTTGCCGTACTGCTTGGCGGTGTCGTAGCGCCCTCGTCCCCGTGTGGTACCGACGCGGATCCAACCCGGAGGCCCTGTAGACGCCGCCGGTGAAGCGGGGGACCTCGACGAAGGTCTCGATGAGGACGGGGGTGGTGTTGTAGCGGCGGGTCCAGTCGCGGGGCAGGCGGCGGCGGACGAGGGCGAGGATGTGGGATCCGAGGTTGGGGATGCGGATCCAGGGCAGGATGAGGAACCTGGGGTTGTCGATGACGAGCGGCAGGTTCTTCTTTCGCAGGGTCGGGGTCCATCCGATGAAGCGGTCGCGTGGAGCGAGGGACCAGGCGGCGGTGCTGAAGCCGAGTATGGCGAGCGGCCAGCCGTTGCGGTCGTGGACGGCGTAGCGCATCTGGGCGCCGACGAGGGTCTTGTAGCCGAGATAGTGGTGGCGCGCGACGAACTCGTTCCACAGCCTGCCCTGTCGGGTGCCGCCGACGACGGTGCGGAGTTCGAGGGGGCGGACCTCGTCGAGGATCGTGGGCGGGGGGAAGAGGGGCGGTTCGGTGTCCTGTCCGAAGACGATGGGGCCGGGTCGTTTCTGCCTCCACTTCGGGGGCGGCAGGACGATGAGGCCGTCGCTGTGCATGGCGAGCATGGTGACGCGCGCCATCATGTCCTTGAGCCCGCCGTCGGGCTTGAACCAGCCGATGCGCCGGCAGAACTCCTTCGACAGGGCGTGGCGGTTGAGCGCGGGCGGTCCGGCGATCAGTCGGCGCAGCAGCGCCATTTCCGCGGCGGTGAAGTCGCGCCGTGGTAGCGGCATTCGATGCGCTCGCTCATGCGGACGCCGTCATTTCGCGCCTGCGTCCGGCGTCCATCGACCACGGCAGCCAGGGCGACAGGTCGCCCGGCGGGCGACCGCCGCCGCGCGCGCACGCCGCCAACCAGTCGGCGAGCCAGCGCGGCACGTCGAGGCCGTTCAGCCTCAGGGTGCCGGTCACCGAGTACATGAGCGCGGTGAACCGGGCGCCGGACTCGCTGTCGGAGCCGAACGACAGGCGCCGCCCGATGGCCGGGCCGCGCAGCAGCCGCTCGGCGAGGTTGTTGTCGAGCGGCACGCGGGGCCGGTCGAGGAAGACGCTCAGCCCCTCGCGGTGGTTGAGGAGCGAGCGCAGCGGCCCTCCCTCCCTCGCCTTTGGCGACAGGCGGGCGAGTTGGCGTTCGGAGGCCGCGAACATGCCGCCGAGCGCCTCGCTCAGCGCGTCGTGCGCCGCGTCGAACGCCGGGCTCTGGCGCTCGAGGCCGGGGTCGTGGAGCTCCAGCCGCGCCTTGTGCAGGCGGTAGACCGTGGCGATCCGCCCGAGCCACTCCCGGCACCAGCCGGTCAGATGGACGTGCCCGGCCGCGCACCGGATGAAGTCCCTGCGCATGTGCGCCCAGCAGAACGACAGCGTGACCCTGCCCCCGAGGAGACGCGCCAGCTTCTTGTAGCCGCTGTAGCGGTCGCAGACGAGGACCGTCGGGCACAGCGCCCCGTCGAACAGCTTCCGGGCCGCCTCGGCGCTGCGTGACGGATCCACATGGAAGTAGGCCGCGCCGCGGCCGACCGAGATCCACAGCCACGCGTACCCCGATCCGTCGCTGTCGCGCAGCGCCCGCACCCGCCAGCTGGTCTCGTCGGCATGGCGCAGCGCCGAGCCGTTCTGGTGCGCGAGGATCGCCGCGCCCACCGGCTCGAACAACGGCGCCAAGCGGTGCACGCTGTCCGCCAGCGTGCCCGGCGAGACCGGCAGACCCTGGTCGGACAGCCACCCGCAGACCCGGTGCAGCGGGCGCAGGCACGCGTAGCGCTCGAACAGGAAGCGCGACCAGACGCTCGTCCCGTACGGCGTGCGGGCGAACAGCCGAGGCACGGGGGGCGCCGTCACTTCGGCGGGCGACGACGCGCACCCGCACGTCCGCCGCCAGCGCGGGCGGCGGATCACCCGCCGGTGCGCCCGGACCTCGATCTCGACGAGGGCCGACTCCTCGGCGCCGTTGGCCGCGTACGGGCTCCCGCAACCCCGGCACACCCGCGCATCGGCGGGCGGGTTGTGCTCCTCGGTGCGTTCCTCAAGCCCCGGGCGCGGGGTGCGGCCGTGGACCGGCGTGCCGGGCTGCTGGCCCCGCCGCCGCCCCGAACGCGGTCGCTCCTGCCTCTCGCACGCGCCGCCGGACTGCCCCTTCGGCAGCACCGTGCGCGACGCGCGAAGCTTCGCCAGTTGGCCCTCGAGGCGCTCGATCCGCCGCCGCGACGCCCGCATCCTCCTGCCGAGCCGGGTCTTCTCCCGCGTCAGCGAGCCGATCGTCGCCCTCTGGCGCCGCGATCTGCGCAAGGCCTTGCGCAACTCCGCGTCGGCGGCCGACGGCGACCGCGCCCGCCCCGCCTCGACCGCACGCCGCAGCCGCGCCGTCAGGCGGCCCTTCGACGCCTCCGAGACCTTCAGCGCCCAGCGAAGCGCCCCGACCTCCTCCGACAGCGACTCGACCCGGTCCCGCTGGTCCCCCAGCTTCGACAGTTCGCCGTGGATCTCGAGCATCTCGCGCAACTGCCGCCGCAGCGCCAGGATGTCCGCGTCCGCTTCGATGCGGGCCTTGTGAAGGTTCTGCACCTCGGCCGCGCGGGCATCGAGCGCCTTCTCCAGCGCCCAACCCTCCTCGCGAAGCCGTGCCACCTCCATCCGAAGCGCCATCTCCGTGCCGCGCTTCCCCGCGTCCACCCCGGCCTCCCGCAGCAGCCCGTGCAGACGCCCCACCTCGCGCTGCAACGCCAGGGCGTCCCACGCCGCGCGGCGGGCCTCCCGCGTCTCCGCGATCACCGCCCTCAGCTTCCGGCGCGACGCCTCCCACCGCCACTTCCACGATCCCGCTTCGCAGCGCGCCCGCACCTCCGCCCACCGCAACTCCTCCGCGCGGGCCACCGCCGCCTCCGCTCGCTCGCGCTCCCGCTCGTACAGCGACCGCCAGTCCCCAAGCTCCGACTCCACGGAAACCGGGCACCGGCCAAAGCTCCTCCAGCCCCTCGGCCAGCGCCACGTTCGCATGTCCGTTGCCGTCCCGCATCGCCATGCCCTCGACGATACTACATTCCGGATCACGTTACCAGACCCCACCACACGATCCGACAACACGACGCTCCCCACGGCTTGGCCGAACAGTTACGATCGTAGCATTGGTTCCGATGGACGCTCGAGTGCGCACCAAGGTCCTCTCGAGATGCCAATCTTCTTCGGTTTGCAGATCGCCGCTCTCGGTAACCGCACGTGGACTCATATCATTGGTGAACATGACTCCATGACCAACGAATACGCCGTCTTCAATGGTCACCCCTTCGCATATGAACGAATGCGACGAGATCTTGCAGTTCGTCCCTATGAGTGCGCCTTTCTGGATTTCGACAAACGTGCCGATTGTCGAGCCCGCCCCAATCTCACAGCCGTAGAGGTTCACCAGATTCGGATGATGGACAACTACACCTTCTCCCAGTCTCACGTCCTTGCTGATCAAGCATCTACCTCCTGGGCGTCCATCGCCTGGACGATGAGAATCGCCCGTGACGATTCCGCTTCGCACGGTGAACGACGGTACCGGCCCCATCCTCGTTGGTTCCCATTTTTTTCCATTTCAGCAAGAACCCGATCGCCTCTGGCTGGGGCAAGGCATAGGAGATCCAACGGCGCCGCCCAAGCTGGAATCGACGACGGAACGCCATGGACAGCCCAAGGAGGCGAGCCGACGCGCGTGGCACAAGCGGTCGGGCGCTCGGATCGGACATTCGATGGTGTCGGGGTCGTAGTGGGTGGGGATCGACTGGGGTGATCCCCCTCTCGGGGGACGGGGGACCTGTCCTCAGCTCCAAGCCATGCACCAACGCCTCAGATCGGTGCCGACTCCTCGACGCGGGCCCGGTCGATCTTCTTCACGTACGCGTTCTGGTCGTGGTGCAGCGCCCCCTCGGGCAGATCCTGCCAGAACGGTCCGAGCTCGCGGCGGATGCGGTCCACGTAGAAAGGGGGGACCTCGTCGGTCTCGCCCTCGAAGAAGTCCCTCACGTGGCGATCCTCCCCCAGCAGGCGGCGGATCGTCTTGTGATACTTGATGCGGCCGTAACCCTCCGACGAGATCGCCCTGACGAGGTTGAGCCCCTTCGCGAAGAGCGGGGGGGTGGCCCGGAAGCGCCGAGCCATGGTGCGCAGCGAGAACGAGTACTCGCACAGGTCGATGAGGTGGTCGTAGAACGTGGCCCACTCGTAGTTCTTGGGCTGCACGTTCATCGCCTGGTTGTTGTTCAGGAAGTGGAACGGGAACGGGCGCACGCGACCGGAGCGCTGCACGTCGATGTTTAGCGGCGCCGCCTCGCCGAAGCAGGACAGGAGCGAGTACCCCGGAAAAGCCCCGGGCGTCCGGTAGAGGAACTTCTTGGTCAGCTCGAACGGCTCGGCGCCCTCGTCGTCGTCGAGACCGATCACGAAGTTTGTCTGCACGTAGGGGATGTGCTCCAAGATCATGTTCACGTGATCGGAGACCTGCTCCATCTTGTCGATCCCGGTCTTCCGGCCCGTCTTGGCCTTGTTGCCGAAGCTGTACCAGGATTCGATTCCCGGGAGCATCAGCTTGAAATTAGCGGCGCCCAGCCGCCTGACCGGGTCCTCGGACAGCAGCGACAGGCTGCTCTCGGCCGCGAACGTGAGCGTCCCGGGGGGCACGGCGTCCTCGATCACCCCCATATAGTCGTCGAAGCGGACCCCGAAGTTGGGATCGTGCCATGCGATCCATGCCTCGGGCATCTCGTTGACCAAGAAGCGAAGATCGTCGCGGATCTCGTCGTAATCCATCGGCTGGTAGGGCACCGTGGCGTCGATGCAGAAGCTGCACGTGTAAGGGCAGCCGAGGCTCCCGATCATCGGGACGGCCTTGATCCGCGTCGCCGACTTCATGATGGTCGGCTTGATGTACTTCCAGCGCTCGCGGACCCCCGGTAGGTGCTGGGGCTGTCGGCTGGCAGCCAGGTACTCGCCGTATGGCCGCTGGGCGCAGCACTCCTCGAGAACCCGAGCGACGATCTCCTGGTCGGTGAAGCCCAGGACGTAGTCGAAGTACTTGCGGGCGTCGTCCGGATAGCAGCGCGCGTGGGGGCCGCCCAGGACCGTCACGCAGCCACGTTGCCGGAACATGTTGCTGAGCGCGTACGAGAGCTGGCCCGCCTGGGAGAACGCCCCCACGAAGAGCACGTCGAGATCGTCCGGGAGCTCGTCGAGTAGGTTCTCGAAGCCCGTGTAGCACACGAAGGTCACGTCGTGTCCGGCCTTCTCGCACCACGCGGCGATCGCCTGCGGCATGATGCTCGCGAAACTGGGATGCACGACGCGGGCCCACAGGGTCCGCGTCGGCGCCTTCGTGACCAGATCGAGGATCCCGATTCGCAGCTTTCGCACGGCAACTCCATTGTGGGAGAAGTTCGACGACGCGGCCAATCTCGGTGCACCGCATCGAGGGGTCGCGGGGGGGCGGGAGGCATCTTACGGCGGAATCCCGCTCACCGCGAGCCTATCGCCTCGAGGCTCAGCCCCCGAGAGGTCGCCCGCCGTCGACCGGAATCACCGCGCCGGGCCCACTCGTCACGAGGCCGCCCGGATCGCTCTCAGTCTAGCCATCGAGATGATCCCCAGAGCTGGCCCGAGCGCGAGCACTCCGTAGGCCGTCTGCCACTCGGCCACTTCCGCCAGCCAGATCGTCATCTGGATCGATACGCCCGTCAGCGCGAAGCCGACCGACGTCTGCAGCATGAGCGCCGTCCCCACCGACTCAGGGGGCGCCACCTCAGTCACAACGGCGCTAAACTGCGCGGAATCTGCGACGATCGTGAAGCCCCAGATCAGCGCTACGGGGACGACGATCCAGGCGCTCGCATCCATCAGCCAGCCCATCGTCAGGGCGCAGCATCCCGAGATCGCCATCATCCAGATCGTGGTACGCTCACGGCCTATGGAGTCTGCCCAGGCCCCAGCCATGACGGCCCCCAATCCGCCCACGGCGATCATCCCGAAGGCCGCCAAATCCGCGGCTAGAGAGTGCCCCCCCTCCGCACCGAAGAATTGCAAGAAGAAGATTCCGATCGTACTCCACGCAGCGTACAACTCCCACATGTGACCGAGGTATCCGCCGGTCGCGAGTCGCGTCGGCCGGTCCCGAAACACCTTGGCTACGAGGGACCAAGAGAAGGGAGCGCGTCGGAACGGGTAGGGTCCCTCCCGGTACGCCGCAGCCACCAGCAGGCCTCCCACCGCCCCTCCTGCCGACGCACCTAAGACCACCACGGAGAGCGGTGCGCTCCCCATGAGCTTCAGCAGATACGGCGTGGCCTTCCCCACCGTGAGGGCACCCACCACCGTCCCGATGGCCATGCCCCGGGCGCTCTGGAACCAGGTGGCGATCATCTTCATGGCCGGTGGATAGACGCCTGCCAGGAAGAAGCCAGTGAAGAACCGGAAGACCAGGGCGATCGCATAGCCGGGCGCGACCACCAACGCGGCGTTGGCCAGGGCGGCCAGGAGAGCCGACAAGGCGAAGTACCAGCGGGATGGGACGACATCCGCCAGGTTCAACACGGCGGCCACCGCCGTTCCGGCAACGAACCCGAGCTGCACGAGCGTGGTGAGCCAACCGACCTGGGTGGAGCTCAGTCCCCAGCGCTCCTGCAGCACTGGGGAAACGGCACTGGCCGTGAACCAGGCGGACATCCCCAGGAGCACAGCCACCGAGACCAGCGCCAGCATGCCCCAGCGGCGCCCATCGGTATCGCCCGTCAGCGCCACACCACCCTTCGGACCACGAACCAGAGATTTGCCGGCCGCTCGGCCAGGCGCCTCATGTACCAAGGGAACCAGGCGGATCCGTAGCTGATGAGCGCCTCCACCTTGTAGCCTTCGCCGGCCAGCCGCTGCTGCTCCGAAGTGTTGATTCCGTAGAGCATCTGGAACTCCACCTCACCCCGGGGAATCCCCCGGGCCGCCGCTTCCTGCTGGATCTTCTCGACGAGAGTCCCGTCGTGAGTGGCGAAGGCCGCACGAACGCCACCGTTCGCCACCACGTCGAGGAGACGGCGCGAAAGCTCGAGGTAATTCTTGTCCACGTCCCTCTTCCTGGGGAATGCGACGTCGGCCGGCTCGGCGTAGGCGCCCTTCACCAGACGGATGGCCGGCTGGAGAGGCAGGAGCTCTTCCAGGTCCTCGGCGGTGCGGTAGAGATAGGCCTGGAGGCAGAGGCCCGTGTTCTCGTAGCGGGCCCGGGCGCCCTTGTAGATGCCCAGAGTGACGTCCACATAACGGCTCGCCTCGATGTCGATCCACACGAAGCGGTTCAACTCTTCGGCCAGCGAAAGGATGGCCTCCAGGTTGGCGGCCGCAGGATCGCGACCCAGGTCGACGCCGAGCTGGGTGAGCTTCACCGAGATCTCCCCGTTCAAGTCACGGCGGTCGAGCTCCTTGAGCACATCCTGGTAGTGCTCCACCACCTCCAGCGCCTCCCGAGGCTCGGCGATGTTCTCACCCAGGAGCGTGAACACCGTGCTCATGCGCGACTTCTGGAGGCGGAGGGCCTCCGTCATCGCGGCCTCCGGAGTCTCCCCCGGCATGAATCGTCGAACCGCACGCTGTACGAAGCGGAACCGGGGGAGACGCTCGGCCAGGAACCGGTTCTCGGAGCCCCAGAGCAGCAGTCCGCGTAGCACGGTCAGCGTTGCTCCATATGGTCAGCGCTGCTCCATGCGGATCCTGAGGGGATCGGCCTCGGGGAAGGGTGAGTATCCGGCCTCTTGAAGACGCCGGCTATAGGCCGAAACCGCGCCGTCGAAGATGGCGTTCACCTCGTCGATGATGTCCTTTAGCGCCTCTTCCGCCTGTGCGAGCATGAGGCGCTCGTTGGCCGTCGGTGCATCGGGCGAGCTCGCCAGAACGTGGAGGGGTCGCCGCACCGCGTTGGACGTCAGCCTGCTTCGCCCGCATATGCCCTGGCACGACGGGCCCGTGAAGAGGCGCTCTCGCATCTCCTCGAGGGATTCCTGGACCTCCGCACCCTCCTCCCGGAGATCCTCTCCCCCATCTCGCCCGCGAAGAGACTCCTGCACGGTCTCGGCGGCCCGGATCGCACGCTCCAGGCGTTGCTGAGCGTCGCTGAGGGCGGTGGTCATGGTCTGGGCGCGCTCCACGGCCTGGAGCTTGGCGATCCGCCGCGTCAGGGAGATGTCCTCACGGCCATCCTCCAGCACGGTGACTTCTCCCGTCGACACCGAACCACCCAACGTGACACGTACCGTATACATCCCCCCCAGAACCTCCGAACCCTCCTCCTCAGGCTCGCTCTCACCGCTGCGGCGCAGGTTCCAGACGACTCGATTGACCCCCAACTCGGCGGATCCGCCTAGCGTCCGTATCGAGCTTCCGTCTACGTCGAGAATGTCGATGATGGCTTCCTTGCCGCCTTCCACTCCCACCCAGTAGTTGATGAGGGCCCCATAGGGGCGCATCGCGCCGAACATCATGGCGTGCCCAACCGAGCGATAGCCGATGGTTTCCGCCGTGGCGTGCTTCTGGGCGGGCGCCATGGGGAGCACCCTCAGCACGTCACCGGCCAGGCCCAGGTCCCGGGCGGCTTCGCGAAGCGGCCGGATGTCGTCGATGACGTAGGCTCCCCGGCCGTGCGTCCCTACAACCAGATCGTGATCCCGGGGATGGATGCGCAGATCGCGCACCGGAGCCGGCGGGACGCCATGATTCCAATGGATCCAGGAATCGCCCCCGTCGAGGCTCACGCGAAGCCCGAACTCGGTGCCCAAGAACAGCAGATTGGGCTCTTCCGGATCCTCACGTATCACATGAATAAAGCCGTCTATTTCATTGGTGTTCAACGCATTCCAGATCTGTCCAAGGTCTTCAGTCTTGTAGACATACGGTTCCCAGTTCCCCCGGCGGTGATCCTCCAGAACTACGTACGCCGTCTGTGGATCATGGTGTGAGGGCTCGACGTGAGGGACCCATGTTCCTCTCGGAACGCCGCGGATGCGGACACCCGTGTTCCTCCACGTCGCCCCGTCGTCTTCGGTGACCTGCACGTTGCCGTCGTCGGTGGACACCCAGATGAGCCCCGGCTGAAGCGGACTCGGCGAGATCGACAGGATCGTGGTGTGGTTTTCCGCTCCGGTGGCATCGAGGGTGAGCCCGCCGCTCTGGCCCTGCCGTTGCTTCTCGGCGTCGTTCGTGGTCAGGTCCGGAGAGATGATTTCCCAGCTGTTGCCGTGGTCCCTGGTCCGATGGACGAACTGGCTGCCGAGGTACAGGACGCTGGGGTCATGAGGATCGACGTTGAGCCCCGCATTCCAGTTGAAGCGCAGGTAATCGCCTTGGGGATGGACGGGCTGGATCTCCACGCGCCGACCGGTTTCCTTGTCGAAACGCATCAGATTTCCCCGTTGCGACATGGAATAGCCGTAGCGCGAGTCCGTCGGATCGTTGAACACGGCGAAGCCGTCTCCGCTGCCCACGGGGCGCCAGTGGGCATTCATGATGCCGCGGTTCTCCCACACGGTGCTCGGGCCGTACCAGCTCCCATTGTCCTGCAGCCCCCCGTACACGTTGAAGGGCGCTTCGTTATCGAGGCTGATGTGGTAGAACTGAGCCAGCGTGAGGTTCTCCACGAAGCGCCAGCGCTCCCCGCGATCATAGGTGAAGGCAATCCCACCGTCGTTCCCGATGATCATGCGGCGACCGTTGTCGGGGTCGATCCAGAGCTCGTGTACGTCGCCGTGGATCGTGGAGCTCGGCACCACGGTTTCGAAGTTGCGGCCCTGGTCCTCACTGACCTGGATGCTCCCGTGTAGGGAGTAGATGCGATTCTCGTTCTGGGGATCCACCCGGAGATCGGCGTAATAGAAGGGCCGGGGAACGACGCCGGCGTGATCGTTGATGGTCTCCCAGCTCCGGCCTCCGTCCTCGGAGCGGATCAGCTCGCTCTTCTCGGCCTCCACAAGGGCGTAGACGACGTCGGGATTGGAGGGCGCGACGGCGAGTCCGATGCGGCCCAGGTTGCCCGGCGGTAGCCCGTCGTCTTCAGTGTAGCGGACCCAGGAGTCGCCTCCGTCATACGTAACGTATAGGCCGCTGCCGGGCCCTCCCGACTCGAAGAACCACGGCCAGCGCCTGAATTCCCACATCGCCGCAAAGAGCTTGTTGGGGTTGCTGGGATCCATGATCAGGTCCGCGGCACCCGTGCGCTCGTTCACGTACAGGACCCGGTCCCATGTCCGCCCACCGTCCCTTGTGCGGAAGATCCCCCGGACTTCTCCATCGCTCCAGGCCGGACCCATGGCCGCAACGTACGCCACTGCGGGATCGGTGGGGTGAGTGATGATCCGGTGGATCCGCTCAGAGCCCTCGAGGCCGACGTTGGTCCACGTGTCGCCGCCGTCGAGACTGCGGAACACACCGTTCCCGACTCCGGCGGAGTTACGTGGATTCCCCTCCCCCGTGCCCGCCCAGACGACGTCGGGCGTCGCTTGCGAGACCGCCACGGCTCCGATTCCCAGAACAGGCTGGTCGTCGAAGATAGGCACCCACTCGATGCCGCCATCCACGGAGCGCCACACCCCCCCGGTTGCAGACCCCACGTAGATGATGTTGGGGTCGGAGGTCACGACGTCTACGTCCGACACACGCCCGCTCATACCTGCCGGCCCGATGGAGCGACCTCGGATCTGAGCGAAGTGCTCCGTGGTGTACTGGGCCGCCAACGGCGAGGCTCCGAGAAACAACCCCCAGGCCGTAAGGACCGTTCCCAGTAGGTTATGGGTCCATCGCGTCATTCGATTCATTCCTACTCCGTCGCTTGTTGAAGCATCACATGCTATCCGATCGGCCCCACTGACGGGAAAACGTCCAGATCGGCAGCCCCGACCTGGTTACGGAAGCGGGTCACGTCCAGCAACAGGAAATCGTTGATCCGCTCCGTCAGGATGTCCAGCGCCTCCTCCATCCGGATCAGGTCGATGCGCTGGCCTTCGGTCGGCGCATCGTACGAGGACGACAGGCCGGACACACCTGAGCGATACTGGTCGACGCCCTGGAAGTCGGCAACCTCCTCGAGGCGTCGCCGAAGGCGTTGCCCGGAGGTCACCAGCTCCGCACCAACGAACCGGGCGTCGGACTCCAGGAGCCCGAGAACCCGGTCGACGCCCTCCCTGACGCTGTTCGTGGCCCGCTGCAGCTCGGCCATGCGGACGTTGAGCTCCTGCGCTCTCTTCAGGGCCTGGTATTTTGTGATCCGGTCGGTCATCTCGATTTCGACCCTGGGATCGGGGAGAACGTCGAGGGTCTGCCGACTTTCGGCACGCCCCCTGTTGATCCGCACCGTGTACGTACCAGGCAACACCTGAGGTGCCTGGGGCGCTCCCCCGGAGCCCACACCCCCGCCCCCCGCGGGCTGGAAGTCGAGGAGCACCTCGGGGAGGTCCTCCCGGAGATCCCAGGAAACCCGGTTGAGGCCCGGGCTTCGGGTGCCCTGCAGGGTCCGGACCAAGTGATCCTCGAAGTCGAGAACCTCGATCGTCACGGGCCCGTCGTCGTTGTCCTCGCCCAACCAATAGGAAAAAAGGGCTCCCGGCGCGCGCGCGCGACCCTGGTACATGGCATCGGCCACGAAGTGGTAGCCATCCGCTTCTGCCGTGGTATGCACGTAGGCCACGGGCGGCTCGAAGAAGAAGAGGGCCACGTCGGCAGCGCCGGGGTTGGTCGCGAGCTCCCTCAGCGGCCGGATGTCGTCGAGGACGTAGATGGCCCTTCCGTGCGTTCCGATGACCAGATCGTGATCCCTGGGGTGGATCACCAGAGATCGCACGGGAACCGACGGCAGCCCGTGGGTCCACTTGAACCAGTCGTCTCCCCCGTTCAGGGTCACGTACAGCCCGAACTCGGAGCCGGCGAAGAGAAGCTCTTCGGCCCGTGGATCCTGCTCCAGCGTATGGACGTAGCCATCGATGTCGTCTTCGTCGGCGATGCGATCCCAGTCGTCTCCGTAGTCGTCCGTCCGGTAGATGTAGGGCTCCCAGTCACCCCGGCGGTGATCGTCGAAGACGGCGAAAGCGCCCCCCGCCCTGAATTTGGACGCCTCGATGTGGGCCACCCAGGTATTGTCCGGGACCCCGCCGATCCCCTCGGTGACGTCGTCCCACTGGCCCCCAGCGGAAGACGTGACCTGCACCTTCCCGTCGTCCGTGCCCACCCAGACCACATCCTGCGACAGGGCGCTGGGGGCGATGGTCAGGATGGTCGTGTGGTTCTCCGCACCGGTGGTGTCCTTCGTCAGCCCCCCGCTCTCCTCCTGCTTCTGCTTGTCCGGGTCGTTCGTGGTGAGGTCGGCGCTGATGATCTGCCAGGTGCCACCCCGGTCTACGCTCTTGTGGACGAATTGGCTCCCGTAATAGATGCCCCCGGGGATGTACGGATCGGCCGCGATGGCCGCGTTCCAGTTGAAGCGCAGCCGGGTGGAGTCGGGCGCCCAGGGACGGATGCGCTTGCGCTCGCCCGTGCGGACGTCGAAGCGTATCAGGTCGCCGCCCTGGGACATGGCATAGCCATAGCTCGGATCCTGGGTATCCACCAGGGTGCCGAAGCCGTCGCCAAACGCCACTTCCTTCCAGTGGTAGTTCCGGATCCCGCCGCTCTCCCACACATCCGAAGGCCCCTCCCAGGATCCGTTGTCCTGCATGCCTCCGTACACGTTGTACGGCACATCCATGTCCACAGAGACGTGGTAGAGCTGACCTACCGGCAGGTTGTCGATCATCCGCCAGCTCGCGCCGCGGTCCCGCGACACGTAGACGCCTCCGTCGGTGCCGGCGTAGAGGTGCTGCGGATCCCGAGGGTCGATCCACAGGGCGTGGAAGTCGGGGTGGACCCCCTGCCCAATGTTCTCGAAGGTCCGGCCGCCGTCATCACTCCTCTCGAGACGGGAGTGGAGCTGGTAGAGCCGGAGCTCGTTTTCCGGGTCGACGAAGAGGTCGCTGTAGTAGAACGGCCGCGGACTGACCCCTGTGCCGCTCCTCACGGTCCTCCAGCTCCGCCCGCCGTCCGGCGAGCGGAGCAGCGCGCTTTCACGTGCTTCCACGAGGGCGTATACGATGCGCGGATCGGTGGGGTACACCGCCAGACCGATCCGGCCCAGGGCTCCCCCGGGAAGACCGTCCGCCTCGTCTGCCCGCCGCCAGCTCGCCCCTCCGTCGACAGTGACGTAAAGTCCGCTACCCGGGCCTCCCGACTCGAAGAACCAAGGGGAGCGCCGGAAGGACCACATGCCCACGATGAGCTTGTCGGGGTTCGTGGGATCCATGACCATGTCGGAGACGCCGGTCCGCTCGTCGACATAGAGGATCCGCTCCCAGCTCCGCCCGCCGTCCAGCGTCTTGAAGACTCCCCGCTCCTCTCCGTCGCTCCACGCGGGCCCCATGGCTCCCACGTAGGCGATGTCGGCGTCGGTGGGGTGTAACAGGATCCGGTGGATCCGCTCCGACCTCTCGAGGCCCAAGAGCGTCCAGGTATCGCCGCCGTCGATGGACTTGTAGACACCGCCCCCCACGCCTGCGCTGTTGCGAGGGTTGCCCTCTCCGGTTCCGACCCAGACGACGTCGGGGTTGGACTGGTCGACGACTACGGCACCGATACCCAGGACACGCTGGTCGTCGAAGACGGCCTTCCATGTCTGGCCTCCGTTCGTCGACTTCCAGACACCGCCTGTGGCCGCTCCCACGTAGACGACGTCGGGATCGGTTGCCAGGGCATCGATTGCGGCGATGCGACCACTCATGCCCGCAGGACCGATGCTTCGGGCCTGCATGGCGGCCAGCTGGTGCTCCCTCACCTGGCCCTGAAGCGACGTCACGCCCAGGAGCAAGGGGAGGAGCAGGTGCAGTCCGGCCAAGAATCTTCCCGTCATGCAGCAGCTTCCCAAGTGGGTCAGCGGGACACGGACCGGAAGAATCTGCCATCCCTCGCTCAAGCGCGATACCTTACGCCCCACCTCACCGGGGCACCGACTCGCAACCCGGACCGGAATGGTTCTTGAATCGACAGTCGGCGTCGTCCGGAACCGAACGGTGCCGAGGACCTGGAGATATGCACATATTAGAGCCCAGACCTGCTGAGCCCCCGATACCCTAGCCCTGGAAGCGATCGGTAATGATGACGGCACCCGATGACGGGGTCCGGAAGGGCGTACCCGCGCAAGCCCTTTACATCTCGCTCGGCGCCCTCGTGGTGCCGGCCGGAGCCGCGCTTCTGGTACCCGACATTCTGGGGGAGCAGGGCGTCCTCATCTGGCTCTTGGCCCTGACCCCGGCCTTCCTCCTGGCCTACTACAAGGGCTGGCGGGGTGCGGCCCTGGCGCTCGCGGCCGGGATGGCGACGCTGTCCATCACCCAGGTCATCGCCCTACTCATGGGGCTGACCATTCCCGACGGCCTCTTCGGGGTGGTGGTGGCGTACATCGTCATCACCCTCTGCATCGGTTGGTTGGCGGAGGTTCTCTTACGCGACCAGAAGCGGATGGAGGGGATGGCCTTCGAAGACGGCTTGACCCACCTCCCGAACCGACGCCACGCCCGCGTGTTCCTGGAGAACGAGTTCGCCGCCGCTCAGCGTGGACGCCTCTTGTGCGTGGTTCTGTTCGACCTGGACAACTTCAAGGAGTACAACGACAGCTATGGCCACCCCGCGGGGGATGAGGCGCTGAAGGCCTTCGCCGATATCCTCGCCAAGACCACCCGTCGCATGAACCTCTCGGCCCGCTTCGGGGAGGAGGAGTTTCTCTCGATCCTGGCGGGGTCCGGCCTGGACGGAGCCGTGGCGTTCGCCGAGCGTGTCCGGGCTACGCTCACAGCCCAAAAGCTGGGCAATGGCCCTCTCACCGTGTGCGCTGGCGTGGCGCTGCACCATCCCAGCATGGGCACACCCGACGAGCTGTTGGCGGCCGCCGATCATGCGCTCTATCGAGCCAAGCGGGAAGGGCGCAACACCGTGCGCCTCTTCGGCACGACCCTCCTCGATCCGGTTTCCGGTGAGGCCCCGATGCTCGAAGCGGAAGGAGTGGAGCCAGATCGGTTCGTGGCGGACCGTGCCGAGCAGCGGTCTGCGACGGCTGGAGATGGGAAAGACGACGTCCGGAGCCATGTCGAGGAGGGGGCGCTGGCTCTGGTCCGGGCCGCGGAGGCGAAAGATCCTTCGACGGTCGGCCATGGAGAGACGGTCGGCGCCATGGCCATCGAGCTCGCCAAGACCTTGGACCCGGAGGGTGCGATGCTGGACCCGCAGGCGGTTCGGCTGGGCGGTCTGGTGCACGACATCGGAAAGATCTCCTTGTCCGAGGCACTCCTGAACAAGGAGGGCCCACTCGACGAGGATGAGTGGGCAGACATGCGCACCCACCCGACCGTGGGGCGGCAGCTTCTGGCTCCTCTCCTACGGGACGCCACCGTAGACGCGGCCGTGACCTGGCATCACGAGAGATGGGATGGCGGCGGCTATCCCGACGGGCTCGCCGGCGACGCGATTCCACTCGCCGCGCGAATCATTGCCATCGCCGACGCCCTCGCCGCCATGACCAGTCCTCGGGCCTTCAGGGATGCCTTTTCCTTCGACGCCGCCGTGGAGGAGGTCCGGGCGTCCTTCGGCACTCGCTACGACCCTGGTCTGAAGGATGTCTTCGAGGACGCGCTCCCAGGACTGCGGAAGGTGAAGGCGCGCTCCGAGTCGGCGGACGACGCTTAGTGTTCCGTTGCCGAAGTGTCTCGGCCAGTCGAGGGCACGGTGCATCCGTGGGCTCGGCGTTGGAACTCCTTACCGTAGCTTGCGCTACGCCGCGTCGTCCCGCCTTGATCCCACGGCGCCCCGACCCTCTTGGTGGCTCGCGAACTTCGGCAACGGAACACTAGAAGCCCAACACGAACCCGAGATCGACGACCAGGTAGCGCTCCCGTAGCACTCCCCGGGAGGTCAGGTCCAGGTCGACCCTTCCGTAACGGACTCCCGGACTCAGTCCGAACCGGTCGGCCACCGGAATCAGGATGCCGGCTCCGGCCTCGAATCCCCAACCGCGATCCGATTCCTCGCGCACCGTTGCAGCCGTCGCCCCCGTCGATCCGGCCGTTCCCAGATCGGCCTCCAGCAGCGCAGCGACGGCTCCCAGGCGGAGCCATGGCACCACGCCGGACGTTCGCAGGTTGATGCGCAGGCCGATGTCCCACGACGTCGAGACCAGGTCCGTCTCGGCACTGCATCCCGCCTCCGGACACTTGAAGCGATGCTCACTGAAGCCCACCAGGTAGGCGAGATGGCCGCGGGTCAACGCGAAGTGGACACCGAAGCTGGCGTCTGTGGAAGCCTCAGCCTCCCAACCCTCGACACCGGCGAATTCCGCCACGGGGATCGAGGCCCCTCCGTTCACCTCCATCTGCACCACGGAGAGCTGGGCCTCCGACGCCGCGGGAGCAAGACCCCCCGCTACCGAGAGAACCCCCCACGCGAACAGAAGTGGGCCACGCGTTCGAGTTGAACTCGTCTTTCGTTCGCTCATTGAATGATGGCTTGTTTGGAAGTGATCCACCCTCGAACACTAGGCGGTCGCTCCGCCAGCCGCCACGCCTCCCGGCTCGCCGCGCATATCGCCGTCTCGAGTGTCGGACGCGTCCATCTGTTGCCCCCCGACCGGTCGCCGACATACCCTTGGGCTTCCTCACAACGGACCCAGTGTGGTGTTGCAGAAGTTCGCGAGCCACCGAGAGTGCCGAGGCGCCGGATCCGGGGTACCCGCGCCGTTAGGCGTGGGTCAGGCGCGACGACGAGGAATAGCAACGCGGGCACCGCGGCCGAAGGCCGTGGTCCGAGGAGGAGGAACGGGGTACCCGCGCGCTGTATGCGTGTGGGTCGGGGCCGGATGCATCGGTGCTCGAGCCGAGCGACCTACATGCTCGTCGTGAGCGCCGAGTTGACCGCGAGACGATCGAGCGCAGCGAGATCAATGGCCGAGACACTTCTGTAACACCACACTAGATCGCGAGCCCATATGACCCTACTGCGGACGGCACGGAGAACCCACGGCTTCACGGAGTCAGTCATCCGGGAGATGACTCGTGTGGCGCATGAGCACGACGCCATCAATCTCGCGCAGGGCTTTCCTGACTTCCCGGCCCCCCAAAGGGTAAAGGACGCTGCGTGCGAGGCAATCCAGGCCGACGTAAACCAATACGCCATCACGTGGGGATCGCCTCGCATGCGCGACGCCCTCGTGGCCAAGTACGAGCGCTGGTACGGGATGGCCGTAGACGGCGAGCGGGAGATCACCGTCACGTGCGGCGCCACGGAGGCTATGGCCAGCATCATGCTCGCGGTCATCGACCCAGGGGACGAGGTGATCGTGCTGGAGCCCTTCTACGAGAACTACGGCCCCGATGCCATCCTTTCGGAGGCAAGGCCGGTCTTTCTTCCGCTGGAGCCCCCCGACTTCCGGCTGGATCATGATCGCCTGGCATCCCTGGTGACGGATCGCACCCGGGCCATCGTGATCAACACGCCCAACAATCCGACAGGCCGGGTCCTCGATCGAGGCGAGGTCGAAGCGCTCGCCGACATCTGCCGCAAGCACGATCTGCTGGCCATCACCGACGAGATCTACGAGCACATCTACTACGAGGGCGAGCACATCCCCATGGCCACCCTCGACGGGATGCGCGACCGGACTATCACGGTGAGCGGCCTCTCCAAGACCTTCAGCATCACGGGCTGGCGCATCGGTACCATCATCGCGCCACCGGACCTCACCGACGCCATCCGGAAGGTCCACGACTTCCTTACCGTGGGCGCGCCGGCTCCCTTACAGGAGGCCTGCGCCGTGGGCATGGAGGAGCTGGGAGGGACATATTACGAGACGATGATCGATGACTATCGGGTAAGACGCGAGGCCTTGTACCGGGGCCTGGCCGAGGCGGGCTTCAGGTGCGAGAAGCCCCAGGGTGCGTACTACATGCTGGCGGACTTCTCGGCTCTCAGCGACGAGCCCGACGACGTCTTCTCGCGACGGCTGACGAGAGACGCAGGCGTGGCGCCGGTCCCGGGCTCGAGCTTCTACTCGGACCCCGAGCTGGGTCGCTCTCTGGTCCGCTTCGCCTTCTGCAAGAGAGCGGAAACCCTGGAAGTAGCAGGCGAGCGGCTGCGGGCCTTCGCCCGGAGCGGGGGCTGAGGGCTTCCAAGGCCGGCTCGCCCCTCCGGCCGGACCCTTCCCTCCGGCTCGATCCTCCTGGCCCGGCCAGTGTCCCGTTACCAAAGTGTCTCGGCCAGTCGAGGGCACGGTGCATCCGACCCTCTTGGTGGCTAGCGAACTTCGGCAACGGAACACTACGAGTCGGTAGTGCCCTCCGGACCACCGGCGGCTGGCTGGCCCGGCCCACCTTCGTTGGTGGGCTCGACGGGCGCCCCGATGGGGAGAGCCTCATCCTCCTGGTGCACCACGGCGATCTGACCCTCCCACTGGCGCATCATGCGAACGAAGGACTGGGCCAGGTCGTGGTCGAACTCGGTTCCAGACCCCTCGTCCAGAAGGCCTAGCACCCGCTCCGTTTCCCACGCACCCCGATACGGGCGATCCGTCCGCAATGCGTCGAAGACGTCGCAGACGTGCACCAGGTTGCTGGCGTGATGACAGGCCCGGGGGAAGTGCAGCGAGGGATATCCGCCCCCGTCGATCTTGATGTGGTGCTCGTACGCCACGACGGCCGCCAGATCGAGCTGCTCTTGGGTCTCGATGATGATCCGCGCGCCGGCGATGGTATGGTTGTTCATCACGGCGCGCTCTTCGTCGGTGAGCTTCCCGGGCTTGTTGAGGATGTCCTCGGGTATGGTGACCTTGCCGAGATCGTGCATGAGGCCGCTGATGCCGAACGCCCTGACCTCCTTCGGCTCCAACCCGATGAATTCGGCCAACGCCATGGCCAGCACAGAAACGTTCATGGCGTGGGTGGTGGTGTACTGATCGAATCGCTTCAGCTTGAGCAGCGGCATGAGGAACTGCTGATCGCCGTGCATGGCGACGGTGAGTGAGCGGACGATGGCCTCGGCCTCGAGTAAGTGCAGGCCACCGTCCTCCTTGAGCTCGCTATGGAGCCAATCCACCGCTTCCACCTCTTCCTGAAGCGTGTAGGTCAACTCCCCCCCGGCCGAACGCCCCTCTCCGCCTTCCGCTTGCCGTCCCTGTCCCTTGATCCCCACGATCCCGTACTGGATTACCGTAGGCCGTGAATGGCGGGCTTCGGCCGAACTGGGAGTTTCGCTGGTGAGGCGAGCATGGACGTCGTCGAGGAAGACCTCCAGATCTTCCCGGGTCACCGGACCGGTGAACTCCAGCCTCTGGATCCCGACGGCACCCAATCGCGAGCCCCATTCCCACCGCTTGAGCGCATGAAGGGGCCGGCCCTGGAATACGATCTCGTTGCCCACGAAAGTGAAGTCGGGAGTGGGAATCTCCTCCTGCAGTCGGAGGATGGCATCCAGAGTGCCGTCGATGGCCCGCTCGCGAGCTGGATGGCCCTCCTCGTAGAGGATCATCGTCGACACGGTCTGGGCCAGATTCGTGAGGAACTCGGTGGCGCTCGAGCTCAAGATGTGTCTCCGGCCGCTTTGATATCGGGATCCTTCGAACGTCTCGCCGCCTTGACGATCTTCGCGGCTCGGGCCTCGTCGGGCCAGAAGCGGGCCAGTGTCCCCAGGGCGGCCAGAACCTCCATGGACTTGGGCGCCAGTATCGGTCGGCCGAAGATCGTCTTTCCGACTTTCGTCATGATCAGAAGCGTCTCCAGCACGAGCGGCGACCTGGACAGGCCGGCCGTGCGGATCCCGAAGGCCCTGATCTCGGGGCTGCGCTCCCCCAGAACGACGCGGTTGACGAGGATGGGCACGACCGTCTCCGGCACGGACTCCCCGAGCTCGAGCAGCGCCATGCGGACGACGAACTCGTCGTCGTCCGCATGGGCATTGGCAAGGGTCTTCTGGCGGAGTCCACCGCGGATCGCCAGCGGGAACGCCTCGCGCCTCACCTTGGGGTCGGGGTGGCTGAGGAACTCCATGACGTCGAAGTCCTCGTGAACGTCGTCCAACCTTTGAATGAGCAGGAGCATGTTTCGGATCACCTCCCACTCGGGGTCCTCCAGATACCGTAGTACGCCATCCCAGACGTGCGATCCGAAGTCTTGCAGGGCATCCAGGGCGATCTCCCGGCGATCCGGTGACTCCGACTCGGCCAAAGTGTTCAAGAGGGGATCAATCGCCGTCGGCCCCATCCACGTGACAATGGCGCTCAGCGACGCGACGTCGATCTCGGCGGCGGAGAGAAGCCGGCGGAGCTGATCCGGATTGGCCAGATGCTCTTTGATTCGCCCTGCCGTCTGACTGTCCGAGGCTTCGTTTATCGCATCGATGAGGAACCGCGCCCGTGCGTCCTCCAGGAGGTCGGCAATGGCCTTCTGAACGATGGGACCGAAGGCCTCCACCTCGAGGGCCATCTCCACGATCCTCTCCGCTCCAGTGACGACACCTTCGTCACTCTCGTCCTCGACGTCACCGGCCAGGACCGGAGCGGCCCTGGACATCTCGTCAAGAACGAGGGTGTAGTCGTCGGGGTTCGGATCGGTGAGCTGCCACTCGGCCATGAGCTCTTCGAGGTTCTCCTGGAGCGCGTCGTCGGCACCCGCCTTGACGGAGCCATCGCCTCCCTCGGAGTGTACGGCCAACTTCGTCAGGAGCCTCGTCATGGAGTGGGAGATGCTCTGCTGGGAGCTGACAGCGGCCGCCTGCAGGACCTTCATCACGGCGTCGGCGGCCAGGCCCTGACTGGCATCGAGCACGAAGCGTCTTCTCTGGCTGAAGTCACCGCCCATTTCGATGAACCGCTCGAGGGTCGAGTCATCGAGATCCTGGATGAGGTCCGAGACGTGCTCGCGAATCTGTCCAGCCTCGCCTCCGCCCTTGAGCTCTTCCGCCAGCTGGAGCAGGTGTCCCACGATCACCTGATCGTATGCCTCCTCCGTTCGGTGCCGCTGGATGGAAGCGGCAATGGCCTGGGGCGTGGGCGGCTCGTCAGCGTAGTCTACGTCGTCGCCGGCCATGGCGGAGCGAGCGAGGCCGAACCAGAGCTCCGTGGCCCGGTCCACCGAGACGCCCTGCATACCCTCGCCGGAGTCTTTGATCTCGAGCCGGTCGTACCCGAGGGGATAGAGATGAATGTGGTCCCAATCGGGAATCTCGTCCCTGGGCAGCAGTCCGATGGGATCCGCCTCGTGCTCCGCGTCGGTGGCCAGGGTACGGCAGGCATCTTCGACTTCGGAGACCGTGGCTTCCCTGTCCAAGGAGAGGGCCCCGAGCTGATGACCGTGGAGCCGCCTCGCCAGATCGCTGAGGACCGGGTGGTTGGCGTCGGTACCGATGCCCTCGATGACGAGCTGGCCGGACGCGACCCCGATGGCCAAAGACTCGCGGTCGCCAACGAGTCTCTGCAGGCGCTCCACGACCTCCTCGGCGGACGGCTCCAGCGACGGATGCCCCGGAGGGTACATATTGAATCGGTGAACGGTGATGGACAGCTGAAACCAGAAACTCGGTGAGCTCCCCAGCCATGACCGGCTGGTCGATGTCTGAGCTGGTCTCTGAACTGGTCTCTGAGCTGGTATCTGAGCTGTCTGTCACTGTCCGGATTCGGTCTCCCGATCCTCTTCGAACGCCCTTGTCAGCCCCTCCATGCCTGCGCACATCCGCGCCGAAGGAGACGCCGAGTGAGTTGGGGAGGGATCAGCGACCAACATATATTCCTGCGTCCAAATACTCACCCTTTGAGCGTCGACGGCAACGTGCAGGAACAAAGCTGGCGTTGGAGGTGGATCCGGCGGCCCAGCCCGGCGTCAACACGCCACGTCCCGGAGAACCGCCAGAGGAGGTCTGAGAAGGACTCCCCGGCTCCCGGCGAGGCCGACCCCCAGCGTAACGGCGGTGATCACGAGCCACACGTATCCGATCCGCAAGGGGTCGAAGACGAACGGCACGGTGAAGACCTGGACCACGACCAACCACCCAGCGACCACAGCCAACAGAAGCCCCGCCAGCGTGGCCAGAGACCCGATGGCGACGTACTCCACCGTGAGAATCCGCAGGATGACCCCCTTCTGCGCGCCCAGGGTCTTGAGGACAGCGCTTTCCCGCATGCGCTGATAGCGCGAAGTGGCCAATGACCCCATGAGGACGAGGACGCCGGCAATGGTGCTGAAGATGCCGAGGAAGCGGACCGCCTGGTTTGCCCGGGCCAGGATGGTGTCGATGGCCTGCTGGAGCCGCGAAAGGTCCAACACCGATACGTTGGCGTGTACACCCATCAGGTCCCGTTGGAACTCGGCTCGCTCCCGCTCTCCTTCGACGCGGGCCATGATAACGACGGTCTGCGGAGCCTCCTCTAGCACGCCGGGCTCGAAGACCACGAAGAAGTTCGTCTCGAATCGGGTCCAGTCGACGGTGCGGAGGCTCACCACACGCGTCTCAAGTGGCACACCCGCGAAGTCCCACGTGATCCGGTCCCCGATGGAGACCCGCAGGCTCTCGGCCAGGTCGGCCTCCAGCGAGACGCGGGGCAGACCGTCTTCGGCGGGAGGTGCGTCCCACCAGTCCCCCTCCACGAGCTCCTCCGGGCCCGTGAGCTCCGCCCGATAGGTGTGCCGGAACTCCCGCCGAAGGGCCCACCCCTCTGGACCGTCTTCCCCGGAGGCATCGAGGAGCTCCTCCCGGGTCCGCCCGTTGATCCCGATGAGCCTCGAGGGTACCAGGGGAGTCACGTCCGGCGAGCCGGTGGCGCGTGACGCCACGAAGGCCTCGACGTCGGGACGCTGATCCGACTGCACGTCGAAGAGGAGGAGGTTCGGTCGTCCTTCTCCTACCTCCAGGGTGAACTCCTGGGTCAGGCTGCCCTCCACCAGGCCGATGGTGCCGATGACGAACGCGCCGAAGCCGAGGGCCAGTGTCACCGAGACAGTCTGGTTTTGCGGCCGGAACAGGTTGCTCACACCCTGGCGGATCGGGTACGACATCCCCTGCGGGAAGAACCGCTTGGTTGCGGCGATGAGGACCCGGGCCGAACCCCAGAGGACGAGGGCCACGACTCCGAGGCCGGCGGAGAACGCCAGTCCCTGTGCGCGGGAAGGAGCCTCCACCACCGTAAGCCCCAGAATCGTGGCCACCAGAAGGGCCAACGCTCCCACCTTCCAGAGATCGGTCCGCCCTGGCGGCTCGAAGTCGTGCCTGATAGCGAGGAGCGGCGGGACACCCCTTACCTCGAGAAGCGGTGCCAAAGCGAACATGAGGGCGACCCAGACTCCCAGGAAGATTCCCGCGAGGGCCGCCACCCACGAGACGTCCGTTGTCACTCCCACCGGCAGAACCCCCGAGAGAGCCATAGGCAGCACCCGCTGGATGCCGATCCCCAGCACGACACCCACCAGGGAGCCCATGAAGGCGAGCACCGCCGCCTGGAGCAGGTATGCGGCGAAGAGGCTCTCCTGGCGAGCCCCCAGACAGCGGAGAACCGCCACCGTCACCACCTTCTCACGGACGTAGACGTAGATGGCGCTGGCCACTCCGATGCCGCCGAGGAAGAGGGCCGCCAGGCCGATGAGCCCCAGGTAGCGCGCCAGATCGTCCAGGGCCGAGCTCATCTCTTGTGCGCGATAGGCGGCCGGCGTGTGCCGGAGCTGATGCCGCCGGAACAGCTCCCGTTGGCTGTTCCAGAGCTGTTCCCGGTCCTCCCGCTCCGGCATGAGGAAGTTCGCGTGATAGCGGGCGATGGAGCCGAAGGTCAGCAGCCCGGTCTCCTCCAGGCGGTCCCGGGCGATGTAGACCCTGGGTCCGATGGCCGTCTGAAAGCCCACGTCCGTGGGAAGCCCGCTGACGGTTCCCCGGAGGACGAACCGGGCCCGTCCGATGGCCAGCGTATCACCGGGCCGGGCATCCAACTGGACCAGGACGGCCGGATCGGCCACCGCCCATGGCCCGTCATGGATCTGCGCCCAGGCTCTGGACGGCTCGGATGCCACGTCACCGTAGAACGGGAAGCCCGCATCCACGGCGCGGATCTGGAAGAGCCGCACGCCCTCGCTCCGGGTATCGAGCACCATGGAGGCCAGTGTCGTCGTCCGAGCGATCTGTCTCCCCTCCCCCACCATAGAGTCCAGAACCGCCTCGAACTCCTCGGGAAAGGCCCGGCTCGACGAGACGCGCACGTCGGCTCCCAGGAGCACACGGGCCTGATCATCGAGGGAGCGCTCCACGTCGGCTCGGAACGAGTGGATCGCCACGAGCGCCGCCACCCCCAGGGCGATGGAGCCCATGAAGACGGAGAGGCGACGGTAGCTGGCTCTGCCCTCTCGCCAGGCCAGACGAACCGCGAACGACCGGATCATCCGGACGAGCCGCTCGCGTCGGACACGATACGGCCGTCGGCGAGCGAGACGGTGCGATGGGCCCGTGACGCGAGGTCCAGGTCGTGGGTGACCAGGATCAGCGTGGTCTGGGACTCGTGGTTCAGCTCCTCGAGGAGCTCGACCACGTGAAGGCCGGTCTTGCGGTCGAGATTGCCGGTGGGCTCGTCGGCGAACAGGATGCGCGGCTCGTTGGCGAAGGCCCGGGCCAGAGCGACCCGCTGCTGCTCGCCCCCCGAAAGCTGGGCCGGATAGTGGTCTGTCCGGTCGCCGAGCCCTACGCGAGTCAACAGCTCGCGACTCCGCTCCCGGATGGACCGCCCATTGCGGCTCCGGTCGCGCCCCAGGAGCTCGAGAGGCACCATCACGTTTTCCATGGCCGTGAGCGCAGGGAGCAGGTGGAACATCTGGAATACGAAACCCACGTTCTCGGCGCGAAACCTGGCACGACCGTCTTCGGTAAGACTGAAGAGATCTTCACCGGCAACGGTTACCTTACCTTCGGTGGGCTGATCGAGCCCGGCCAGGAGCCCGAGGAGCGTGGTCTTCCCACTTCCGGAAGGTCCAGTGATGGCCACGAAGCTCTCCGGCTCCACATCGAGATCGACACGGTCCAACACGCGAAGGGGTCGCCCTCCGCTCATGTATTCTTTCGACAGACCCACAGCTCGGATCATGGCTGCCGTCGCTCTTATGGCCCTGTGGCTCCCCTCGGCCGGGTGCGGCCCAGGTGCCGACTCGGACGTGGTACGCTCCGGGCGGCAGGAAGGTTCAACGTTGGCAGGCTCGGGCGCCCCAGCGGCGGCCGTCGCGCCGGCCGACACCGGCGCTCCGGGACGGGTCGTCTTCCTGGGAACGAGCCTGACCGCCGGGTATGGGCTCGGTGATCAAACGGCCCGCTTCACGGACCGGATCCGGGCAAAGATCGACTCCGCGGGTCTCCCATTCGAGATCCTGAACGCCGGCGTCAGTGGTGACACCAGCGCCGGTGGGCTCCGGCGGATCAACTGGTTCCTATGGGCCCCTGTAAGCGTGCTCGTGATCGAGCTCGGAGCCAACGACGGGATTCGCGGGCTATCCATCGAGGCCATGCGCGGGAATCTCCAGGCGGTCATGGACAGCGCGCGGACGCGCTATCGCGATGTTCGGTTCGTGGTGGCCGGGATGGAGGCTCCCCCCAACCTGGGGCCGCGGTACGGGTCGGAGTTCCGGTCCGTGTTCATCGAGCTGGCCCGGGAGAACGACGCCGTGTTGATCCCCTTCCTCCTGGACGGCGTGGCGGGTGAGCCCGAGCTCAACCAGGTGGATGGCATCCACCCGACGGTCGAGGGACACCGCCGGGTGTCCGAGACGGTCTGGGGCTTCTTGGAGCCGGTGCTTCGAGAGGTCGCGACGAGCGGGGCGGATCAACCATGATGGGGCGCCTCGCCAAGATCTTCGGCCTCATCGCAGGGCTCCTGCTTGCCTTCATGGCCGTGGGCTTCTTGCTGCCGGGCACCTGGTCGGCGGAAGTGTCTATCGAGGTCCCGGCCGCCCCGGAAGCGGTCTTTCCCCTCCTTGTCGACCTGGGCTGCTGGGACGAGTGGACCCAATGGGGCGACGTGGAGTCCACGCTCAGCGATCCGTCCTTCGGGCCCGGGGCGGTGCGCAGCTGGGACGACGACCAGTACGGATCCGGCTCCGTGACCATCACGGTGAGTCGCCCGGCCGAGCTGGTTCGCTATCGAGTCAGGATCGGTGAGGGAGTCGAGGTCATCGGAGAGCTGGAGCTTGAGGCATCGACGGGTGGAAGCCTCGTCACTTGGCGTGAACAGGGTGATTTCGGACGCAACCCGCTGATGGGTTACGTGGCGAGGAGCATGTCCGACTCCCAGGGAAGGCAGCTCTCCGAGAGTCTGGGCAGGTTGAAGGAAGCGGTCGCTATTCCCTAGATTTTTTGGCTGGCCAGGGCCACAAGCCCTTCGTTCGTGCGGGTTCTCCGCATGACCCCCAATAACTCGGTCATGGCGTCCGCCGGTGACACGTCGGACAGCTGTCGACGCATGGCTCGAGAGACGGACAGGCTATCCGGATCGAGGAGCAGCTCCTCTTTCCGGGTCGCCGACCCGATCAGATCGATGGCCGGATAGATCCTCTTGTCGGCCAGCTCACGGCTCAGCAGCAGCTCGCTGTTCCCCCGTGCCCTTGAACTCCTCGAAGATGACCTGATCCATCCGGGATCCAGTATCGACCAGGGCGGTGGCCACGATGGTGAGCGATCCTCCCCCCTGCCCCGGGTCGATCTTCCTTGCACTGCCGATGAACCGCTTCGGCTTCTCCAGCGAATTGGCGTCGAGACCGCCCGAGAGGGTGCGGCCGCTTCCTTCTTCGACCGTGTTGTAGGCCCGCGCGAGTCGCGTGATGGAGTCCAGGATGATCACCACGTCCTGTCCTCCCTCCACCATGCGGCGGGCCCGCTCGAGGGTCATCTCGGCGACCTGGCAGTGGCGCTCGGCCGGCCGGTCGAAGCTGGACGCGATCACCTCGCCGAAGCCGCACATCTCCATGTCGGTGATCTCCTCGGGCCGCTCGTCGGCCAGGAGGATCATGAGGCGGCACTCTGGATTGTTCGTCACGATCCCTTCGGCCACCGCCTGCAGGACCGTGGTCTTACCGGCCTTGGACGGGGACACGATCATGGCTCGCTGCCCTTTGCCGAAGGGGCAGAACAGGTCGATGACCCGGTTCGTGTAGTCGGGCTCTCCACCCACCATCCGGTCACAGGACAGGACGAGCTGCTCGTTGGGGTGCACAGCGCTCAGCCGGTTGAAGTCGGGGCGCCGCTTGGCGTCCTCGGGAGGGCCACCATTGACCAGGGCCAGATGGGTGAGCGGTGGACTCTTTCCGTTCTTGGGACGCCGCCCCACGGAGCCGTTGAGCTCGTCTCCCGTGCGCAGGCCGAATTTGTGAATCACCTTTGCGCCGACGTAGATGTCTTCCTTGCTGGCCGTATAACCGGCGTCACGGCGACGGATGAACCCGGAGCCGCTGCCCAGGACATCCAAGACACCGAGGGGCTCACTCGGCTCACCCCGCTCATGCTGATCGCGTTGACCCTGATGCTCTTCTCGATCCTGTCCCTCAGGACGATCCGGCTGCCCAGGGCGATCTTGCTGCGCAGGGCGATCCTGTTCCTGGGTCTCCAGCTGATCTTGCTGAGCCTCGGAGTCGAGCCGATCGATGGGTGTGTTACCGTCCACTGTTCTGGTTTTCCTTGATATGGGCCCACGCAATCGTATTCAGGCTCGAAAGGGTTCGGCGCCCTGGCGGTGCCGGGGCGCCCCGTCCAAACTTGCCAGCCCGTGTTCGCTACGAAGGCGCACAGGCGATTCCGGCGGTCTAAACCACCGGGGACGGTATGTCCGAGATTGGAACGACTCGAGTTCGGCCTGAAGAATCGGAAATCTGCGTTCCAGGCACCCGAATGGGTGGGTTCTAATCTTCCTCGTTTCCTGCTCCATGGCAAGGGACGCGGTGACATTCGCGGAGGCTGAGTCATGTTGTCGGTTCGTCGCGAACGTCGTGATTTCCGCAAATCGTTAGCGGCGCTGGCTCTTGCCGGGCCTGCCGTCGCGCCGTTCCAACGCCTCGAAGAGGCCTTCGGGGCCGAGCTCGATACCGTCGCTCACCGGCCTCGTTCTTCCGTGACCTGGGAGGCCCTCAGGGACCGGCACATGCTCGGTCCGGGCGATCGTCCTTCGTCCGTTTCGGACCCAGGGCCTCAACGCCCTGCGAATCTCCCCCAACACCATCACGTCGGCGGCGGAGATAGAGTCCCTCTTCGCGGCCCTCGACGCCCGGCACTGAGCTGACCAAGGTCGCTCAGCCTGTCCTACACCGGGTTTCCACTTGTCCTCTGCCGGGGACATCCGGCGCCGGCCTTTGCGGCGCTTCCGGCCGGACCTAGCTTATGTATAGGGATTTCAGGGGATCTCGTCCGTGGCACGGCCCATGCACGGTATGGAAGCGAGATCTTCCAAGGAGGCACACGTGCGCAAGCTGGTCGCAACGGCTCTGATACTCGGCTTCGCCCTCGTTTGCCGTCCCGACGCGGCGGCTGGACAGTATTCCTGGAGCAATTTCTCCTTCTCGCTAGGCGTCGGCACCCACGGTGTGGGCTTGGGAGTGGGGCTGTCCTATTCGAGCGTGGGTTCCTGGTACGATATCGAGTACCACGATCCGTGCTGGGACTACACCTACTACGACTGGTACGCCTACCCCTGCCGCCACAGCTACTACGATCCTGGCTATTACGACGATTGGGGTTATTACGGATACTATCACAGTCGCCGATCCGTGCGCCTGTCCTACGGATACCTTCCCTGGCATTACTACTACCCCGCCTATTGGGGATACGGCTGGGGGTACGGCCACTGGCGTGGGGGCATCCACCTGAGCTTCGGAAGTCTCTACCCGTACAACTGGTTCGACTATGGGTATGGGAGCAGCTACTACGGCCCCTACTACAGAGGTCGCGTCCTGCCGACCTACGCGGGTGTTCGGCCAAGGGTAGTGCCCGGACGGTACGCACGGGGCGGGTCGGCCCTCCATGGCTCGGGGCTGGGCTACAAGGAGTCGCCACGGGCTACTCCGGCTAGACGGGTGGCCGACAATCGGGCGGTGACCACAGCGTCCAGCGCGAGGACCGCCGCACGCACGCCGCCCCAGCGGAGGGCGACGGCCGGTCGGGTGCAGGCACCCAGGACTCGTGCCT
Source organism: Longimicrobiales bacterium (assembly GCA_965218295.1). Taxonomy (GTDB): domain Bacteria; phylum Gemmatimonadota; class Gemmatimonadetes; order Longimicrobiales; family Gaopeijiaceae; genus CBDCKN01. The sequence goes on along the minus strand of CBDCKN010000014.1, from coordinate 137,428 downwards.
CCGCGACCCGGACTGCTGGGGCTCAGAGGATGACGCCCAGGGCTCGTCCTTCGGACGCCCTGTAAGGGCGGACCAACGCACGCACGAGCGCAGCGTCGCGCGCTCGTGCGCCAAGCCGTGCGGGCTCGGCCTCCATGGATACGCGGACGCGGAGGCCCACGGCTCGTTCGGCACCTTCCCGAGCCACGACCCCTTCGGCCCGTACCGCACCCTCTAGGCGGCGCTCGGATGCCAGCCGTCCGTCGCCGACCACGCGCTCGAACCTGCAGCGCTCGGGACCGTCGGCGCGCACGGCCCCGCCTGCCCGCTCCTCGCCGCGCGCCGAGCCGGGCTCAGTCGGCTCTTCGGACCGCTCCGAGCCGTGTAAGGAGCGCACCCCCGAGCTCGGCCCGGCGAGCGCCGTCCCGTCCGACACCGAGTCGGAGCGTAGCACCCAGTCGCCGTCCGGCGACCCGGTCGGCGGCGCCGAGCAGGAGCTCTGCCCGCCGTGCGGCGCCCTCTCGATCGTCGTCCGCCCGTAGCGCTCCCGCGAGGGGGAGCTCCTCGGGCCGGTCCCGAAGCGTGGTGCGACGTCCCAGGGGCGGGTAATGTTCCGTTTCCAAAGTTCGCGAGCCACCAAGAGGGTCGGATGCACCGTGCCCTCGACTGGCCGAGACACTTTGGTAACGGGACACTAGCTACGGCCCGACCACGACTCCCTCTTTGATCATGGACCGGCACGGGTTCGCGCCTATCCAAGTCCTCCGCCCCACCCACTCGATCTTACCGCCGGTCACGGCCACGGCACCGTCAGGTACCTCTCCGTAGGCGCCGCCGCCGCTCCGCATTGTGGCGACCTGGCCATTCAGCCAAACGCTGTCGAATGCCAAAGAGAGTCCTATCCGTTGGTGATTCCTGGCAGCCCCAGCGCCGCCTCCACGCACTTCTCCACCGCCCGCGCAGCTTCGTCGGCTTCCTGCAGAAGGCCATCCAACTTGCCTCGAACGTCCTTGTCGAACGCTTCGTCCGAGATGTTGGGGAGGTTGGTGCGCACGTTGTAGATCGCGGCCTTGATGCCCGCATGGGCCATGAGCGCGCCCGATCCCACGTCGCTGATCATCTCGGGCGTGGCCATGGCCGCCATCTCCTCACAGAGCTTCATGGCGTCCAGGCATCCCTCGGCCGTCCCAAGCGGAACGAGCGTGGCCGTCTTGTAGCCCTCCTGGATGGCGGCGGAACGAAGAGCCCGCTCTTCTTCGGTGTCCTGTGGCATGCGCATGCTCGTGAGGACGGAGTCGAAGGCCTGTGTGTCCTCGTCCACCATTCTGACGAGAAGGTCCTTTACGGCTTGAGCCCTCTCCGCGATGGAACACAGCTGCTCGTAACGATCGTCGAACTCGCCTTTCCCCACCGACAGGTTCACCACCATCGAGACGAACGCCCCACCGAGAGCACCGGCCAGGGCGGCTACCGATCCCCCGCCCGGGGCAGGTGTCTCCCGCGAAACCTCGTCGATGAAGTCGTACGTGGCACGCAGGACCAAGGGCCCCTCCACGGTGGGCGCCGCCAAGACCTTCTCCCGAACGTCAAAGGGCGCGACGTCTCTCAACCCCATGGACTGGATGGCCGTCTCCAGAAGATCAGCTACCGGAACGCCCGTGGACTTCATGGCCCGTCTGCGATAGAAGACTCCGGCCTGCCGCAGGGCTTCGAAGGGGATGAGGCCAACAAGTTCGGAGCCAGTGATGACCACACCCCTCTTGAGCGCTTCTTCCCGAGCCGCCTCCAGCACCTCATGAGGAGGGCTCACCTTGAAGTTCGTGAAGTTGATGCTGATCTGAGCCTTGTTGTACTCTTCGATCACCCAGCCGATGGCCTTTACATCCGTAAACAGGCCGTCGTCGAAGACGGGGCCGGACGGGGCCTCGGGATCGATGTCCAGGGCCTGGTAGCGCGCCCGAAGATCCCCCCCGTGAACGTCCCGGTAGTGGGTCTCCAGCTCCCCGAAGCTCCCGCCCACGAAGTCGCAGGGACCGCAGGGGTAGGTACCATCCTCGGGGAAGCGCACGACCTCGCCCTTGTAGTAGAACGGATCGGTGTTGCCCCCCCGCTTCCACCGCCCCCGTTCCCGGAGCGCGTAGGCAATGTCGTTGGCGCAGCGCCGGTCGGTGGAGTTCAGGTTGATGTTGTACGCGATCAGGAATTCCCGGGCGCCCACACAGGTGGCTCCAGCGCCCGGATTGAGTACCTGTGGCCCGAAGTCCGGATGCCAGTCCGGATCCTTGAGCTTCTCGGCCATGCCCTCGTACTCACCGGACCGCACCTGTGCGAGGTTTTGCCGCTCCGGACGGGTAGCCGCCTGCTCGTAGAGGAAGACCGGAATGTCAAGCTCCTCGCCGATGCGCTTTCCAACACGTTGAGCCATGGCGACGCACTCTTCCATGGTCACACCGGACACCGGCACGAAGGGCACGACGTCGGTGGCCCCCATCCTGGGATGCTCCCCCTGGTGCTCCCGCATGTCGATGAGCTGGGCAGCCCTGGCCACGCACTGGAAGGCGGCGTTTTCGACCGCATCGGGGGCACCGACGAAAGTGACCACGGTTCTGTTGGTATTGGTCCCCGGATCCACGTCGAGAAGGTGGACGCCGGCGACGGCCTCGATGGCGTTGGTGATCTCCTTCAGGACGGCGGGGTTCCTTCCTTCGGAGAAGTTGGGGACACACTCGACGATCGGTTGAGACATGAGTTGTCAGCTCTCCTGCATTGGAATAAGAAGCCCCTCTCGCGCGGCGGTCTCCACCGCCTTCTGGTAGCCCGCATCGGCGTGTCGTACGACGCCGATACCGGGATCGTCGGTGAGTACCCGACGGATCCGCTCAGACATTTCGGCCGAGCCGTCGGCCACCAGGACCTGGCCGGCATGGAGCGAGTTGCCGATGCCGACGCCACCGCCGTGATGGAACGACACCCAGCTCGCTCCCGACGCCGTATTCAGGAGAGCGTTCAGAATGGGCCAGTCGGCAACCGCGTCGCTTCCGTCGAGCATGGCGGCCCGTGAGCTCGATCATCGCACTCCTCGCTCGCTCGCGGTCCCAGGGACCATCCCCCCCCGGCGCATCGCCGGAGGGGCGGGTCCCCGCCTCCGGATCATTCGCTGTCCTTCGCTGCTCTTCGAATTCGGCCTTGGTGAGGGTGTAGTCCTCTTCCCCTCCAATTGGCCTCCAGTTCGAGGCCCAGTCCGTCGGTCAGGCGGTTGACGTAATTGTAGTAGCAGGCCACCTGACAGATATCGAGAACGAGCCAATGCTCGGTGCCTTGCTCTGGAGCGTCTGCTTGTGATCTGGTGTTCCGTTACCAAAGTCTCGGCATCGGAACACTCGAGGTGCGGAAACATGCCCTGGTCGTCGGGGTGGGGCAATGATACGCCAGCGCAGGACCTACACACGGCGGACTTCCTTGCTTTTCGGCGGATCCGGGGGGCAGATTTACGCGGCACTGACCAGGATCGCCCCGCCCGTCCCTCTGCTCCCACGAGATCTTGAACGTATACGACGTCTCGCCCACCGAACTGGATGAGGATCTGCGACAGCTGAGGCTCCGCCTGGGCTCCGCCGCACTGTTCATCCTCGCCGTCATGCTCGTGGGGATCGTCGGATATCGCGTCATCGACCCAGGCGTCGGCTGGGTGGATGCCTTCTACATGACGGCCATCACCCTCACCACGGTGGGGTTTGGTGAAATCGTGGACATGACGGCCCGTCCCGGCGGGCGGATCTTCACGGTCTTACTCATTCTCGTGGGGATGGGCGGCGTGCTCTATCTTGTCACGACCGCAACGGCCTTCATTGTCGAGGGACAGATCGGGCACGTCTTCAGGAGACGGAAGTTGGAGAAGACCATCGCAAGCATGTCGGGGCACTTGATCGTGTGCGGGGCAGGAGATACGGCTGCCTACACCACCAGAGAGCTCCTGTCGGTCCGGAGACAGGTCGTGCTGATCTGCGAGAAGCGCGACCAGGTCGACTACCTGCGAAGCGAGATCGGGGACACCCCGCTCATCGTCGGTGATCCCGCTTCAGACGAAACTGTAAGACAGCCAGCCACATAAGGGAGCGCTGGCGCGCACATGGAAATGGCGTTTCGGTGCACATGCACCCCGTTGTCTGATGTGCACTCGCCGATCAGCACCGACCCTCGCCGATCCGCGTTCAAAATCCGCCTCCAGGGAGCCGTCTCGAGTCCGCAGCGGCCAACGAAAGCGAGATCGCCACGTCGCCGACCTGAAACGCCTTGCTCACGCCCGCATGGAGGTTGATCCCGCTCCACTCCACGAGGACGTTCAGGTCCTTCGCCACTTCCACGGCCGCGTTGCCGAACACCCAGGTCCCGTTCTCACCCTTCCCCTCCGACGTGTCCCGGGGGCTCCTATTGGCAAAGCGCCCAGACCCCACGCCGGCGCTCAAGTGGAGACGGCCGACACCGGGGCGGGGCGATGCCACCCCTTGTACGACGTGGCTCACCACCAGATAGAACGTCTCGCCTAAGTCATCGACGAGGGGACCACCGGTCAGCAGGCTCTCGCCACCCACTGCGATGGCGGTTCCCCGCCCTAAGTAGCGATGCAGCTTGAACGAGTATGCATAGTTGTCAAACTCGCTGAGGTCGGAGACCGTAACTCCAAGCTGGAGGCCGGCATTGAGCACAGGATCCCCGACCCCGACGCCCAGCGCCATCACGCCATCCGAACTGGGCAGATAGGGATTCCGCTCGGACACCCCTGCGCCGGCGAAGATAGAGCCGTAGGCCGCACCCCATCCGGTGGGAGTCATGACGGACTTGGCGCCCGCGTTCGGAAGACGGACGCTCAGCAGCCAGTCCGGCACCACCTCCTGCGCGCGCCCGACCGCAGGAGCGCTCAAAAGGCTCGCTAACCCCAGCACGAGCAGCGCCGCCACCGCGATCATCGGTCTCATTTGCTCCATAAGGCCCGCGACGGCACCAACGCGTCGACCCCCGGGGCCACCAGGCCGCGAGGGTCGATTCCGTCTGGGGCATGACAACGCCCCCGGCGATCAGTAATCAGTCGATCACCAGCCAGTCGGTCAGTAGTCAGTCGAATAGTATCCGGCGATATAGGCCTTGAGCACGCTCTCGAAGTGGGGCGTGCCGGGCGTCGGCCGAAGACCGTTGATCCCGTGCTCCCTCAGCCCCGCCGCCACGTCCTCCAAGACCGCGGCCATTTGCTCCGGCTCCAGATGCACACCGGAGAAGCGGACCGACTCGTGCTCGCTCGTTCCGTCCATGCCCACCACGACGCCACCGTCGTCGTCGCCTCGTTCGATGGGCTCGTCCGGAGAGATCAGTGCATCTCGAAACTTATCCCGAACGAGGGGCTCGTCCGGAGAGATGAACGCTTCCTCCGGGATCTCGACGTCGTCGGTCAAGCGACCGTCCTCATTGGTCGACTCCGCCTCGATCATCTCCCGCTCGGATCCTGCCTCGTCGCTCATAGAAGTTCTCCGACCGACTGGGGACCTTGCAGCTGGGGGCTGCTCCACACAGTCAATATAGGCCTCCCACGACCCTGCTAACAAACGTATTTCTCAGAGAACGAACTCGACGAGCACGAAGCCCAAGACCACCAGAAAGCCGAAAGCCCAGGTGAGGGGGCTGAAGTAGCGGTCGATAAAGGAGCTTATGGACGATCCAAACCGGTAGATCAGGCCGGCAACGAGGAAGAACCTGAGTCCACGGCTCAGGACGCTGGCCAGCACGAAGACCGGGAAGTTGATGGCGAACACACCGGCCGAAATGGTGAAGACCTTGTAGGGGATCGGCGTGAGTCCGGCCATGAACACGGCCCAGAAGTCCCACCGCTCGTATAGGCTCTGGACGCTGCCGAACGCGTCGGGCGTGACACCCGGAACGTACGTGAAGAAGAAGTCCGACACTCCGAGCCAGACCAGCGAGCCGATCCCGTACCCGATCATGCCTCCGATGACGGAAGCTGCCGTGGCGACCCCGGCGAACCTGAGCGATCGTGACGCAGCACCCAGGCAGAGCGCCATGAGCAGCGGATCGGGCGGGATGGGAAAGACCGATGACTCCGCCAGGGCAAGCGCACCCAGTGCGGGTAGCCCGTAGGGAGTATCGGCCCAGTGGAGCACCCAGTCGTAGAGTCTGCGGATGGGCCCCTTGCGCCTCTCGGCCACAAGAGAGGTCAAGCGCCGGCCTCCGGATGCTCCGAAGCCCACGCGAACCGGCCGAGAAGCGGCACGAAGGTGCACCCGCCCTGGATCACCTCCTGCTGGATCTCTCCATCCTCTCGGCGAACGAGGATGAGCTCCTGGTGTTCTCTCGATCCCACAGGGATGAGCATGCGGCCTCCCTCGCCCAGTTGATCCAGGAAGGCCTTGGGAATCGATGGGGACGCGGCGGACACCACGATGACGTCGAAGGGAGCATACTTCCTCCATCCGATCGTCCCATCTCCCACCATGAGGGCCACGTTCTTCAGACGTAGCTCGTCCAGAGCCACCCGCGCACGCGCCGAGAGCTCCCGTACCCGCTCCACCGAGTACACGCGGTTCGCCGTCAGAGCCAACAAGGCCGTCAGATACCCGCTTCCGGTACCGATCTCGAGCACGGTCTCGTCGGTGGTGGGTTTCAGGATCGAGAGGTAAAGGGCCTGAAGCGACGGCTGGGAAGCCGTCTGCGAGTACCCGATGGGGATCGGGGCGTCCTCGTACGCTCTGGACCAAACGCCCTGGGGCACGAACAGGTGGCGGGGCACCTGGTCGAAGAGGTGGAGGATCTCCAGGTCGTCGATGCCGTGCTCCCGGATCTCCTCGATGAGCTTGCGCCGGTAGCCGGCGAAGCTTCGATCGTCTAGAGAGTCAGCTGCCACCCACGAATCTCCTCGAGGAGCCGGTAGTTGGTCAGGTCGAGGTGGAGCGGCGTCACGGACACATACCCCTCGTGGACCACCCCGAAGTCCGAGTCCACGTCTCCACTCCAGCTGATCTCGCCACCGCCGATCCAGTAATACTCCTTGCCCGACGGATCGAGGGCTCGGGTGAGGCTGTCACTGTATCGCCGCTTCCCCAGGGACGTCACGCGGATGCCTTTTACGTTGCCGGGATCCACCCCAGGAAGGTTCACGTTGAACAACGTGTCCTTTGGAAGCTCATCCTGGTCGACGATGCCTCTCAGAAGCTCCACGAGAATCGGCTCCCACGCCTCGAGATCCTCGAAAAAGTCACCGGCATACGAGATGGCAATGGCCGGTATCCCGATGACCGTGGCCTCCATGGCGGCAGCCACCGTTCCCGAGTAGAGCACGTCCTCGCCCATGTTCGGGCCGTGGTTGACACCCGAGAGGCATATGTCCGGCCGAGCCTCCAGAAGCTCGTTCACCGCTAGGATGACGCAATCGGTGGGCGTCCCGTCTACGACCAGGGCGCCGTCCGCGGAGCGTCGGGCCCTGAGCGGGTGATGAAGCGTCAGCGAGTGACTCGTGGCACTCTGCTCGCGATCGGGGGCCACGATGGTGACCTCGCCGAAGTTCCGGGCGGCCGAGGCCAAGACGCGGATGCCCAACGCCAAATATCCATCGTCGTTGGTGCAGAGGATCCGCATCAGGACGGAAGCCGACTCGGCGGGGCGGTGAGAACCTCCTTGAGGTGATTCAGGTCCTGCTTCATTCCGCCCAGGAATTCCTGGTCCACCACGTCCTTCTTGCTCTCCGTAATCTCGCCCCGCTGCCGCATGTCGAGCAGCTTCTGCCGGGCCCCGTCGATCGTGAACTTCTTCTCGTAGAGCAGGTGCTTCACCAGGAGCACCAGCTCGATCTCCTTGGGACGGAATACCCGGTTACCGGCCCGGTTCTTGGTGGGGTGCAGGAGCTCGAACTGCGTCTCCCAGTACCGGAGGACGTGAGGCTTGAGGCCGGTGAGCTCACAAACCTCACCGATGGAGTAGTACTCCTTCTTGGCGATGGGCTCATCCATCATCACTCCCCCTGTCGCTAGTGTGGTGTCCCAGAAGTGTCTCGGCCATTGATCTCGCTGCGCTCGATCGTCTCGCGTTCAACTCGGCGCTCACGACGAGCATGAAGGTCTCTCGGCTCGAGCACCGATGCATCCGCCCTCGCGTTCCTCCTCCTCGGACCACGGCCTTCGGGCGCGGTGCCCGCGATGCTGAACCAAGAACGCTAGTACCACTCTTCGGGCTTCGGGTCTCGCTCCATGAGGTTCTGCAGCGCCTGTCTCGGCTCGGTCCCTAACACCAGCATCCCGTAGACCTCTTCCGCGATGGGCATCTCTACCCCGTAACGCTCGGCGAGATCATGCACGGCCTGGGCCGTCCTGACCCCCTCGGCCACCGCCGTCATGTCGCCGAGGATCGACTCGAGGGCCTCGCCCTGACCGAGGCGATACCCGACTGTGCGGTTCCTGCTCAAAGATCCCGTGCACGTGAGGACCAGGTCTCCCATGCCGGCCAGGCCCGAGAAGGTGGACGCCTGAGCGCCCATGGCGACTCCCAGCCTGCGAATCTCCGCCAACCCTCGGGTCATGAGGGCCGCCAGGGTGTTGTGTCCAAAGCCCAATCCCGCCGTCACCCCGGCCCCTAGTGCGATGACATTCTTGAGCGCTCCACCCAGCTCCACGCCAACCACGTCGGTCCCGGTGTACACACGGAAGTGCCCGGTCTGGAAGAGGTCCTGTACCTGGAGGGCCGCCTCCTCCGAGCTACTGGCCACCACCACGGCGGTCGGCGCCTCTTGAGCCACCTCGACGGCGAAGCTCGGCCCGGAAAGAGCGCTGAAGCCCTCCATCTGGGCACGACCCAGGACGCTCGACAGGACCTCGTCCATTCGTCGGAGCGTGGACGTCTCGATCCCCTTCGACGCGCTCACCACGAGGGCGTCGTCCCGCATATAGGCGGCCGCCTCAACCATGACGGTGCCTACGAACTGGGACGGGCTCACCGAAAGCACGACGCCGGCGTCACCCAGTGCCGTCTCCATGTCCGTCGTGCACTCTAGGTTCAAGGGCAGCTTGACGCCGGGTAAGTAAGTTCGGTTCTCGCCCAGCCCTTTAATCTCCTCAGCGACCTCCGGCTCGTACGCCCACAGCCGCACCTCGTGTCCTTTCTTGGCCAGAAGTGCAGCCAAGGCCGTGCCCCAGCTTCCGGCGCCCACGACGGCGACCTGCGTCAAGCCGAGCCTCCCGATTCCCGTGTCCGCAACGCTTGCTCCTCACCCCTGAGGAGCCGCCCGATATTCGAGCGGTGGGACCAGATCACGAACAGGGCCAGGCCTATTGTGAACCAAAAGGTGATGTCTCCACCCTGGTGCGGAGTGAAGTAGACGACCACGGGCACGACCAAGGCTGCGCTCAGCGAGCCCACGGAAGCGATGCGCGTCCCGATCACCACCATCAGCCAGGTCGCTAGACCTGCGAGAAGCGCCATGGGCGCCACCGCAATGAATACGCCGCCGCTGGTAGCGATCCCCTTCCCTCCCTTGAAGCCCACCCAAAAGGAGCACACGTGGCCGACGATGGCCGCGCCGCCATATGCCAGAGCCCACGTCCAGGGCGCGTCACCATGGATCTGTGGGAAGTACCACACGGGGAACCAGCCCTTCAAGATGTCCATCACGATGACCGGAAGCGCCGCCTTCCAGCCGAGCACCCGGAATGCGTTCGTGCCTCCCAGGTTCCCGCTTCCCTCGGTCCGCAGGTCGGTCCCGTACACGCCCTTCCCGACGAGGTAGCTCGTAGGGGTCGCACCGGTGACGTACGCCAGCGCGAGAAGGACGTACGGACTCACGGAGGTCAGTTCTCCCTGAAGCGGACTCGGATGGGACTCCCCACGAACCCCCAACGATCTCTTAGGTTGTTGTGGACGTAGCGAATGTAGTGCTCGGGAAGGGCCTTTGGGAGATTGGCGAAGAAGATGAAGGTGGGAGGCGCGACCGAGACCTGCGTCCCGTATCGGATCTTCACCCGACGGCCCCGGCTGTGTGGAGGTGGCTGGTGGCGCAGCAGTCCCGCCAGGGCCTCGTTGACGTCGGCGGTGGCGATCCTTCGGTGCCGCTCCTCCTGGACCTCGAGGATCACGTCGAGGCACTTCCTGACCCGTTGACCGGATAGAGCGGAGGTGAAGACCGCCGGAATCCATCGAAGGAAAGGTGCCCGCTCTTTCAGATCCTTCTCGAACTGCGGGGCGGTTTGGTGATCCTTCTCGACCAGATCCCACTTGTTGGCTACGAGGATCACTCCCGCGCCCGCCTCCCAGGCCTGCTCGACCACCTTGAGGTCCTGCACGTGAATGGGCTCGGTGGCGTCCACGAGAACGAGACACACGTCGGCTTCGCGCACGACCTTGGCCGTCCGCAGGGCCGAATAGTACTCCAGCGAGTCCTTGATCTTGGATTGTCGGCGGAGCCCCGCCGTGTCCACGAAAACGAGGTTCTTGCCGTGATACTGGAGAAGTGAATCCACCGGATCCCGGGTCGTGCCGGGCACCTCACTCACCACCACCCGATCTTCCCCGAAGAGCCGGTTCACGAAACTCGACTTCCCGACGTTCGGCTTTCCAACCACGGCTACCCGGATCACGCCCTCCTCCTCATCCACGTCCTCCTGCCCTGGAAGACTGGCCACCACGGCATCCAGGAGGTCGCCCGAGCCTTTTCCTGAAAGGGCACTCACGGGAATTGGCTCGCCCATGCCCAGGCTCCAGAGGTCCAGATGACTCTGGTCCCGGGGAAGGTTGTCCATCTTGTTCACGACGAGCAGCACGGGGGGGCCGCTCTTCCTGAGGATCTCCGCAAGGCGCTCGTCCAGAGGATGGACGCCGGCCTTGCCGTCCACGAGGAAGAGTATGACGTGGGCCTCGGCCACGGCAGCGTATGCCTGCTCTCGAATCGCCCGATCCAAGGGCTCGTCACTGCCCTCGATCACGCCTCCGGTATCGACCACGTAGAAGTGATGACCGGCCCAGTCGGCCTTGCTGAAATTCCGATCCCGCGTGACACCGGGCCGCTCGTCAACGATGGCGACGCGCCCGCCGATCACGCGATTGAAAAAGGTGGACTTTCCCACGTTGGGCCTGCCCACCACGGCTACCACCGGCAAGGTCCTACTCATGCGTGCGCTTGCGAGAGGCTTCCGAGGCACTCGAGGAGGTCGTACCCGGTCACGACGTCCGCCGGTGCCAGGGCGGCTCGAACCTCTCCCAGCGGCAGGCTGTCGACGAACAGGTCATCGGCGTTGAGCGCCTCGGCCGGCAGGAGCATTAGCTCGTCTTCCCGTGTGTCGCCCACGGCCTGTACGATGTCCCGACCGCCGAGGAGTCCGGCTATCGTCACGCTGTCACCGTAGAAATCGTTCACCACGCCGATCACGTCCACCTGGGCTCCGGTGGCCTCAGCCAGGCGCGGCGCCCTCTCCCGGAACAGCCCCTCCATCGACAGTCCGGTGACGATGCGAAGCGTACGCCCCGGAAGGGCCGGCGCGTGGGGCAGTCCCTTCTCGAACTCGCGCACGAAGCGATTCATAGCACCCACCCCGTTCTCCGTGAGGGAGGCCTCGTCGTAGTATTCGTCCGGGGGAAAATCGCCGCCGGCGATCAAGTACATCTCGTCGGCAGCGTAGCACCAACCTCGGCCCCGCTCCTCAAGGGCCCGTTGCCGAATGCGATCCACCTGTCCGATGGCCGCCAAGGCCTCTTCCCGTGTCAGGAGCCGGACCGGGCGGCCCAGATTGTACTTCGTGAGCCCCACTGGCACGACCGACAATGACCGAGCGCCCTCCCCCAGCGCGTAGAGGTCGTCGATGGTGCGGTCCAGGTGCTCACGGTCGTTCCACTCGGGACAGAGCACGACCTGGGTATGGACCTCGAGTCCGCCCTTGAGCAGAAACCGGAGCTGCTCCATGATGAGGCCGGCCCGTTCGTTGACCAGCAAACGCTCACGTACCTCGGGCTCCGTAGCGTGCACGCTCACGTAGAGCGGGCTGATCCGTTGCTCAACCAGGCGCTCCATCCCCCTGGGACCCAGGTTCGTGAGCGTCACGTAGCTCCCGTACGTAAACGAGAGCCGGAAATCGTCGTCCCTGAGCCAGAGTGTGTCACGCACATCCTTGGGATTCCCATCGATGAAGCAGAACACGCACTTGTTCGCACATTCACGAATCGTGTCGGGTGCCGGGATGATGCCGACGGGCTCCCCCGGCTCGCGCTCGATCTCGTAGCAGACCGCATCCCCGTGCGGGTTCACGGTCTCGAGCTCGAGGGCGCTCTCCGCCAGGAGGAAGGTCAGATCGATGCCGTCGCGGACTCGCTGCCCGTTGATCCGGACGATGCGCGTCCCGATCTCGAGGTGGAGTTCGTCCGCAATGCTGCCGGCTTCGATCTCGGCGATTCGTACCATGCAAGGGGCCCTCTGGTCAGGAAGGATGTCGAGAATCATAGAAATCTCAACAATTCCGTCCAATTATGGTACAGGGCGGTAGACATCGCACGTTGGAAGGCGGTGGACATCGTTGAGCAGGAAAGGAAGCCGAATGGGAAAAACGCATGGATTGGGCGCATGAGGACTGAGCGCTATCGAAGGGGATGGGGCGGGGTGTGGTCGTGTCGTGGCGGCGGGATCCTTGGCGTCCTACTCTTCATTTCCGCCTGCGAGCAGGTCGATCAGATCCGGAACGAGTTCCGCGATCTGACGCCTCATGAAGCGTATTTCGAGTCTCTTCGCGCCGTAGGTCTGGCCGAGACCGCCCTGGGCACGGCGTGGTCGGAGGCGGCGGCCCGCGCCCTCGACGAAGCCCCTACGGTCGGGCTTCCCTTCGAAGAGGAGGGCTTCCTCTTTCCCGAGTCACCGGACGCCAGAAGCTATCTGGTGGAGCTCAGGCGGGGTCAGCGTCTCTCCATCGACGTGGAGCTGAACGGCGGTGAGCCTACCAGGCTGTTCGTGGACGTCTACCGAATGCAGAGCACCCCAGAGCGGGCTCCACTGCCGGTACTCTCCTCTGACTCGGTTCGGGGGATGGTGGAGTACGTGGCGAGCCGTGGCGCCAGCTACGTGGTCCGCCTGCAACCCGAGCTCCTCCGAGGGGGCCATTACCGCATAGTCCTGAGGGCCGAAGCATCCATGGCCTTCCCTGTAGAGGGCCGCAACAACCGGGCCATTCTGAGCGTCTTCGGTGCCGACCGGGAGGCCGGACGGCGCAGCCATCACGGCGTGGACATCTTCGCACCCAAGGGCACGCCCGTCCACTCCGCCACGGAGGGCCGCGTCACTCGCGTCCGGGACACCGACATCGGCGGCAAGGTCGTCTGGGTCCGCGACTCCGAGGAGCCCAACTCGATCTACTACGCTCACCTCGACAGCCAGGTCGTACGATCGGGGGAGCGCGTCACCAAGGGCACCCTCCTCGGGTTCGTGGGCAACACCGGCAACGCCCGAACCACCGCGCCGCACCTCCACTTCGGGGTGTACCGGCGGAGAGAGGGACCGGTGGACCCGTATTACTTCCTCTACAAGCCCTCCCAGGACCTGGTGGCGACCTCCGCTCCCTTGGACCATCTGGGCGCATGGACCCGAACGGTCAACGAAGGGATCCGGTTGAGAGGGGGGCCCAGCCGTCGAGCCACGGTTGTGGTCGAGCTCGAGGAGCACACCCCCGTGCGAGTCCTGGCAGCTGCCGGGCCCTGGTATCGGGTACGCCTCCCGGACGGACAGGCCGGGTTTGTGGCCGCTCGCCTCACCGAGGCCGTGAGTGAGCCTCTTCGGAGCCAGGTCGTGGCACAGACCTCCGCGTTGGTGAGCGGTCCCAGTGACAGCGCGCCGATGATGGAGGCTGTGGAGGCCGGCACGGGCGTGTCGGTGCTGGGGATTTTCGAGGGATTCCTGTACGTGCAGTCCCCCGGTGGCAATACGGGCTGGATGGCCAGCGAGCCCACCTACTTTCCTTAGGCCCTTCGCCCCTTGGACCTGCGTGCCCGGCTTCAGGCCGCCCAGGAGAAGGGTGAGCTCCCCACGATCATCGCCCGCCACCGCATCGACGGACCGGGCTCCACCCTGGACATGCGTGAGTTCCAGCAGGGGCTGTGGCGACCTCCGATCTGGCCCGACGATCCGCACTCCGACCCCACCGCAGCGTGGAGCGCAGCGCTTCCCCGCACCATCTGCCTGACCATCGACACGGGATCGCGGGTCGAAGTCCACCCCTACGAAACCGACATGATCGCAGTCCGCTCGTCCGAGTATGGCACGGAGGTGGTAGCGCGGGCCGGGCAAGTCGCGGCAACGCAGGAAAACTGGCTCGTTAAAGCGGCCGATGCCTTCGGCGTGAGCGGCGTGGCCTTTCATCTCCATAGCCTGCGCCCGGGGCTCTTGTCGGCGGACCTCGGGGGCTCGGCAACGGCCATGACCGGGTGTGCCTCCTGGCCAATCGCCTGGCCGGCGACCCCATGGATGGACCCCAGATCGTGGCTCTGGCCTCACGTCTCGAGCAGGATCTGGGCACCAGTCTCACCGGCACCCAGGAACAGTCCAACGTGGTCTGGGGTGGCGTCGTGGACTACGTCTGGTTGCCGTGGGGGATCCCGGGGCAGCCTCGCCAGGGCCTCGGTACGTCCGTGCGTTACGAGCTCGTCCCGCCTGACGAATACCAAGCTTTGGAGGAACGCATGGCGGTCTTCCATACCGGGAAGACGCGGTTCAGCTCCACCGTCAACCAGACCTGGCGCGGCATGCTCCGCGACGAGGAGTCCTTCCCACGACTGACGGAGCTCCCGGGATACGCCTACGAGTACCGTGAGGGGCTGCGCCTAGGTGATTGGGAGCGCGTGCTCGAGAGCATTCGCGGATTCAGGCAGGTGCGGGTCGATCTCGTGCCACCCTACATGGCCGGGGCCGAGGCGCTGGGCGAGCACGCCGCCGCACTCGGCGCCGAGGCATTCCCGATGGGGGCTGGAGGCGGGGGCAGCGTGCTGGTGTTCGCTCCGGACCGCGAAGTCCTGGATACGCTACGACCGAAACTGACAGGAATGTGGGACGAGATCCCCTTCCGGCTGATGCCGAAGGGGCACGAGTTCGTGAATTGCTGAGCCGGCCAACGGGCCGAGAGGCCTCGTGGCGGGGCCCTTCAGTGTCCGTCTCCGAACTTCTGGGACGGGACACTAGATCAGGAAGGGGGCGACCAGGCCCGCTGCCGCCACCGCTACCAACCAGGTCATCGGCCGGGTGAACCAGGGCCGAAGCTCCTTGCGCACTTCAGCGATTCGATGGGGATTCAGAGCGACAGCCATGCGACCCTCCTCATCCTTCTTCCCGTCGATGAGGCGGTCTTTCAGCAGTCCGTTGACGGCTTCCTGATACTTGGCAGCCTTGCCGCCGTATCCGGGCATTGCGCTCGGTCGCGTGTAGCGTCCGGCACCTTCGCCGTCGTGAAGCTGGTCCAGCTCCCTGAGAATAGTCTTCCGCGGTGACATGAGCCTCTCACGGTCCAGTGTATCGTCAACCCATCCACACTACGAGATCATCGCCTCATAAGTTTTGGAAGGTTCCAACCGTTAGACGGCGCCGTCAGCCCCCGGACTCATACCCCCGTACCGTGTGGAAAATGGCCCGGTCGAAGAAACGGACCACGAGTAGCTCGAGGTCGAGCTCCTGTCGGAGCTCCAGGCTGGTGTCGGCGCCCTGAGCTTCGACGAAATGCCACAGATTGCGACGGACTAAGAGGAGCGCCATGACCACCTCGGAGAGCGGTATCCCCTCCGCACGCCTAATCTTGCCGAGACGAAAGTACTCGCTCTCGACGGCACTCTCGGAGGTCTCTCCGAGCCATCGCCCGAGGTGGGAGTAGACTTCGCGGGCCCGCTCTCCCAGCTCTTCATCATCGAATCGGTGGTAACCGGTCGCCCGCGGATCTTCACGCATCCTACGTACGAGCCGATCGGTCAACTCATCCGCATGGTCCTCGATGAGGTCCACGAGTCGCCCTACCCACATGGATACCCTCCTTGTGATCGTCTGAGCATGAGGTCACTGCTGCCCGAAGTCTACCCTCGTCAACCCGTCGAAGCGATAGATTACCGCGTCCATGAGCCGAGATCACCGTGAAAGTCTCCTCATCACCTCTCTGCACGGTCAGCTCATTCGTCGTCGAGAACCGCTTCAACATCGATAGTGATGTGTACCGTGTCCCCGACAACGATGCCGCCTCTGTCGATCGTATCGTTCCAACTCACTTCGAAGTCGTGACGATTGATCTCGGTCTCGGCCAGGAAGCCTGCCCGTGACTTCGGCCCCTTGTTCACCCATTCTCCCTCCTCCTCTTCCCACCAGGGCGTTGGCCATGTACCGAGGTATTTGATTCTGAGAGGGACCGCGCGAGTTATTCCTCGGATCGTGAGGTCGCCGCTGACCACGTAGTCATGATCGCCGATCACCTCTACCTGATCCCCCTTGAACGTGATCTGCGGATAACGCTCGACGTCGAGGAAGGCCGGACTTCGCAGGTGAGCGTCACGCTCGGGCTCGCCTGACCAGAGCTCTGCCGTATCGATGATTGCCTCTACGGATGACAGTTTTGGGTTGGCCGGATCGAAGTCGAGCGTGCCGCGCACGTTCTTGAAGGCGCCGCGAACGTTGCTGACCATCATGTGCCGCGCGCGGAACTCCGCTGCCGTATGACCTGGCTCGAATGTCCACTTGGGCATCGATACCCTCCCCCTCACCTTTCTGGCTCGGCCGAGGATCGTGCCGTGTGTGCTGAGACGGTATTCACCTGACAGTTGACCACGAGAGAGGACGGTGGCCAGCCGCCCTCGCCGGAGCTAATTGAGAGATGTCGAAGTCACTCACTTAGCACGGGAGAGAAGATGACCACCGTCCAGGGGGAGAAGATAGCGCGCCGCAAGCTGAGCCTGCTACAGTTGGCCCAGGAGCTCGGCAACGTGAGCAAGGCGTGCAAGATCGTGGGCTACAGCCGGCAGCAGTTCTACGAGATCAGGAGGAACTTCCAGCTTTACGGGGCCGAGGGGCTGATCGACCAGCTTCCGGGGCCGAAGGGACCGCACCCGAACCGGGTGAGTGAAGAGATTGAGCAGGCGGTCTTGGCCCACGCCTTGGAGGCTCCGACGCACGGAGCTCAGCGGGTCGCGGACGAGTTGCTGCTCGGAGGGATCCAGGTGAGCTCAGGAGGCGTACGGGGCGTGTGGAGCCGGCATGGCCTCACCACGAAGCACGAACGGCTGCTCAGGCTCGAAGAGACGGCCAGGGAACGGAAGCTGAAGCTGACCGACGAGCAGATCGAGCTGCTGGAGCGCTTCAGTCCCGAGTTCCGGGAGCGCCACATCGAAGTCCATTACCCGGGCGACCTCGTCGCCGTGGACACGTTCTTCGTCGGAACGCTGAAGGGGGTCGGCAAGGTGTACCTGCAGACCGTGCTCGATTGCTTCAGCCGCTACGCCTGGGGCCGGCTCTACACGAGCAAGCTCCCGCTCACGGCGGTGCAGGTGATGAATAACGACGTGTTGCCGTTCTTCGATGAGCACCGGGTCCGGGTGAAGACCGTGCTCAGCGACAACGGCCGCGAGTTCTGCGGCCGTCCGGACCGTCACCCATATGAGCTGTTCCTTCAGCTCGAGGACATCGAGCACCGCACGACGAAGGTGGGCAGGCCCCAGTCCAACGGCTTCATCGAGCGCTTCCACCGCACGCTCCTCGACGAGCACTTGAGGGTGAAGGGCCGCACCACCTGGTACGAGACCGTCGAGGAGATGCAGCAGGACCTCGAGGCGTATCTGGAGACCTACAACCGGAAGCGGCCGCACCGCGGTCGAGCCATGGAGGGCCGCACGCCCTATCAGGTCTTCAAGGCCGGTCTCACCGACGCCAGGAAGGCCGCAAAGGCCAGGAAGGAGGAGGCTAAGACGAAGGCAGCCTAGACACAGCTCCGGCGAGGGCCAACTGTCAGGTCATTACCATCTCTGTACATGCCGCCTAATGACTCCGGGCTGGCCTCACTCGGGCTGCGCGACCAAGTATGGTGATCGCAAGAGAAAGGCGCGAGTCTCGAGTTCATCGCGCCAGCAGCTATCGCTTCTTGGGATGCTGGCCTAGTTGTTCTTTGGAGAGTATACGTATGTTCATGTCGTGAATATACGTACGAGGCCGTACTGCGGATGGCGTATGACGACCATCCGGTGGACATTGAATGAACATCGGGCGTTACCACATGCGGCTTGTACTGCAGGCCGGACCTCGACATGCCGCGATGCACCTGAGGCTCTTGTTGGTATCTTCCGCTGTCTTCACAGGAGAGGACCATGAAGGACTGCTCGATCCAACTGACGCATCACCCAGGCGATCTCGCTCGCGTGGCGCAGGCGCTCGCGCGACGCGGTGCCAACATCAGGGCACTGGCGGTAGTCAGTGTCGGCGGCCACGCGATCGCGCGCATCATACCCGACGACATCGAAGTAGCACGCCGCGCATTCCAGGAAGCGAACATCCGTTTCGAGGAGAGCGAAGTGCACGCCGTGCTACTCGAGAACAAGCCGGGCGAGCTCGCTGCCGTCACGAACCGACTCGGCGATGCGGGGATCAACCTCGAGGCGCTCTACGTCACCGGGATCACGGACGACCTCATCGAGATCGCCATCGTCTGCGACAACCCTAAGAAGGCCAGGAAGCTGCTGGAGGAGTTCTGAGCCGGGCCGGTCAGCCGGCTCTCACTGCGCGCCGAGCGCTACTTGGGATCGACCCGCGTTACCAAAGTGTCTCGGCCAGTCGAGGGCACGGTGCATCCGTGAAACGGAACACTAGTCTGTGGACGCTGGGGTGTCGGGTTCCTCCGCTCCGACATCGCTCTCCGTGGCCGGTTGATCAGTCTGTCTATCCTGTCCCTATGTCATCATAAGTATATGACCTGTAGTTAGTTATGGATGCAGTAGTTTCTGGTCCGACTCGTTTCTATCGTATGTGATCCCGTATAATTGGCGGGCGCTTACACGGGAGCTTACGGTACGTTCGCGGAACCCGTGACGGGTGCTCCCTTGGGCGTCGCGCGGGGCTGAGGAAGACCCGGCAGATGACGACGTGGCGATCCCGAAGGTTGGAATCTCGTCGCGACGGCGAGGGCGTTCGGGAACGTACTGGCGAGGCGCCTCTAGTCACCCCGCCGAACGCTTACTGAACGGACGTGTCGGCCCCGGATCGCCACGCGCCCGAGCGCTAACGCCATCTGACCGCCTGTCTGACGCTTGGCCAGGTGGAACCGTCCGGCGGCTGGGGTGGTTGGGGCGTCTACGGCTTCAGTCCAGACGACGGGAGCCTCAGCCAGACGTCGTTCGCGGTCGACGGGACCACCTACACGATCGAAGTAGTGGGTCAGTTTGAATAGTTACACACGGATGGCTCGGGCGGTTGAGGGTTATCTTACCCCATGGGATCGCGAGCCGCGAAGTCCTGTCACGCGGTAGGCGAAGCGACCGTATCGGTCCGACACCATGTGTCGCATGCCCGCTCCCTGCCCCCGTCCTCATGGAGGTGGAGGAGGGACGCTTCGTCGGTTGCCCTGTCGCCATCAAGGGCGAACCCGCAGGAGGTCGAGCCCACGGTTTGCCCGAACGGTTACTCGCGGACTCGCGGACTGGTGTTGGACTGCGACCGTAGGTTCCTGGACGAGGCCCTTCCCGCTACCAGTCGAACGCGTAGCTCGCCCGGACGTAGAACAGGCCGCCGTTGAACCCGAACGGCGAGTTCTGGCTGTAGAGGTTCCCCACGTTCGCGGCGGCCCCCGGATTCACGTCCGTGAAGGTGTTGAACAGGTTCTCGGCACCGAGCGTGACGGTCACGGAGTTGGCGAGCGTGTAGGCGACTTCCGCGTCCACGAGAGCCTTGCCCCCGTAGGTGTAATCGTCGAGCCAGTCGTACCAGCCCGAGAAGTAGCCCACCTTGCCGAAGAAGCGAAGGCGTCCCGCCCGGTGCGTCGCCGAAAGGCTCCCCCGCGTCGTGGGCAGGGCCTCCCGCAGCTGCCGGACGCGCAGCGGTACGTCTGCCGAGGGCAGCCGATTCGGATCCTCTCCGGCGTATTCCGTGACCCTCGTGTGCGTGTAGTTGAACAGCAGATTGAAGGTCGTATTCCCGCTCAGCGCCGGCGGCGAGTAGCTGGCGACCAGGTCCACTCCCTGCGTGCGGGTGGAGAAGTCGTTGTTGTAGTACCGGAACCGGGCCAGGTTGCGCGCGCCCTCGACGCCCTCAGCGACGAGTTCGTCGATCTCATGCGGTTCGAGCGTGTAGTCGGTGCTGAGGTTGATCCGGTCGGACACCGCGACCCGGAAGTAGTCCGCCGTCACGATCAGCGGTCCGCGGGTGAGGGCGGCGCCCAGCGCCACGTTCACCGAAGTCTCGGGTTGCAGCTGCGTGCCGCCCCTGCGCCGCGCGACCGCCGAGGTGGGCGGGATCGTGCCGCTGTTCACCAACTCCATGAGCGTCAGATCGTAGATCGTCCCGATGTGCCGGAGATTCTGCTGGCCGGGGGTCGGCGCCCGGAACCCCGTGCTCGCGCTGGAGCGGAGCGCGAACCCCTCCACGAGACGCAGGCGTCCCGAGAGCTTTCCGTTGAACGTCGTCCCGAAGTCCTCGAAGTCCTCGAGCCGGAGCGCCAGGCCCGCCTGCCAGCGGTCGTCCGCGCCTTCGCGGTGCACGTCGCCGTAGACCGCGACGTTGCGCCGGTCCCATCTCCCCTCGGACAGCGGCCCGAACCCCGGGAAACCGTTCGAGGCCGCGCTGAGCCCTTGCTCAAGGTAGGGGCCGAGCTCCCAGGAGGCCCGGTCGCCGCGCACGATCTCGAAACTCTCCACGCGCCGCTCGAATCCCCCTGCGAGGAGGGTCCCCTCCCCGAGTTCGTAGTGCACGTCGAGGTTGAGGTTGAACTCCCGCTGCTGGTTGATCCCGGGCCGGAATTCCGTCGGCGTCTCCGGGCCGAGCGACGCGTTGACCGTGTTCTTCATGAGGAAGTCGATCCTGTGCGTGCCCCAGCCCGCGCTCAGGTCCCACTCGATGCCGGCGGTCGTTCCCTTGATCCCTCCGACGGCGGAGGCGTCCAACGCGTCCCCGCCGAACTGCGGCGTAAAGCCGCCCGGGAACAGCTCCTGGAAGGAGAAACAGTTGGGGTCGCTGCGGACGCGCTCCATGGCTGCACGATCGGGCACGTTGTTCACGATGTGCACGACCGGACAGTTCGCCGAGCCGTCGAGCACGCCGTCCCGGGCGTCGAGAACGTCGCCGATGAGGAGAGTCTCCCCGCCGTCGATACTGAACACGGCATCGCGTGTGTTCGGGTTCCGGAAGTAGAAGCCGCCCTCGACCCGCTTCGTGTGGTAGTTGCCGAACCCGTAGAGTTCCGTGCCGCCGCCGAACGCGTAGCCCGTGTTCGCGAACAGCTTGACGTTGTCGTCCACGTCGGGGGATCCCCAGATCTGCGCGGGGTCCCGCACGGGAAAGCCGGAGGCCCCAAGGGCGGCCGCGTCATTTCGCTGAATGCTGCGGCTCGTGGGGTCCGACTGGCCGAATTCGCCGCTCAGGCTGAGGAATCCGGTCTCGCCCAAGGGGAGGCCGATGTTGCCGGCGGCGGTGACCATGTCGCCGTCGCCCTCCTGGTAGCGGCCGGCCCGAACCTCGAAGCTGCCGCCCGAGCGGTTGTTCTTCGGCACGACGTTGATCACGCCCGCGATGGCGTCGGAGCCGTACTGCGCGGATGCACCGTCGCGGAGGACCTCGACCCGGCTCATCGCGATGCTCGGCAGCGTGGAGATGTCGGGCCCCTGGGCCCCGTCCGCGACGCCGTTCCCGTTCCAGAGAACGATGACGGCGGAGCGGTGGCGGCGCTTTCCGTCGACCATCACGAGCGTCTGCTCCGGCGCCAGGTTCCGGATGCTCACCGGGCGGGCGATCATGGCGGCATCGCTGATCGGTTCGTCGGCCACGTTGTAGGAGGGCAGGACGCTCCTGAGCTGCGAGCTGAGATCGGGCGTGCCCTGGCCCGTGAGTTCGGACGCGGAAACCACGTCAAGAGGCACCATCGACTGGGTCGCGGTTCGCGGCTGCGCGCGCGAGCCGATGACGACGAGCCTCTCCATCGCGATCACCGCTTCGGACAGCGTCACATCGAGCCTTGTCGTCTCGTCGTCGGCGAACGAGGCCTCCAACGTCCGCGCACCGTAGCCGATGCGGGTGAACCGAACCTCGTGGGGGATCGCCGGGATGCCCTCGATCCGGTAGGTGCCCGCGTCGCCCGTGGTCGAGAGTCTCGTCTGGACAGGATCCGAGACCGTGGGCCTTGCGAGAGTGACGCGCACACCCGCGAGCGGGCGGTCGGTCGCGTCCGTCACCGTTCCTTCGAGCGTGCCTTGCGCCGCAGCGGCCCTCACCGTGGCTGCCATCGCGAACACGACCAGCAGCGCAACCCTGAGTCTCATTGTCGATACCATCGGTGCTCTCCCTGTCTGGTTGCGCCTCTGGGGGAGCCTCGCGGAAAGCCCGGCGTCCCTTTGCGATACCATCTGAAATCTACAAGCATGGCCAACGCCTCCAACCCCTGCCTGGGGCGATGCGCCTCCCTCGGCGTCGAACTGGAACACTTGGCGGCATGGGCTGCTGTCCGCCATCGGACTCCCCGATGTATGGCAAGAACATGGGCACCGTACGCGTGTCCGGCGTCCCGTGGACGACTCGACCTAGCGCGCCTTGGGCGTCTAAGCCAGCCGACGCGGTGGACTGTCACCGGTTCTACAGCCGTGGATTCCGGAAACGTGAGCGAGGAATTCGGCGAGATTCAGCCCTTCTACCCCGAGATACCCGTCCTCTTGAGATTGCAGACTACTTGGGAGGGCCGGATCTGGGTGATGCGCCAAGGCGAGAGCCTTCTTGAGGACGGCCCAATCGATGTGTTGACGACCGAGGGCGGATACGTCGGCACCTACCGCACCGGGACGACCGAGATGCCCGACGCCTTCGGCCCGAACGGGCTGGCGGCGTTCATTGAGCTTGGTGAATTCGATGTGCCCAGCGTGGTGGTCCGGAGGCTGCCGGTCCGAGGACGGTGACTGCCGATCCTGATCTCAGGCAGTAGCATTTGGCCTGCGGCAATCACCAGAATCTGATCCACCGACATCCGGTTGGGTCCCATGGAATCTCGCTCAGAAATGTATATCCTGAGTGATACATCATTTGCGGCCACATGTTCTAACATATTGTGATAATGTCGGTTACATAATATGTGGTTAGTTCGGGAGGATCGGGCCGGTGAGATTGTTCTCCCACAGAGAGAGTCGTGTAACACGCCCGTCACTGCCCGTCACCACCCCGTACCACTCCTCCAGCGGCACGTCGGCCAGCCAGTTGTCATTGTTGGTCCAGTTCGGCCCGTTCGTCGCGTTGTAGAGCGCGACCAGCGCCGCACGGTCCAGGTCTGCCGTTCCCTGTCCGCTACCCGCACTCGTCGGACGGGCGGGCTCTGGCGTTGGAGGCGCGGCAGGGCTGTCACCGTCCCCGTACCCCGTGGCCAAGGCCACAACCGCTAGCACCGCTGACAGCCGGATGATGGTTCGGTGACAGCTCATTCGGATTCCTGAATGTCCGAAAGATGGGAGTCCAGCAGCGATTTCAACGGAAATCTTGGGCTCGCTG
Source organism: Longimicrobiales bacterium (assembly GCA_965218295.1). Taxonomy (GTDB): domain Bacteria; phylum Gemmatimonadota; class Gemmatimonadetes; order Longimicrobiales; family Gaopeijiaceae; genus CBDCKN01. The sequence goes on along the minus strand of CBDCKN010000014.1, from coordinate 113,736 downwards.
AAACCGTCTCGTCAATAGCATAATTGCATTGTTTCCATGCCCTATTTGTACTGTGTCAAAAGGCTGAATCCGCAGCACCAGATCCGACAGCGTCAAGCCTGCGGAGCGCGCCTTAGCGTGCCACTCGGCAGGCTCCGCCTCGCTGGCGCGGATCTTCACCCACACGGCGCGTCCAGCGCTCATGATGCGCTGTTGCCGTTGGGGGGGTCAGAGGGGGCCCAGCCCCTCGCCAGCCCCTGCCGGGGACCCGCGAAGCGTGGCCCCAAGGGGTAGGCTGGCTCATGACTGCTAACGATGGGGTGGACGCCCCCTCCCGGCGGCATCGCAATGTGCCAAGATGGTACTGAGCGATATCGACCATCTGAGGGAGGAGGCATCCAATGGAGGAGGTTAGCATCATCGGGATCGATCTGGCAAAGCGCAGCTTTCAGGTACACGGGGCGAAGGCGAACGGGTCGGTAGCGTACCGCAGGAAGCTGAGCCGCGGGAAGCTGCTGAGTTTTCTCGCCGCGCAGCCGCCTTGCACGGTGGCGATGGAGGCATGCGCCGGCGCCCACTACTGGGGCCGGGAGATCGTGGCCCTCGGTCACGAGGTGAAGCTGGTTCCCCCGATCTACGTGAAGCCCTTCGTCAAGAGGCAGAAGAACGACGCGGCGGACGCGGAGGCGATCTCGGAAGCCGCACAGCGTCCGACCATGCGCTTCGTGGCGGTCAAGACCGAAGCGCAGCAGGGTCAGGGGATGCTCTTTCGCACGCGTGACCTGCTGGTGCGCCAGCGCACACAGACGATCAATGCCCTTCGGGGTCACCTCGCCGAGTTCGGAGTTGTTGCTCCGCAGGGCAGGGCCCGGATCGGGCAACTGGCCTGGGTGCTGGAAGACGGGGACGTCGGCCTGCCGGAGGCGGTCGTCGAGCTGGGATGGCTGCTGCTCGGGCGGATCGACGAGCTCGATGAGAAGATCGATGGATTCGACAGGAAGCTCCGGGCGAGCGCACGGGAGCGCGAAGAGACGGCGCGGCTGATGACAATCCCCGGAATCGGACCGATCACCGCGATGGCACTGCAGGCCTTCGCACCGCCGATGGAGAGCTTCCGGCGCGGGCGCGACTTCTCGGCCTGGCTCGGCCTTGTGCCGCGGCAGCACACCACCGGCGGCAAGCCGAGGCTGGGCAGGATATCGAAGATGGGCCAGCGCGATCTCCGGCGGCTCTTGATCACGGGAGCCATGGCGGTCGTCCAAAACGCGATCCGGCGCGGCGAGATCACGGATCCGTGGCTGGCCAGGATGCTGGCACGCAAGCCGAAGATGCTGGTCGCGGTGGCGCTCGCCAACAGGACGGCGCGGATGGTCTGGGCGCTGACCACGAAGAAGGAGATCCATCGGGTTCGCGCTGCCGCCTGACCGGCCAATGAAAGGAGAGAAGCGCAAACAGAGAAAGCTGCTGGGAGATGTGGGCAGCAGGACGCAAGAACGAGTAAGGGCAAACGGTCTGGAAGACGGGATCGGAAACACCAGGATGACCCGAAGGGCCACCGAGCCCGACCTAACGATTTGGATCCGATCTCACGAACACCATACGGGCCCGCAGCCAACGAGGGCTGCATCAAGAGGCCGGACATACGACAGTACCGGACCTGATTGCCACCAACCTCGGTTCGAAGTCAGGCTTGCCAACCCGGGGGGCGTCCACATACGGGTCGTGAGCCAGCCTTCGCGCCCCTGCTCTTCAGCGCCTGACGGACTCGTCCGCCGACACTGCGAGCGCGGCGGATCAGCGAGCCGGTTCGGCCTCCGGGTCCAGACGCTCGCCCGCCAGATACGCAGCCCAATTGTCCATCAGGACGCGCCTGCGCTCGAACAGGTCCGAACGCGCATAGGCAGCTTCCACCTTGTTACGAACCGCATGCGCCAACGCGGCCTCGGCGACTTCACGCGGTGCGTTGGAACACTCGCCGCACCAGTCCCTGAAGCTCGACCGGAAGCCGTGCGGCACGGCCGCGATACCCAGGTCTCGAAGCAGCGTGGAGAGTCTGCTGTGGGCAGATGCGCGGCCCTCCGGCGACGGGAAAACGAGACCGCTGCCGCCCCCGAGCGTCCGCGCCTCGCTCAGTATCTCCACGGCGCGCCCGGACAGCGGCACCCTGTGGGGGCGATGGGCCTTCGTGCGTTCGGCGGGAACCGTCCACTCTCGAGCCTCCAGGTCGATTTCATCCCAGTGCGCCGAGCGAACCTCTCCCGAGCGGGCCGCCGTCAACACCAGGAACTCGAAGGCGAGTTTCGTGGCCGGGTAAGCGTGCGACTTCCGCACCGTCTCCATCGCGCCCGCGACCTTCGAGTGAGGCAACGCGCGCATGTGCCGGACTACGACGCGCTGTCGGCCAAGCGCTTGACCGAGCACATCGCTGGCGGGGTTGTCCGGCCGAAGCCCCATCGCCACCGCCCACTTCATCACCGCCCCAATGCGCTGGCGCACCCGTCTGGCAGTCACCTGCTTGGCGTGCCAGATCGGTGTCAGCACCGCCAGGATGTCGGCTGTCGTTATCTCGCCGACCGGTCGATGGCCCAGCTGTGGGAACGCGTAGACGCGCAGGCTGGAGACCCAGTCCTTCGCATGCCTGGCGCTGCGCCAGCCCGGCCGGAGCTGTTCCAGAACGCCGGCGGCCGCTTCGGCGAACGTGGGCATGTCCCGGACCTTGTGCCGCTCGGTACGCGGATCACCGCCCGAGCGCGCGATCTTGCGGTTCGTGAATGCCTTCTCGCGCGCCTCGGCCAGCGATACCAGCTGGTAGCCCCCGAGCCCCAGCGTGCGGTTTCGACCCTGGATCCGCAGACGCTGCTCCCATCGGCGCGCGCCCGATCGGTCCACACGCAGATAGAGGCCGTTCCCATCGCAGTAGTATCCGGGCTTGGCGCTGCGCACGAAGGCCGCGCTGAGTGCGTTATGCGGGCGCCTGCCTCGGTGTTTGGGCAAATCCAATTCGGGAGTCCCCGTATAAAGTATCGTATGTCATGTACGGGAACATAGTGGACACACAGCGACAGTGCAACCGGGCGTGTCCTACATAACTCATTGTAATAGCTCTAGTTATAGAATCTTATCAGACACGTATGGATTGTATTGGAATCTATGTGTAGCAGACGGTTGATCTTCCGCCAACTCGACGGAGGCGGGGCCCAGCAGATCGCTGTGCACGAAGATCTCGGCCTCCATACGTAATGCGACTGCTATTGAGTCGGACGGGCGCGCATCGATGGAGATGACCTCTCCGTGTCGGCGCATGATCATCTCAGCGAAGAAAAGATTTCCCTCCACCGGACCGATGACCACCTTCTCGAGTTCTCCGCCCAGGCTCTCCAACACGGAGACTAGGAGGTCGTGGGTCAGTGGACGGGAGAACTTCATCTGGGTGAGCCCCCTGGCAATGGCGCTGGCCTCATTGGGGTCGATCCAAATGGGGAGCACTTGCTCCCCGCCTTCCTCTTTGAGAACGACGACGGGCATCTTGGTCTTCCGGTCCAACCCGAGGCTATCCACACCGACTTGAACTAGCACGAAACTCCCTTCTGAGGAGGAGCCTCCTAACAGAATCGTTATGCGGCGCTACTCGTCGAGAGGCGCTGTACGGGAACTGACCGAGCATCGGGGGCGTTAGATTCTCCCGAGCCACAACCCCAACGGAGGGACGCAGAGTGAGTAGCACGAAGCGAGAGATCGCTGGCTTGACGGTTACTAAGATACCACTCGCGGAGGACGGATCACCCGTCGTGATTCTGCGGGTGCCCGCCGACCACAATGTGGACGCGGACGGCAACCACCACCTTCTCCTGGACTTGGATGACGTGACCAGGCTGATCCACTTCATGGCAGGCTACTAATGCCGAAACCGGGCTTTCGGGCCCGGTCAGGTCGGGATGGGTTCCCGGCCTCTGATGAGGCGACCCAACGGAGGCCACCTGGGCGCAGCACTCTCGAGTGGCCTCCAAGGCATCCCACCGCCTCACCCACCGGGACCGTTAGTTGCCCACCCGCTCCTTCAACTCCTCGAACCAGTTATCGACAAGGATCAATTGCCTGTCGTCCTCTCCCCCCACGGCCTTCAGCATCACCAATCGCTGGTCATCCGGGCTGATGTCGTATCCCGCGTGACCGTTCCCGATTAGGTAGGTGGCCAAGGGAAACAGGACTCGCTGCTCCCCCACCGCGAACGATGGATCTCCGATGATTTCGGCAACCATTTGTTCGTCAGCGTTCGTCGTGCCCTGATAGAACAACTCTCGACCATTGTGTGCCCACACGGTCCTCATCGCCCCTAGTCGTGGATATCTGCCACCTGCCCGCATCAACGTCGGGGAAGGGACGCACGTACACCTGAACATCGCCGTCCTGTACCCAGGTATGGGCGAGCCAGCGACCGTCGGGGGAAAGTGACATCTCATCGGCGCTTGACCCCTCCGTGACCAACGGAGTCGCTACGCTGTCCACCCCGGGGCGTATGCCGTAGATGTCGGAGTTGGCGGTCCCGCCGTCTGATTCCACAAAGACCAGCCAGGTGCCGTCGGGCGAATAGACGAATTCCTGGAGAGGCCGCTCCCTGTCCAGCACTAGCTCAGCCGGGCCACTCCCGTCCGCTTTCTTTCTCCACAGATCCCGTTGTCCCGCACGATTCGACACGAACGTGACGAATTGTCCGTCCCGCGACCACAGAGCCCTGAGGTTCTCCGTTCCCTCGAACGTGAGGCGGAACAAAGGGCCGGTGTCCAGCTGCTTGACCCACAGGTCTGTGGTCCCGTCTGAGTCCGTGATCGACGTGACGAGCCGGGTGCCGTCGGGGGAAAGCGCAACACTGGAAAGGTCAAAGTTGCCGGGAAACTCCCATCCAGGATCGACCTCTCGGACGGTTCCGTCACGCTCCACCCATACCGGGGTGACGAGATCCCCTCCCCTACCTGTCCGGTAAACAAGCCTGCCCGATGCGGATATGTCGAAGAACGGCCATGCCTGGGCGTGTTGCAGCACTTCTTCCGCCACTGGCACCGCCGCGCCCGTAAGTTCCAGCTTCTTCGCGTCGAAGGGGGCGGCCAAAAGGGTGCCCTCGTTCGCGTCCATGAAGAGCAGATCGCCGGTGGCGCGGCTGTACCGTGGGGTCTGGCCCGGTGTCAGATCCTTGATCTCGCCGGTTTCCAGGTCCAGGGCTTGGATTCTTTGGTTGGTATTCCCAGCCCCCGCCGCCATGTACAAGACGCCCCTGCCACCCGGCAGCACATCCACCCACAAATTGATAACGTCTCCGGCTGTGTTATCCACCTGGGTGACAACCTCGGGCGGTCCACCGCTCGCTGGCACGCGGCTCAGTCCTCGCGACACGTTGACGTAATAGACCCAATCACCCTCCGGACTCCAGCTTGGGCAGCACCAGGCTGACTCGGTGAGGGTCCGCGATACCCCCCTGGAGGGGGACGACCCGAATCGAGCCAGCCACTCCAAAAACCACCTCGCGACCGTCAGGAGAAATCGTCGGGCTGAAAGCCCCGTCCGTGTTTCGGATCGGAGTGGCCTCCAAGGCATCCCACCGCCTCACCCACACCTGAGGTTGCCCTTCATCACCTCGACCTCTGTAGACCATGAGCGATCCATCGGTCGAAAGGTCGAGTACTCCGAAATTGGAATGAAAGGACTGATCTTCTCCCATCAGCACGGAAACCCGGGTGATCGGCCCAGGAGGCTCGGGAGGCTCGGAACGGAGGAGCGGCCAACCGAGGGTGACGGCAAATACAGCAGCAGCGCTCCAACCCAGGATCGCCACTCGATTCCACGGACTCGCGACCGCACCATCGACTCTCGCAACTGCCTCCCCATACCGGAAGTGCTCATCACCCAGCGCCCTCACGAAGTCCTGCGCCGAGGTGAACCGATCCGCCGGTATCTTCTCCAGGGCCTTCCGCAGCGCCGCGTCCACGTTCGCCGGAATCGCCGGACGTTGCTCTGTGGCCGAGACGGGCTTACCCGCGATGATCTTGCCCAGCACTGCCTGGGCGGTCGTTCCTGGATAGGGAGGCTCGCCCACCAGCATCTCGTACAGCACGGACCCCAGGGCGTAGGTGTCGGTGGAAGCGCCCACCGGCTGATCACCCGTCGCCTGCTCCGGGCTCATGTAGAAGGGTGTGCCCAGGCTGAGTCCCGTCTCGGTGAGTCGGGTGCCCCCTGCTGCTCCGACAGCCAGTGCGATCCCGAAGTCCGCCACCACCGGCTCGCCGTCCTGGAGCAGGATGTTCGCGGGTTTGATGTCCCGGTGGATGACCTTGTGACGATGCGCATGATCCAAGGCGTTGGCCACAGCCGTGGCGATCCGCACGGCCTCATCCACCGGAAGCTGCTTCTCGCGGTCTATCCGGTCCCGAAGGCTCTCCCCTTCCAGATAGGGCATGACATAGAACAGGAAGCCGTCGGCTTCCCCGGAATCGTGGAGAGGCAGGATATGCGGATGATTCAGGTTAGCGGTGACCTTGATCTCGGTCAGGAACCGTTCGGCACCGACAACCGCAGCCAACTCAGGCTTCAAGACCTTGAGGGCCACCTTGCGGTTGTGCTTGATGTCCTCGGCCAGGTACACGGTGGCCATCCCGCCCTCACCCAACTCACGCTCGATGGCATAGCGGCCTTCTAAGGCAGCGTTCAGGCGGACTACTGGATCGGACATGAAGCGCACTCCAGGATCGGGCCAGGTCAACATCCGAGAGCGGGCCGGTAGGCGCAAGCATCTACTCTCGTGTTTTTCCTTCCCCCCCCCCCGACTCCCTACAGATTCATCCCGCCTCCAACCACCCGGCCTTCTCTCCCTCGAAGGCGTTTGAATCTCCTAGCCTTAGCTTCAGCTCCGCGATCCGCCGCCGTCCGCATCCGCTAGCGGCCCTTGAGGCCGTCCATTTGGACACTCAGCGTCTGCCCACTTGGCCCGCGCTCGTGGTGGTCTCCGCCGTGATGATCGGCAGCATCAGATGCGACGGATGCTCGGCGTCATGGTAGATGCTGTTGATGGCCTCGACCATGTGCGTGTGGTGCCCCGGACGCTCACCGGTGTTGGGGTTGACGTCGAAGAACGGGAAGTTGCTGCTCGAGATGTCCAGACGAATACGATGGCCCGCCTCGAAGCGGTTGCCGATGCCCAGCAGGTCGATGGTGATCTCGTAGACCTCGCCCGGCTCCATCAGCTCGGCCGTCTCGAGACTGTTCCGGTAACGCGCGCGGACGATGCGGTCGGCCAGCAGCATGTCGTAGCCCGATGGATAATCCTCGCTCGGCGGGTGGACGTCGACGAGCTTGGCCGTGAAGTCCGTATCCTTGGCCGAAGAGGAGATCCACAGCTTGACCGAGACCGGCCCCAGCACCACGACGTCCTCCTGGAGCGGTGGCGTCTGGAAGACGATCACGTCCCGACGGGCCGACAGCGGCAGGTCGTCCTCGCACCCGAAGATCTCCCCCGCGATGCACCGCTGATCGAACGGGGCCGGGGGGACGAGCTGGGCACCCGAGTTCACCTTGCCCCCGATCGTCGGCACCGGGTTGGCGGGATCGAACGTGTAGGTGGTCGGTCCGGCCGCGCCGATGGGCGGATCCGGCGCGAGACGGCCGTCGGCATGCAGGTAGAACTCGCGCCCCGTGGACTGCGGCGGAGGCCAGGCCAAGGCCGAGACCCACTCGCCACCCTGGTCGAGCTTGCCGGTGTGGGTCCGGTCGTTGTCACCTCCGCCCATGATGAAGAGCCAAACGGGCGAATCGTCGAGCACGCCGGCATCCTCTCCCTTCAGGATGTGGTCGAACCAGCGCAGCCGCTCGATTTCGAGGTCGACCTCGGCCTCGGGTCCGAAGGCCACATCCCCACGTCGCACTGACCCCACGCCGTGCTCCCACGGACCCACCATCAGCTTGGTGAGGCTGGAGTTCTTTGCCATCAGGCCGGCGAAGTTATTCAGCGTGCCCCGGAGGAAGATGTCGTACCAGCCGCCTATGAAATACGTCGGGATGTCGGGGATCCGGTCGTAGTAGAGCTCGAAGGTGTAGCCGTTCTGCTTCCAGTAATCGTCGAAGTCTGGGTGGTCGACCCAGTCGTTGAACCAGCGCTGATAGGTCGGGATCAGCTCCAGCGGTGACGTGTTGGGGTAGAACGGATAGGCGCGAATCCACTGCGCGAGCTGGTCGCGCTGGACTCCAGCCGTGAGGGCGCGGCTTCGCGGCAGATCCTCCATCGCCTCCTGGCTGTTCCTCGCCAGATTCATGGCGTAGGTCAGGTTGTGGAGGAGCGCGAAGGCGCCGCCCGAGCCGGCACCGTCCTCCCAGTAGTTCGAGGTACTCACCCTGACGAACATCCCTTTCAGATGCGGGGGAGCCTCGACCGCCAGGGACATCTGTGTCGCGGCGAGGTAGGAGCCGCCGAAGGTGCCGACGTCGCCGGTCGACCAGGGCTGGGCGGCGGCCCACTCGACGGCGTCGTAGCCATCCTCACCTTCGTTCACGTAGATGTAGAACGTGCCCTCGGAATCGAACCGGCCGCGCGTGTCCTGAATGAGCACCATGTAGCCGTGCCGCGCCAAGAACCGCGCGGTGTTCTGGGAGCCGTTCTTGCCGTAAGGCGTGCGCGAGAGGAGAGTCGGGAACGGCCCCGGCTCCGCCTCGCCGCCGCGCGCCGGACGGTAGATGTCGGTCGCCATGCGTACCCCGTCACGCATCGGGACCATGACGTTCTTGGCGACGACGACCTCATATTCGGTCGCCACGGCTGTGCCGCTTTGCGCGTGCAGCACAGTTGCCCGCAGCAGCGTTAGCAGACCGATCAGGACGACGGCACCCACCGCACCCGTACGACACCAGTAACTCACCATCTTCATTTCTTGCCCCTTTCGCATGACTAAAGCCATGTGTTCACGGTTGCCTCTACCTTCGTTCCGCAACGCCGTCTCGCTACCGGGACGCAGACGAGATCGGCTTCTGCTCGACCAGATAATCCCAGTGCCGTCCGGCCTGTTCGACCATCCGCGCCATGTCCTCGGCCAGCAGGTAGCCTTACGCAATCTGCTCAAGGGCGGCGCTGGAGACCAGCCCGAGATACTGCGCGCGGCTCTCGTAGCACTCCTCGATCGACCGGCGCAGGTCGCTGCTCGACTCCCGGGTCACTCGCGTGAGCGGAGCGGGATGTAGGACCCCTCCATGCTCGAGATCGCTGTGTCAGGCCGAACTCGGCGTTGAACAGGCTCCAGCCGGTGTAGGTCGCGAGCGGCACCGACTACTCCGGCAAGCGGATGCGGGCCGTTTCGTTGCCGTCCTCGTCGACGGCCGTGTTCGCAAAGCCCTCGAAGAAGTGCGCCAGGAATACTTCGGATTGCAGGATTCCCGCAAGCTGGGCGTACTCGTTTGCCGCGTGCTTGCGCATGGCATTGCAGGGCAGGCCGCCGATCCAGGGAATGCCCAGCTCCTCCGTCCAGAGCGCCACCGGCATCCCCACCGGGTGGACGGGCCAGACCTCCGGGTCTGCGCCCATGTCCCTGTGGGCCTTCAGGAAGCACCCGATCAGGGGATGATCGGGCGGGGTGCCGCCACCCGCGTAGTGGTTGTTCACAACGAACTCGATGTCCCCGAAACCGCCGTCGGCGAGGATCCTGCGGACGTTTTCGATCCGCTCGTCTGGGTCCTCGCCAGGCTGAAAGCGCATGTTCACCACCGCCTGGGCTTCCGAAGGGATGCTCACCTTGACAGACTTGCCCTCCCCAATGAAGCCGGACTGGAGGCCTATCACGGTGAACTCGGGCCGGAACAGGTGCTCCCTCACGGCAGCGTGAAAGTCATCCTGCTTGAATCGGTTGACTCCCAAGCTCTGTTTCATCCGCTTCGGGTCAATGCGCGCCGAGAGCGCCCGGCAGAGTGCCTCCTGGGATGCGCTGGGCACCCAGCCCTCTCCTTTTTCGTAGATTTCTTCGAGCCTCTTTTCCAGATAGGCAACGGCCGTCACCAGGCGGTCGGCCGGGTTTCCGATCCAGTTCGAATGCAGGGCGTGCATCTCATTCCCGATCGGCCCGCCCCACTCACCCGGACGGCAGAACAGCCGGCCCATAAGGTTGCCCTTGAGAGCCAGGGGCACGATGGGCGTGCCGTCTGTCTGGGCCATGGGACAGAGCCAGTAGACGGCGTTCACGCGTTTCATCTTCCCCTTGTAGCGCGGGAAAAAGTCCTTCATCCCGCCGCTTCCGAGCTCGGAGGCTTCATGGACGAACATGAGGTTCAAGGGAAGCTTCTCTCCCACCTCACGAGCGGCGAAGACCGTGTTCATGACACAGGCGATGCCCGTTTTCATGTCCTCCGCGCCGCGGCCCACCACGCAGCGACCCAGGCCCGGCAGGTCTTGGATTTGGGGCTCGAACGGGGGATTCAGCCAGTTCGGCTCTTCGGCCGGCGTCACGTCGTAAAGCCCGTGGCAGAGGAGGGTCCTGGGCGCCCCCTCGTCGATCAGCCCGAAGACCACCGGAAACTCCGCCGTTTCAACCACTTCGGCCTCGCCGCCCGCCTGGCGAATTTCCTCCGCCAGCATTTCGGCCATCTCTTGATTGCCCCAGTTCAACGCCGAGACGCTCGGCTGCCGGATGTACTTCAAGAGGCGCTCGACGTGGGCAGGCTCGAAGCCGCTCTCGATCTGATCTATGACGCGTCGGACATCCATCTTCGCATCGGTCCGGGGCCCGTAAGAGAGCTAGGGGATCATGATTCCGAGCAATGGCCCATGCTGCTGCGCCCCATACACGTCCCGATCTCCGGGAGCGCCCGAGGTGGGCCCCTTTCTTGGCATGGTGATCTTGATGGCGTTGGCAGCGTCGAAATGGACGATCTTTACGTCCTCCGGCTCCAGTTCGTACAGCTCGGCAACGGTTCCCGGCGTGAGGACTTCGCTGTCCGCAACCCGTGTGTATGTCGCCTCATCAGCGAAAAGCAGATCTACAGTGATTAAGAGCGGACCCGCGTTCTTGCTTCGGAAAACCTCGGCGAGATCGTACAACCGGTCCAACTCGACCTCTCAGCCCACCTGAGAAATCTCGACCTCGAAGGGGGCACCCGCGTCCTCGAGCTCCATGAGATGGTAGATGTGGAACTCGTAGACGGGCCCGCCCTGGAAATCAGAAGGCGAGAAGGGAAAAGCGAGATTGCCCGCCGTGGCCTTTCTGCCCTCGAAGCCGCAGTGCAAAAACGTGCTTCTCGTCAGAGCGAGCACGGCGTCTGCCGTCGGCTGGTCCGGTGCGATCACTTCCATCACGACGCCCACCTCGTGGGCGGGCCCCGGCTCCTGACGGCCGAGGCGTCCCATCACGCCGTCGCGTCCGTAGAAGATGAACCGGAGGTCATAGTCCTCCGGTGCGAGGCTCGTCTGCACCATCTCCGCGACCTTTTCCCTCACTTTATCCTCGACGTCATTCAGTTTGCTCAGCAGAATGGGATCGGTCATTCCGGCCACCGCAATCGTCCGGTAGCCGCGCAGTCGGGCTCCTTCGAGCTTGATGGTGGGCTTCTCTGCTTCAAAAAAGCGGGTCCCCCGCACCCGGACGCGGCGCTCGTCCATCTGCTCGAACTCGGTGCCCTGAAGGTCGATCGTCCCCTCCGGCTCGTAGAACAGATAGGGGTCGGGCTGCTCGTACATCATGTGGGCGGCGACAGAGTTTGGGGTAAGGCGCATGTTCCGATTCATGGGCTCGAGCTCGAAGCAGTCTTCCTTCAACGTACCCAGGATGCAATCGTTCGCGCCAATGGGGATGGCGCATTGAGCGCCGCACTCGATGATCTTCGCCATGTGGAAGGCGAGTCCCAGATCGTAGCCCTTCATGGCAGCGTAAGAAGTGTAGATCGCCGTGTCGCAGGACCGCCCCGCGACGATCACGTCCGCCCCGCCTTCCAGAGCTCGGATGAAGGGGTCGAGACCCATTTGCCCCACGATCCTTACACTCTCATCCACTGCCCCCTCTGTGAGATCTCCCAGCCTGCCCAGAGGGCGTACCCGGCCCTCTCTCACGGCTTTTTTTACGAACTCCTTGTCCATCTCCGCGCGGATGACAGCGAGCTTGAAGCGATGGCCTTCTTTTTTCGAGGCTTCGTGGAGGACATCCAACACGCTGTCCACGTGCGGATTCCCGCCCCCCGTGCCAGCCGAGCCGATGATGTACGGGATCTTTTTTTTCCGCGCAGCGGCGAGGGACAGCCCAAGGTCGCGGACGATCTGCCCCCGCTTGGTAAGTTGGTCTCCGCTTCCTAAATAGTAGGGCCCCCCGTCGGTCGAGCCGTTGTCCGCGCCCATGTAGTGGGGATCGCGGGCAATGCCGGCGGCGAGGGACTCCACCGGGAACCCGTAGCCCAGGTTTCCGCACACGGAGAGAACGCGGAGTTCTTCCATCTATCCACTCTCCCGCAAGACGATTAAGAGCAATGCATCGGCGAACGATACCGGATGTCATAAATGCCCGCAACGACCAGGCAGGCCCGGCGGCACCGGCACCAGGAAGCCCTGTGGACAATTCAGTAGTAAGCTCATCACGGTCTCACTCCAAAACAGCACCGGCAACTGACAACGTGAGCTAGGATCAAAGGGTGTGTAAAAAGAGAGGCGACGTACCTTTGCGCTGAGATTTAAACCAGCGAGCCCGGGTGACAGCCCGGGGAAAGGAACGTCGCCTCATGAGAGAGGATATCGCGGGACCCCAGGGTGTGTCCAGCAGGCCGATGTGGGAGACGCTCGAGGGGATGGTTAGGGAGAAGGCGCAGGAGTTCATCCAACAGATCATGGAGGAGGAAGTCACGGAGTTGTTAGGCCGGGAGAAGTCAGAGCGCAGGAGTACGGTGGACTCGGCCGAGGGCTACCGCAACGGATATGGCAAGCTGAGGCGGTTGGCGATGAGCTCGGGCACGATCACACTCCGACGCCCTCGGGTTCGGGGCGTCGAGGAGCGGTTCGAGAGTCGGGTGCTGCCGTTGTTCGCGAGGCGGACGAAGGAGCTGGGCGCTCTGCTTCCGGAGCTGTATCTGCACGGACTGGCAGAGGGAGACTTCGAGCTGGCGATGCGGGGACTGCTAGGCGAGGGGGCACCGCTGTCGAAGTCTTCGATTCGGAGACTGCGGGCGGGATGGACGGCGGAGTTCGAGGAATGGAGCCAGCGTCGCCTGGAGGGCCGTGAGGTCGTCTACGTATGGGCGGACGGGATCTACGTGAAGGCAGGGCTCGAGCGGGACAAGGCGGCGCTACTGGTGGTGCTGGGCGCGATGCGAGACGGGACGAAGGAGGTGTTGGCCCTGAGATCGGGCTACCGAGAGTCGGTCGAGTCCTGGTCGGAGGTGTTGCGGGATCTGAAGGCACGCGGCATCGAGGCGCCCCGGCTTTTGATGGCGGACGGTAACGCTGCGATCTGGGGCGCAGTACGGCAGGTATGGCCTGAGGCGGGCGAGCAACGGTGCTGGAACCACAAGATGAGGAACGTGCTGGACCGGCTGCCTCAGCGGGAGCAGAGCGAGGCGAAGGATCTTCTGAGGTTGGGTCAATAGGTGTGTAAACGTATCAGGCGGCATTCTTCCGCTGTTGGTGTGAGACGGGCTTTCCGTCTTCGAACTTTCTTCCTTCAAATACGTCCTTGAGGAGGTGAGGAGCGTCGAGCCTTCGAAACCGCTTCTCAGCCACCAAGAGCAACTTCCAGATTAGCGCCGTAGCGCTCTCGACCCGCTTGAACCGCTTCGCCGCCGTCGTCCTGAGCCGTACCGCGGCGAACGGGCTCTCGACCACGTTCGTCGTGCGTAGATGCTTCCAGTGGTCCTCGGGGAAGTCGTAGAACGCTACCATCCGCTCCCAGTCGTCCTCGAGTACGTCCACTGCTTTCGGATACCACGGCCTATAGCGTCGGGCGAACACCTCGCGGGCCTTCAGGGCCTCGGCCCGGCTCGGTGCGTAGACCACGGCCCGGAGAAGATCCTTCGCCTCGCCCTGCTCCCGCTGAGGTAGTCGGTCCAGCACGTTCCTCATCTTGTGGTTCCAGCACCGTTGCTCGCCCGCCTCAGGCCATACCTGCCGTACTGCGCCCCAGATCGCAGCGTTACCGTCCGCCATCAAAAGCCGGGGCGCCTCGATGCCGCGTGCCTTCAGGTCCCGCAACACCTCCGACCAGGACTCGACCGACTCTCGGTAGCCCGATCTCAGGGCCAACACCTCCTTCGTCCCGTCTCGCATCGCGCCCAGCACCACCAGTAGCGCCGCCTTGTCCCGCTCGAGCCCTGCCTTCACGTAGATCCCGTCCGCCCATACGTAGACGACCTCACGGCCCTCCAGGCGACGCTGGCTCCATTCCTCGAACTCCGCCGTCCATCCCGCCCGCAGTCTCCGAATCGAAGACTTCGACAGCGGTGCCCCCTCGCCTAGCAGTCCCCGCATCGCCAGCTCGAAGTCTCCCTCCGCCAGTCCGTGCAGATACAGCTCCGGAAGCAGAGCGCCCAGCTCCTTCGTCCGCCTCGCGAACAACGGCAGCACCCGACTCTCGAACCGCTCCTCGACGCCCCGAACCCGAGGGCGTCGGAGTGTGATCGTGCCCGAGCTCATCGCCAACCGCCTCGGCTTGCCATATCCGTTGCGGTAGCCCTCGGCCGAGTCCACCGTACTCCTGCGCTCTGACTTCTCCCGGCCTAACAACTCCGTGACTTCCTCCTCCATGATCTGTTGGATGAACTCCTGCGCCTTCTCCCTAACCATCCCCTCGAGCGTCTCCCACATCGGCCTGCTGGACGCACCCTGGGGTCCCGCGATATCCTCTCTCATGAGGCGACGTTCCTTTCCCCGGGCTGTCACCCGGGCTCGCTGGTTTAAATCTCAGCGCAAAGGTACGTCGCCTCTCTTTTTACACACCCTTTGATCCTAGCTCGCAATTTTCGGCCGCCACATCTGTGCAATTTTGGGCCGCCGCTAACACTCAAGGAAGAGGGAGGTAGGAGGCTATCGGCATGACTGTCGAAGACGTGAATCGAGTACTAGAAGACGTGAATCAAGCACTAGTAGAGTTGCAGCAGCTGGGCCTTATGGAGAAAGACGAGCCAGTATCGTGAGGGGCATCCGGTCTGGGTGATGACCGACTTGGGCGTCGCCTCTCCGATGACCACCCCGCACTCATGGCCTCCATTCTCACAGGCGTAGAATTCCCAGGAGCGTAGTAGGATTCAGCCTTCGAGTAGGGTTATGACGATGGACGTGTATTCGCACGTGCTACCGGACATGCAGGAGGCTGCCGCGGAGAAGCCGGCGCCCGACCGGCACAGCATCTGGGATCTGACCTTACATATCGCCTACTGGAATTACGCGATCCGGCGCAGGATCACGGGAGGGGCACACGGCGGATTCCCCCGCTCACCCTCCAACTGGCCGGCTCCGCCCGAGGAGATCACGGTGAGCTCTTGGAAGGAGGACCGGGCCCTCGTGCGCGAGTATCACACGCTGCTCATCGAGGCCATGCGAGATTTCGACCCGTCGCGCTTGGACGAGCTGTCGGGCGGACAAAACGAATACACCTACGCCGATCTACTCATGGGGATCGTCCTGCACGACACCTACCACGCCGGCCAGATCCAGGTGGTCAAGCGACTCTATGCCAGCCTCGCAAAGAAGTGAGCTGCCTCGCCTGAGTCGCACATGCATGTCCCCCCGGCAACCCTTTCCCGGCATCCGGCATCTCACCCGGTGAACCCTACCTAGAATTGTGTGGTAGGGTGGGCTAGAATTCTGTGGTAGGGAGAGAAGTAGAGAGAGTCGGGTAGCGGTGCGCCTGTTGGCGGCTGAGCCCATGGATGAGGGAAGCGCGAGGACGGGAAGACACGATCATGGGACGGCTCTTCAGCCTCACCTACCCTACGGCGGCGGTACTTCTGGCCATCCGGCACGGTCACCGCTACGGCTTCGACGTCATGGACGCCACCGGCCTTCCCGACGGGACCGTATACCCCCTCCTGCGTCGTCTCGAGCGGCGAGGCGTGCTGGAGGGCGTGTGGGAGGATGAGGCCCTCGCTCGAGCCGAGCAGCGTCCCGCCCGCCGCTACTACCGAATCACCCCCGTCGGTGAAGAGGCCATGGGGGAGGTCCTGGAGCGTTTTCCGACGCTCCATCGCCTCTTCGATGCCGGGACGGCACCCGCCTGATGACAACGCCGGGGCTTCGACTCATCGGCTGGGCTTCCCGGCTGGTTCCCCCCTCGCGAAGGGGAGCCTGGCGGAGGGAGTGGGAGGCCGAGGTGGCCTACGCGTGGCACCGACTGATCGAGAGGGACGGCGCGTCGGCACAGGCTCGCCTGAAGCTCCGAGTACGAACCCTTAATTGCTTGATTGACGCCCTTTGGGAGAGGAAGCAGACGATGAGGATGACGGGCCTGTTCAACGACCTTCGGTTCGCGCTGCGGGCGCTGGTGCGCTCCCCCGGATTCACCGTGGTGGCCGTGGTGACTCTCATGCTGGGAATCGGGGCCACGACCGCCGTGTTCACGCTGGTGGACGGGGTGATTCTCAAGCCGCTGCCATACCCCGACTCTGGCGAGCTCGTGTCGGTCCAGCACGAAGGACGCGGCGGCGAGGACCGCCTTCCCATATCGGCTGGGCTCTACCTTCTGTACGGGGACCAGGCCGGCTCGTTCGAATCCATCGCCATGCACCGGGGCACGGTCGTGAACCTGATGGGAGATGGGGATCCGGAGCGGATATTGGGCCGGTCGGTGACCCCGTCCTTCTTCCCGGTCCTTGGCGTGGACGCGGTGGTGGGACGGGCTTTGACCGCCGAGGATGGCGAGCGTGATGCCGAGCCCGTCGTGGTTTTGGGCCACGCACTCTGGCGGAGCCATTTCGGGGCCGATCCCGCCATCGTCGGACGCACGGTCGACATGAGTGGTGTGAACCGCCGTGTCGTCGGCGTCATGCCCGCCGGCTTCGCGTATCCTGATTCCGACGCGCGGCTCTACATTCCCCTGATGGTCGATCCGGCCCGGGCGCCGCTGGCCGCTTTCGGTGCAAGCGGGATCGCCAGGCTCTCCGAAGCGGCGTCTGTGCAGGGAGCCAATACGGAGCTCGAGGGGCTCGTCAGCCGTCTCGCGGAGCTGTTTCCGGAAGACCGCGCCCCGGCCTTCCTGGCCGAGGTGAGCCTCAGGGCCGTCGTTCGGCCCCTCAAGGACGCCATCGTCGGCGACATGACCCGAACCCTTTGGATTCTCTTCGGCACGGTGGGCCTGGTGCTGGTCATCGCGTGCGCCAACGTCGCCAACCTCCTTCTGGTTCGCGCCGAGGTCAGGCAGCGAGAAGTGGCGCTCAGGGTAGCGGTAGGGGCCGGCCGACTCCAGCTGATGCGGTCCTTCATGAGCGAGAGCCTTCTGTTGTCGGCGGCCGGAGGCGTGCTCGGCGTCGGGCTCGCGGCCATAGCGGTAAGGGTATCGACGAGCCTCACCCCCGCCGACATCCCCCGGATTGCGGAGGTGGGTGTGGATCTCCGGGTTCTGGGCTTTACGGTCTTGATCTCTTTCGCCGCGGCACTCCTGTTCGGCCTGTTTCCCATGGTGCGCTACAGCGCGCCCGATCTGGCGGGTCAGCTCCGTGACGGAGGAGGGCAGGGCTCCACCGATGGGCGTGGGCGGCACCTACTCCGGAACGGACTCGTGGTGGCACAGGTCGGTCTGGCCCTCATGCTGCTGGTGGGCTCGGGCTTGATGCTCCGAAGCTTCGTGGCGCTCCGCTCGGTGGACCCCGGCTTCGACGGTGAAGGGGTGATGACCGTCCGACTCACTGTACCGTCTGCAGAGATCTCGGGTGCTGCCGAGACCGCCGACTTCTTCCGGCAACTCAGGGAGCGCCTTGAGGCTCAGCCCGGAGTGGAACAGGTAGGGCTCGTCGCTGGCGTGTCTCTCGGGGGTGGCGTGTCCTTCACGACGCAGGAGCTCGAGGATCACCCGCGGGGACCGGGCGAGCGGCCGATCTTCGCGAACAACAACTATGCCAGCCCAGGGTTCTTCGAGGTGCTCGGCATCCCCTTGATAGAGGGCAGGACCTTCCAGGCCGGCGACCGGGGGGACCAGACACCCGCGGCGATCGTGAGCGAATCGTTCGCCGACAGGTGGTGGCCCAACGGCAGCGCGGTGGGTCGGCGCATTGACGGCGAACCGGATGGGCTCGAGATCGTCGGTGTGGTCGGCGACGTGCACTACGAGGGCCTCGAGGAACCGCCCGAGGGGATGATCTACCGTCCGACGGTCCTCGGGAGCGGCGAGCAACTGCAGGCCCATCGCGCGCTGACCCTCGTGGTCAGGGTCTCGGGAGAGCCGACGGCGATCCTCTCCGTGATCCGCCGCGAGGTCCGTGCCCTGAACCCCCGCATCCCGATCTCCACACCACGGACCATGGCCGAGGTCTCGAGACATGCGACGGCGAGGACATCGTTCACGGTGGCCATGCTCGGCGTGGCGTCCGGCGTGGCGCTGCTTCTTGGGATGATAGGAATCTACGGTGTGATCTCCTATGTGGTCTCCCAGCGAACACGGGAGATCGGGGTCAGGATGGCGTTGGGCGCCTCGGCCCCCGAGGTCCGGGGGATGGTCGTGAGGCAGGGGATGGGCCTGGCGGGGGTGGGGGTCATCGTCGGCCTCGTCGGCGCGTGGCTGATGAGCTCGGTGATGACCTCGCTGCTCTTTGGTGTGAGCGCTACGGACCCTCTGACCTATGCCTCGGTCGCTCTGGCGCTGTCCTTCGTGGCGGGGATCGCCAGTTGGCTGCCGGCCCAGAGGGCAGCAGGGGTGGACCCGGCCAAGGCGTTGCGTCAGGACTGAAGGCGGGCGAAGAAGCCTCCAGACGCGAACTGGCCATTGCGAACCCTGAGGACAATGGCGTTCTCTCCCCTTCGCAGTCGGAGGGAGTCCCTACGTCCCTCGCGGGCTGGATTCTTCCAGAAGTCGTGCCACGCGTTCCAGTCGTCGTGAAGGTAGCCGTTCCTGTAGTAGTAGCCGGCGAAGCGGCCGTTCACCCATAGGGCCAGCTCGTCCGTGGTGCTGATGTGGAGGATCATGGTGGTGTCCCCTTCCGCGTATATAACGAACGACTTCAGCTCAGGGTAAGCGACGGGTCACACAGAACCCACGGTATTATGCAGGATCAACGGCTTCTGGGGCTCTCAACTTTACATAATGTCTCTTCTACGAACCTCCGCATCTGAGAGGAATCAAGCGAACACGGGCACTCTGGGGATTATGGGCCGCAGAAGGGCCCTAAACGCATAGATATGCTGCTCGTTCAGCGTCTATTCGTCTGCATGATTACGCACCTATGAAGGCTTCCGGGTGCCGCTCCTTTCATTGGGAAGGTGAGCGTGATCATCGTCTCGGGGATCGTCGCTCTGGGGCCGGGGAGCTTTGGGCCGCATGAGCGGGCTGCACGAGGGCATGGCCAGAACGGTATTTCGCGGCGAGTTTGACCCGCCAAGCTTTGCGTTGTCGCTATCCCGGAAGGACATAGGCCTGGCTACGGACCTCGGCAGGGAATTCAACGTGCCTATGCCGGTGGCCAATCTAGTGGAGCAAATCGCAATTCAGGGGATGAACCGCGGTTGGGCAGACCGGGACAGCAGTGTTACCTTCCTGCTTCAGGAGGAGCAAGCCGGAGTGGAAGTACGCGCTCCCCACGTCGACCCGGCAAAGGCCGCCCGGTTCATCACGACCCATCCTGACGCCGAGTAGAAGCGGGAGTATTAACCGCGGAGGCACACGTAAGTCGAACTCGATGGGCCCTTCGTGGCACGCCGTTGGTCTATTATCTCAGGTGCTCCAACATGGCCAAGGGTGTAGTAGCCAGCAACCCGGCGTCCACGGGTAGCACCACGCCGGAGACCCAGCGGGCTTCGTCGCTGGCAAGGAATACTGCCGCCCAAGCGATGTCCCAAGCCGTGCCCTCGGTGCCCAGAGGGCCGGCCCTGCGCCGCAAGTCGCGGGTCTCATTGGTCATTGCCGAAACCATGGGCGTGTAAATGTGGCCCGGCGCGATGCAGTTAACCCGGATGTTCTCTCTACCGTGGTAGACTGCCATGGAAGTGGTCAAAGCCACAACCCCGCCCTTGGAAGCGGAGTAGGAGATGCTGGAGCCACCGCTGCCGGCCCGCAGTCCGGCGATTGACGAAACGTTGATGATCGACCCGCCGCCGCCTTCGGCCATGCGAGGAACCGCGTACTTGCTGGTCAGCATCATGCTCTTGAGGTTGACGTCCAGTACCCGGTCCCAATCTTCTTCGTTAACGTCCACCACGCTCCCTCGGCCCATAATCCCAACGTTGTTGAACAGCACATGCAGCCCGCCGTAGCGCTCCACGGCGGCTTCGGCCACAGCCTGGCAATCATCGTTCCGGGTAACGTCCGCTTCCAACACCGAGGCTTCGCCGCCCGCCTCTCTAATGGTGGCTAGGGTTGCTTCAGCCTGGGCCGCCACCCGGTCAACCAGAAGGACTTTGGCGCCTTCCCGGGCGAACAGGGTAGCGGTTGCTTTTCCGGTGCCCACCCCGGGCCCGCTGGAGCCGGCGCCGGTAACAATCGCGACTTTCCCGTCGAGCCTGAGCCTCTGCTGTTCCATGGCGTTCCTCCCAAAAGTTCCCCCCGGCAACCATCAATGGTTGCCGGGGGGATTGATTGAATCAAAGTTTTATTGTGGCCTGCCGGAGCCGGTAACGGTTTTAAGTCTCTGCGGCCACCCCATCGGCAATAATACCCAACTCCCGCCACAGCCCGTGCAGAAGGTCCTCTTCGCTGGGGAGTCCATTGGTAAGACGGGGCGCAAGGCCCTCCCTGGACCGCCACATAGCGGTCAAGTCATCACCGATTAACTCGATGATGGCGTTGCGGACTCCGGTATTTTCGCCGATGTCCGGGTATAGTTTCCAGCACTCGCTCTTCACCAGCTCCAACCACTCCCTTTCCGTCTTGCACGCCCCTCGGTCTTCTTAGGGATAGGCATTTTAAAGACCCTTTCCGAGTCCGGCACCCTGCTTGATCGAGGCGAGACCCTCCCCTTGCGAGGCACGACCCCAGGGCAACGTGCGCGCTCGCCGTCCAGCCATGCAAGGACGAGACGATCGGATGCGTGGATGGGCAAGAGATACCGCACGGCCCCGACCCCGAGTCGGGGACGGCGGGTCCGTGATCCGTCGGGCAGCTCTCAGTCTGGCTGCGACTGATCGAACTCGAGCTCGCGAATCGGCTCCGGATCGGCGGGGTCGAACCCGCCGGTCTGATCGAGAGAAAAGAAGTCCTCATCAAATCCGAGTAGTCAAGCTCTATCTCGCGATCCCTGAGTTTCAATGTTACAGATTGGTCAAGGTGCATCATATTGCCGATCATTCGCTATTCTCTCTGTCGATAGTAGGCCAAAATGCCGTTGTATTTTAGGTTTTCAGTCGGATAGAAGAAGCCACACAACGCCCTAACTGAGTTCTCCTCTCGGGCTTCTTCCCGGACAGGGTAAGCGGCAGTAGAATGCCGCAGGGCCCTGGACGCGGAGGAGTTTCCGCCAGGACCTGGGGGAAGGGGGGAGTCTCTCTTCGAGTACCTCATCGCAACACAACGATCCCATCAGAGCCTCGAATCCGAAAACCCGTGAACCTCCTGGCCACCGTGAATTACCGAGGCTACATTCGCAGTAGACCTGCAACTGCGTCGGTTGGGCTGTGCAATTGTGTGCGCCGATGTCGATACAGGTGCGCAAAACCCGTATCGGAAGAGCGGAGGAAGATGATGCGAACGGTGATTGGCATTCTGACAACATTCGTGGACGTTCTGGCGGTGGTGTCAGGGGCGTCTGGCCAGGCTATTCAAGACCCCAACCATAAAGTTGAGGTAACTTACGAGGTGTATCCATATGCTAACGGTGAAAGTTTCGGCGCAGCTGGCCCCTATGAACGCCTTGTCGGTACGCTCGCGGTTGAAATAGATCCAAGTCACCCGCGTAATCGAGAGATCGTCGATATTGATAGAGCACCTCTCAATGCGCTTGGTCGGGTGGAATATCAAGCTCAGTTCGTGGTCTTACGGCCTGTCGATCCCTCAAAGGCAAATGGAACGCTCTTTAGCTGGGTTCCGAATCGTGGCCGTTTGGGAGCCAGGGCACTTGCACCGGGTTTACTGCGTCGCGGATTCATTGTATCACATATTGCCTGGCAGGGTGACATTTTGCCTGGAGGCAATAGATTGTTGATGAAAGTTCCGGTCGCCACGAACGACGGTCAGCCCATTACCGGGCGAGTCCGGATGAACTATATCTTGGACCAACCATCTATGTTCACCGTGCCACTTGGGCACGGGCCACACCTGGGCCTGAATCCGACTTCGCCAATCGAGAGTTACTCAGCACATGATGGCTACGAGGTCGTAAGCACAGACAATATAGGTGCAGTCCTTACCGTTCGAGAGCGTTATTGGGACGAACGGATTCCTATCTCCAACTCTGACTGGATGTTCGCGTATTGTCCCCTCGGAGTTCGGTGGGGCTCATCTAAAGCGGTTGTTGTCCCAAGCCCAATGCATCTTTGTGTTCCGGCGGGTTTTAGGACGGGTTGGATTTATGAACTGATCTACGAAGCACAGAATCCGAAAGTAATGGGGCTTGGTCTTGCATCGACGAGAGACGCTTTGTCGTTTTTTCGTTTTTATGAATTCGATTCAAACGGCACGCCAAACCCTCTTTTTGTTGACGGAAAACCAACCATAGAGAGAGTCTTAATTGGCGGGGCATCACAAACAGGTCGCTATGTGAGACAGCTCTTGTATATGGGGTTCCACGTAGATGTGAATGGCCGATCGCTTGTAGACGGGCTGTGGGCTCACGTCGCAGCCGGACGTAATCCGCTTAATATGAGGTTCGCGGCGCCAGGGCGGGGATACATTATGCATTATGAGGAGGATTTCCCATCTTACGATTTTCCTATTGCCTATAACGTCATGAAGGACCCATTTTCGGACCGAGTTGATGGCGTGCTAGCACGCTGCGAGCAGATGTCCAATTGTCCAAAGATCATTCATACAGTGAGCTCGCACGAATATTGGAACGGTCGTGCGTCATTGGTGACAACGGATCCGTTTGGTGCAACCGATCTTACGCTCCCTGACAATGTTAGACATTATACTTTTGCAGGCACACAGCATGGAGGATCTCCCTACGCGACCATGGGGTTGGGCCATGGCCTAGCTCCACTCCACAAGGAATTGACGAACCCCGCCCCGCTAGATGATATCACGCGTGCGCTCCTGGCGGCATTGGACGAATGGGTTCGTTATGGAACGGAGCCGCCACCGAGCATGTATCCGCGCATTGACGACGGAACACTGGTGACCCCAGACCAAGAAGCAACAGGCTTTCCACGAATTTCGGGTGTCACATACATGCCGCGAATGAATGAATTGCCACTCTTTGATTACGGTCCAAGATTTCTGACGGAAGGCGTTATCACGAACCATCCGCCAAGAATCGTGCCCGGGAAAGCTTGGCGGCCGCTGGTGCCTAAGGTGGACGTGGATGGGAACGACGTCGCTGGCGTCAAGTCCGTTACCCTGATGGTTCCACTCGGCACATATACGGCCTGGAACCTGCGATCCGAACATGCTGGCGCTGAAAACGAAAGTTATATCTTGCGGGGGTCCTTCATTCCGTTCGCCCGAACAAAGGCGGAACGAGTGGAAAGTGGCGATCCGCGACTGTCGCTTGCGGAACGTTATGGAAATCATGAAGGCTATGTGACTCAAGTCCATGCGGCCACCGCTGAGCTAGTCGCGAAGCGTTTATTACTTCAGGAGGATGCGGATAGCATTATCGATGGGGCTATGAAGTCCGATATTCTTCTGGAAACTCAAGCTAGGAGCCAGCGATAAAGATCTTGCATCGGCTGCGGTCCAAAAACGTGCCGAATTCACTTGGGAGGTTCGGGGGTGTGTCCTTCACTCAAGTACGTACTACCCCTTGTAGTGAGGTGTCCTCTTGGGCCTCTTAGAGGTGAACTGAGAGAAGCGACCAGGTGTACAGAGATGGTAATGACCTGACAGTTGGCCCTCGCCGGAGCTGTGTCTAGGCTGCCTTCGTCTTAGCCTCCTCCTTCCTGGCCTTTGCGGCCTTCCTGGCGTCGGTGAGACCGGCCTTGAAGACCTGATAGGGCGTGCGGCCCTCCATGGCTCGACCGCGGTGCGGCCGCTTCCGGTTGTAGGTCTCCAGATACGCCTCGAGGTCCTGCTGCATCTCCTCGACGGTCTCGTACCAGGTGGTGCGGCCCTTCACCCTCAAGTGCTCGTCGAGGAGCGTGCGGTGGAAGCGCTCGATGAAGCCGTTGGACTGGGGCCTGCCCACCTTCGTCGTGCGGTGCTCGATGTCCTCGAGCTGAAGGAACAGCTCATATGGGTGACGGTCCGGACGGCCGCAGAACTCGCGGCCGTTGTCGCTGAGCACGGTCTTCACCCGGACCCGGTGCTCATCGAAGAACGGCAACACGTCGTTATTCATCACCTGCACCGCCGTGAGCGGGAGCTTGCTCGTGTAGAGCCGGCCCCAGGCGTAGCGGCTGAAGCAATCGAGCACGGTCTGCAGGTACACCTTGCCGACCCCCTTCAGCGTTCCGACGAAGAACGTGTCCACGGCGACGAGGTCGCCCGGGTAATGGACTTCGATGTGGCGCTCCCGGAACTCGGGACTGAAGCGCTCCAGCAGCTCGATCTGCTCGTCGGTCAGCTTCAGCTTCCGTTCCCTGGCCGTCTCTTCGAGCCTGAGCAGCCGTTCGTGCTTCGTGGTGAGGCCATGCCGGCTCCACACGCCCCGTACGCCTCCTGAGCTCACCTGGATCCCTCCGAGCAGCAACTCGTCCGCGACCCGCTGAGCTCCGTGCGTCGGAGCCTCCAAGGCGTGGGCCAAGACCGCCTGCTCAATCTCTTCACTCACCCGGTTCGGGTGCGGTCCCTTCGGCCCCGGAAGCTGGTCGATCAGCCCCTCGGCCCCGTAAAGCTGGAAGTTCCTCCTGATCTCGTAGAACTGCTGCCGGCTGTAGCCCACGATCTTGCACGCCTTGCTCACGTTGCCGAGCTCCTGGGCCAACTGTAGCAGGCTCAGCTTGCGGCGCGCTATCTTCTCCCCCTGGACGGTGGTCATCTTCTCTCCCGTGCTAAGTGAGTGACTTCGACATCTCTCAATTAGCTCCGGCGAGGGCGGCTGGCCACCGTCCTCTCTCGTGGTCAACTGTCAGGTGAATACCGTCTCAGCACAACCAGGCTATGCCGGTCGGAGCGGGCGCGGGAGGATACGGTGCTTCTGGAGCGGATGCGAGCGATTCACAAGCACTCCAGACGCACCTACGGCTCGCCCCGGATCCATGCCGAACTCCAGGCTGAGGGCGGCATCCGGGTGGGTCGCAAGCGGGTGGCCCGCCTGATGGGTGAGGCGGGCCTGGAGGGCGTCAGCCGACGGAAGGGAACCCGCACCACCGTCTAGGACGACGAGGGTCAGCAGGCGCCCGATCTGATGGTCGATGGCCACGCACCTCCGCACCGAGCTGGTGCTGGACGCACTGAACATGGCCGTTTGGCAGCGCCGGCCCGAGGCCATGATCCATCACTCGGACCAGGGGACCCAGTACACGTCGATCGCCTTCGGCCTCCGGTACGCGAGGCCCAGCTTCCGCAACGTGCCCAGCACCGCCGCCACATGCCCGTGGGGCCGGGCCCGGAGGATCTCGAAGGCTTCGTCCGCAATCTAGCGTTTTAGACCGGGGTCCGCGGGCGACACCGGCGGTCCGGGTTTGGCATCCCTCCGCGGGGCCCCTGGCTCAGGCTGCGTGCGCCGCCGGGTTTCCCGGCGGGTGATATCGCTCCGCATGCCAACGCTGCCGAGATGGCTGTTCAGCGGAATGCCGGCGATCTTGGCCACGTCGCTGGCGGCCGCCAGGACTTCGCCGGTGTCGAGCCCGGTATCAATCCCCATCTCGTTAAGGAAATGCACGATATCCTCTGTTGGCAGGTTGCCGATCGATCCGACGCCCTCGGGGAAAACGATGCCGCCGCCGATGCCACAGATCGACCCTTCAAGCATGGTGACACCGGCATCCAGCGCGGCGATGAGGTTCGCCGGCGCGAGTCCCATCTTTTCGTGCAGATGAAAGCCAAACTCGCAATCGGGGTAACGGGCGAAGGCCCGGCGAAACAACTCGTTCACCTGACGCGGTTCCTCCATGCCGGTGCTGGCCGCCAGGGAGAAGCGGCGGACGCCGAGATTGCGTAGCCGGGCGATGCAGTCCAGGGTGCTTTCCGGCGGGATCACGCCCTCATACGGGCAGAAAAGGGACATCCCAAGGGCCATGATGAAGGCGCGGCCGGCTTCCTCGGCGACGCGCAGGCACTCGCCACCCTGGGCGATCACCTCGTCCAGCGTCATATTCTGGTTCTTGGCGAGGTAGCTGGCGCTGACCGTCATTAGGCCTAGGATCTCGTCCACATCCGTGGCGACGGCTCTCAGCGCGCCGCGCTTGTTGGGCACGAGCGCGCGGTACACCGTGCCGGGACGGCGCTTGATGCGTGCCAGCACCTCCTCGGCGTCGGTGAGGAGGGGCACCACGTTGGGATGGGTGAAGCTGGTGACTTCGATCACCGGAAAGCCGGCCTCGCTCAGCCGGTCGACCATCGCGATCTTCTTGTCGGTATCCACCCAGTGATCGAGCGACTGGAGGCCGTCGCGCGGCCCGACCTCGACGACGATCACCTTTTCGGGTAGCGACAACATGGCGATGTCCTCCTTCAATCGAGCTGGTAGCCCGCCAGTTTCAGTTCTTCTTTGTCGAAGCCGAGCTGCTCGACGAGGATTTCCCGATTGCTCGAGCCGAGGATCGGCCCGGCGTGGTGGATCTTGCCCGGGGTGCGCGAGAATCTGCCGACGACGTTCTGCATGCGGATCGGGCCGCCGAGCTCCTCATCCTCAACGGCGACGATGTTTTCCCGCGCCTGGAAATGAGGATCCTCGAAGATCTCTTTGATGTTGTTGCACGGCGCTACCGCGGCTCCGAACTTGTCGAACAGCTCGATGAGCGCGTCGCGGTCGAACTTCTCGATGGCCGCCTGCAGGGCGTCGTCGAGGGCCGGGGAGTGCTGGATACGCAAGCGGTTGTCGAGAAAGCGCGGGTCCCCAATCAGCTCCGGCACGCCGAGCGCTTCGCACATGCGTTCGAAGGTCGATTGCGCGCTGCCGGAGATCGACACCCATTTGTCGTCCTTGGTGCGGTAGGTGTTGCGCGGTGCCGTGAAGGGCAGGCGGCTGCCGTTGCGCTCCTGCACCAGGCCCAGTTGGTCATAGTCGACAACCTGCGGCCCGAGCAGGGTGAACAAGGGTTCGTAGATCGCGAAGTCGATGACCTGCCCCTTGCCCGAGCGGTTCTTCTCCTGCAGCGCGACCATCGTGAGGAAAGCGCCCATCAGCCCGGCGGTGTCGTCCGCCAGCCCGAAGCCGGGCAGCAGCGGTGGTCGGTCTGGATATCCCGTGATATAGGCGTAGCCGGAATACCCTTCGGCGAGCGTGCCGAAGCCCGGTCGGTGACTGTTCGGGCCGGTCTGCCCGAACCCGGTTAGACGCACCATGATCAGGCCCGGGTTGATTTCGCTTAGCACGTCGTAGCCGAGGCCCCATCGCTCGAGTGTTCCCTTGCGGTAGTTCTCGATCAGGATGTCCGCATCCTTGACCAGCCGCTTGACGATCTCGACGCCGATCGGCGTCCGCAGGTCTCCAGTGATGGATTTCTTGTTGCGGTTGATCAGCTTGTACATCAAGCCGACACCGTTCTTGTTGTTGCCCCAATAGCGGATTTCATCGCCGGTCTCGGGCCGCTCCACCTTGATGATTTCGGCGCCGAAATCGGCAAAGAACATCGACACGAGCGGGCCGGCGAGAAAGTTCGCAATATCGATCACTTTCACGCCGGCGAGGGGCGGCGTGGCGGGCGCGGTGTCAGCGAGCATGGATTTGCCTCCGGTCGTGTTGTTACTCTTTTGCAGGACGCGCATAATTGCGCATACGGCCGGGGCGAGGCAAGCGACGGCGCCGCCCACCAGAAACGCGCCGGCCCGCGCAGGGAGCCCGGTCCGGCCGATCAAACAAGCGGGAGCACAGCCATAGCGGTTCGTATTTCAAGAGCGTTGGAGGCCGATATGACTGACCTGCCCCCAAGAGTGGTACCACATCCTATGTTAGTCCCAGCACCTGTGGAGGGCCGTGAAGGACGGGCATCCTCAGGAACCAGGGCGCTACTCCATACATTGCAGTCTTAAAGTGTGGCTACTCCATACATTGCTATGACCGCTGACGCACCGGGTCTTTCACCACGTGATCGACGTGATCGGCGAGTACAGACAGGGGCGTTCCAGAGCTTCCGAGGCTTCGCACCCAGTTCTTGACGGCGTTCCAGGGCGTTGTCTTCTTCGGGTCCAGGAGATGTGTGTAGAAGTTCACCATGACCACCCCTCCGTTGTTGGCCACGGCGCGGAGCATGTCGTCGGTCATATTGCGTGGGTGGTCGGTAAGCGCACGGGTGGAGGAGTGGGAGGCGATGACCGGTGCGCGGGTAACCTCAATCACATCCCAGAAGGTCTCGTCGGAGACATGAGAGATGTCCACAATCATTCCGATGCGGTTCATCTCCCCCACGACTTCGCGACCGAACTCGGATGACCCGCCGAGATGGACGACTGCGGCATCGTCCACGTCTCCAGCGGATTCCGCCCAGCCGTGGCTGAAGCTCCAGGTAAGCGTCATGTACAGGATCGGAGGCTCATAGAATCGGCGCCGGGCCTCGAGGTCGTCCCAGAGTTTCTCTACACCTGGCTGGGACTCTCAAAGATAGGGGCGATTGTTGTCCCCATCAACGCCTCTTTCAAGGAGAACGAGGCACAATATATTCTTATCCGTTCCGGGGCAGTTGCTGTAGTCGCGGGGAGCCACCTAATCTCGATTAGGTGAAGGACACGGGCGTGCTGATGACGGCCCGGATGCCGTACAGCATCTCGGCCCATGACAGCGGCGACTCGGGCCCCGCGACGTTGTACGCTCCGGTGTACCCGGGCGGTCTCAACCGGTCATCGCAACCCCTTGACAGGATTAGATGTCCAACCTATTACGTAATTACGATCGCCCTGTGGGAAACGGAAACGACGTGGATCAGGTCCCAGGTTTGCAGGTCTGAGACGATGCAAAGGAGACAACTTTGCAGGTCTGAGATGCAAAGGAGACAACGATGATGAGAACAACGCCGGCTGGCCCCCGTGGTGCCCTTTCGCCAGCGAGAGATCTTGGAGGCCGGCTGCTTGTGGCGTCGATTGTCGCCTCCCTTGTCGGGCTGACCGCCTCGGCCGAAAAGGCCGCCGCGCAGAGGACGTACACCGAGGAGGGAGGTACGCTTGGCGATGGAACGCGGTACTTGATGCGGGTTCCATCCAACTGGAACGGAACGCTCATCAGGGATCTGGACTATGCCTCTGGTGCCAACAGCGACCGTTATCTATACCTGCTCGAAAAGGGGTACGCCGTATCAGGAACGGCCCGGCATGAGCGCCGATGGGTCGGCAACTACGATCCCGCGAGAGAGATTAGGCATCTCAATACGGTGCTTGATATGTTCGAGGAGCACTTCCGTAAGCCGGATCGAGTCATCCACTATGGATGCTCCGGAGGTGGTAACGTCGGGCTCGCCATTGCGGAGGATTTCTCCGACCGGGTCGATGGCGTGATCTCCACGGGCGCATATGTCCCAACCCACTTGATGAATACGAAGCTGGACAAGTGGTTTGTCCTGAAGGCGCTGATCGCTCCTGACCTGCGCATCGTGGATCTTCCTCATAGCTCTTCCCTACGACCAGAATACCCCGAACTCACCTTTGCGTGGCGCCAAGCGATCAGGGCTGCCCAGCAGACTCCGGAGGGCCGGGCCCGTATTGCGCTTGCCATGACGATCGGACAGGAAACGGAATGGACGACCCCGACGGAGCCGAATCCGGATCGGAACGATGTAGCTGCGCTTCAGTACAGTATGTACCAGAGTGTTCTCCTTGGTGCCGCCCCCGGCCAAATAGGCGGTATATCACGGTACATGTTCGAGAACGCGGCCGGTTTTGAGCGGTCGACTCAGTTCTCGTGGAACACCGGCGTCGACTACAGGGAGTTTTTCAACAACGGCAACGAGTTCAAGAAGCGAGCGGTTCGTCAGCTGTATCAGGAAGCCGGTCTTGATCTTCAGGATGATCTCGAGCGGATCAACGCGTTTCCCCGCATCTCGGCGGACGAAGAGGCAATGGAGTGGTGGAGTGCGCCCGGGCGAAGAAGTGTGGGCGATCCGAAGGTTCCGATTCTGCGGATGCACGAGATCGGAGATCCTCTAGCTCCCTTTAGCGGCGTCCAAGGTTATATCGATCTGGTACGCGCAAACGGCAACGATGACCTACTCCGCACAGCAATCGTCGAGGCGCCTACACACTGTAATTTTACCCCTACGGAAAGCCATGCCGTGATTGAGACTATGATACGTCGCCTGGACACCGGACGCTGGGGGAGCACGGACCCGGAGCACCTCAATGAGCTGGCGAGGTCGTTGGACGAGAGTTACACCACGCGCTTTATCCCTGGTGATCAGTACATGCCAGCTAAATACAACCGTGCGTGGACTCCGCCAGACCGAGACTGAGGCTGAGGCATTGAATTGAAAGGCCCGGAAAAGAAGTCGCGCCTCCCCCGGGCATGGGCGTAGTTGTACTGCAAGACCGGAGTCTGCCCGCGCGGTGCCCAGGCCAAAACTCCAAGCCTTTCTTGGCTAATCCCAGGTCTTCTCGTCGTCCCAGACGTTCTTCGGCATGGGAAGACCCGCAAAGTCTGCGCCGGTCAGCGGCTCATCCGGCTCGATGCCGAGCTTTCCCACAGCAAGCATGAGCTGGCGTGTGTGTTGTCCCGAGTGCCAGCCGGTGCGCTCGAGCACCTCGTGTAGGGTGACGTCGCCGTAATAGACCTTGCCGGGCTGATTGAAATCAGTCTCTCGTCCCTTGCTCTCCCACCAGGCGCTCAGCCGCGCCTTTACGCCTGCGGCGTAGCTCAGCAGATCGTCCTTGGTCTTCAATTGCGGCGGAAGTTGGCCCAGCAGCGACTCGTAGGTATAGGGCACGTCCCGCTCGACGCGGTCCAAAAGCACGTCGGGGATCTGGAAGATGTGGTAGGCAAGCTGGCGGTAAGAGCGCGGACGGCCGGGGAGCATGGTGTCGAGTTTCTCCTCCGGGATCTGGCGGAGAAAGCGCATTGCCCCTTCCAGAACGTTGTTGATCCGTGCCACCATCTCCTCAGGCGAGAGCATCTTGTGCCCGCTCCACGCAAACCCAGCCACCCGAGCGACGTCCCGGAACACCTGGCCGTTGGCCCAGTCCTTCCCGCGAGCGACGATGGGCACCATCCGAACGCCCAGGGCTTCGAGCTCCTTGAAGGCATTCTCGTCCTCGAGCACGTTGATGGACTCGAACTCAATGCCGTTCGAGATGAGGAATTCCTTGGTCTTCAGGCAACTCGAGCAGCCTGGCTGCCAGTACACCTTCAGGGGGTCTTTTTCAGTGATTGCCGTCATGTCGCCTTCCTCCATCGATTGGCTGCGAACACGTTATTCACAATAGTAGTCGTCTTCAAAGGATGTTGATTGCGATTCCACATCACGCCCAAGAGGGGACCATGCGATTCTATCGAAAGTAGCACCTGCACTACTGCGACGTCGACCTCCATGCCCGAACCCTCTACCTCTGCATCCTCGACCAGGAGGGCACCATCGTCCTCCACCAGAGGATCCGCTGTAGCGAGAACCTCAATCGGCAGGCGGCTCAAGAACCTCCCGGTGCTACGCCAGGTCGGCTTCCAGGCCAACCGACGTCTCCTGGACGTCCAACGACTGACCCACGACTGCCGAATCGGTGAGGACGCTTCCCGCCAGGTGGCTCGACCCCTCAAGGTGAACGGTCGGCGGGTCTCGGCTCTTCGCTTCGACGACGAGCGCGTGCAGAAGCTGTTGTCCGCCCTGGTGGTCTTCCGTCTCCAGCCCCGCGGGTTTTCCAATCGCGATCTGCGGGAGTATGTCGCTCCACTGCTGGGGATCGATCCCGGCCACATCACCCCGGGCCGGATGACCTACGACCTCCGGCGACTCCGTCTGCATGGGCTCATCGAGCGCATGGAGGGCCGCCACCGCTACCGGCTGACTGACTTCGGGCTCCGAGCCACCCTCTCCTTCACCCGGGCCTACGCCCGTATCGTGCGCGACGGGCTCGCCCAGGTGCTCGAAACCGAATCCAGACCAGGCTTGAAGCTCCACGTTGCCTTCCGCCGCATCGAGGAGGCCATGGATGACTGCTGTGGACAGCTACGGCTCGCTGCCTGAAAACTTGACTCGTTTGCTACCACTCTTCGCACGTAAGCTGAGCTAGGGCCTGTAGTACATCGAAACGTCCGGTCCCAGGGGGAACCCGAAGGCCATCCAGAGGACCACCATCCCAATTCCGAGCGCGCCGTAGGCGAGGGAGTATGGGAGCATCGCGCTGAGGAGGGTCCCGATCCTAATGTCCTCTTCGTACTTCCGGGCGAAGGTAATCACAAGGGGGTAGTAGGGGAGGAGGGGAGTGAGGATGTTGGTGAAGGAGTCCCCGATCCGGTACGCCGCCTGGGTCAGCTCCGGCGAGTAGCCCAGAAGCATGAACATGGGGACGAAGATGGGGGACATGATGGCCCACTTCGCTGACATGCTTGCGATGAAGAGGTTGATGAAGGCCGAGACGAAGACGAAGGAGACGAATAGAGGGATGCCGGTGAACCCCACGGCCCGGAGCAGGTCCGCCCCGGTGATGGCCAGAATCAGGCCCAGGTTCGACCAGGCGAAGAAGGCGATGAAGTGGGCCGCGACGAATGCGAGGACGATGTAGTGACCCATGCTCGCCATGGCGTCGGCGGTCATCCGGGCCACGTCCCGGTCGCTCTTGATCTTCCGGGTCACCATCCCGTAGGCGAGGCCCGGAAGAAGGAAGACGAAGAGCATCAGGGACACGATGCTGCTCAGGAAGGGGGTGATCTCCCCGTTCTCGCCCCGGAGGATCCCGTTCTCCGGCACCACCATGAGGGCGACGACGGCGAGGGTGAGGAGGGCGACGACGGCGGCGGTCCAGAGCCCCTTCCGCTCCTCCGGCGTGAGTGTGTCCTCCTCCACTTCCTCCAGGACCACCTTCCCCTCGTACGGGCCCAGGTGTGGCTCCAGGACGTTTTCGGTGACGTAGATCCCCGCCACGGTGAAGACGGGGACGAGGGCCATCATGAGCCAGTAGTTCGCCGTGGGGTCCACGACGTATTCGGGGTCCAGGAGCTGGGCCGCCGGCTGGGTGAAGCTGGTCAGGAGGGGGTCGAGGGGGGTGAGGAAGAGGTTCGCAGTTAACCCGGCGGAAACGCCGGCGAAGGCGGCGGCGAGCCCGGCGATGGGGTGACGGCCGATCCCGTGGAAAACGAGGGCACCCAGGGGGAGTACCACCACGTACCCGGCGATCACACCGATGCTCGAGAGGATCCCAGCCAGGACGATGGCCCCCGTGATGAAGCGTGGAGGCATGCTCCGGACGGAAACCTTGAGGACCGTCTCGATGAGGCCGGTCCGCTCGGCCACCCCGATCCCGAGCATGACGAGGAGGACGATGCCTAGGGGCGGGAAGTCGGTGAACGTCCGGGGCATCTCCACGAGCATCCGCTGAACATTCTCGCTGGTGAGGAGGTTGATCGCAGTCACGTCCTCCCCGGTCCCCGGGTGGGTGGCCCGGACGCCGAGGACCGCCGCCGCCCACGACACTCCCAGCACGAGGAAGCTGAAGAGGATGAAGATGGTGACGGGGTCCGGGAGCCGGTTCCCGACCCGCTCGACGTAGTCGAGGGACCGGAGCACGTTGCGCCTGAGAAGTCCGTCCTCGCTCATCGGTCTCTCCCCGGGGCCGGGGCTGTGGGGTTCTCCCCCGAACGGCTCCGGGTAGGGGGGTGGTGGACATCGGCCACGAAACTAGGGCCCTGCGGCCGGTCAGAGCGGAGGGGATCGAGGGCCCTCGCTCGCCCCCCCTGGGGTCTCCCTCCCTCCCCGTGGGAACAACCGGACCGGAGGGGGGTGCATCGAGCGCCTCTGCCGTGGAGTTGACCCGGTTTCGTGGACACCTCAACCCTGATGCAGTGAAAGGCCTGGGAAAGAAGTCGCGCCTCCCCAGGCATAGGCGTAGGCTGAAGGTGTCAGGAGCCCGAAGCGCAAATCTTCACCCGCCCCAGCACAAGCACAAGGAGGCGCACCATGTATTCTTCCTAATCTTCCCATGTAGTGGAGACCGAGAAGGCCCATGTTCCTCCGAGCGAAGCAGTCGGGGCCGTACGAGTAGCTCCAGATCGTCGAGAAGCACCGCGACAACGACCGCGTGCGTCAGCGCGTCTGGGCGATCCTTGCCCTACCCGCGCCGAGGCATGTCGGATAACGAGTACGGGTTGGCGAACTCGAGCGAAGGGCGGAGGGCCCGAGCGGAACCGGCAACCTCGCCTCTGAAAAAGCAGAGCGCAAGGGGCGCACGAAGTCCACGGAGTCGTTCTTCCTGAGACGACCATGCTGAGAGCGGCTTCCCCCGAACTCCTGGCCATCCTTCCCGGGCTCACTCCGATCAAGGGAAGAGAGCTTCACGCGCCTTTTCGTGCGCTCACGGCACAGGATCTTCGATTCGAAGAAGGTGGCCCAGTCGTGTCACCGGCCGTTCCGACCGCTAGGCGGCCCCGGCCAGCGGTTGCCTCGGGCTCCTACCACCTGTTGCCGGCAGTGAACCAGCAAGCTGATGGGTGACAGAACGTCACGGGTTGATGGGTGACAGTTCAGCGTCTCCTGCGCTCACCCCGCACGTCCATCATGCGGCAGGCAGCTTCATCCAGCCAGCCCAAATGCACCGGGCCGTTTGATTCAGGATGCCTTCGGGATGTGGGGGGCGTCCCGAACGGGCCGAGGGGGTCGATGATCTGCTCCTCGGTGAATCGACTCCGTCTCATGATCCCTCCTCTCGTCTGAGGAATCGGAGAAAAACCGGATCAGATCTCGGGGAGCACCTCACCTGCTACAGCAACATGGCCCATAAGGTAACCCCTTGACAGGATTAGATGTCCAACCTACTTCCGCAATCACGATCGCCCTGTGGGAAACGGAAACGGGGAAACGGAAACGACGTGGATCAGGTCCCAGGTTTGCAGGTCTGAGACGATGCAAAGGAGACAACGATGATGAGAACAACGCCGGCTGGCCCCCGTGGTGCCCTTTCGCCAGCGAGAGATCTTGGAGGCCGACTGCTTGTGGCGTCGATTGTCGCCTTCCTTGTTGGGCTGATGATCGGGTGCGGCACCGGGACCACCGCGCAGGTAACGTACACCGAGGAGGGAGGTACGCTTGGCGATGGAACGCGGTACCTGATGCGGGTTCCATCCAACTGGAACGGAACGCTCATCAGGGATCTGGACTATGCCTCTGGTGCCAACAGCGATCGTTATCTATACCTGCTCGAAAAGGGGTACGCCGTATCAGGAACGGCCCGGCATGAGCGCCGATGGGTCGGCAACTACGATCCCGCGAGAGAGATTAGGCATCTCAATACGGTGCTTGATGTGTTCGAGGAGCACTTCCGTAAGCCGGATCGAGTCATCCAATATGGATGCTCCGGAGGCGGCCACGCCGGGCTCGCCATTGCGGAGGATTTCTCCGACCGGGTCGATGGCGTGATCGCCACGGCCGCGCCAAACCGGGTGTGGTTGATGAATACGAAGCTGGACAAGTGGTTTGTCCTGAAGGCGTTGATCGCTCCTGACCTGCGTATCGTGGATCTTCCTCATAGCTCTTCCCTACGACCAGAATACACCTCACTCGCTTTTGCGTGGCGCCAAGCGATCAGGGCTGCCCAGCAGACTCCGGGGGGCCGGGCCCGTATTGCGCTTGCCATGACGATCGGACAGGAAACGGAATGGACGACCCCGACGGAGCCGAATCCGGATCGGAACGATGTAGCTGCGCTTCAGTACAGTATGTACCAGAGTGTTCTCCTTGGTGCCGCCCCCCGCCAAATAGGCGGTATATCACGGTACATGTTCGAGAACACGGCCGGCTTTGAGCGGTCGACTCAGTTATCGTGGAACACCGGCGTCGACTACAGGGAGTTTTTCAACAACGGCAACGAGTTCAACAAGCGAGCGGTTCGTCAGCTGTATCAGGAAGCCGGTCTTGATCTTCAGGATGATCTCAAGCGGATCAACGCGTTTCCCCGCATCTCGGCGGACGAAGAGGCAATCGAGTGGTGGAGTGCGCCCGGGCGCAATTACGTGGGCGATCCGCAGGTTCCGGTTCTGCGGATGCACGAGATCGGAGATCCTCTAGCTCCCCTTAGCTTGGCCCAAGGTTATACCGATCTGGTACGCGCAAACGGCAAGGATGACCTGTACCGCACAGCAATCATCGAGGCGCCTACGCACTGTGGTTTCACCCCTACAGAAAGCCATGCCCTGATTGAAACTATGATGCACCGCCTGGACACCGGAAGCTGGGGGAGCACGGACCCGGAGCACCTCAATGAGCTGGCGAGGTCGTTGGACGGGAGTTACACCTCGCGCTTTATCCGTGGTGATCAGTACATGCCAGTTAAGTACAACCGTATGTGGACTCCGCCAGACCGAGACTGAGGCTGAGCTAGTAAAGCTTGGGCCGAAGATCCCGGCTACGTCGAATATGGGATTCCTTGTGCTGCTTTGCTTTTTCTATTGGTGGCGGGTCCGCTGGGCTTTCTTCTGGGTGGTCCGAGAGCGCTGGACCGGAGCCACGACGGTGGTCCGCCGGGCCTCGGCCCCGGCCGGGTCCTCCTCGTCGAAGAGCAGCGGGGCCAGAGCCCGCCTCATGTGCCACTCCACATAGTACGCCAGCATATAGAGGAAGACGTGAGCCCGGACCCGGTCCTCTCTGCGGTGGTAGATCGGTCGCACCTCGAGGTCCACGCCCTTGCAGCTGCGAAAGAGCCACTCGATCTCGGAGAGGCTTGGAGGCGATGCGAATCACGGTGGTACGGCTACTCGCAGGAGTTCCCCATCGAGCGATTCTACCGCGACACGTCCGTCCTCATCGTGGGGAGAGGGTGAACGAGATCCAGCAGCTCGTCATTGCCCGGCGCCTCGCGGAGCGGTACCCGTTGTGAAGAGCCCGCTCCCCGCAGCCTCTTCCACCGGTTGACGTTCGCCCGGTAGAGCTCGGAGTGGATGTCGGCGAGGGCTCCGAGCTCGTCGTCCCCGCTCACGATGAACGCGAGGTGGGGCCCATCCAGGACGAAGCCCGCGTCCTTCGCCGCGTGCGTCAGCTTCGGCGGATCTGCGGGGAAGAGCGTGAGCTGCGTGTGTAGAGGACCGATCGGCACAGCGGTAAAGGCGAGGAGATTCACGCCCACTTCCGCGAGCAGCGAGAGGAGCTTGTAGGCGTCGCCCGGTTCATCCTTCACGGTTGTGTAGAAATACTCTGTACGACGGATCTGAGACGGCATACTTGCGCTCCTAGACGAGGTTGAACGGCTCGTCCGTTCGAGAACGCGGACCGCTGGAAGTACCCCACGGCCACCCCGGGATCCCGGTCTGCGGAGCGCAGCCTGAGACAGCACAGGCCCATAACATCCCGCACATGCGCGGTAATCGCTTGATCTGGAAAGGTCGATCTACCCCCCCCTCGACGCATTTACGGGGCGGCTCCTGTGGCGTGCGGCTCTGGTCAGGGAATCGCGAGGAGGCTCCCTTTTGAGTAACGCCCCTACTATTCGTTCTCCACGCGGCCTCGGGAGGGATTCTCCGCCTTCCGCCTCGCTATATCCTTCGACGTGAATCTGGCCGTGAGAATCTCGCTCGGAGCTCTTTCCTCATTCTGGTTCAGCGCGAGGGTGCCTCACCCTTCCATCACGTCGAACGCCGCACCCACGATCGTGTCGCTGTCGATTCCGAAGTGCCGGTATAGATCCTGGATGTCGCCGGACTGTCCGAAGTCACTTACCCCCAGCGAAACGATGCGAACGGCGTGGATGGCGCCTAGGAACGCCAAGGTGTGCGGGTGACCATCCATCACCGTCACGATCGGTGACCGGCGATCCGGCGGGAAGAGATGGTCGAGAACTGAATGGTCGGCCCTTAAAAGCCCCTGCCTCGCCTGAATAGCACGGAATATCAGGTCCGGCGACGTCAGACATAGGACATCGACCGCCAAGTTCGACCTCTCTAGCTCGTCCGCTGCCTCGCACACTTCGGGCATGATGGCGCCGACCCCGACGAGCGTGACCTCCGGATTTCGGGGCGCCATTCGCAGCCGATAGCCCCCGGCCAACACCGTTTTTCGTCGGGCCTCCCTGAGCCCGAGGTCGTCGGGGACCTGGGCAAGTCGCTCATCGACCGGTCGGGTCGAGAGCCTGAAGTATGCTGAGGTACCGTCAGCGCGACCGAGCTGGGATAGAGCGTGCAGCAGGGTCCACTCCATATCCTGACCGAAGGCAGGCTCCCACGCCACGCATCCGGGCTGCTCCAGGCCGACCGAGGGTGTGCCGATCGACTGGTGGGCGCCACCTTCGGGCGCCAGCGTTACCCCCGACGGCGTGCCGACGAGGATCGACTGACCTCCCGCATAGATTCCGAACGACCAGGGCTCCAGTGCCCGATTGACGAAGGGGTCGTACAAAGTCCCGATCGGAAGGAGTGGCTGCCAGTCCCGCGCCCAGGTCAACCCGAGCTCCCCGAGAAGACCGACCAGGTTATCCTCGGCGATCCCCAACTCGATATGCTGGCCCTGACCACCCTCGCTCCAGTGCACAACGGTCCCCGAGTCATCAGCGAACCAGTCGCGCTGCTCACGCATGCTCCAGACGCCGACGCGGTTGATCCAGCCGCCGAGGTTGGTCGAAGAAGCCACGTCCGGGCTCACTGTGACGACGTGCCGGGTGACTTCGGGGGCCTCCCTGCTGAGGTCGCTGAAGAAACGACCGAAGGCCTGCTGCGTAGAGACGGACGATGTATGGCTCCGGCCAAGTTCGACAGGGATGCGCGGCAGGGGAGTCAGCTGAATCGGATCGCGCTTCAGCCTCTCGGCCGCACTGTGGCAAAGTCGGCCAGCGTCAGAGTCGGAGTCGAACATCGCCCAGGGCTCCGCCGCGTCGGCGCCGAGGTGGCTGGCTAGCTGCTCCCACTGCTCCTGAGTGAGGAGGGCAGAGTGGTTCGCGGGGTGCCCCTCTATCGGCAATTGCCAGCCCTTGATCGTATAGGCGAAGACCACGGACGGTCGGTCGGAGACCGCATCGGTTTCGCGGAACGCCTGAAGGAGATCCCCTAGGTCGTGGCCGCCGAGGTCGCGGATAGCCCCGAGGAGCTCCCCGTCGTCGAGTTCGTTGATTACCCTTTGAATCTCGGAACGCTCGGAGCCCGCCCCACCTGGAAGTCGCTCCCTCAGCTCGGACGGGTCAGCGACGAGAAGCCGCTGGTACTCTTGATTCGACATCGTGTCGATGCGTTGGCGTAGCCCCTCTCCTCCCGGTCGCGAGAACAACTCACGCAACCTGGAACCGTACTTGGTCGTTACCGTATGCCAACCCGCCGCCTCGAACATTGCCGCGATTCGCCCCACGGCGATCTCCGGCACGACCCGATCGAGCGACTGACGGTTGATGTCGACGACCCAGAGGACCTCATCGAGGCGCGGGACCATCGGGTCCGAAATCGCCTCCCATATGGCGCCTTCGTCCAGCTCCGCGTCGCCGACGAGAGCGATCTGTCTTCCTCCCCGGGGCACATCGAAGTGGTCCGAGACATACCGATGTGCCATCGCGCTCCAGATCGTGCTGGTCGCCCCGATCCCCACCGAACCCGTAGAAAAATCGACCGGATCCGGATCCTTCAGCCGGCTGGGATAGCTCTGGAGCCCTCCAAAGGAACGGAGCTGCGTCAGGTAACTCGCGTCGAGCTGGCCGAGAAGGTAGTTGATTGCATGAAGGACCGGCGCCGCGTGCGGCTTCACCGAGACCCGGTCGGAGGCGCCCAGGTCTCCGAAGTACAGCGCCGACATGATGCTCACCATCGACGCCGAAGACGCCTGGTGCCCCCCGACCTTCACCCCGGATTCGACCTTCCGCACTCTGTTCGCATGGTGCACCATGCTGACTGCGAGCCAAAGGACCCTTCGCTGAACCGCGTCGAGCGTATCCAGTGAAAGACCGGTCGCTTGATCGGGCTGAGCCACGCCGGAGGCTGTCATGCCAACTGGGTCATGAAATGGATCCTAGCAAGGGACCGGAAGAGCCACACGGCCAACGGAACGCCAAGGAGCGCGCCCAACCCGATTTGTGCGATGGAGCGGCGCCATAGGCATTTTAAGACCCTTTCCGAGTCCGGCACCCGGCTTGATCGAGGCGAGGCCGTGCCCATGCCAAGGTGCACTCTCACCGTTCGCCCATGCAAGGATGTGACGAGCGGATGCGTGGATGGGCAACGAGTGGGACCATGTACCGACGGGTTCCGAAGCGCCTGTACGAAAACCGACGACCCCCTGATGGCAGGGGGTGTGTTCCAGTGCTCCTTGTCCTTCTCCTAACTCGGGCTCACTCGCCCGGGGGTGCCCTTACGGGCACACCCTACCGGGGCGAGTGGTGATGCCTTCGACTCGCCCCGCACGCGCCCACACGCGCCCGTCCGCTGCCCCACTGGCTTTTCACGGGGCGAGTGACCTCACCGTCCACTCGCCCCGGCACTTGCCCGAGGGGTTGTGAGCGTGTGCCTCCGGGCGAGTGCCGATCCCCACGGTCTCTATTTCCTCTTCCTGTTCGGAAGCCTTGAGGGCAGCCTGCCAGTCTGCCTCGGTCGCGCCCGGGTTGTCCTCGAAGAAATGGTCTCTAACGGTCAACTCACCCAGGTACTCATAGTACGTCATCGGGGGACGGGCCTTCCTGACCCTCTCGAACTCACGCCCCCGTCCACGGAGCAGGACCGCCTCACGCTTGAGGGCGGCCCTGAGATAGGGGCGCAGGAGATCGGCGGCATCCAGTTCCGCCCACGACCGCTCGACATCCCAAGTATCGACCGCGTCAGCCAAAGGCTCGACGGCTCGGTAGAGGGCCAGCTTTCGGCGTTGGTCGTATGATTCCGGTTCATCGGGTCTCGGTGCGAACGGGGGGACCAGCTCCATCTCCCGGCCGTGTGCATGCGGCTGGCCGCCGAGCGCGACGCAGATCTTCGAGTACGTAGTGAAGCTGATCGCCTTCTTAGTCTTGCCCGTCAATAGCTTGTGGAAGGTCGGCTGCTGAAGCCCCAGCCACTCCGCTGGCTCCCGCTCAGGCCCGTGCTCTTCGTACAGCTCGCGGAGCACGCCCCTGAGTTTCTCACCATCAACGATCCTGAGTTGATGCATGGATGGCCGAATAGTTTCTATGGCATGCATCAACGCTTCCCGCTCATTCTTGTCTTTCGTACTAGCAGAAGCTTGCCCGCCTTTGCGTACTGAGCAAGCCGCGCCTGCTGCAAGGAGGACTGCGTCGGATGACCGGCGCACAAGGAGAGAGAGAGCCGAGCCCCTACATATGCCCGTTGGGAGGGCTGGAACGACCCCGATCTGGTTGAGCGGGAGTGGGAGAGCTTCGTACCGCCCTTCCGGGTCGGATGGGATTGGCTCCAGGGCCAGGCCTCCGACGTCCGGGACTTGTTCGAGGCAGACCTCGACATCACGCAACCCGATGCGACAGAATCGTCTTGTGGCTTCCTCCGAGGCATCAGGTCGACCGAGCTGCTCGGGGATGTGGATTGGCAGGATCTTCCAGCCGCCTGAGGTTGGGTCAATAGGTGTGTAAACGTATTAGGCGGCGTTCTTCCGCTGTTGGTGTGAGACGGGCTTTCCGTCTTCGAACTTTCTTCCTTCAAATACGTCCTTGAGGAGGTGAGGAGCGTCGAGCCTTCGGAACCGCTTCTCAGCCACCAAGAGCAACTTCCAGATTAGCGCCGTAGCGCTCTCGACCCGCTTGAACCGCTTCGCTGCTGTCGTCCTGAGCCGTACCGCGGCGAACGGGCTCTCGACCACGTTCGTCGTGCGTAGATGCTTCCAGTGGTCCTCGGGGAAGTCGTAGAACGCTACCATCCGCTCCCAGTCGTCCTCGAGTACGTCCACTGCTTTCGGATACCACGGCCTATAGCGTCGGGCGAACACCTCGCGGGCCTTCAGGGCCTCGGCCCGGCTCGGTGCGTAGACCACGGCCCGGAGAAGATCCTTCGCCTCGCCCTGCTCCCGCTGAGGTAGTCGGTCCAGCACGTTCCTCATCTTGTGGTTCCAGCACCGTTGCTCACCCGCCTCAGGCCATACCTGCCGTACTGCGCCCCAGATCGCAGCGTTACCGTCCGCCATCAGAAGCC
This sequence comes from Longimicrobiales bacterium, assembly GCA_965218295.1. Lineage (GTDB taxonomy): Bacteria > Gemmatimonadota > Gemmatimonadetes > Longimicrobiales > Gaopeijiaceae > CBDCKN01. Next base: position 71,208 of record CBDCKN010000014.1, on the reverse strand, counting down.
GGGGCGCCTCGATGCCGCGTGCCTTCAGGTCCCGCAACACCTCGGACCAGGACTCGACCGACTCTCGGTAGCCCGCTCTCAGGGCCAACACCTCTTTCGTCCCGTCTCGCATGGCACCCAGCACCACCAGCAGCGCCGCTTTGTCCCGCTCCAGCCCTGCCTTCACATAGATCCCGTCCGCCCCACACGTAGACGACCTCACGACCCTCCAGGCGACGCTGGCTCCATTCCTCGAACTCCGCCGTCCATCCCGCCCGCAGCCGCCGAATCGAAGACTTCGACAGCGGTGCCCCCTCGCCCAGCAGGCCCCGCATCGCCAACTCGAAGTCTCCCTCCGCCAGTCCGTGCAGATACAGCTCCGGAAGCAGAGCGCCCAGCTCCTTCGTCCGCCTCGCGAACAACGGCAGCACGCGGCTCTCGAACCGCTCCTCAAGGCCTCGAACTCGAGGGCGTCGGAGTGTGATCGTGCCCGAGCTCATCGCCAGCCGCCTCGGCTTGCCGTATCCGTTGCGGTAGCCCTCGGTCGCGTCCACCACCCTCCTGCGCTCTGACTTCTCTCGCCCTAGCAACTCCGTGACTTCCTCCTCCAAGATCTGTTGAATGAACTCCTGCGCCTTCTCCCGAACCACTTCTTCCAGAACTTCCCACACGGGCGTCCTGGACTCACCCTCGGGTCCCACCGTATTCTTCCTCACGAGGCGTCGTTCCTTTCCCCCGGGCTGTCACCCGGAGTTCGCTGGTTATTACTCAGCGGAAAGGTACGTCGCCTCTCTTTTTACACACCCTTTGATCCTAGCTCAGCCGCCTTGGATCAGGTGCACTCTGCAATGTCTGACCTCCCGCAGCGGGAGCGACGGATCGTAGAAGCAGCAGTCGCCAAGGAGCTAAAGAACCGGGTAGGGTCGGTGCACGAGGGGCGCCGATTATTCCGATGGTACGCACCACCTAGTGAACGAGGGGGGTTCACGCGGGACCAGGCCGGGGCACCCCTCCTCCGAGAGCTGACGGCCGACGACGTCGCGGTGGAGGGGCCGTACCTCGTGGAGGGTCGTGTCCCGGCGGGGGGTGTGGGTGCGCTTGTATCCAATTTCTCCCTGGGTAAGACCTGGTTGGCTATCGACCTGGGATTGTCTGTGGCTTTCGGCTGTTCCTGGCTTGGGTCCGAGATATCCGAGTCTCCGGTGATCTTCCTCATTGCGGAGGGGCATCGCGACTTTCCGATCCGGATCCTGGGGTGGCTTGTCGAACACGACTTGCTGTCTGAGGACTCCACGGTCGAGGAATTCTTTGAAGTCCTGGACGGACGCGTGGTCATCAACCGGTACCCAACTCGGTTTGACGACCCCGTCTTCGAGGAGGGTCTCATCGCCACGCTGGAACAGACCGGAGCCCGTCTCCTCATCGTCGACACCCTCGGCAAAACCCTCGGTCCTGAGCAGTCCGAGAACGATAACGATGTGGCGAACGAGATCACTGGGCTGCTTCTCACGCATCTTGCCTCATGGTGCAGGTTTCGCTGGTGGAGGCCGAGATGGATCCCGGCCGGTTCACCATCGTCCCCTTTCCCATCCACAACCCCCACCTGTGGGCCCACTACGTTCCCGCCGGCGTCACGCACTTCCTCCGGGTGCTCTCTCCCTGGGGCGTGACGAAGGTCCGGCGGCTCAGGGCGGGATCTCGCGCGTCCCAGGTAGCCGGGTGGGCCCTAATGCGGGTGGCCGGGATCCTGGAGAGAGGATCCCGGCCACTGCTCCGGTTGCGGGGACGCGTTGATGTGGACGAAAGCCTCAGCGCTCCCCGCCGCGCCCCGAAGGGACGAGGGGGAGGACGATGTGGGACGGGTGGGTGGCGCTGCTGTGATGGATCGTGTTGTCGGCCTCGATCATGCGCCGGTGTCGTCCCAGGGGCTCCCCGGTATTGGGGTTCACGTCGAACTTGGGGAAGTTCGAGCTGGAGATGTCCACCCGGATCCGGTGCCCCTCCTTGAAGAGGTTAGCGGTGGGGAAGAGCTTGATGTCGAGCTCGTAGACCTCCCCCGGCTCCAGCAAGTTCTCCTCGTCGGGTGACTTCCAGAAGCGGGCCCGGAAGATCCCGTCCGCCAGGTTCATGTCGAAGCCCCGGGGGTAGTCCCGGCTGGGGGGGTAGACGTCCACCAGCTTGGCGGTGAAGTCGGTGTCCAGGGCGGAGGAGGAGACGAAGAGCTTCACCACCAGGGGCCCCACCACCTCCACGTCCTCCTGGAGCGGCTCGGTCTGGAAGACCACCACGTCGGGACGGGCCTTGAGGGGGAGGTAGGGGAGCTTCGAGCCGAAGTGGTCCTCCCGCTCGTGCTGGTCGTAGGGGCCGGGGGAGATCCAGTAGGCGCTCCCGATGGAGGGGACGGGGTCCGCCGGGTCGAAGCTGTAGGTGGTGGAGGGGGGCCCGGAGCCGGACATGGCGGGGCTCAGGCTCCCGTCCCCGTGGAAGTAGTAGTTGGTGAAGCGGGTGCCCGGGAGCGGCCAGGCGCTCTCGTCCCTCCAGTAGCCGCCGTGGAAGAGGCGGCCGTTGCCGTCCTTGTGGCCGTCGCCGGTGCCCATGACAAACACCCGGACGTCGGCCTCGTCCTCCACCTCGGTGGTCTTCCCCTTGATGAAGTGGTCAAACCACCGGAGGTGGAAGTAGGTGTGGAAGTCGTGGACGGCCGACTCGGGCCCGAACTCCACCTCGCCGGCCCAGGTCCAGTCATTCTTACCGTGGTCCCAGGGGCCGACCAGGAGACGGACGGGCCCCTTCTTCTTCGACAGGCCGACGTAGTTCTGGACGATCCCCCCGTTCAGGACGTCCCACCACCCCCCGATGTGGAGCATGGGGATGTCGGCGGTCTGCTCGTAGTAGTCCTCCCAGTTCCGGCCGATCCCCCTGTAGTACTTCGCCTCCCCCTGCGTGGACTGGGAAATGATGTAGCCTTCGATGTTCGGAGCCATGGCCAGGGGGCTTAACCCCTTCCGGATGGGGAACGCCCTGAGCCAGTCCATCGCCTCCTCCCGGCTGAACTCCTCGTGCAGGGAAGCACGTGGTTCACCCGGCAGCCCGGAGGTGAGCGCCCACGGCAGCTGGATCGCCCAGTGATAGGCCCCCTGATGGCGGATGTGGTGCTCCCAGGAGTTCCAGATGGAGCCGTGGTTGGGCACGATGGTGGTGAGGTGCGGCGGATTCGTCTTGGAGGCGTCGACCTGCGTGAGGCCGTTGTACGAGGTCCCCCACATCCCGGTCTTGCCGTTCGTGTACGGCAGGTTCGCCAGCCACTCGATGGTGTCGTACCCGTCGGGGGCGTCGAACTCGTGGTACTTGTAGGGGAAGAGCCCCTCCGACTTGTACCGGCCCCGGGTGTCCTGCACCACCACCACGTACCCGTGCTTCACGAAAAACTCCCTCTGGGAGATCCCCTGAGGAGGAGATCTCCAGCGCGTCTTGTCGTACGGCGTCCGGTAGAGGAGGACGGGGAGGGGCTCCTCCACGGGGACACCGTTCCGGGCCGGCCGGTAGATGTCCGTGGCCAGCTTCACCCCGTCCCGCATGGGGATCATGAGGTCGGTCTCGACGGCAACGCCATCGTAGGGCGGGGCCTCCGTCTGCACCGCGCCGGCAGCGGGGGCCCAGAGGAGGGCGCCCGCTGCGACGGTCATCACCTTCGTTGAACGTCGTCTCATCATTCGCATACCTTTCCTTTCCTTCCCCTTCCTTCATTCCTTTCGCTCGAAGGGTGCCTGCTCCGGCGGCGCGACGGATCGCCCGCCCCCCGGGAGGCCGTCCTGATGCCGAGCTCACCGCGCCGAAGGTACGATGGGCAGGACGATATGGGACGTGTGGGTGGCGCTGTGATGGATCGTGTTGTCGGCCTCGATCATGCGCCGGTGTCGTCCCAGGGGCTCCCCCGTGTTCGGGTTCACGTCGAAGCGCGGGAAGTTCGAGCTGGAGACGTCCACCCGGATCCGGTGTCCCGAGCTAGGATCAAAGGGTGTGTAAAAAGAGAGGCGACGTACCTTTCCGCTGAGTAATAACCAGCGAACTCCGGGTGACAGCCCGGGGGAAAGGAACGACGCCTCGTGAGGAAGAATACGGTGGGACCCGAGGGTGAGTCCAGGACGCCCGTGTGGGAAGTTCTGGAAGAAGTGGTTCGGGAGAAGGCGCAGGAGTTCATTCAACAGATCTTGGAGGAGGAAGTCACGGAGTTGCTAGGGCGAGAGAAGTCAGAGCGCAGGAGGGTGGTGGACGCGACCGAGGGCTACCGCAACGGATACGGCAAGCCGAGGCGGCTGGCGATGAGCTCGGGCACGATCACACTCCGACGCCCTCGAGTTCGAGGCCTTGAGGAGCGGTTCGAGAGCCGCGTGCTGCCGTTGTTCGCGAGGCGGACGAAGGAGCTGGGCGCTCTGCTTCCGGAGCTGTATCTGCACGGACTGGCGGAGGGAGACTTCGAGTTGGCGATGCGGGGCCTGCTGGGCGAGGGGGCACCGCTGTCGAAGTCTTCGATTCGGCGGCTGCGGGCGGGATGGACGGCGGAGTTCGAGGAATGGAGCCAGCGTCGCCTGGAGGGTCGTGAGGTCGTCTACGTGTGGGCGGACGGGATCTATGTGAAGGCAGGGCTGGAGCGGGACAAAGCGGCGCTGCTGGTGGTGCTGGGTGCCATGCGAGACGGGACGAAAGAGGTGTTGGCCCTGAGAGCGGGCTACCGAGAGTCGGTCGAGTCCTGGTCCGAGGTGTTGCGGGACCTGAAGGCACGCGGCATCGAGGCGCCCCGGCTTCTGATGGCGGACGGTAACGCTGCGATCTGGGGCGCAGTACGGCAGGTATGGCCTGAGGCGGGTGAGCAACGGTGCTGGAACCACAAGATGAGGAACGTGCTGGACCGACTACCTCAGCGGGAGCAGGGCGAGGCGAAGGATCTTCTCCGGGCCGTGGTCTACGCACCGAGCCGGGCCGAGGCCCTGAAGGCCCGCGAGGTGTTCGCCCGACGCTATAGGCCGTGGTATCCGAAAGCAGTGGACGTACTCGAGGACGACTGGGAGCGGATGGTAGCGTTCTACGACTTCCCCGAGGACCACTGGAAGCATCTACGCACGACGAACGTGGTCGAGAGCCCGTTCGCCGCGGTACGGCTCAGGACGACAGCAGCGAAGCGGTTCAAGCGGGTCGAGAGCGCTTACGGCGCTAATCTGGAAGTTGCTCTTGGTGGCCGAGAAGCGGTTCCGAAGGCTCGACGCTCCTCACCTCCTCAAGGACGTATTTGAAGGAAGAAAGTTCGAAGACGGAAAGCCCGTCTCACACCAACAGCGGAAGAACGCCGCCTAATACGTTTACACACCTATTGACCCAACCTCGGTGTCCCCTCTTGAACACGTTCGCGGTGGGGAACATGTTCACGTCGAGCCGGTAGACCCGGCCCGGCTCCAGCAGGGTCTCTTCGTTGGGCGACCTCCAGAAGCGGGCCCGCCGCTGTTTCCAGAGACGAACTCGGCCGAGACCACCCTCCGGAAGAAGAAGCTGGACAGGGGGAAGCCCTCCCGGTGCTGTCGGCTCCTGCTCAGCGAGATCGCTGCCAGGCCTGCCAGGTCCTCCACCCGGTTCTTGTTGGTCGCCAGGGAAAGCCCCAGATCCCAGCTCAGCCGGCTCCCCTCCAGGACCCCTCATGCGTCGGCTCCACGAACTGGACCTACGGGTCGATGTCCGCCAAGCCGCGTGAATCCTAAGGGTCTTTTCGCTGGAAAAGAATACGGGGGGCGGGACGGAGCGTCAAGGACTTTTTCTCCTCGGATCGGGCCGGGGCCCGTCGCCCGAGAGGGCAATGGGGGGCCCCCTTCGGGGTCCATAGGGAGGACGTGGGGCCACGAGCGTTCGAAGGGGACGACGGGTCCGTCATGCGGCGTCCCGGCGCTGTTCATGACCGTGCCGGATCCGGTACGTGATCGCCGCCTCGGGCGCGGCGATTCCACCCCGCCTCCGCCCTTCCTTGACCACGCCGGGTCCGCGCAGCATTGTAACGTGTCCGGTCTCCTCCCGCCCGGGCACTAGGACACTGTTCATCTCGCCGGGCTTCGTCACCAGCAACCCGGCTCCGGGGCGGACCGGACGCAACCCCGGAGAGGGTCAGGTCTCGATCCGGTGCTCGGACTGGGACTACAGCCATATCGTCACCCGCCAGCTTCATCGGGGCCGCCGTCCCGCGCTGCCGCCCCCACTTCTGGCACCAAACCCGGAGGAAGAAGAATGAGCAGGAAGACCCGGATCCTCCATTGCCTTGCCGTCGCCGTATCGGTCCTGGCGGCTCCCCGCCCGGCCGCGCCGCAGACCTACGAGTGCCGGGAGGTGATGGTCCCAATGCGCGACGGCGTCAGGCTGGCCACGGACGTCTACCTTCCCACCCAGGGGACCGGCCCTTGGCCGGTGATCATGGAGCGGACCCCCTACGACAAGAGCGACTGCAGCTATCCGCATGCCGACTACTTCGCGGCACGGGGATACGCGGTGCTGATCCAGGACGAGCGGGGTCGCTACCGGTCGGAAGGGGAGTACTACTGGTACCGGATCTTCGGTCCCGACGGCCACGACGCGGTGGAGTGGGCGGGGACGCAGCCCTGGTCCTCCGGCAAGGTCGGAACGATGGGGCTCTCGTTCCCCTGCGTGAACCAGTACGCGATCCTCCCCCACGACCCCCCCCCACCTGGCCGCGGTCTTCTGCGCCCACGCCTTCGGCGACCCCTACCGGTACATCCACTACCAGGGGGGCGCTCTCCAGATGCACCTCCCCGGATGGCTGCTGACTCAACGCGAGATGGCTAAGCCCCGTCCCCTCGCCGTGGGCAGGCAGACGGCCGGCCCCAGCGTGTCCGTGCCGGATGACGCCTGGTTCGAATGGTACCGCCGGAAGCAGGAGGGGAACCTGTCGATCCGGGACGCCATCATGTCGGACATGTTCCAGGACCTGATCGAGAACCCGTACTACAATGATTATTGGCGGGAACTCAACGTGAACGAACAGATCGAAAAGATCGACGTGCCGATCTTCCACTACGCGAGCTGGTACGATCGCTACACCGATGCTCAGAGCAGGCTGTTCAACGCGATCCGCGAGCGGGGAGGGGAGCGCGCACGTGAGAGCGGGAGGCTCCAGCTCGGTCCCTGGCTGCATGGTGGGGGGGGGGTGCGGGGATCGCCGGCGCCTATGACGAACCGGGTCATCGGCGATCTCGACTTCGGCCCCAAGGCCAGCATCGACTACAACGCGCTGCGCCTGCGGTGGTTCGACTATCACGTCAAGGGGATCGAGAACGGCATCGGGGAGGAGCCGCCCATCAAGATCTTCGTGATGGGCGCCAACACCTGGCGGTACGAGAACGAATTCCCCCTCGCCCGCACGGTCTACACCGACTACTTCCTCCGGTCCGGTCCTTCCGGATCGATCAACTCCCTGAACGACGGGCTTCTCTCGAGCGAGCCGCCCTCGTCGGGCGAGCCGCCGGACTCCTACGAGTACAACCCGATGAAGCCTCTTTCCGCCATCGGCGGCGACCTGCACGTCGAGCCGATGGGGGCCCGAGACCATCGCCCGGTGGACCGCCTCAGCCTCACCTACACGACCCCACCCCTCGAAGAAGACCTCGAGGTGACGGGATGGCCGGTCCTCGAGTTCTACGCCTCGTCGTCGGCGGTGGACACGGACTGGGTGGTGACCCTCAGCGACGTGCACCCCGACGGCTATTCACAGCACCTGAGACAGAACCTGCTCCGGGCAAAGTTCAGGGAGGGGTTCGAGAGGCCGGTCCTCATGACGCCGGGCCAGCCGCACCGGTTCAGGATCGAGATGTTTCCCATCGCCAACGTGTTCAAGGAGGGGCACCGGATCCGGATCGCCATCCAGAGCAGCAGCTTTCCCAAGTGGTACCCCAACCAGAACACCGGCAGGGAGCTCTATGAGGAGGTCCCGGGCGTGGTGGCCACGAACACGATCTACCACGACGGGGAACGCCCCGCCCGGCTGACCCTTCCGGTCATCCCCAGGGCCCGCGGAGCGAGCGAATCCGGGCGGTAGGGGCCGACGAGGGACTGCCCAGGCGGGACTCGAACCCCTCGGGGAGGGAGGTGGTGGTGCCGGGGGGTCCGGTGAGGGGGGCGGGGCTGTGGCCGGCGATGCAAGGGAGGGGGGAGCTAGGATCAAAGGGTGTGTAAAAAGAGAGGCGACGTACCTTTCCGCTGAGTAATAACCAGCGAACTCCGGGTGACAGCCCGGGGGAAAGGAACGACGCCTCGTGAGGAAGAATACGGTGGGACCCGAGGGTGAGTCCAGGACGCCCGTGTGGGAAGTTCTGGAAGAAGTGGTTCGGGAGAAGGCGCAGGAGTTCATTCAACAGATCTTGGAGGAGGAAGTCACGGAGTTGCTAGGGCGAGAGAAGTCAGAGCGCAGGAGGGTGGTGGACGCGACCGAGGGCTACCGCAACGGATACGGCAAGCCGAGGCGGCTGGCGATGAGCTCGGGCACGATCACACTCCGACGCCCTCGAGTTCGAGGCCTTGAGGAGCGGTTCGAGAGCCGCGTGCTGCCGTTGTTCGCGAGGCGGACGAAGGAGCTGGGCGCTCTGCTTCCGGAGCTGTATCTGCACGGACTGGCGGAGGGAGACTTCGAGTTGGCGATGCGGGGCCTGCTGGGCGAGGGGGCACCGCTGTCGAAGTCTTCGATTCGGCGGCTGCGGGCGGGATGGACGGCGGAGTTCGAGGAATGGAGCCAGCGTCGCCTGGAGGGTCGTGAGGTCGTCTACGTGTGGGCGGACGGGATCTATGTGAAGGCAGGGCTGGAGCGGGACAAAGCGGCGCTGCTGGTGGTGCTGGGTGCCATGCGAGACGGGACGAAAGAGGTGTTGGCCCTGAGAGCGGGCTACCGAGAGTCGGTCGAGTCCTGGTCCGAGGTGTTGCGGGACCTGAAGGCACGCGGCATCGAGGCGCCCCGGCTTCTGATGGCGGACGGTAACGCTGCGATCTGGGGCGCAGTACGGCAGGTATGGCCTGAGGCGGGTGAGCAACGGTGCTGGAACCACAAGATGAGGAACGTGCTGGACCGACTACCTCAGCGGGAGCAGGGCGAGGCGAAGGATCTTCTCCGGGCCGTGGTCTACGCACCGAGCCGGGCCGAGGCCCTGAAGGCCCGCGAGGTGTTCGCCCGACGCTATAGGCCGTGGTATCCGAAAGCAGTGGACGTACTCGAGGACGACTGGGAGCGGATGGTAGCGTTCTACGACTTCCCCGAGGACCACTGGAAGCATCTACGCACGACGAACGTGGTCGAGAGCCCGTTCGCCGCGGTACGGCTCAGGACGACAGCAGCGAAGCGGTTCAAGCGGGTCGAGAGCGCTACGGCGCTAATCTGGAAGTTGCTCTTGGTGGCTGAGAAGCGGTTCCGAAGGCTCGACGCTCCTCACCTCCTCAAGGACGTATTTGAAGGAAGAAAGTTCGAAGACGGAAAGCCCGTCTCACACCAACAGCGGAAGAACGCCGCCTAATACGTTTACACACCTATTGACCCAACCTCGGAGGGGGAGGGCCTCGGTGTCTCGCGGGCAGGCACCGGCCGCCCGGGCGGCTCCTGCAACGCCTTGCGTCCGTGCCGCGTTCCGCCTCCGGGCGCTTCCATGGGTGGGTAGAGCTCCGACCTCTCTCCCCTGACCGAGGCGAACTCCGCGGGACACCCCGCCGGCCCGGCTCGCCTTGGGGGCTTTCCGCCGCCCCGTGTCCGGCGTCCGGCGAGCGCGGGTCGAGGTTGCTCAGGACCCCGCTTCGCTCAGCGCGGGATGATGGGCAGGACGATGTGGGACGGGTGTTCGCGGTCGTGGTAGATCCGGTTCTCCGCCGTGACGTACCTGCGCCGCTCCCAGGGATGATCCATGGTTCCGGGGTTCACGTCGAAGCGGGGGTAGTTGCTGCTGGAGATGTCCACCCGAATCCGATGGCCGGCCTTGAACACGTTGCTTACCGGCGGGATCTCGAGGGTGAACTCGTACACCCGGCCCGCAGGGGCACCGGGTCCTGCTCCGGCTCCCGGTAGGCGGCCCGCATGATGATATCGCTCAGGTTCATCTCGAAGCCTTCCGGCCAGTCCCGGCTCGGCGGATAGACGTCCAGGACCTTCACGGCGACGTCGGTGTCGATGGCCGAGGGTCCCCAAGACGAAGATGCGGACGGGCGGCTCCTCCAGCAGCCCGTGTCCACCCCCTTCAGGAACTGGTCGAACCAGCGGAGCCCGATCATGTCGAAGTCCACCGCCGCTTCCAACCCGAATTCCGCGTCCCCCGAGTACGACCTGGGGTCGCCGTGGGTCCAGGGCCCCATGAGGAGCTTCTGGGGGCTCCGGTTCTTCCGCACCGCACGCACGTACTGCTCCGTGATCTGCTTCGGCATGATGTCGTACCAGCCGCCCTGCCAGAGCACGGGGACGTCCGCGTAGGAGTCCCAGAAGTCCTTCGTGTTGAGCCCTCCCTTCCGGACCCAGTACGGGCCGTACCGGTTGTTCTCGATGGCCACGGCCAGGAACTCCTCCAGGTTCGGGACGAAGGCCAGCGGCGAGGCGCCCCGGCGGAAGGAGTGGGGGAACTCGTCCACCCACGCCAGGAGATCCTGCTGGAGCTTCTGCAGGGCGCCCTGGGCCACCGGGTCCCGGGCGGCCTTCTGACTGGTGACCGCTCGGGACACGATCCAGCCGATCCGGCGCATGTGGAAGAGCGGACGGGATCTGATCGGGTCTTCGCTGGAGGAGATCGAACCGGATGATCCGCCGCCCGTCTCTTCACGGGTGAGTGGAATCCGAACCGGCCTTCCTTGACTGTTCGGGATTTCGGGCGCCATTTTAGCCTTTCCGGTTCCGTGCCGGCACACCGCGTTCGTGGAGCGGACAGGCCCCGGATCCGGGGCGCAATCGTGGCCTCTCCGGCCTCCCGCCCGGCCGACCGCTGCCATCCCCGCCGTCTCCGCCGCCCGTTCTGGAGGGCACCGGACCCCCGATCGGGTGGGAGTCCGGTCCGCTGGAGCCGGGTCCCCGTCGGCCAATAAGAGAGACCGGGAAAACGAACGGGAGGAAAACGCACGATGAATCCCCTCATCGATCTTACCGGTCAGGTCGTCCTGGTGACCGGCTCCACCCAAGGAATCGGGCTTGCTACGGCCCGGCGGTTCCTGGAGGCGGGCGCCACCGTCGTCCTCAACAGCCGCCACCGGGAACGGGGGGAGCGGGTCGCCGAGGAGCTCGCCGCGGCGGTGAACCCGGCTGGCGACCGTTGCTGGCACGCCACCGCCGACGTCACGGACGCCGGTCAGGTCCGGGAGATGGTCCGCCTCGTCATGGAGCGGCACGGGAGGGTGGACGTGCTGGTGAACAACGCCGGCGGGCCTGACCACATCCAGCCCTTCCGGGAGCTCGCCCCCGAGGCGTGGTACGAGTCCTTCCAGATGAAGTTCTGGAGCAAGATCTACTGCATCCGGGAGGTTCTCGAGCCCATGCACGCGCAGGGGCGGGGCGCGATCGTGAACATGATGTCCGACGCCGGACGGGTGGGGACGCCGGGGGAGTCCATCATCTCGGCCGCGTACGGGGCGCTGCTGGCCGTCACCAAGTCCCTGGCCCAGGAGTTCGGCCGCTTCCAGGTCCGCATCAACAACGTCTCTATCACGCTCACCGGGGACACGGGCCTGTACGACGCGGTGATGAAGGAGGAGTTCAGCCGGCGCATCTTCACGAAGATCGAGCAGCGGATTCCCCTTGGGCTCCTGGGGCCTGACGACGTGGCGGCGGCCATCGTCTTCCTCGCTTCCCCTGCGGCGGGGAAGATCACGGGCCAGACCCTCAGCGTGAACGGGGGGATGACCTATCCGTCGTGAGGCGCGCTGCGATCCGGCTGGACGGTGGCACGGCGGAAGGTCCTGAAGGAGGGAACGCTGGGCCGAACGGCGCGGTTGGGGAGCATCCGTCGCGGACGCCAGGCCCCTATGATGCCTATCCCTGCAGGCAGTTCGAGGTAGTCTACTTTTTGATCGATAGGCATTCCTAGTTCCTCTCTACGCCTAGGGTCTTGGTGAGCGCCGGGCTACCACGGACAGGAAATGTGGCACCACACTTCCGGCCCGTCCGTTCGACCTGGAGTTAGGCATCCCTGTCAGCAATTTGCCTTACTCCCTTTTTCGGCCCTGCGTCTGCGCCTCCGCTTGCGTCCAATCAGTGGCCCACCCACGCCCGGCGCGAAACATCTCGTCGCCAGCGTGCTGAGTGAACTCAACAGGCAGGCGGTCGCTGCGCAGCTTCAGCGTCTCGACGCAGGCGTCGACGAGCGCCTGCGCCAGCTTGGCCCTTTGTTCGGGCGTGCGGCCGCGCCGGATGTCGCAAATCAGAACGGCGCCTGGTTCAGGCTCTCCATCGCTGCAGCTCCACAGACTGCCCTCCGGCAGCTCGCGAATGGCAACGCTGACCATGCCAGGCGTGGTCTGCATGATGCCCGCGTAGAGTTCACCCATGCGTCGGGCAAGGGCCCGCTTCACATCGGTCGCGTAGTGCTTGGAAACATCCAGTTCCCTCTCTGCCAACTTACGTGAGACACGGAGCAGCTAAGGAATTAGAGTAGGGCGAAGGCAGAGAAACCGAGGATGCTGAGACACCGAGAGAGAATGAAAGAGAATGGAATAGCCCCACCAACCTGGGACGGTAAGCGAAGCGCGGCAGCTCCTGCGGACTCGGAGGTGGTAGATAGGCCGCTGCGCCGGCGGTTCGCTCCGTCGTACAAGCTGCGGATCGTCGAAGAAGCGGACCGGTGCACGGAGCCCGGAGAGGTTGGCCGACTCCTACGGCGGGAGGGCTTATACTCGTCGCACCTGACGACATGGCGCAAGGCGGCGCATAGCGGGTCCCTGAAAGCGCTGTCGAAGAAACGAGGCCGTAAGCGCGAGCGCAATCCGCTGGAGGAGAAGGTGCGCAAGCTGGAGCGCGAGAACACTCGCCTCGAGAAGGAGCTCCAGAAGGCGCACTTGATCATCGACGTCCAGGGAAAAGTTGCAGGGCTGCTGGGATTGAGCCTCGAGGACGGGACGAACTCATGAAGGCGACCCAGGAGCTAGCCAAGCACGTAGGGGTGAAGCCCGCGTGCGATGCGCTCAGGGTGCCGCGAGCCACGTTCTACCGTCGTCGGAGTGCATCGACCGGGCATCAGCAGCCCCGCCCGACCCCCGCCCGGGCCTTAAGTGAGAGGGAGCGGGACAAGATTTTCGACACCCTGTGTTCGGAGCGGTTCGTGGACCGGTCCCCAGCCGAGGTGGTGGCGACGCTGCTCGACGAGGACGTCTACCTGTGCAGCGAGCGTACGATGTATCGCGTTCTGGCTTCCCAGGTGCCGGTTCAGGAGCGTCGAGCGCAGCGGAGTCATCCCAAATACCAGAAGCCCGAGTTGATGGCGAGGGGCCCGAACCAGGTCTGGTCCTGGGATATCACCCGGCTGCTGGGGCCGAAGAAGTGGAGTTACTTCTACCTCTACGTGATCCTGGACATCTTCAGCCGCTACGTCGTGGGATGGATGGTGGCGGATCGGGAGAACTCTGCCCTGGCCAGCCGGCTGATCCAGCAGAGTTGCTTGAAGCATGGCGTCCAGCCCCACCTCCTGACCCTGCATTCCGATCGAGGGGCTCCGATGACGAGCCAATGCACGGCTCAACTACTCGCCGATCTCGGCGTGACCCGCTCGTTGGGCCGACCCCAGGTCTCGGATGACAATCCGTTCTCCGAGGCTCAGTTCAAGACCTTGAAGTACCATCCCTCGTTTCCCGGCCGGTTCGGGGATCAGGGGCAAGCCAAGACCTTCTGTCGCTCGTTCTTCCGTTGGTATAATGCCGAGCACCGCCATGGCGGCATCTCGATGCTGACCCCCGAACAGGTCCACTTCGGTCACGCCGATCGGATCATCGCCTGCAGGAAGGCCGTGCTCCGTGAGGCATGGGCCGCTCATCCCGAGCGCTTCGTCTCCGGTGAGCCGAAGCCTAAACCACTCCCGGAGGCCGTCTGGATCAATCCTCCCACCCCATCCCTCACTACACAGGAGATTGCTCTCTAATGAGCTAGGATCAAAGGGTGTGTAAAAGAGAGGCGACGTACCTTTCCGCTGAGTAATAACCAGCGAACTCCGGGTGACAGCCCGGGGGAAAGGAACGACGCCTCGTGAGGAAGAATACGGTGGGACCCGAGGGTGAGTCCAGGACGCCCGTGTGGGAAGTTCTGGAAGAAGTGGTTCGGGAGAAGGCGCAGGAGTTCATTCAACAGATCTTGGAGGAGGAAGTCACGGAGTTGCTAGGGCGAGAGAAGTCAGAGCGCAGGAGGGTGGTGGACGCGACCGAGGGCTACCGCAACGGATACGGCAAGCCGAGGCGGCTGGCGATGAGCTCGGGCACGATCACACTCCGACGCCCTCGAGTTCGAGGCCTTGAGGAGCGGTTCGAGAGCCGCGTGCTGCCGTTGTTCGCGAGGCGGACGAAGGAGCTGGGCGCTCTGCTTCCGGAGCTGTATCTGCACGGACTGGCGGAGGGAGACTTCGAGTTGGCGATGCGGGGCCTGCTGGGCGAGGGGGCACCGCTGTCGAAGTCTTCGATTCGGCGGCTGCGGGCGGGATGGACGGCGGAGTTCGAGGAATGGAGCCAGCGTCGCCTGGAGGGTCGTGAGGTCGTCTACGTGTGGGCGGACGGGATCTATGTGAAGGCAGGGCTGGAGCGGGACAAAGCGGCGCTGCTGGTGGTGCTGGGTGCCATGCGAGACGGGACGAAAGAGGTGTTGGCCCTGAGAGCGGGCTACCGAGAGTCGGTCGAGTCCTGGTCCGAGGTGTTGCGGGACCTGAAGGCACGCGGCATCGAGGCGCCCCGGCTTCTGATGGCGGACGGTAACGCTGCGATCTGGGGCGCAGTACGGCAGGTATGGCCTGAGGCGGGTGAGCAACGGTGCTGGAACCACAAGATGAGGAACGTGCTGGACCGACTACCTCAGCGGGAGCAGGGCGAGGCGAAGGATCTTCTCCGGGCCGTGGTCTACGCACCGAGCCGGGCCGAGGCCCTGAAGGCCCGCGAGGTGTTCGCCCGACGCTATAGGCCGTGGTATCCGAAAGCAGTGGACGTACTCGAGGACGACTGGGAGCGAATGGTAGCGTTCTACGACTTCCCCGAGGACCACTGGAAGCATCTACGCACGACGAACGTGGTCGAGAGCCCGTTCGCCGCGGTACGGCTCAGGACGACAGCAGCGAAGCGGTTCAAGCGGGTCGAGAGCGCTACGGCGCTAATCTGGAAGTTGCTCTTGGTGGCTGAGAAGCGGTTCCGAAGGCTCGACGCTCCTCACCTCCTCAAGGACGTATTTGAAGGAAGAAAGTTCGAAGACGGAAAGCCCGTCTCACACCAACAGCGGAAGAACGCCGCCTAATACGTTTACACACCTATTGACCCAACCTCTCTCTAATTGATTTCCAAGAGTGTCTCACTGGCGTTGACAGGTTCCGTTGCAAGTATGGCATTGTAGGCACTCCTTTCCCTACTGACTGGGTGTGAGGGTCTCCCTTGATGGTGCCCTGTCACGCAGCCGTCCAGAGGAGACCTTTACCTAACGGCTGCAGCGATGTGTTATATGGCTGTACAGAGATGGTAATGACCTGACAGTTGGCCCTCGCCGGAGCTGTGTCTAGGCTGCCTTCGTCTTAGCCTCCTCCTTCCTGGCCTTTGCGGCCTTCCTGGCGTCGGTGAGACCGGCCTTGAAGACCTGATAGGGCGTGCGGCCCTCCATGGCTCGACCGCGGTGCGGCCGCTTCCGGTTGTAGGTCTCCAGATACGCCTCGAGGTCCTGCTGCATCTCCTCGACGGTCTCGTACCAGGTGGTGCGGCCCTTCACCCTCAAGTGCTCGTCGAGGAGCGTGCGGTGGAAGCGCTCGATGAAGCCGTTGGACTGGGGCCTGCCCACCTTCGTCGTGCGGTGCTCGATGTCCTCGAGCTGAAGGAACAGCTCATATGGGTGACGGTCCGGACGGCCGCAGAACTCGCGGCCGTTGTCGCTGAGCACGGTCTTCACCCGGACCCGGTGCTCATCGAAGAACGGCAACACGTCGTTATTCATCACCTGCACCGCCGTGAGCGGGAGCTTGCTCGTGTAGAGCCGGCCCCAGGCGTAGCGGCTGAAGCAATCGAGCACGGTCTGCAGGTACACCTTGCCGACCCCCTTCAGCGTTCCGACGAAGAACGTGTCCACGGCGACGAGGTCGCCCGGGTAATGGACTTCGATGTGGCGCTCCCGGAACTCGGGACTGAAGCGCTCCAGCAGCTCGATCTGCTCGTCGGTCAGCTTCAGCTTCCGTTCCCTGGCCGTCTCTTCGAGCCTGAGCAGCCGTTCGTGCTTCGTGGTGAGGCCATGCCGGCTCCACACGCCCCGTACGCCTCCTGAGCTCACCTGGATCCCTCCGAGCAGCAACTCGTCCGCGACCCGCTGAGCTCCGTGCGTCGGAGCCTCCAAGGCGTGGGCCAAGACCGCCTGCTCAATCTCTTCACTCACCCGGTTCGGGTGCGGTCCCTTCGGCCCCGGAAGCTGGTCGATCAGCCCCTCGGCCCCGTAAAGCTGGAAGTTCCTCCTGATCTCGTAGAACTGCTGCCGGCTGTAGCCCACGATCTTGCACGCCTTGCTCACGTTGCCGAGCTCCTGGGCCAACTGTAGCAGGCTCAGCTTGCGGCGCGCTATCTTCTCCCCCTGGACGGTGGTCATCTTCTCTCCCGTGCTAAGTGAGTGACTTCGACATCTCTCAATTAGCTCCGGCGAGGGCGGCTGGCCACCGTCCTCTCTCGTGGTCAACTGTCAGGTGAATACCGTCTCAGCACAATATGGCGATACTCTATATCACGCCAACGGCGAGCCGAAGCGAAGGGGCAGGGTGCCCGCCTGGAGCATCGCGTACACCGCCGCCTCATACAGGATGGCTACGTGCAGGTAGACGAAACCCGCCTGCCGGAACTTTGCCACACGTGCCGGCGGCCAATCTTGCTTCAGTACGATTCCCCCGGAAGTAGGTAGGTACCTCAGTAGAGAGGCGCCTCTGTCGGCGGTCATTTCCGAAACAGAGCCGAAGAATACCGTCGAAATTCTACCCCTTTTCGCCGGAGTCGGACACTACTCGTACTTGACAAGGCTGGATTCGAGATCCGTTATGAAGGTACGTTTTCAAAGTCACACCCAATGAGGGGCGGCGCCCATGTCTTGCCGCAGCTGTGCATCGCTTGTCCTCGCCGTTCTGGCCTCCGCCTGCGGTGCATCCGCCAATACGCCGTTCGGCCAGGAGTTCGGGACTGCGGCAGCCGCCACCCGGGGGACCACAAATCTCATCGTCCGGGCCCAGTTAGAGGAAGCCCTGGGCCGGACCGCCTGGCAGGCGGTGGAGAGCCTTCGCCCACGCTGGTTACAACCCGTGCGAGGCAGAACCTTGGTCTCTGGACCTGCGTTTGCTCGCGTCGTGGTCGATCAAACCACCCGTGGCGATCTCCAAGAACTCAGGTTCCTGGTCGTTGATGAGATCGAAACCATACGGCGTCTCTCGCCCTTAGAGGCAACCACCAAATACGGCACTGGATTTCCTGGCGGGGTCATCGAAGTGACGACGAGGAACCGCTGACGGGAGGAACCCGGCGGTGGATGGTGTTCCGGTTCGACTGAAGCCCACTGTCCGTTAGGGGCCGCTATAGCATGTACGGCGCCCTGGCCCTTTCGTACATTACCGCTGCAATACCAGCCGGGATGGTGGAATTGGTAGACGCACCGGACTCAAAATTCAGTGAAAAGGCCCCCAGAGCCCCTTTAGTTATGTGGCCCTGGGGGCTTGACTATGCCCAAACTATGCCGGTGGCGTTCTCGTTCAGCCGATTCTTGCGGGCTTCTCCGACTTCTTCCGGGTCGGTGCCGAGGTCTCTTCGTGGAAGCGTCCCAGTTTGCTCACGCCGTCGTCCAGCACCTCCTTGTCCTGGATCGTGTAGCGAACGAAAACCGACTCCGTGCGGTGTCCGGATAGCTTCGTCGCCGTCGATCGAGGCACGCCGGCTAGGACCATGTTGCGCACGGCCGAGCGTCTCAGGTCATGGAACCATCGACCAGGGAGCCCGGCACGCTCACAGGCGCCATCCCATGCGCCCCGGAGCGACTTGATCGGCCTTCCGTTCCGGTGGAAGACGTGCTTCACAATCGCGCCGCGCTCGCGCTGGCTGTCCCTCGTCTTCTCCCGTTGGCCCTCAAGGAGTTCCTTGAGCTGGGGATAGGACCCGAAGGGGAATGTGCGACCCTTCTTGTTCTTCACCTGGGCGGGCTCAAGCCGGATCTCCTCGGCAGTCCAATCTACTTGCGACCATTCCAGCGATAGGATCTCACCTCGCCTCCACCCAGTCAGGAAAGCGAACCGCACCACCGGCCGAAGGTGATCCATGAGTTCGGCCACGACACCTTCGACTTCGTCCGACGTGAAGAACCCTTTCCTCGTATTGTCGATGTTCAACTTCGGGAAGGAGGGGATCTGATCGACGCTGATCGACTTCTCCACCGTGGCGGCGAGCTCTAGCTTGATCGTTGCGTCGGCCGCACTCTCGGCCCGCCGAAACTTCACGTAACGGAGGACATCGCTATGTCGGACCGAGATCGCCTGTCGCTCCTCTCCGAAGAACTCGAGCAGGTGGGTTGAGGCGTGCCCGAGTCGGTCGCCCGAGCGCAGGGCTTGGACATCGTAGTCGGCCTCGACCAGAAGGAGGATCTCCCCGATGGTCACGCGATGAGTACCCATGTTCATACCAGCGCCGACCTGGGCGAGCTTCTCCTTGAGGAGTGCCTCGGCCTCCTTCTTCTTCGGCGTGCGTGCGGATTCGCGGTGGCGCTTACCGAGGGAGTCGTAGTAGTCGATCGTCCAATTCTGTGAACCTGCCTGTTTGTATAGCCGGCCGATCCCGCTCATCGCTTTTCTCCGGGGTCCGAGTTGGGGGTGGTGGACGGTATATGATTGAGGAGCCCGCTCTCGCGTTTCTTTTCGAGTAAGTACCAGTACCGCCTTACGGATTCGACCTTGGAGGGTGGTGCGGGAATCCTCTCGTCTGCGGCGGCAAGTGCCTGCCACCCCTGACGGACCTCCTCCCAGAAGCTTCGGCCCCCTCTCCCTTCAGGCCCGCCCGCCTCGCGCCATGCTCGCAGGAGTGCACGGCCGGCGTCAGTCAATCGGTGCCGATCAGAGGGGTCCAGGCCGCCGGCACGCTGCCACGCGTGCCGGACGGCATCTCGGAGCGTTCCAAGATCGTCCTGGGTTACGTCCGGGGTCCGGAACGTCACCGAGACCGTGAAACTCCGTGCCAGGTTGATCCCTGGGTCCGGTGGATCGGGCTCACGGTGAGGCCCAGGCAGTCTGATATGGGCGTACCGCCACTCCTGAACCGGAGTGCCTAGTGGCAAGGCATGTCCCAACCGCTGCCAGAACCTTGCGTATGCTGACTGTGTCTCGATTGTGTCCCGGAGGGCGGCGAAAGGCGGCGGAGGAGTTGGAGGGGTAAGAAAAAGCGGGGGGACCGATATGGCGCTGACAAGGAAAGAGAGGCAGGACTTCAAAGACGGGCTTGAGAGGAAGGGTGAGGAGGCTGTCAGAGAGGCTTTCGAGCGCGGCGAGTACGGCGAATGGGAAGCCCCACTGGCCGAAAAGAGGCTGTGGGCAGAACGATACCTTGAGCGATTCGAGGTTGCACGTGCCCCAGGCCGGGAGGCCATAGCGATCGCCCGCAGAGCGCACATTTGGTCGAGGTGGGCAATCGTGATCTCTCTGATCGCTCTCGCCATCGCGGTACTCACCTAAGCCCGTCCCGTAGAAAGCGTGCCGTTATGGCCGACTATGCCCAAACTATGACGGTGGCTATCCCCATTATCCCCTATTTGGACGTTTCCGTGCTTTTCGGTCGAAGCTGAAAACGTTAGGTTCTACGCCGCTAATCACGTTATTTGAGATTGGCCGGGATGGTGGAATTGGTAGACGCACCGGACTCAAAATCCGGCGGGCTTCGGCCCTTGGGGGTTCGAGTCCCCCTCCCGGCACTGGCTTGGGTCCGGATTCGGGAATCTTCTCTGCGCGCCGTCGATTGAGAACACGACCGAGCCTGTTTTTCGAGGCCTACGTTCGAGGCGTGTGCCAAATTCTGGTCGACGAGAAGCGATCGCCATTTGTACGAAGAACATAGGGGGTGATGATGTTGACTCGACTACCGAGCCTCTCGGGCCTCGCGCAGCCACCCCTCATGTAAGGTTTTTCCCCACACGCCTTCGCGGAAAGTTCCCGACGTGACACCGCCTCCCTGTCGAAATCCCTGTCGAAATCTATATTGGAAGCATATATTAATCCGCCTGGGCCGCCTGGGCCGCCTGGGCCGCTTGGGCACGAGATCGTGCCGGAGCAGGATGTTATGGATGGGGTCCGAGAGGGCAGGTCGAGCTCGGGGCGGTGCGTGCAGGTCTGAGACGATGCAAAGGAGACAACTTTGCAGGTCTGAGATGCAAAGGAGACAACGATGATGAGAACAACGCCGGCTGGCCCCCGTGGTGCCCTTTCGCCAGCGAGAGATCTTGGAGGCCGACTGCTTGTGGCGTCGATTGTCGCCTTCCTTGTTGGGCTGATGATCGGGTGCGGCACCGGGACCACCGCGCAGGTAACGTACACCGAGGAGGGAGGTACGCTTGGCGATGGAACGCGGTACCTGATGCGGGTTCCATCCAACTGGAACGGAACGCTCATCAGGGATCTGGACTATGCCTCTGGTGCCAACAGCGATCGTTATCTATACCTGCTCGAAAAGGGGTACGCCGTATCAGGAACGGCCCGGCATGAGCGCCGATGGGTCGGCAACTACGATCCCGCGAGCGAGATTAGGCATCTCAATACGGTGCTTGATGTGTTCGAGGAGCACTTCCGTAAGCCGGATCGAGTCATCCACTATGGATGCTCCGGAGGCGGCTCCGCCGGGCTCGTCATTTCGGAGGTTTTCTCCGACCGGGTCGATGGCGTGATCGCCACGGCCGCGGGGGACCGGGTGTGGTTGATGAATACGAAGCTGGACAAGTGGTTTGTCCTGAAGGCGTTGATCGCTCCTGACCTGCGTATCGTGGATCTTCCTCATAGCTCTTCCCTACGACCAGAATACCCCTCACTCACTTTTGCGTGGCGCCAAGCGATCAGGGCTGCCCAGCAGACTCCGGAGGGCCGGGCCCGTATTGCGCTTGCCATTACGATCGGACAGGAACCGGACTGGGTGAATCCGAGGATGCCGAATCCGGATCGGAACGATGTAGCTGCGCTTCAGTACAGTATGTACCAGACTGCTCTCGATGGTGCCGCCCCCGGCCGAATAGGCGGTATATCACGGTACATGCTCGAGAACCCGGCCGGCCTTGAGTGGTCTTCTCAGTTGTCGTGGAACACCGGCGTCGACTACAGGGAGTTTTTCAACAACGGCAACGAGTTCAACAAGCGAGCGGTTCGTCAGCTGTATCAGGAAGCCGGTCTTGATCTTCAGGATGATCTCGAGCGGATCAACGCGTTTCCCCGCATCTCGGCGGACGAAGAGGCAATCGAGTGGTGGAGTGCGCCCGGGCGCACTGTGAGGGGCAATCCGCAGGTTCCGGTTCTGCAGATGCAGGCGATCGGAGATACGTACATTCCCAGTAGCATGGTCCAAGGTTATGCCGATCTAGTACGCGCAAACGGCAAGGATGACCTGTACCGCACAGCAATCGTCGAGGCGCCTACGCACTGTGGTTTCACCCCTACAGAAAGCCATGCCGTGATTGAAACTATGATGCACCGCCTGGACACCGGAAGCTGGGGGAGCACGGACCCGGAGCACCTCAATGAGCTGGCGAGGTCGTTGGACGGGAGTTACACCTCGCGCTTTATCTCCTTTGATCCGTATAAAGTAGACAAGTACAACCGCAAGTGGACCCCGAACCGGGACTGAGGCTGAGCTAGTAAAGCTTGGGCTGGGCCGAAGATCCCGGCTACGTCGAATATACACAGCACTAGGCTTGCTCAACCACATAAGTCTGAGGGGTACCGTGAATCTCGATTTCGGCATCTGCGGCCGAGCAGGGGCACTTCTGCGGTCCTGACGTCGCATTAGCTCTCTCCCCGGGAGGAACCGTTATGTTTTCACATCTACACAGAGCACTTACAGCGCTTCTTGTACTGGCTGCGACGACTCCGTTCGCTGCCCGGGGCGCTCTCGCGCAGACCCAGGGGACCATTACGGGCGAGGTAGTGGAGGCCCGGACCGGGCGCGCCCTCGCCCAGGGCCAGGTCTTCATCCTCGGCACCGGCGTGGGAGGGCTCACCAACACCGCCGGCAGGTACCTCCTCGCCAATGTGCCAACGGGCACCGTCACGCTCCGGGTGGAGCTGATCGGGTACACTTCCGCCGAACGGACGGTAGACGTTCCTGAAGGGGGAGCGGTGGCGGTGGATTTCGAGCTGAGCGAGGAGGCGCTCGCCCTGGACGAGATCGTAGTCACCGGGACGCCGGGTGGCACGCAGAGGCGGGCCATCGGCAACGTCGTGGGCAGGATCAGCGCGACCCGGGTCATGGAGGTGACGCCGAGCTTCACCGTCCAGGAGCTCCTGGGGACCCGAACTCCCGGTGTCTCCCTCGGGGGCCTGCCGGGCGGGGTCGGCGGAGTGGGTGCACCCATCCGGATACGCGGCGTATCGAGCCTGTCCCTCCCGAACGACCCGCTGATCTACGTGGACGGGGTGCGGATCAACAGCAACCCCCGGACCGGGTTGTCCTCGAAAGCGCCCGTCAGTCGCCTGAACGACATCAACCCCGAGGACATCGAGAGCATCGAGGTGATCAAGGGCCCGGCGGCGGCCACCCTGTACGGCACGGAAGCGTCCAACGGCGTGATCCAGATCATCACGAAGAAGGGCAGGCAGGGCTCTCCCGTGCTGGACGTCACCGTCAAGAGCGGAACGCTGTGGATGCCGGACCCGGCGGGAAAGCTTGGCATGACCTATTTCAGGGATAACCAAACCGGCGAAATGCTGGGCCACAACCTCTACGAGTGGGAGCGCGACAACGGGCAGGGGGACGTCTTCCAGAACGGCCGGCTCACCAATTACACCGTGAACCTGCGTGGCGGCACGGACCTCGTCCGGTACAACGTCTCGGCGGATTGGACCGACAACGAGGGGATCCTTGACTACAACTGGCAGAAGAAGTTCGGGAGCCGGGTCAACCTGGGCGTCTTCCCCCACCCGACGTTGGATCTGAACTCGGGCTTCGCCTATACACGGGGCAACACCCGCCTGGGCCAGGTCGCTCCGGTCCGGGACATCCTTGGGTCCTTGCACTGGGGTTCCCCCAGTACGAGAGACCGGCGGTTGAGAGGATTCTTCGGGGCCCCTCCAGAGGAGATGGCCACAGTCGAGGCCCTGTCCGGCCTCGACCGCTTCACCTGGAATCTGCAGGCGACGCACCGGCCCTGGTCCTGGTTCACCCAGCGGCTCATCACCGGGGTGGACTACGCCTCGGAGGTGAGCTCGGTCCTCTACCCCCGACACCCGGACGGCACGGCCCACTTCTTCGGCGCCCAGAGCCTCGGACAGAAGGACGTGGACGAGCACAAGACGACCTTCATCACGATCGACTATTCGGCCACGGCTACGGTTGGCCTGACTGACAATCTCGAGTCCGCCCTCTCAATCGGCGTTCAGCACTATCGCAACGAGGACCAGATCTCCGGATCCTCCGGCAGGCTCTTCCCCACGCCGGCGGTGACTACAGTGAGCGGGGCGGCGATTACCTCCGGGAGCGAGGATTTCATCGAGAACCGGACGCTGGGGATGTACGTCCAGGAGCAGTTCAGCTGGAAGGGCCGTCTCTTCTTCACCGCTGCGGTGCGGGCCGACGACAACAGCGCGTTCGGCGCGAACTTCGACATCGTTACGTACCCGAAGGTCAGCGCGAGCTGGGTCTTGAACGAGGAGCCCTTCTGGAACGTCGAGTCCGTGAGCTCGCTGAGGCTCCGGGCCGCTTGGGGCGCTACAGGGCAGCAGCCCGACGTCTTCGCCGCCGTGCGTCTCTACGATCCGAGCACGGGCCCGGGCGACCAATCTGTGGTCACCCCCGGTGCCATCGGAAACCCGGACCTGAAACCCGAAAAAGGACAGGAGCTGGAGCTGGGCTTCGACGCGGGGCTCCTCGAGGACCAGGTCCTTATCGACTTCACCTACTACACACGAAAGACGTTGGACGCCATCGTGCAGAAGGCCCTCCCTCCCTCGTCGGGGTTTCCGGGCTTCCAGTTCATCAATGTGGGCGAGGTCAAGAACTGGGGAGCCGAGCTGGGCGTCTACGCGCGGCTCCTGGAGGGGAGGCGGCTGGGGTGGGACGTGGGGTTGACTCTCGCCACCACGAAGAGTCGGGTCGAGGACCTCGGTGAGGGTGTAGAGTCCATATCGCTAGGTCGTACCATGCAGCACCGGGTCGGAGAAGCCCTCTCCAGCTACTACTTCAAGCGAGTGGTTTCCGCTGAATTCGTCTCCGGAACCCGCGGGCCGGTCCAGAACGAGATGTGTGAGGGGGGTCCGGGTAACGCGCCGGTCCCCTGCGCCGAGGCGCCGCGTGTGAGGTGGGGCCAGCCCACCCCGACCTGGGATCTCGGCGTGAACACTACGCTCACGCTCTTCGGCAATCTGAGGTTGTATGCACGTGTGGAGGCTCGGGGCGGCCATATGCACGAAGACGCGACCTGGCCGGGAGCCCACACCAGCGTCCAGACGACGCTCGCCGGCAACCTCCAGGACGAGCCGATCTTCATGGCCTATCGGAAGATCGGGAGGCAGCCCCTGGGGTTCTACAACGCGGGCTTCGCTAAGCTCCGGGAGCTTTCCGCCACTTACACCCTCCCCTCCGGCTTGGCCAGCAGTGTTGGGGCCTCCCGGGTCGTACTCAGCGTTGCGGCGCGGAACGTCTTCACCCTCTGGATCGAGGAAGAGTTCACGCGGTTTGGGCCCCAGAGGATCTGGGACCCGGAGACTACGGGCGACAACGAGTTCCTGGGCAATCACCAGGCGGTTATGCCTCCCACGTCCCAGATCTTGGCCACGGTTCGGCTGACCTTCTGAGGAAGCCGGGGTGGCCGAACGGGGATCCACTGTTATGTTGGGACCGAATTGAGAGGATGAGCGAAATGGCAATTTCCAGGAACAGGAACCGGGAGACGCGAAGGCATTGCCGTCTCGGCTCCGCAGCGTTGGTCTTTCTGGTCCTCACCGGCGTGGGCGGCTGCGACAGCCTTCTGGAGGTTAACCTCCCGACGCGGGTGAATGCGGAGAGCCTTGCAGACCCGGCTCTCGCCTTTACCTTGGTGAACGGCGCGATCGCCGATTTCGAGTGCGGCTACGCCGGGTACGTGGCGGCGACCGGCCTCCTGACGGACGAGTTCATCTCTTCCGGGATCTGGCGGGTGCTCCACGTATGGGACAACCGCATCGAAGACCTGAGCACCTTCGGAGACGAGCCCTGCGCCCCAACCCAGGGCGAGCCGAACCAGGGGACCTACCAGCCCCTCCAGACTGCCCGCTTCCAGGCGGAGGACGCCGCGGCGCGGATCGAGGGATTCCCGGATGATGAGGTGCCGAACAAGGCCGAGCTGATCGCAACGGCGAACGCCTACGCGGGGTACAGCCTTACCATGCTGGGAGAAGGCTTCTGCGAGATCGCCATCGACGCGGGGCCGAAGCTGACAAGCGCCGAGGTTCTCGCGATCGCCGAGCAGAGGTTCACGGAGGCCATCGACGGTGCGCGGGCGGCCGGGACGGACGAGATCGAGAACATGGCGCTCGTGGGGCGAGCCCGCGTGAGGCTCGATCTGGGAAAGACGTCAGAAGCGGCGGCGGACGCCGGACAGATCCCCGAGGGTTTCGTCAAGAACGCCACGTACTCCGGCACAACTCCCCGCCGGGAAAACCGGGTCTACACGCATACCATCGTGCAGCAATACCAGTCGGTCCATCCGAGCTTCCGGAACCTGACCGTGGACGGCGTCCCCGACCCGCGGGTCGTCGCCGTCGATGTGGGCACGGTCGGTTCAGACGGCGTGACACCCCATTGGAACCAGATGAAGTATACCTCGGTGTCCGATCCCCTCCCCATCGCGAGCTGGGAGGAGGCACAGCTGATCATCGCGGAGGCCAACGGCGGGCAGGCCGCGGTGGACATCATCAACCGGTTGCGGGACAAGCACGGGCTCCCGCAGTTCTCGAGCAACGACACCGAGGAGATTCGGGAGCAGGTGATCGAGGAGCGGCGGCGGCAGCTGTTTGCGGAGGGGCACCGGAACAACGACCTCATCCGGCTGAATATTACCTGGGAGCAGGGGTTCACTGGCAAGGGAGCGCCCTACGGGCCCGTCACGTGCCTCCCGACCCCCGATGCCGAGTTCCTGAACAACCCGAACTTCTGAGGTCGCCGGACCGGGCCGGGGGGAGCGCGGTGTGGAGAAAGCCGTCCGCACCTTCTCCCCCGTGTCGCCCTCCGGTCCCTCGGGGTCCACGGCGGGGAGGCGTGCACGCCTCCCCGCTCACAATGTACTCGGCGCCACGCTTCGACGTGAACCCGAACACGGGGGAGCCCCTGGGACGACACCGGCGCATGATCGAGGCCGACAACACCTTCATCACAGCAGCGCCACCCCCTCGTCCCACATCGTCCTCCCCCTCGTCCCTTCGGGGCGCTGAATGCTTATCCGCGGAAGCCCGACGTACGCGAATTCGTCGTTGGCACGCGGCGATGTCCGCTCGAGACCCTGGATGCTTATTTTGCCGACCTTTCATGAAGGAGCCAGAACGATGAAAGCGCGTATCGTGGTGGTGGCGGCGGCCCTCCTCTGGAGCGTTGCGCCGCTCCTAGCCCAGAGCCCGGACAAGAACCCTCCCCCACTCTACGACGAGGTGGTCGTCCACGAGACCGACCTCATGATCCCCATGCGGGACGGGGTGAAGCTGGCCACGGACATCTACCGGCCGGCCCGGAACGGTGTCCCCGTGGAGGAGCCCCTCCCCGTCCTCCTCTACCGGACGCCGTACGACAAGACGCGCTGGAGATCTCCTCCTCAGGGGATCTCCCAGAGGGAGTTTTTCGTGAAGCACGGGTACGTGGTGGTGGTGCAGGACACCCGGGGCCGGTACAAGTCGGAGGGGCTCTTCCCCTACAAGTACCACGAGTTCGACGCCCCCGACGGGTACGACACCATCGAGTGGCTGGCGAACCTGCCGTACACGAACGGCAAGACCGGGATGTGGGGGACCTCGTACAACGGCCTCACGCAGGTCGACGCCTCCAAGACGAATCCGCCGCACCTCACCACCATCGTGCCCAACCACGGCTCCATCTGGAACTCCTGGGAGCACCACATCCGCCATCAGGGGGCCTATCACTGGGCGATCCAGCTGCCGTGGGCGCTCACCTCCGGGCTGCCGGGTGAACCACGTGCTTCCCTGCACGAGGAGTTCAGCCGGGAGGAGGCGATGGACTGGCTCAGGGCGTTCCCCATCCGGAAGGGGTTAAGCCCCCTGGCCATGGCTCCGAACATCGAAGGCTACATCATTTCCCAGTCCACGCAGGGGGAGGCGAAGTACTACAGGGGGATCGGCCGGAACTGGGAGGACTACTACGAGCAGACCGCCGACATCCCCATGCTCCACATCGGGGGGTGGTGGGACGTCCTGAACGGGGGGATCGTCCAGAACTACGTCGGCCTGTCGAAGAAGAAGGGGCCCGTCCGTCTCCTGGTCGGCCCCTGGGACCACGGTAAGAATGACTGGACCTGGGCCGGCGAGGTGGAGTTCGGGCCCGAGTCGGCCGTCCACGACTTCCACACCTACTTCCACCTCCGGTGGTTTGACCACTTCATCAAGGGGAAGACCACCGAGGTGGAGGACGAGGCCGACGTCCGGGTGTTTGTCATGGGCACCGGCGACGGCCACAAGGACGGCAACGGCCGCCTCTTCCACGGCGGCTACTGGAGGGACGAGAGCGCCTGGCCGCTCCCGGGCACCCGCTTCACCAACTACTACTTCCACGGGGACGGGAGCCTGAGCCCCGCCATGTCCGGCTCCGGGCCCCCCTCCACCACCTACAGCTTCGACCCGGCGGACCCCGTCCCCTCCATCGGGAGCGCCTACTGGATCTCCCCCGGCCCCTACGACCAGCACGAGCGGGAGGACCACTTCGGCTCGAAGCTCCCCTACCTCCCCCTCAAGGCCCGTCCCGACGTGGTGGTCTTCCAGACCGAGCCGCTCCAGGAGGACGTGGAGGTGGTGGGGCCCCTGGTGGTGAAGCTCTTCGTCTCCTCCTCCGCCCTGGACACCGACTTCACCGCCAAGCTGGTGGACGTCTACCCCCCCAGCCGGGACTACCCCCGGGGCTTCGACATGAACCTGGCGGACGGGATCTTCCGGGCCCGCTTCTGGAAGTCACCCGACGAGGAGAACTTGCTGGAGCCGGGGGAGGTCTACGAGCTCGACATCAAGCTCTTCCCCACCGCTAACCTCTTCAAGGAGGGGCACCGGATCCGGGTGGACATCTCCAGCTCGAACTTCCCCAAGTTCGACGTGAACCCCAATACCGGGGAGCCCCTGGGACGACACCGGCGCATGATCGAGGCCGACAACACGATCCATCACAGCAGCGCCACCCACCCGTCCCACATCGTCCTCCCCCTCGTCCCTTCGGGGCGCGGCGGGGAGCGCTGAGGCTTTCGTCCACATCAACGCGTCCCCGCAACCGGAGCAGTGGCCGGGATCCTCTCTCCAGGATCCCGGCCACCCGCGGGGATCAGGGCCCGCCCGGCTACCGCGCGAAATCCTGGATCTCGCGCGAGATCTCCCCGGGGGAATCGTCCCTGGCCCAGTGGCCGGTGTTCTGAAAGGTCACGAGCCGAGCGTTCCGGAGACCCGTCGCGAGTCGCCTCCCCACCTCCAGTGGCTGGAAAGGGTCCTGCTCGCCCCAGAGGATGAGCACCGGGCCGTATAGGCTTCGATTGCTTCACGGTTCTCCGTAAGATCGGTCCCGTTCAGGGCATGGAGCCGATCAGATCGGGACTACGACCGTGAACTCGTCGGCCAGCAACCGAGCGACGTTCCTCCACATGTATCCCGAGGACGGGATCCCGTGAAGGAGCATCAAGGGGGGCCCCTCTCCGCACGCCCTTTACGCGGCCCGCCCGCCACTCGTCTCCACTTCGTCGACCGCTGCAGGACCCATTGCTCCCGGGCCTCCTCTCAGCGGACCCCGTGGATGAGTCCCGTGACGGGAATCATCACCATGATCTCGGCCACCGCCTCGGGGACCAGGGCCCGCCAGTCGTCTCCTCCGCGCCACCTTCTTCGGACCTCCGTTCCCGAGACGGTGTTGATTCCCTCCCTGGCCAGGTCCACCACCGGGTAGCCGGCCGCCCTGAGCCGCCGGATCTTCGTCACGCCCCAGGGCGAGAGCACCCGGAGAAAGTGCGTGACGCCGGTGGGAACGTAGTGGGCCCACAGGTGCGAGTCGTGGATGGGAAAGGGGACGATGGTGAACCGGCCGGCATCCACCCCGGCCTCCACCAGCGAACGCTGCACCATGAGGCAGCGCACATGGTAGGGGAACGGGTTGGCCGCCGGATCGCTTCGGTGCGGATCGTCCGCCTCGAAGCGGGTGCGGAGAGGATCCGGGTTCGTGAGCCCGACGAGAAGCTGCTGGCAGCGGCGGGCCGCCTCCAGCACGTACTCCAGGTGTCCCAGATGGAAGGGCTGGAACCGGCCGTGGACCATCCCCTCGGGGACGATGGAGCCGTCGGGCGTTGGGGGAGGCAGGGTGGGCCCGAGTAGGAACACACTAATCCCCCTCTACCAGGCCGCAGCCACCCGGTCCGTGGCCACCCCGCACGGGCACCAGGGGGAGCACGATGCGGGACGGGCGCTCCGCATCGTGATAGATCCGCGTGGTCGCCCGCCGCATCGCCGTCGTGGTGTCCGAGCTCACCCCGGTGTTCAGGTTCCGGGCGAACGGCGGGAAGTTGCTCCTCGTCACCTCCACCTGGATCCGACTCCCCGCCGCGAAGTACCTGCTCACTGGATACAGCACCACCCTCAGCTCGTAGATCTCCCCCGGCTCAGCAGGGCGCCCCGCCAGAGCCTCGCAAGCTTCTACCGCCACGTTCAACTTCATGTCGGGAGCCTCCTCTAGCCCCTGAACTTGAGCCCTAGGGTCTCGGCGATGGTGGTGCGCTGGATCTCGTCGGACCCGCCGGGCACGCGCAGGTTGCGGGCGATCAGGAAGAGCTTGTTCACCGGGCTGGCCTTCATCATCCCCGCCCCTCCGTGGATCTGGACGGCCCGGTCGGCGATCCGGTAGAACGCTTCATCGTTCGACAGCTTCACCAGGCAGACCCTCCGGATGTCCTCCGGCGACCGGGCCTTCCACCACGGTCCCGGGTCGTCCAGCTCCCTGGCGCAGGAGAGGGAGAGGGCTCGAGCCTGGTACCAGTCCAGGTACATGTCGGCGATCATCCACTGGATCCCCTGCCGGCTGCCCAGAGGACGGCCTCCGATCTCCCGGGTCCTTGCCCGCTCCAGGGACCGGTCGATGAGGTAGGCGCCCCATCCGGCGCACATCCCGCCTCGGCGCATCCTCGTCCAGTTGATGGAGGTCATGGCGATCTCGAACCCCTGACCTCGCTCCCCCAGCATGTGCTCGTCGGAGAGCTCGAGGTCCTCCATGAAGAACTCCCCGGTAAGCCCGTCGTCGAACATGGTCTGGTACACGCGGCCGGGGCGGAAGCCCCTGCCCAGGAACTCCTTCGTCCTGAACTGGAAGTAGGTGAACCGGCGGCGGCGCTCGTTCGGATCCGTGACCACCAGCACCTGGGCGATGTCCGCCTCGAAGACATTGGTGATGAACGCCTTGTGCCCGTTCAGGATCCACTTGCCGTCCCTCCGCACGGCATCGGCCCTGAAGTCGAAGAAGTTGGATCCCGCCTGGGGCTCCGTCACCCCGTGGAGGCTCGTGCACTCACCGCGGACCAGGGGATCGACGTACTCCTCCCACTGCTCCGGACGGGAGAAGATGACGCGCGGCGCGGCTCCCTCGGACCAGGAGAGAATGGCGGGGTTCAGGCCCACGCCGTACCGGTAAACGTGCTCCTCCACCTCCAGCATGTCGGCGCGCCCGAGCCCCCCGCCACCGATCTCTTCGGGGAGGTGGAGGCTGTAGATTCCCGCCTTCCCGGCGGCCCGCATGATCTCCCGCCGCGCCTCGGAGATCTCCGGGTGGCGCCTCCCCTGCTCGTCCAGGTAGAGTCGGCTGTCCTGGAAGCGGTGGGCCAGCCGCTCCTCCAGCGGCCGTACCGTCTCCTCGTACAGGCGGTCGATTTTCTCGTGGATTGCGTTCAGGTGATCCGATCTGTCGTGTAGGTCCATGGTGACTCCCCGAAGGCTCGATTGAGCTGGCGACCCGTCCACCGAAAGGAGCGGCAGGTCCGTCGACGTCGCGGCGGTGGAGATCCGCCCGTGCCGGCTCCCCAGGAAGCGCCCGCGGCCCGAGAGGTTGACCAGGACCGGAAGCAAGTCCTCGCCCCGGAGCGTCCCCAGCGACCCCCGGGCCGCGGCCCGTTCCCCGAACCGCTCCACGTCGTCGACTCGGGCGGAGGGTGCGGCGACCGCCAGGGGCACCGCGTCGCCCGAATGGAGTAGGGGGCCCCAGGTCGGTGTGGTATGGTCGGCGGTCACGGCCAGGACGAACTCCCCGGCCTCTTCTACCAGGGGGGCCATCGCCCGGTCGATCCCCTCGATGACGCGCATCTTCTCCACGGGATCGCCCCGGTGCGCCGCCTCGTCCGGGGCTTTCGTGTGCACGTAGACGAACGCGTGCCCGTCCTTCACCAGCTCGAGGGCCTGCTCCACCTTCGCCGTCACCTCCGACTCGGGATCCGACTCGGGGACGTGGTGGTAGTCGGCCGCCACCACCACCGCCAACCCGCGGTACATCGGCACGCTGGAGACGATCGCTGCCGGACCTCCCACGTGGCCGTTCAGCGGCTCTACGGGCCCTCGACGACCGATCCACTTCGTGACCAGCACGTTCAGGGGAAGCGATCCTTCCTGCCTCCTGCGCCGGTTCACCGGATGCTGGTCCAGCACCCGGTGGGAGTGCAGGAGATAACGGTTCAGCGCCGTGGCGGTCCTCTCGGCCGCCGCGGGGTCGGCGGCCTCCTCCCGAGCCTCGACGAGGAGGACCGGCCGGTCCGTCGAGAACGGGTCGGAGTCGGTCACCTCGGCACTCCCACACCCGCCCAGGGTGAGGAGGGCATCTCCGCGCTCGATGGGCCGTATATGGAAGAGGATGCCGTGGAAGGCCAGCCGGTCCACCGCAGCCAGGAGCTCGCTCGCGTCCTCTTCCTCCGCCTCCCGGTACCGGCCCTGGAGACGCAGGTATCCCCCTTCGGGGCGCGCGCTCCGAAGCGCGGCGTATGCGCACACGGTCCCCAGCGGCACGTGGAGGCCCGCCCCCTCCGCCTCCAGGGCGGCGCGGCCCGGGAAGCGCTCGGGCCGGTACCCCAGGAACGCCCACTGAGCGCGCTCGCTGCTGGGGCAGCGGCCCGCCCCCAGCGGGTAGACGATCCCGTTGGCACCCCGGGCCGTAACGGCGTCGAGGGCGGGCGTGTGGGCGGCCTCCAGGGGCGTGGCGCCGCCCAGCTCCCGGCAGGGCCAGTCGCCGAGGCCGTCCAGAAGGAAGAACAGAATCGGATACCCGGTCATCGCCTCAGATGACCCCCCTGCGCTCCAGGTCGGCGAACTCCCGGGCCGTGTAGCCCAGGAGACCTTCGTAGACTTCCTCGTTGTGCTCCCCGAGGGCGGGGGCGAGACGGCGCACCTCCCCCGGGCTCCGGCTCATCCTGGGAACGATTCCGGGCATCCTGAGCCTGCCCAGGACCGGATCCTCGATCTCCACCATCGATCCCCGCGCCTCGAACTGCGAATCCCGGAAGATGTCCGCGATGCTGTTGATGGGACCCACCGGCACCTCCGCGGCGTCCAGGAGGGCGATGAGCTCCTTCATTCTGTAGCCCCTGGTCCACTCAGAGACGATCCGGTCTACCTGCTCCCGGTGCTGCACCCGGTCGGCGTTGGTCCGGTAGCGCGGGTCCCGGGCCAACTCCTCCCGCCCCATGGCGCCGGCCAGGCACCCGAACATCCGGTCGCTGGTGCACGCGATAGCGACCCACTTGCCGTCCCCCGTAGGATAATGGTTGTGCGGGACGACGTGCACGGTGCCGGTCCCGATCCGCTCCCTGACCATCCCGAGCTTGTCGTAGACGGCGGCGAGGTTGTCCAGGATGCGGAAGATCGACTCGTATAGGGAGATGTCGATCGACTGCCCCTCTCCCGTCCGGTGCCGGTGCTCCAGGGCGACCATGACCGCGAACGCGGCGAAGAGGCCGGAGAGGTAGTCGGCGATGGTGGCCGAGCCCGGGTTCACCGGGGGGCGGTCCGGATACCCCGCCAGGTAGGAGAGCCCCCCGAACGCGTGGGCGACCCTGGCGAAGCCCGCCTTGTGCCGGTAGGGACCCGTCTGGCCGTATGCGGAGATCCGGGCCATCACGAGGCGTGGATTCACCTCCCGGAGCGCATCGTAGCCGAGGTTCCACCGCTCCAGGGTCCCCGGCCTGAAGTTCTCCACCAGCACGTCGCTCCGCCCCACCAGCCGTTTCAGGATCTCCTGGCCCTCGGGGGTTCGCAGGTCGCAGGTCACCCCCTTCTTGTTCCGGTTCTCCTGAGCCCAGAGGAGGCTCACCCCGTTGTACTTCTCGCCGAACTGCCGAAGGGGGTCCCCCTTCCCCGGCATCTCCACCTTGATCACCTGGGCGCCGAACTCCCCCAGGAGCACCGCGCAGAACGGCGCGGCCACGAAGGTGGCCACGTCCACCACCCGGATCCCGGAGAGTGGGCCTCCGCCTCCGGCGGGAGCCGCCCGCTGGGGCATATCCGGCGGTCGCTATCCGAACGCGCCCGCCGCTGCCAGCTCGCGAATCCGGTCCTCCGGGTACTCTAGGATCTCCCTGAGGACGTAATCGGCTTCGGCGTTCCGCGCGGGCGCCGGGCGGTGTTCGGGGGGGTGGCTGCCGACCCGGACGGGACTCGCGACCTGCCGGATCGTTCCGAAGTGGGGGTGGGCGGTCTCGACGACGAGGTTGCGGGCCTCGGCCTGCGGCTCCCGGAACGCTTCGGCGACGCGATTGACCCCTGAACAGGGGACCTTGGCACGACCCAGCTTTTCCAACCAGCTCCGGGAGGTGTCTCCCCGGAAAACCTCCTCCAGGATGGGAAGCAGGATCTCCCTGTTCTCATGCCGGCGCCGAAAGTCGGCGAAGCGCTCGTCCTCCAGGAGCTCGGGCCGTCCCATGGTGTGACACAGACGCTGCCAGAACTTCTGCTTCGCGCAGCCCACCACGATCCACCCGTCCAAGGTCTCGAAGTTTTGGAACGGCACCAGGGACGGGTGAGCCGAATGGCGGGTGCGGGCGGGCTCGTATCCGGCCGAGAGATGCCACGTGGCGAGGTACGTGAGCATCCCCATCGCCACGTCGAACAGGCTGACGTCGCAGTCCATCCCGACCCCGTCACGGCGGGCGGCATGGATACCGATCATCATGGAGAGGGCCGCCACGTACCGCCACTAAAGTCCACCAGGGAGAGTCCGGTCTTCACGGGAGGCCCCTCGGGCTCGCCGGTGAGGTCCATCCACCCCGCCATGCCCTGGATCATGTAGTCGTAGGAAGGTTCGCCGCGGCGCGGCCCGGTCATCCCGTAGCCCGAGAGGGAACAGCACACGATGGCCGGGTTCACGTGCTTCAGGTCGTCGTAGCGGATCGCCAGGCGCTCCGGGACGTCGCCCCTCAGGTTCGAGTAGACGGCGTCGGCCGTTCGGACGAGATCAAGAAGGACCTTCCGGCCGTCCGGGTTGCTCAGGTCCAGGCTAGGCTCCGCTTGTTGCGGTTGAAGGTCTGGAAGAAGAGGCTGTCTTCGTCCGACTGGTAGGGAGAGAGGTAGCGACCCACGTCACCACCGGTGCGGGGATCTTCGATCTTGGGGCTTCATCGCTCGGTCTCAGCATCGCTCGGATCTTTAATCCGGGCGCGAGATGGACGGGATGCCCAAGTCGCTCGGACGGGCGAGTTCCGTCGGCCCCTAGACCCGGCCATCCTCTGGAACCCACCCGCAGCTGGTACTTGCCAACCGCGGACCGGCTCGCCGATGACAAAGGCGATAGTGGCCCCACACCCTCACTATTTAGCTGGGACCGTGCGCGAGGTCAAGCTTCTTCTAGGACGCCGGCCCCCGGAGCGGGCACAGCGTATCTCCTCCGGGGCGTCGGCGGGCAGGGAGGGGCGGATCCCGGGGAGTACTCCCAGACGCGGCGGATCGGGAGGGACGACGTCGCACTGCGGATCCCCGGGGGGCGATCACGGGACCCAGGTCGGTCTCCGCTTCTCCACGAAGGCCGCGAGCCCTTCCGCTCCCCCATGGCCGAGTTCAAGTAGTGGGCGATGGGGCTCGGAACCTGCCCCACCCGGACCTCGGTGAGGGCGAAGACGGCGTCGTCCGAGGCCACCGCCACGTCGCTGCAGGCGACGAAGCCGCAGCCGCCCCCGTAGCACGCCCCATGGACCAGCGTCATGGTGAGGGCCGGGAACCCGTTGAGCTTCCGCATCACGTTGCATGTGAGCCGGGAAAGCTCGAGCCTCGCCTCCGGCGGCAGGTCGGCCACCGTGCGGAGGAAGGAGGTCGGCTCCGCCTGGAAGTGCTTCCCGTTCGACAGGATCACGAGAGCCCTGACCCCTGGATCCCTCGCCAACCGGTCCAGCCCGCCTTCGATCTCTCGGAGCATGCCCTCGTTGTAAGCGTTGTGCACCTCGGGCCGGTTCAGGGTCAGGGTGATGACCCCACGCTCATCCTCTCCGTCAGCACGAGAGGCTCGCTCACGACCGCCTCCTTCCTCGTCTCTCTTCTCTCCCAGTTCGTCTGCCCGCGCCTGGCGGGGCCGCTCGGAACTCCTGCCGGGCGCGCCCGGCGGCGCCCGTGCCGCCCGCCCCAATCAGAACGCGAGAAGCCTCGTCGCCTTCAGAGAAAACAACCGCTCGAGCAGCACCGAGGCCCGCAGGTCCCGTCGCTTGGTGTAGACCAGGAACACGTTGCTCAGAGGCGAGTACCGGAGGTCCACCCGGATGCTAGTCACCATCTGGTCGGACTCGGCGTTGTACTGGACGAAGGCGCTCCCGAAGAGCCTCGTGGAGAACGCATATTCCACCCGGACGGCGCCGACATCCGCCGTGAAGGAGGCGTCCGGCAGCTCTACCTCGTTGCGGTCCAGAAGGAGCTCCAGCTTCAGATCGTAGCGCAGGCGCCAGTCCGCGCCCAGCCCGACGGAGCGCTTCTCGCCGTCGAAGAAGCCTCCCGACGAGACCCGGACGTTCCCGTTCAGGTCCCGCCCGAGTCCCGTCTGGTAGCGGACGCTCACGTCCCGGAAATCGTAGCTGCCGGCCGGGATCACGGCCCCCTGGAAGACCCGGAACGGCTCCTCCAGCCGCTCGTACCGGTCCTCGTACTCGAAGCTCAGGGTGGCTGAGTCCCAGAACTTCACCACGAACCCCAGGTTGACGATCCGGGTCTCCAGCGCCGACCGCAGGTCGGTGATGTAGTCCACTTCGGCGAAGGGATTCACCTCCTGGAGCCAGGAGGCACGGGGCCGGGGATGGACGCC
Source organism: Longimicrobiales bacterium (assembly GCA_965218295.1). Taxonomy (GTDB): domain Bacteria; phylum Gemmatimonadota; class Gemmatimonadetes; order Longimicrobiales; family Gaopeijiaceae; genus CBDCKN01. Next base: position 34,332 of record CBDCKN010000014.1, on the reverse strand, counting down.
CACGGTGCCGTAGAAGTGGTGGATCCCGCGACGAGGGACAAATCCCAGCCCGGGACCGAAGTTCCGCCCCACCCTCTTCACGAAGGCGGATGTGTTCCAGAGCCGGTCGCGCCAGCCGACCGAGATCCGCCCGGCGGTTCCGTCCGCGTCTTCTCCCGAACCCTCCGTTCCCGCCAGGTACGAATCGATGAACAGGCGCCCGAGGAAATGGAGGTTCAGGTCGGCCCCGTAGCTCCGGTTGTACCCGCCGTCGGCGCCGATGGCCTCCCGGTTCAGGAGAATGACGCCGGCTTCGGAGTTCCTGAGGATGTTCCTCCGGAGACGCAGCGCGGTGAAGTTCTCGGATGGCGTCTCGCCCGCGGACTCCGTCTGTATGTTCAGGAGGCCGAACTCGTACCGGTCGAGCCGCCCCGTGATCCGGCCGCCCCCTACGATGGGGATCGGGCGTCCCCCGGCGAGGCCGATCCGCCTCGTGTGGAACAGGACGAAGTCCCTGAGCGCGGTGCTCGTCCGGAGACTCCGGTCCCGTGCGTCGCCGAAAGTGAAGATACCGGCGTTCTCCAGGAAGAAATCCCGCTGCTCGGGGAAAAACAGCGGAAATCGGGTCAGGTTCACCTGTTCCTGGTCCACCTCCACCTGGGCGAAGTCCGTCCGGTAGGTGAGGTCCATGGTGACCCCGGGGGTGAGCCCGTACTTGAGGTCCACCCCCGCGTCGTAGCCCTTCCCCTCCTCGGCCCCGGCCGTCAGGGTCCCCGACACGTCCTCCGCCAGGAGGTACGGCTTCACCGTCAGGTTCCGGCCCTGCCGAAGGCCGGAGAGGCCGACCAGGGCGCCCGCCCTGGACACGAAGAAGCCGTTGTACGCCCGGTCCAGGGGGGCCCAGTAGAGCCACTCGTTCTTCCGGCGGATCCGGCGCAAGAGCTGGAGTCCCCAACCCTCCTCCACCCGGCTCGGGTCGAACCGGAGGGTTGTCAAGGGAATCGCCATCTCCACGACCCAGGCGGTGTCCGTGACTTCCGTCTTCACGTGCACGACGCCGTCCCAGGCACGGTTGACGGTTCGACCGTCGTTGGAGATCTGCGCGTCCCAGACGGCCCCGCTGGGGTCTATCGCGAACACGAAGCCGTTTCGGCGGTCGCGGAAGGTATCGAGGGTAACCACGAACATGTCGCCGGCCGTGGGCTGGAAGTCGTTCTCCAGACCCCCGTACATCAGCCCGCCCATGTCCGCGTCGTGGAACACCGCGCCGACATAAACGGCGTCCTGATCGTAGAGGAACGTGATCTCGGTCCGCTCGGTCCCGGGGTACCCGGTGCGGGGCTCCCTCTGGACGAGCTCCGTGACGGGCTCGCCGGTCTTCCACGCATCTTCGGTGAGGCGCCCGTCCACCACGATCGGCTCCGGCGTGAACGTGGCCCGGGCGACGGGTCGGGGCGCGGTTTCGGGATCGACGGGCCAGCTCCTGGGAGGGGCCGGATTGGGTCTGCCCTGCGCCTGGGCGTGCCCCGGGGTCGGAAGCGCCCACAGGAGGAGAGCGAAGACGGGGGTGCAAAGTGGGGCGGGCACGGGTCCGGGAGGGCGGGGTGACCCGTCCGTACGCCCGCGTCGGAATCGGAAGAGGAGCTTCATCGTTCGACCGAGGGAGGAGGAAACGTGAACGCACCATGATCCACGTTCCGGCGGACAAATTCAAGGGCATCGGCCGTCCCGAGCGCCCGGGGCATCGCGTGCTCGCACCGCCTTGCGGCTGCACCGACGGCGCTCGCAACGCGGCCCACTGTCGTTCCTCAGCGACCTGTCAGAGCGCCGGCGGAGAGAGAACCGGCCACGGAAGCCCGGCGGCTCCAACCCGGCGCGGAGGCGGCCGCCCGTCGATCGGGGTGACGAACCGGCCACGAAGACCTTGTGGTTCTCCTAAGACAGGCGTAGCTGGGGCAGCTCTATGTTAGAACAGCACAGATAGATCATGGCGATGAGGGCCTGGGCGGAGTGGAAGCCGTAGGCCCGGTGGAGGAGGCGGATCTTGTTGTTCATCCCTTCCAGCCGGGCATTGGTGAGCCGGGATTCGATGGCCCGGAGGATCCCCTCCTGGTGTTTTCGTACGGTGCGGGCTAGTTTTACAAAGGGTTGGAGGCGGGAGCCGGAGGCCCAGGCGAGCCAGGCCTTGAGCCCCCTTTCGGCTTCGGCCCGGGTGGCGGAGCGGAAGAGGTTCAGGAAGCTTTCCTTGAGGAGGTAGGCCCTGTAGAGAGGGCGGTTCACCATCTCGATGGTGGAGAGCTTGGCTTTCTCCTTCCGCTTGAGCAGGATCCAGCTGCCTTGTCGTAGGCAGCAGACATGTCGATGCTCACGAGCTGGAGGGCGTAGGCCCGTTCGGGCCCCAGCTCCTGGAAGAAGTCCAGGACAGTCTTGGCGAACTTCCCCTCGCCGGCCCAGACGACCTGCTCCCGGTCGTGGTCGACGACCACGGTGAGGTAGCGGTGGTGCCTGCGGTAGCTGAACTCGTCCATGCCGATACGCCGGAGGTCGTGGAAGCGATCCTCGTCCAGCTTCTCGTCCACGAGGCGCCGGGCGATGCTCCCCACTGCGACCCAGGCGATCCCGGTGAGCTGGGCCACGTCGGTGTGGTTGAGCTTCTGGGCCAGCAGCCCCACCACGTCCTCGAAGGGGCGGGTGAAGGAGCTCCCGTAGCGGGCCCAGGGGACCTCCTCGGTGCGGACGGTCTCACACGTGGGGCAGCGGAGCCTTCGAATCGGGCCTTCCAGGCAGGAGGTATGGCCCCAGATCGGCAGGTGGCGCCAGCGCCTCCGCCTCTCTTCGAAGCGCCCTCGCACCCGGGTGCTGCCCTCCGGGCTCTCGGCGCGCGCCTCCGGAAGCCCACCGGGGGGTCCGCCCGCCACATCCCTGCTCCGTAGGGGTCGGACTCCAGTTCCCGTCAGGCTTCCTGACGCATTCTCGCGTGCACCCCGTCCAGCAGAGAGGATCTGCCATGAGCGACCCGAACAGCTGGTGACCGCCCCCGTCGAACCCTCTGCCGAACCGCAGGTCGGGCCGCCAGCGGTCGAGGGCGTCCGGACCGTCTCCCTCGTCGCCGTCCTGATCGGTCTCGTGATCTGGTTCCTGCCTCCACCCGCGGGGGTGGAGCCCCGGGGGTGGCACCTTCTCGCCATCTTCGTGGCGACGATCATCGGAATCATGGTCCGGGCGGCTCCCATGAGCGCCATCGCCATAATCGGCCTTGCCGTCACGGTCCTCACCGGTACCCTCGGGGTGCCCGACGCGCTTAGCGGGTTCGCCCACCCTGTGGTGTGGCTGGTGCTCTGCGCCTTTTTCGTCGCCCGTGGGTTCATCGAGACGGGACTTGGGGCGCGGGTCGCCTACTTCTTCATGGCGCTGCTGGGGAAGAGGAGCCTGGGGCTGGCATACGGCCTGGTAGCCACCGACCTCTTCCTGTCCCCCGCCATCCCCAGCAACACTGCACGCTCCGGGGGGCTGGTCTTCCCGATCCTCCGCTCGTTGGCCAGGACGCTGGGGAGCAAACCCGAGGACGGAACGGCCCGCAGGATCGGGGGCTTCCTGACCCTCACCGCCTACCAGGCGACCGTCGTCACCAGCGGCATGTTCATCACCGCCATGGCGGCGAACCCCCTGGCCGTGGCGATGGCGGGGGAGAGCGGGATCGAGATCGTCTGGGGCACCTGGGCCCTGGCCGCGTCGGTTCCGGGCGTGCTCAGCCTGGTGCTGGTCCCCCTGCTCATCTACTGGCTCTACCCGCCCGAGATCAAGGAGACCCCAGCCGCGGCCGACATCGCCCGGACAGAGCTGTCGAAGATGGGTTCCATGAAGCGGGACGAGTGGATGATGCTGGGCGTCTTCTTCCTGCTCTTGCTCCTGTGGAGCCTGGGCACGGTCCTGGGGGTCGCGGCCACGGCGGCGGCACTCGGAGGCGTGGGGGTGCTTCTCTTCGCCCAGGTGCTCACATGGGATGACATCCTGCGGGAGCGAGAAGCCTGGAACACGATGGTCTGGTTCGCCATCCTGCTGATGATGGCCACTTACCTGGGAGAGCTGGGGATCACGTCATGGTTCAGCCAGCGGGTGGCCGGCGGCCTGAGCGGCGTGAGCTGGGTCCCAGCCTTCCTCGGGCTCAGCCTGATCTACTTCTACAGCCACTACTTCTTCGCCAGCATCACCGCCCAGGTGAGCGCGATGTACGCCCCCTTCCTGGGCGTGGCCCTGGCAGTGGGAACGCCGCCGATGCTGGCCGCGTTGGTCCTGGGGTTCTTCAGCAGCCTCTTCAGCGGCATCACACACTACGGCACGGGTGCGGCTCCGGTGCTGTTCGGGTCCGGCTACGTGGAGGTGGGAACCTGGTGGAAGATGGGGGCGCTCATCAGCTTGGCCAACATCGCCATCTGGTTGGGCGTTGGGAGCCTCTGGTGGAAGGTGCTGGGTCTCTGGTAAGGGCGTTGGCGGCCAGGCGCCCACACAGGAGGGTCGTTGACTGCGGGATGTGCGGGCCGGTAATGTTATTATGGGCTTGGAGCATCCGGTCCCGTTGCCGGAGATGGATCCGCGAACGACTATCCGCCACCGGCGACGGGGACCGGAGCTAGAGTCCTCCGCAGGGTCCTTTGGCTCCGGGGGAGGGTTCACGGCCCCGCCGAGTCATTCCCGCGACGCGCTACCATATCGTCCTCACGACTCCGGAAGGACTGCCATGATCCACGTAACAGAGAAACTGGCCGATTTCGCCGCCGACCTCACCCTGGACGACATCCCTCCCGAGGTGGCGCGGCGCGCTAAGCTGCTGGTGCTGGACCTGGTGGGCATCGCGCTCGGTGCCCGTCACGACGCCGACTCCACCCCGCCCCTCCTCGAGGCCGTTCGGGCCCTGGGGCTCACGGGCGGGAGCGCGGGCGTCATCGGGGATCCGGAGGGGTACGCGCCCCCGGCGGCGGCCCTCCTGAACGGCGCGCTGGGTCATAGCCTGGACTTCGACGACACCCACGCCGCCGGGTCCCTCCACACCGGCGCCCCCGTGGTCCCCGCCGCCCTGGCCGCGGCGGAGATGTGCGGTGCCTCCGGCCGGGACGTCCTGGCGGGGATCGTGGGCGGCGTGGAGATCACCTGCCGCCTCAGCATGGCCCTCGGGCCCTCGGACCACTACGACCGGGGCTTCCACCCCACGGCGACGTGCGGAACGTTCGCCGCCACTGCCGCCGCGGGGCGCGTCTTCGGGCTGACGCGTCCGGAGATCGAGAACGCCTTCGGCATCTGCCTGAGCCAGGCGGCGGGATCGCTCCAGTTTCTGGAGAACGGCGCCCACACGAAGCGCTTCCAGGTGGGGAACGCCGCCATGAACGGCCTGATCGCGGCGAGCCTCTCCCGGGAGGGGCTCCGGGGGGCCGCCAGGGCGATCGAGGGCCGGTACGGCTTCCTGCACGGCTACGCCCCGAACGCGGACCCCGAGAAGGCCGTGGCGGGACTCGGCCGGGAGTGGGAGACGATGCGCGTCGGCGTCAAGCCGTATCCGGCCTGCCGCTACACCCACGCGGCCCTGGACGCGGTCATCGCCCTCGGGCACGAGCACCGGATCGACCCGACGCGGATCCGCGCGGTGGAGGTGGGCCTCCCCCGGAAGGGCGTGGACATGACGGGGGAGCCTCAGGACCGGAAGCGCCGCCCGATGAGCGTCGTGGACGGTCAGTTCTCGATGCACTTCGTGGCCGCCGTGGGCGTCAGGGAGGGCCGCTTGGTCTGGGACGACTATAAGGTACACCTCGGGGACCCTGAGACTCTCTCGCTAATGGAGAGGATCAGCGTGGGGCAGGACGCGCGGGCGGAGGCGGAGTTCCCCAGGAACATGTCCGGCTCGGTGAAGATCACCATGGACGACGGCGCCGCCCACGAGGCCTTCGTGGCGGTCCCCAAGGGCGAGCCGGACAACTTCATGACCGACGAGGAGATGCGGGGGAAGTTCTCCAGCCTGGTGGGACCCTATCTCCCGGAAGAGGCGGAGGAGGCTCTCCATGAGACGATCATGAGCCTGGAGACCTCGCCCGTCGCGGATTTCTTCCGATGGGCCGCCCCCCGCCGGGCAATGGCCCAGGCCGGCGACTGAACACCGACGGACGACGGAGGAAAACCAATGGTCTAGGCTAGGGAGGTGGAAACGAAGCGGTACCGGGAGGACATCGGCCGCTACTTCGAGGACTTCGAGGTCGGGGACGTCTACGAGCACCGGCCGGGACGGACGATCACCGAAAGCGACAACATCTGGTTCACCCTCCTCACCATGAACACGCACTCGCTGCACTTCGACCGGGAGTACGCGGCGAAGAGCGAGTTCGGGAGGCCCCTGCTGGAACAGCTGCCTCACCCTGGCCATCGTGGTGGGGATGAGCGTGAGCGATCTCAGCCAGAAGGTGATCGCGAACCTGGGCTGGACCGACATCAGGCTCACCGCTCCCGTCTTCAACGGGGACACGGTCTACGCGGAGAGCGAGGTGCACCATCTGCTCCCGGAACTCCGGAGGATACGGCCGTCGCGTTCTCGGCATCCGTGGACTCCTTTCTCACCCAAGTGATTAAGTGTCCACCGAATGGGGTCAACTCCAAAGGCGGGCGACCTGGGCATTCTCGGAGCCCACTATCCAAAGGGTGTGGGGTTTGCCATCGAGCCGCTTCATCGCGGCGGGCTTCGGCTTCCGAACCTCTCATACCTCTGGGACCTGTCCGAGTACTTCGGCGATCAGTATTCGGGCCCGTACGTATACTCACGATGTAAAGATACGTACACCTCTGCGAAGGGGAACCCTGGAGGGTGGATACGCGAAGGGTCCGGGATGCACCCCACGTCGTGGCGTACACGGGTCAACTCTCGATCAGGGCCGCCCCTTCGGCCCACCGCACCAAACTGTGGGCCCGTCTACCGCCGGCGCCGTCCCACTCAGACGCCGCTCTACCCGCTGGTCCAGCACCACCTCGAGACCTTCCTCACAGAGGCCGCCGAGGCGGACCCCATGGGGGGCAGCGTCCCCTCGTGGGTCGAGCGCGACTTCCGGGCCTACCTGCGCTGTGGCATTCTCGCTCATGGATTCGCACGAGCCCGGTGTGCCGGTTGTGGCTACGACTTTCTGGTGGCGTTCTCCTGCAAGGGCCGGGGAGTATGTCCGTCCTGCAATGCCCGCCGTATGGTCGAGACCGCAGCCCATCTCGTCGACCATGTCCTGCCGCCGTTGCCCGTGCGCCCACGCGTGGGACGCACCTTCAAACAACAGGTGTTTCTGTGCGTGCTTATGTGCGCACAGGTGCGCGATCAGGGCATATATCCCTTCTCGCGATAGTACCGCTCCGCCCCCGGATGAAGCGGCACACCCGGGATCTTCCAGACGGTGTGCTGGTTGTAGGAAGCCCAATCGATCTTCCACGCGAGCAGATCCTGATGTTCGTCGATTGCCCTTGCGACGTCATAGACGAAGTCGTCGGGAAGCTCATCGCGTCCGTAGATCACTTCGATATGAGACGCGACCGTGGGGATAGGCCCGTCGACTCCGCGCATGAAGCCCTCGGGTATCTCCCGGCGCTCCATATTGTGCTCTTCGACAAACTGGTTCAGTAGCTCCTCTTCGAGTTGCAAAAAGGTGAGATCGTGTTTCTGGCTGAGCTCTTGCCAGACTCTGAACTCCGGCGTGTTGTTCAGCGTGCCGATATGAACAATGAGATCGAACCCATCCCGGTCTTCGCGCCTCCTATCCCTCCGGATCCAACCCCCGGCGGCCGTGACCGATTCCTCGGTCAACCCGTAATAGGTGAGGACCTTCGAGCCGTACTCGTAGGGATCGACCAGCACATTAACTGGCTCGCCGACGGCCTGACGGAGATCCGTGATCCCGGATTCCTTCGTTGCAGCCGCGATGAGATACCAAGGATTTTGAAGCGCCGCGATGACTCGCAGATTCTGCCGCGGGCCCTCTCCCTCGTAATAATGCGTGCCGTCGTAGGCCCAGCGAAGCCACTCATGGATCGTGACGCCGAAGTCGGGCGGCACCGCCGGTGATGGCGCCATGATAATCCCCCGCGCTTCCATGTCGGCCCGCCTGGATTCGTCCCGTGGAGGCGTAACCTCCTTGTCTCCCATATAGCGCGGTCCATCCGATCCGCCACAATGGTGGCAGAGCTGGACGTCGTATCCATACGGCGCCATGGCGGCCTTGATGATCTGCGCCATCTGGCCCCACGGACAGATGTTGCAGGTGCCGGCGAAGAATGGGCGCTTGGCAGCGACGCTGATCTCGTCAGGGGAGGCCTGTGTCTCGGCGGTCTCTTCAGACGGAGTGCAGCCGAACGTAAGGCAAACGATAATCAAGCCGGGAATGATCGACGGTCGAGTCCATCTCATGAGCCGAACCTCACAGGCTGGAGGAATCCAGGTCGGGGCTGACAGCCGTCTTCCGCAACCGCTGGTGACACTCCAGGAGCCGGAGTCAAGCTCACAGTACTACACGTCCGCTGGCCGCGCCAGCGAGATCCCGTGTCTCCGGGGCCCGCGTCGACCTCCACCGAGAGACGGTCGCCGAAGCGCATCTGCTCGATCTCGACATAGAGAGCGAGAAACTCGAGCTCCACCTTGAGTCGAGCCACACTGCTGTATCAGCTCCTTGAGGCCTACTACGAAGATGTGAAAGCCCTGTGGGAGGAGCGCTTGAGAAAAAGTATGGGTACTGGCACGGCTTCGTGGACAGCGTCGTCGCCCGCTACCTCGATTGTGGAACCGAGGAAGCGGGTTTCGCAAGGCTTCAATGCCGGGCATGCGGTGCCGAACGACTGTTGACGCTCAGCCGAAACAAAAGGGTATCTTCCCGTCGTGCGATGCGACGCGAGCGGCTGCGTTTGCCGCCTTTCTCAAAGATGAGCTACTCGAGAACGTCGGCCATTGTTTGTGGACACTTACGATCCCAAAGTGCTGCGGCCTTACTTCATGCACCGACGGGAGCTTCTCTCGGACCTGGCCCGACTTGCCTTTGAAACGATTCAGGAGCTAATGGGAGAAGCTGTGGGCGATGAAAACGTCCGTCCCGGCGTGGTCGCCGTTCCGCAGACGTTTGGAATCGGCACCATGACCACGGTTCGTCAACGGACAATACGGTGTGCGGATCGGTGCCGGCAGCCTCTACGGCCAGCGCGAGTGTTGGTAGAGTGAAGAGGGAACGATAAATCCGCGTGGAGTCATTCCACTCGGCGATCTTCCCCCGGTTGGTTCCTACGATGTTCTCGATCGCCCACAGGTCTACTGACGCCTTGAGTGCCCGCTCGCCGACAAGTGCAAGTATGTCGGGGTCCTTTCCGTCGACGTCATCAAGGCCCTCGGCGGCGGCGAAGAGTGCTACGGCGTGGCCCCTGACGATCTCCAGCACACGGGGGAGCGTGTACTTCTTAGACTCGGACATATCGCCCTCCTGCCTTGACCCGGAGCCGCCGGCAGGGCAACGTACAGAGCGGCCTCCGGGCCGTGAGTAATCGAGGCGTCGGGAGTTTCTTTCGCGAGAGGGCCCGGCGAGTCGCCGACGACGTGGAGTTCAGCGCCGAAGACGCGACCCGGACCGACGTGGCGTTCCTCTGTCAGGTTATACGGGCAGCAGTGGAGGCGGGCGCCACTACCATCAACATCCCCGACACCGTGGGCTACACCTTGCCCCGGGAGTACGCGGCGCTCATGGAGACGCTGTTCCGCGACGTTGAGGGCCTGGAGAACACGGTGGTCAGCGTCCATTGTCACGACGATCTCGGGCTCGCGGTCGCGAACTCTCTGGCCGCCATCGAGGCCGGTGCGCGGCAGGTCGAGTGTACCATCAACGGCATCGGGGAGCGTGCCGGCAACGCGTCTCTCGAAGAGATCGTGATGGCCCTCAAGGCAAAGGCGACGGACCCATCGCAGCAGCGTTCTCGGCCATCGACGAGCTGACCGACTCCACCGTCGAGATCGCGGATTTCGAGATCGTGGCTGCCACTCCGGGTCGGGACGCCGTCGGCGAGGTGAACCTCCACGCCCGCATCGACGGACGGACCTTCGCCGGGCGAGGGGCGTCTACCGATGTGGTGGACGCCGCGGCCCGCGCCTACATCCATGCCCTTAACAAGGCGGAGCAGGCCAAGACCCTCGAGGGGATGGAACTGGAGAAGGAAAGCTACCTTTGGGGCGTCTGACATGAATTGGCGCATCGCCGTTCTCCCCGGGGACGGAGTCGGCTCCGAGGTAATCGACGCGGCTGTTCTAGTGCTTCGGGCGACAGCCGAGCGCTTCGGTCACGAAGCGAGCCTGGACTTCCACGACGTGGGCTGGGCCGCCTACGACCGCCACGGCGTCCCGCTTCCCGAAGACACCCTGGAGGCCTGTCGGTCGGCAGACGCCGTGCTCCTGGGAGCCGTCGGCGATCCCCGCGGAGACGGCCTCGATCCCGAGGTACGGCCGGAGGCGGCTCTCCTGGCCTTGCGGCAGGAGATGGGGTGCTTCGCAAACCTCCGTCCGGTTCGTCTCCTCGCCGCCCTCGCGGACGCGTCTCCACTGCGCCGCGAGCGTGTCGACGGCACGGACCTGGTGATCGTCCGCGAGCTGGCCGGCGGGATCTACTACGGAAAGCCCCGCGGCGCCGTCGACGGCGGCCAGGCCGCAGTGGACACCATGCGGTACCACCGGGACGAAGTCGTCAGGATTGCCAAGGTGGCCTTCGAGACGGCCCGGGGCCGGCGGAAGAAGGTCCTCTCCATCGACAAGGCCAACGTCCTCCACAGCTCGAGACTCTGGCGCGAGGTGGTCGACGGCGTGGCGGAGGATTATCCCGATGTGGAGTGCCATCACATGCTCGTCGACCGGGCCGCCATGGAGCTCGTGCTCAATCCCACCCGCCTCGACGTGATGCTCACGCCGAACCTCTTCGGCGACGTGTTGAGCGACGAAGCCGCCGCGGTGGTGGGATCCATCGGGCTGCTTGCTTCCGCGAGCATCGGTGGAGACGGTGGAATCTTCGAGCCGGTCCACGGCTCGGCGCCGGACATCGCAGGAACGGGCGCTGCCAATCCCCTCGCCACCATCCTGTCGGCGGCACTGCTGCTCCGTCACGTCTACGGACACGAGGCGGAGGCCAGGGCCATCGAAACCGCGGTGGAACAGGTCCTTGAGGGCGGGCTGCGAACACCGGACCTGGCTCGTGGCGATGAGCCAGCGGTTGGAACGGAAGCCATGGGTGAAGCCGTGGCCGATGCTGTCAGCAAGGCCGAGGCCGGTGTCGTGAGCGTCGACGACGTGGCGAGCGAAGAGACGTCATCCCATGCCTAGGACGATGCTGGACAAGATCTGGGACGCCCATCTCGTGCACAGCGAGGAGGGCAGGCCGGACCTCCTTTACATCGATCTCCACCTCCTCCACGAGGTGACCTCGGCGCAAGCGTTCGAGGGGCTTCGCCTGGCGGGCCGGACTGTGCGGCGTCCCGAGCTCTGTGTGGCCACCGTCGACCACAACGTGCCCACCACCGACCGCTCCCTTCCCATCCTCGACGACCTGGCCCGTCTCCAGATCGGGGCGCTCAGCAGGAACGCAGAGGAATTCGGGATCGAGCTTTTCGACGTCGACAGCCCCCACCAGGGTATCCTCGTGTGCGGCGACAGCCACACGTCTACGCACGGAGCGTTCGGGGCTCTGGCCATGGGGATCGGCACATCCCAGGTCGAGCACGTGCTGGCGACGCAGTGCATGCCCAGGGCCCGGCCCAAGTCCATGGAGATCCGGGTCAATGGGGAGCTGCCGCCTGGAGTGACGGCAAAGGATCTGATCCTCGGCATCATCGCCCAGATCGGGATAGCGGGCGGCACCGGCCACGTCATCGAGTACACGGGCGAGGCAGTCCGAGCGCTCTCCATGGAGGAGCGCATGACGGTCTGCAACATGTCCATCGAAGCGGGTGCTCGCGCCGGCATGATCGCTCCCGACGAGACTACCTTCCGCTATCTGGAGGGACGGCCCAGGGCGCCCCAGGGGGACGCATTCGAGCACGCCGTGTCCCGCTGGCGGGAGGTCGCCACCGACGAAGGGTCCACCTTCGACAAGACCGTGGAGGTCGATGCAGCGTCCCTGGAGCCCTTCGTCACGTGGGGGACCAACTCGGGGATGTCGATCCCGGTCACGGGAAGCATCCCGGGCCCCGAATCCGCCGCATCGGCCGACGATCGGGAGGCGGTGGAGCGGGCTCTCGCCTACATGGACCTGAAGCCCGGTACTCCCATCCAAGAGGTCTCCATCGACCGGGTCTTCCTGGGATCCTGCACCAACGCCCGAATCGAGGACCTGCGGGCCGCCGCCTCGGTCCTGGACGGTCACGAAGTCCACGAGAGTGTCCGTGCCATGGTGGTTCCCGGATCGGCGGCGGTGAAGCGCGCCGCCGAAGAAGAGGGCCTCGACCGGGTGTTCATCGAGGCGGGCTTCGAGTGGCGGGAAGCGGGGTGCTCCATGTGCTTGGGGATGAACCCGGACATCCTGGGCCCCGGCGAGCGCTGCGCATCCACCTCCAACCGTAACTTCGAGGGACGCCAGGGGCGGGGGGGACGAACGCACCTGGTGAGCCCGCAGATGGCGGCGGCCGCGGCCGTAGCCGGCCGCTTCGTCGACATTCGGGATTGGGTCTGACCCGTGGAGCCTTTCACCACACACACCGGGCTGGTGGCGCCGTTGGATCGCGTCGACGTGGACACAGATCAGATCATCCCGAAGCAGTTCCTGAAGCGGATCGAGCGCACCGGATACGGCCAGTTTCTCTTTCACGATTGGCGCGCCCGTGAGGACGGCTCTCCGGACCCCGACTTCTCCCTCAACCGCCCCGAGTACGCCGGAGCCAGCATCCTCGTCGCGGGCCGAAACTTCGGATGTGGCTCGTCCAGGGAGCACGCGCCCTGGGCGCTGACCGACTTCGGATTCCGGGCCGTCATCGCGCCGAACTTCGCCGACATCTTCAGAAGCAACAGCTTCCAGAATGGCTTGCTGCCCATCGAACTGGCCGAAGACGAGGTCGCGCATGTCATTGCGGCGGCCCAGTCCGGCGGCGGGTACTCCATGAGGGTGGATCTGAAGGCGCAACAGGTCAGTGACAAAAACGGCTGGCAAGCAGACTTCTCCATCGATCCCTTCCGGAGGCGCTGCCTTCTGAACGGCGTCGACGACATCGCCCTCACGCTCCAGCTCGAGAGCCGGATCCAGGTGTTCGAGGACGCGCGGAGGGCAGCGGCCACGGGTTGAGTGCCCTCGCCTCGTGTCAGCTAGTCGTCGCCCCCGTGGCGGCCGACGACACCAGCCGTGCGTACTTGGCCATGACCCCAGGAGTGATCTTCCGGTCCGTGGGCCGGAAAGCCTTGTGGCGCTTGGTGTTTCATCAAAGCGGGCGACCGGACTCGAACCGGCGACCCTCAGCTTGGGAAGCTGATGCTCTACCAACTGAGCTACGCCCGCAACGGGCGTTAATCTAAACGGGCCGCAAGGGCGAAAAAAGACCGGGCGTCAGCATGGGCCGCCCGGTCTTTCGGTTTCTTTGTCGGCCCGTTTGCTAGGACCGTCTCCTAGCTCATGACCTCGTAGCTGTACCCCATCACCATGGTCTCCGTGTCGATGGAAACCTCGAACTGTTGAGCCACGTCCACAGGCGGCACCGGCACGGACACGTCCTGCGTCCCGAGCTCGTTCCCCCCGTCGTCGTAGAAGTGGAAACGGAGAGTAACCGAGGCACCTTCCTCGAGCAGCTTGTTGGTCACGGTACCCATGACGCGGCCTCCGTCACCCCTCGGCTGGAGCTGGAGGTCGTCTACGAGAAACGTGAGCGCCTGCATCGCGTCCAAGATGGGGCCGAGGTCCTCGGTGCGCCCCAGCCGGGAGAGAGCCCTGAGGTGCATCTGATAAACCAGGTAGTTCTGTCCGTCCATCTCCAGGAGCTTCTCGGAGTAGGGGATCTGAGCTTCGTAGTTCTCCTCAAGCGCCAGGGTCTGCACGAGGTTCTGGAGGGCATCGCGGTACATGGGGGCCCGCTCGAGCACCTTCTCGAACGCCATCGTGGCGCGGTCGTAGGCCTCGGCACCGTAGAACGTCACACCGGCGTTGAAGTAGTCCAGCGTCGAGGCGTCATCGCTCTCCAGGATCTCGTCGTAGATGCTCAGCGTACCTTCCACCTGGCCCGACTGTCCGAGGGCGATCAGCAAGCCACTCCGTGCCCGGTCGTTGTCGGGATCGGCCGCGAGGATCTCCTCGTAGATGACCACGGCCTCCTCAGCTCGATTGGCCTGGCTCAGGGCCTGGGCCAGGTTCGAGAGGGCCATGGGCCGGTACTCGCTGACCCACTGCAGCCGGCTTTCCTCGTCTCTCGGCTTGGAGTCGGGGGAGTCGATGACCGCGATCGCATCCTTCCAGGCCTCGACGCTGGCGTCCCACTGGCCCGTTTTAGCGTAGGTGGCGCCGAGATTGAGATACGCCTCGGGACGTTTGTCGAAGATCACGTTGGCGGTGGTGAAGTATTCCAGAGCCGAGTCGCTGTCTCCCGCGTCGACCGCGTCGACCGCCACGATGCCCTCGTTATAGGCTTCGACCCACCCGTTCTCGCGGTAGTCGCCCGTTCCACCTTCCTCGTCGATGTAATCGGGATAGAGGGCCTCGGCCTGGTCGAAGGCGCTGTCGGCGGCCAGATACTCGCCCAACCCCAACCTGGCTCGGCCCAGGTGCAGATACCCCGTGGGATTGCTCTGGTCGTTGTCGATGGCCTCGTAGATGGCCTCGAGGGCCTCTCGGTAGGTCTCGGCGGCAAGCACCTCGTCCTCCAGCCCCTCCGCCCGCTGCAACTTGATGGCGACGAGGGCGTTATGGCTCTCCATACGAGGCTCGTTCCTCCCGAGCTCCTGGGTCGAAGCTTGGGAAGGCGCCAGTATGGCGGCGATGCCAAATAAGAAGAATCCCGCACGGAGGTACATCGGATAACTCTCCTGTAAAACCGGTGTCTAGACCATGTAATCTAGAACTACCGCGTAATTTAGAACTACCGCCAAAAGGCGGCAACCCGCCGATCACGGCGTCCGATGAGATATACTGCAAAACTCTCGCCGTGTTTCATCACACGAGTCGCTTTTCCGCGCGACAGGGCACGACCTCCCGGTCTTGAGTGCTGCCGGCTATTGTCCCAGGTACGTGAGAACTCGCGCCGCCAGGGTCCCACTGAAGCCCGGGAGCCTGGCGATTTCCTCGGCGCTGGCCGACTTGACCCCTCGAACCGACCCGAATCGCATGAGCAGGAGCTTCTGCCTCTCGGGACCGATCCCGGGAATCTCAGAGAGATCACTCCGCACGGTTCTCTTCCGCCGGAGCTTCCGATTGTAGGTCACGGCGAACCGGTGAGCTTCGTCCCGAATCCTCTGGAGAACATGTAACGCCTTGTTCCGCCGCCCGAGGCGGAAGGGCTCTCGTCTCCCGGGGCGGTAGACGAGCTCTTCCCGCTTGGCTAAGGACGCCAGTGCGACATCCGTGACGCCCAGCTCGGTCAGTGCGTTCTGCGCAGCCCCCAGTTGGCCCTTCCCTCCGTCGATCAGAACCAGATCCGGAAGCGGCCGCTCCTCTTCGAGCCGGCGGCGGAAGTACCGACTGACCACCTCGGCCATGGACCGGTAGTCGTCGTTGCCCCAATCGCCCTTGATACGCATGTGCCGATACTCGGCCTTCTTGGGCTCGGCGTTCTCGAACACGGCGGCGCTCCCCACGGTCTCGGTCCCCTGGGTGTGGCTGATGTCGAAGCACACCATCAGGCGGGGTACGACCTTCAGGTCCAGGCGATCGCGGAGGTCGTAGAGCACCTCCTCGGCCCGATCCTGCACCCGCTCGGTGGCCGTCAGGCGATCCTCCAGGGCGTGACGAGCGTTGTCGCCTGCGAGCTCCGAGAGGCGCTTCTTCGCCCCCCTCTTGGGAACGTAGATGCCCACCTTGCGACCGGTCTCGTCGAGGAGGATCTCCTCGAGGAGGTCCATGTCCTCGAATTCGGTGGGGACCAGGACTTCCTTCGGGAGATTCCGACCGCCGCCGGTGCCCCGGCTCAGGTAGTGTCGCGAAGCGAAGGTCGTGAGGAGTGAGGCGTCGCTCTCCTCGCCTACGTCGGAGAATCGCAGCGTGTCGCGGCCCAGGAGCACGCCCCGTCGAATGCGCATCACCACCGCGGCGGCCAGCTCGCCGTCTCTGGCGAGGCCTACCACGTCGTAGTCACCGCCTCTCAGCTTCTCGACCCTCTGCTGACGGGCGAGGGCGTCGAGGGCCGCGAGGACATCCCGAAGGCGGGCGGCACGCTCGAAATCCAGCTCCACGGAGGCGTCGCGCATCCGCTTCTCGACGCGCTGTCGCACATCCTCGGTCTCTCCGTCCAGCACCTTCAGGATCTCGTCGATCATCGCCCGGTACGAGGCCTGGTCCTGGTAGCCCACACAGGGAGCCAGGCAGCGTCCGATGTGGTAGTCCAGACAGGGGCGCTCCGGCGCCTCCCGAGGAAGGTCATAACGGCAGGAACGGACCGTATAGAGCCGCTTGATGATCTCCAGGGCCTCGCGCATGGATCCCACCGACGTGTACGGTCCGAAGTAACGCGACCCGTCGTCGTTCAGGGTTCGCGTCACAAAGACCCGCGGAAAGGGCTCGGTGGTCGTCACCTTGATGTACGGATACCGTTTGTCGTCACGGAGCTGGATGTTGAAGCGGGGCCGGTGTTCCTTGATCAGGTTGGCCTCGAGGATGAGGGCCTCGGCCTCCGACCCCACGACGATCGTCTCGACGCTCTCCACGTGCCGGACCAGCTCCTGTGTCTTCAAGGATTGGCCAGAGCCGCGGAAGTAGCTCCTGACGCGTGGTCTGAGGGACTTCGCTTTGCCGACGTAGAGGATGTCACCCGCTGCGTCCCTGAAGAGGTAGACGCCGGGACGCGACGGAAGCCCTCGGAGTTGATCCTGAATCACAAGAAGGCTGTTGAAGAAAAGTGGATTCACTGGGTATTTGCGCCGCCCCGGAGCAGATGCCGCAGGGGAACGCCAACGCCGAGCCGAGCGCTCGTGACTAGGTATACTACACCGAATATCAGGGCCGTTCCCACCGCAAGAGCCGGCTGGAGGAGCCAGGGAGCGGAATCGGCCATCAGCCCCGTGATTAGACCGTCCCGGCGGGGCACGGTGGAGCCCAACGCCCACTTGGCCGCTACGGCGGCCAGCGCCGCGATACCACCCGCCGCGAGGAGGCGAGACGGTACGCCGGACCTGGGCCCGTGGGAGCCGAGGGCACGACCTAGCCGACCGCGCAGCATCACGTACTCGAGCCAGGCGGCGATGGAGGCACCCAGGGCCAGGCCCACGGCCCCGAAGCGCAGGCCTCCGGAGCCGAACCGGTCGAGGGGAAACATCAGGGACACCCCTATGGCCAGAGACACGGCCACTCTCAGATAGGCCATCCGCGCGGGCGTCCGAGTATCGCGAAGCGCGTAGAACGCGGTAGAGAGCACCCGGGAGCCCGATGACGCCAGAAGCCCCAGCGCATACGCGGCCAATACGGCGTGGACCACGGGCGTGTCCGTGGCGAGGAAGCTTCCCCGCTGGTAGATGCCGCCGATGAACAGATCTCCCAGGAGGACGAACGCGATGGTCGACGGAATCAAGAGGAAATGGATGCGCTCGAGGGCGCTGGAGACCTGGGCCGCCAACTCTTCGGGCGGTCGCGTTCGCTGCCGGGAAAGCTCCGGCAACTCCGACGCCGCGATCGACATCCCGAACAGGGAGATCGGTAGGATGTAGAGCGTCTGGGCGTAACCCAGCGCCGCCACCGCTCCCTCGACGAGGAGCGCAGCGAGGAACACGTCGAGAAGGCTGCCGATGTTCACGACGCCACGCGCCGCCACCACCGGGATGAAGTTGCGGATGGCCTCCTTCACTCCCGATGCGGTCCGGCTCACGGAGAGGCGGAAGTGCTCCAGGAGCGGCACGACGTAGGGGAGCTGCACCGCCAACTGGAGCAACCCGCCGCCGAAGGCGCCCCACGCCACCGCCAAGAGGAGCGCGGATCCCGTCCAGCCCGCCCCGAAGCCCAACCCGACCATGGTGAGGAGGATGGCGCCATTCCACGCCACGGGCGCCACATAGGATACGAAGAACCGGCGGTGGCTGTTGAGGATCGCCAGCGCCCAGGCCGAGACCACGAGAACCGCGGTCATGGGAAAGAGGATCTGAACCATGACCGTGGTGAGTGTGAGCTTCTGCGGGTCCCACCGGAAGAAGAACACGGGCACCAGGGCAGGCGCCAGGAGGACACCAACGAGCGCCGCCCCGCCGGCCGCGACCATCAGGATGCCGAGGACCGCCCCGGCGAACCGGCCTGCGTCTTCTTTCCTGCCCTCCTCCAGGAACTCCGCGTAGACCGGGATGACCGAGGCGCTCAGCGTCCCCTCTCCCAGCAGGTTCTGGATGACGTTCGGGGTCTTCAGCGCTACGCGCCAGACATCGGCCAGTCCCGTGTTTCCGAAGAAGTAGGCGAAGACCACATCGCGCACGAAGCCGCTGATCCGACTGAAAAAAATACCCGCGCCGACCATGAAGGCGGCACGGGAGCGTCGGCCCACTGTGGGAGCGGGGCTATGCGTCTCGATCACCGGGCGGAAGCACTTCCGAAGCCGGGCGCTCCGTGAGGAGCTTGTTCAGGAACTGGCTCTCCTCCTCGAGGCGGCGCACCTCGGAAGTCAGCCGCTCGAACTCCCCTTCGAGGTAGGAGAGACGCTCCGCGGTCACTTCATCGGTTCCGGAGCCCAAGCCGCGCCGCTCGAGCCGCCCCGCGAGAGCCCTTCCCACCGGCGAATCCAATATGATGGCCAGAATCGGAATCAGCAGGACGAGCACGAAGATGAATGGAATCATGATGTTTTGAAGCTACTCCGTCCCGTCGGTCAAATCCACCTCGAATCCATGTACTAGCGCCTCGATGAACGGGTTCCCGTACCGCGCCAGGTAGTACAGCGGATTCAGGACCCTTTCCTGCGGCTTGCCTTCCGGAAAGAGGTGCATGTGCGCCTTTTCGAGCTGGGCCAGGGCGATCTCGTTCTCCCGCTTCATGCTCTGTACGATCTTGCGCTCCACGTCCTGAAAAGCGGCCAGTGCGGCGTTGCGCGCGTGGGTCACCGGCCCCTCGAGCGTGGAGTCGATGTCCCCTGCGGCATCCAGGAGCTTTCGAGACCCTTCCCCGATGGATTCCTTGAGCTGCCCCAGGGCCCGGCGAACGTCCTCAGGGACCTCCTCACGGGCGATCTCGGAGGCGATCTCGTGATGAGGGCGCCTGAGATCCTCGGGCTCCAGGTCAAACTTGTCGATGACCTTGCGGATCTTCGACTCTACGACCGTCACGGCGTGTCGCGGGAAGATGACTGGCATCCTGAGGCCGTGCGCCTCGTAGAGCCGCCTGATCTGGCCGTGATAGGCCAGCTCCCCCGGACCGGCCACATAGCTCACGACCGGAAACACCGTGCTCTCCACCACGGGACGGAGCAGCACGTTGGGGCTCAGCGCCAGAGGATCCTCCTCGACCCGTGCGCGGATACCGTCCGCCGTCACCGTCTCGCCGGAACGATGCAGCTCGAAACCGTCGGGATGCCTGTACAATCGCTCGCGACCCGCCGGACCCTCCAGAAAGAGATTTACGCCCCCCTCGAGAATGGGCACCTGGAGTGGGTATCCGGCCTGTTCGAGCTTCTCGGCGTCCTCCCGAAGCATCTCTTCGTGCGCCTCTGCCCGGTCCAGCTCGGCCAGGAGAATTGCCTTGGAGGCCGCCTTGAAAGCCGAATTCGCCGCGTCCGTAAAGAGAACGCCCAGGGGCTCCAGAAGTGCGGACAGCACGGTGCGGAATCCGTCAGCGAGGGTGACCCCAGGCGCGTAGGCATCTCGAATCAACTCGATATATGAACCGCTAAACTCTGTATTGGGAACGAGTTCCTCGATTTGTGCAACCATACCTGTAACTTCGCCGTCGAGGGGAATCCGGTGAATGGCACGGTTGCCGTGCCCCGGGTCCGGCACCTGCACGCGGGTCAGTCGATTCGACTCGTCGATCAGGTAGGTGTGATCGGATTCCTCCCAATCGTGGTCTTCGGATGCCACCCAGAACACGGGCAGGACAGGTCTGTCGAGGAGCGCCTCGAGCCGCTCCGCCAGGCGAACCGTGGTGAGCCCCTTGTAGAGGGAGTACAGCGGTCCTCCCATGAGCCCTGGCTGTTGTCCTGTAGTGACCACGAGCCCGGAACCCTCCACCCAGCGATCGAGCCTCTCCTGCCCCACCCCACCCGGCGTGTCCAGAGCCTCCAGCGCCCGCCGCCGGGCAGCGGCGTCGAAGCGTCGATCGATGCCCGCGAGCATGTCCCGGTACGCCCCGGGATCCAGCCAGGAGCCGTTGAAGTACGGAGCGACGCCCGGATCACCCCTCAGATAGGCATCTGCGAACGGTGAGCCCTCCGGCTTCCCGATGAGTAACTCGATCACTCCCCCCCCTTGTGATACGGCTCGTTTCTCACGATCGTGCCGGCGCGGTAGAGCTGCTCGGCCAACACCAGCCGTGCAAGCTCATGCGGAAGCGTGCCCGCCGAAAGGGCCAAGGTGCGATCTGCGCGCTCCAGTACGCCGGCTCCGAGTCCGAAAGCCCCGCCGATGACGAAGGTTACCTCGGGGATCGAACGGAGTGCACGGTCCTCGAGATACCTTGCCAGCTCCGGGGAGCTCATATGCGTACCGGCCCGCGTGAGGGCAACGACCTCGGCACGGTCCGAGAGCTTCTTCAGGATGAGCTCTTCTTCCGTCCTGACGGCCCGCCCCGCGTCACCCCTCCCCTTGCCTGCCGTGCCGGAGGGGAGCTCGACCACGCTCAGCTTCCAGTACCGCTTGGCTCGAGCCTCGTATTCCTCAACCGCGGCCTTCAAGGGTGATCCGGCCCGCCCGACGACGACGACGGTGATGGTCATCCGCCCTCCAGCGCATCTTCAATGAGGGCCATCAGATCGTCGTGGCCAGACTCCCAGGCCACGCGCAAGCGTAACACGTACGTCGAGGGCAGCATCTCCGAGAAGTCCCGCAGCTTCACCGCATCCTTCTCCGTGGTCACGATGGAGCGTCCACCCGCTTCCTTCACGATTCGCCGAACGTCGGCTTGTCGAAACACATGGTGATCGTGAAACGCGAAGCTCTCGACCGCACTCAACGTCTGGTCCCGCACCATCTCATGGAACGGCTCGGGCTCGGCCACACTGGTCACCGCCACGAGATCCTCACCGAGTGGAGGTGAAACGACCGACCCGTCGAGATCGGTCCACGCCGCAGCCTCGAAGCTGATCTGTGCCAAAACGCCTGGGACCGCAGCTTCAATATGCCCACCGATCCGGTCGGCCTCCGCGCGGCTCGCCGTCTTGCGGGTGACCACGACCGCATGGGCCCGGGCGAGTGATCGGAACGTCTCCCGGAGGCGCCCCCTCGGCAGAAGCGCACGCCGGGCCCCGTGCTCCGCCGCGACCAGCACGATGTCCACCTGCCTTGCGATGGCACGATGCTGGAAAGCATCGTCCAGGACGGCCACGTCGGCTCCTCGCTCTGCCGCCAGCGCAACGCCCCTGAGTCGCTGGGGGTCCATAACCACCACGGCACCCGGATTCCAGGCGCGGTGCAGCCGTACCTCGTCCGACCCGTAACCCCGGGTGACGAGAGCCGGACGACGACCCATCTCCTCGAGACGCGAAACGAGCCAGCCCGAGAAGGGTGTCTTTCCCGTCCCTCCCACGGCCAGATTGCCTACCGAGATCACCGGGATGGGCGGCTCGGTGGTGGGAAGAACTCCCAAATCGTATCCCCGGTTTCTGAGGCCGATCACTCCCCGATAGAGCAACTCCACAGGGAAGAGCACGGCACTCACGATCCTACCCAAGACCCCTGCTTCTCCACCCCAAACCCGCCGCAGCCACGCCTGGAGACTCCTCACCCGTCCACTGTGTCCCCAACCCGCACCGACAAGTCGGCGAGGGCCTGCGTCACGGTCCGTACCGTATCTTCGATCTCTGCCTCGACGGCATCCCTGGCGATGAAACACGGCTCTCCATAGGCGATCCGAACCGTCGAGAAGGGTCTGGGCACCAGGAAACGATCCCAGCTGTCGGCGCGCCAACTTGAGCTCGCTCCCACACCGATGGGAATGAGCGGCAGCCCCGTCATGCGTGCAACCGTAAGGGCTCCGGGCTTGAGCTCGCGGTTCGGGCCGTGTGGGCCGTCGGGCGTTACGGCAAGATCGTAGCCTTGCCGGGCCGCGCGGATGAGTCCCTTGAGGCCGCGCACACCCCCACGGGTACTCGAGCCTCGAACGGTGCCGAAGCCGAACCGCTGGAGAATCCGCGTGATGTACTCGCCGTCGCCGTGCTCGCTCACAAGCACCACGGCCCCCTGGTGGCGGTGGCCGTGGATCAGCGGAAGGAGGCGCCCGTGCCAGAAGACGAAGATGACCGGCGTTCCGGCGTCCCGGAACGGGCCGAGATGGTCCTCTCCCATCGTCTGGAAGCGAACGGTCAGGAAGAGTGATCCGATCAGGCCCTGGCCCAGGATCCCCGCCGTGGAATATCGCAACCCCGAGGTGCGCCTCTTCATGCCCCCTCCAACACCCGCGCCACCAGGCCCGCCACCCGCTCCGAAGCCCCCGGCTCACCCAGGGCACCGCGGACACGCTCCAGTCCTTCGATCATGCGGCCCCGCTCAGTGGACTCCGGATCGAGAAGAGGCTCGAGAAGGGAGGCCAGGTACTCCGGTGTTGCCGACCCCTGAAGCACTTCCGGTACGACGTCCTCCCCCGCCACGAGGTTCGCCAACGCCACGCGGTCGACCCTGATCAGCCGACGGGCGAGAAGGTACGTAACGGGATGAGTCCGATATACCGTCACGAACGGCGTGGCTCGGAGCGCCGCCTCCAGGGTGGTCGTGCCAGACTTCACCAGGGCCGCCCTCGCATGCGCCAGCAGGCTCCGAGCGTCGTCTATCACCGGCAGGTCCGAACCCGCAAACGCCGAGGCGTCAACCGACGAGGCCTTGGCCCATGCCATCTGGAGATCGGGTCTCTCGCTCTTCAGTCGCCTGCCGGTGGCGAGGAACAGCTCCTGGTGTCGAGACAGCTCCTGTGACCGGGACCCCGGAAAGAGCGCCAGGATCGGCTTGTCCGGATCGAGATCCCAGCGCTTGCAAAACCCGACCGGATCGGGCTCCGGAACGTCTTCGTCGAGCAGCGGGTGGCCGACGAAAGTCACTCGAGCTCCCGCCTTCTGGAAGACGTCTCTCTCGAACGGGAGTATCACGGCCAGGTGGTCGCAATCCTCGGCGAGCCGCCGGGCCCGACCGGGCTTCCAGGCCCATACCTGAGGAGCGATGTAGTAGAGGACCCGGATGCCGAGCCGCCGCGCCGCCCTCGCGATCCTGAGGTTGAAGCCGGGATAGTCGATGGGGAGAACGAGGTCGATGGAGCCACCGTCGAGGAGGGCCAGGATGCGGCGTTCCAGGCGGTAAAAGAAAGGCAGATGAGAGAGAACTTCGGCGAAGCCCATGACGGCGAGCCGATCGAGATCCGCCAACAGATCCACGCCCTCGGCCTTCATGCCCTCGCCACCCAGGCCCAGCAGACGACACCCGGGCCATTGTGCCTTCAGGGCTCGGGCGACACGCGACCCGTGCTGGTCACCCGAGGCCTCCCCGGCAAGCATGAGGATCGTGGGCGCTCCGTTTCCCACAGGGCCCTCAGAATCGGACACCCAGGTACCAGATCACGATGAGGAGGATGACCAGGAGGAAGAGGAGCTGCCGCGGCGGCAGCCCTTTCTTGTTGTCGATCCAGTTCTTCTTCCGGTCACGCCGGACGCGTATCAGCGACATAGGTCTCGATGCGCTCTTCGATCAATAGGGTTACCGCCAGGGCAGAGCGTCCTTCCTCACCGTCCACGGCCGGTGCCCCTCGCCCCGCCACCGCGTCACGGAAGTTCTCCAGCTCCTTGGCCAAGGGCTCTGCACCGTCACCTTGCAGAGAAACTCGCTCCACGATATCGGCGAGCCCACCCTCCCTCGGGATCTCGATGTCTCCGCCGCCTGAGAACAACGGCAGATCCTGCTTCAGCTTGAGGAACTCGCCCGTTCCGTCGGCGAGGTTGAGGCTGATATATCCGGACTCCTGGAAGATGCGGAGCTTTCGCATCCGCTCCATCGATACCCGGCTGGCGGTGAGGTTCGCCACCGCCCCTCCCTCGAACCCGAGCCGCGCGTTGGCGATGTCGATGCCGGGGGTCAGAACCGGAATCCCCGTAGCAGCGACATCCTTGATAGGCTTGCCTACGAGGCTTTGCACCAGGTCGACGTCGTGGATCATCAGGTCCAGAACGACCGCCACGTCGGTACTTCTCTGAACGAAGGGAGCGAGCCTGTGCGACTCGATGAAGAGAGGGGCCTGGAGGAAGGGCTCTGCGGCTCGGATGGCGGAATTGAACCGCTCTACGTGCCCGACCTGGATCATCGCACCGCTTGACTCGGCAGCCTCCAGGATGCGGTCCGCAGCCTCGAGGGACGACGCCAGAGGCTTCTCCACCAGTACGTCCACGCCCCGCCCCAGCGCCGCCACGGCCACAGCCTCGTGCTCGACGGTGGGGACCGCCACCACGAGCCCGTTCGCCGCATCGAGGAGCGAGTCCAGGCCGGAGTGGACCTCCAGCTCCAGCGTATGACCTACTTCATGGGCCCGGTCCGCGTCGACGTCGTAGATGCCCGCCATATGGACTCCGTCGAGGGAAGCGAGGATTCGAGCGTGGTGATAGCCCAGGCTCCCGACGCCTACGACGCCGATAGCGGGTGAACCGGACGACGAGCTAAGTCGTGATGCCACGCTCGCTATCCCGGATGAAGGTCAGGAGGTGCCTTACCTCGGGGATCTGTGCCACCTCTTCGTCCGCCTGGTCCAGCGCCTGGGAGAGGTTGAGCTTTGACTGGAAGAGGGTCCGATACGCCTGCTTGAGAGCCCGCTTCACATCCTCGGACACGCCGCGACGCTCCAGTCCGACCGAATTCAGGCCATAGAGCTTGGCGGGGTTGCCCGCCACCCTGAGGTACGGTGGGATGTCCTGTGGCAAGCGGGATCCGCCACCACAGAACGAGTGAGCGCCGATGCGCACGAACTGATGGATGGCGGTGAGCCCGCCGATGATGACCCAGTCTTCGATGACGACGTGGCCCGCCATGTTCACGGCGTTCGACAGAATGACGTGGTTCCCGATCTCGCAGTCGTGGGCGATGTGGACATACGCCATGATCAGGCAGTCACTCCCAACCACCGTCTTGCGTGATGCCCGCGTTCCGCGATTGAGCGTGGCGTACTCACGGATCACCGTGCGGTCGCCCACGTAGAGGTGTGACGCTTCGCCTTCGTATTTGAGATCCTGAGGGTCCGTCCCCAGCACAGCTCCTTGAGCGATCTGACACTGCTCCCCGATGGTCGTATCGCGCTCCACCAACACGTGGGGGCCGATGATCGTCCCGTTCCCCACGGCGACCCCGGGGCCGATGATGGAGTACGGGCCCACGACCACGTCCCCCCCCAAGCGCGCGCCGGCGTCCACGATGGCCGTCGAGTGGACCTGGACATCGGTCCGCTCCTCGGCCCGCTCACCCCAGTATGCATCGCTCATCTATCCATGATCCTTGCCATCAGATCCGCCTCCGCTACCACCTTGTCGTCCACTCGTGCCACGCCCCTGATCTTGCACACGTTCCTGCGAGACTGGACCATCTTGACCTCGAAGACCAGCTGATCCCCAGGGATCACCGGCTTCCGCCACTTCACATTATCGAGCGACATAAAGTAGACGACTTTGTCCTCCGGGTCGGCCAGCGTGTCCATCAGCAGGAGCCCTCCCACCTGCGCCATGGCCTCGATGATCAGGACCCCGGGCATGATGGGGTGCCCCGGAAAGTGTCCCTGGAAGAAGGGCTCGTTGATCGTCACGTTCTTGATGCCGACGATCCTCTTGCCCGACTCGAACTCCAGGACCCGATCCACGAGGAGGAAGGGATACCGGTGGGGCAGGTACTCCATGATGCGTTGAACTTCCACGGGGAATTGAGACGCTCCCTTCCGTGCGTGATCCTTCAACGCCCTGGCCAAAGCTATGTTCCCCTGGTGGCTGGGCCTCTCCGACACGATGTGCCCGTGAATCCGTCCGCCGATGAGCGCTAGGTCGCCGATGAGGTCGCCCACCTTGTGACGCAGGAACTCGTCTTCGAATCGAAGACCGTCATTCATGACGCCGTCGTCATCCAG
Organism: Longimicrobiales bacterium; assembly: GCA_965218295.1. Taxonomy (GTDB): domain Bacteria; phylum Gemmatimonadota; class Gemmatimonadetes; order Longimicrobiales; family Gaopeijiaceae; genus CBDCKN01. Next base: position 7,933 of record CBDCKN010000014.1, on the reverse strand, counting down.
TACGATCGTGTTTTCCAGCGACGCGCCCTGGGCGAGCCCACGTGCCTGTAGCTCCTCGGCGTCGCGATGGAACCCGAACGTCCGAGCAGGCGCAATCTCGCTCTGGAAGGCCTCCTCCGTGACGTCGAACGTGCCGAACTGGCGCCCGATGGTGACATGCTCGAAGTCGATGGTCGCCGAGATTCGCAGGCCCTCCGCGGGCGACGCCACGTACAACGCTCCGGTATCGACACTCACCGTCAGGGCCTTCCGCACGGCCAGAACCTCCGCAGGCTCGTCCAGCTCCACCGCGCCTATCTCGGAGATGGCATCCAGGTAGCGCTGGAAGCTGCCGTCCAGGATGGGGGGCTCGGGACCCGTGAGCTCGAGGATGGCGTTGTCGATACCGGCGGCCACCAGAGCCGCCATGACGTGCTCCACGGTCAAGACCGTGACGTCGCCCGCTCCGAGGCTCGTGCCCAGATCCGTTCCCACCACGTGGTCCAGATCCGCAGGTATCTCGGGCTGCCCATCCAGATCGATGCGACGAAAGCGAATCCCTCCGCCGTCGGCCGGCTTCATGGTCAGGGTCGCCGACTCCCCTGAGTGCACGCCGATGCCCTCCAGGGTCCTTTCACCACGCAACGTGCGTTGTCTGGTGTACACCATTCCTATTCGGCGTCTTCTCGGCTGCGGCCAAGCCCCAGAGCCCTTTCCATATTCCGTACGCGCCGCCTCAACTCCGCGACACGATACATGGCCGCGTTGGCCCTGAAGAAGTCCTTGATGGGCCGGGCCGGGAAGCCGGCCACCGTGCTCCCCGAGGGCAGATTGTCGATAAGCCCCGCTTGGCCGGCCACCCTGGTCTCGTCCCCGATCTCGAGGTGATCCATGGCCCCTGACTGCCCACCCCACATCGTGCCGGCTCCGATACTCGTCGAGCCCCCGATGCCCACCATGGCCGCCATCACGCTCTGGGGCCCGACGCTGACGTTGTGCCCGATGTGAACCAGGTTGTCGAGCTTGGTCTGGTTGCCGAGCTCGGTACGACCGATGGAGCCGCGATCCACACAGCTGTTCGCGCCGATCTCGACGTCATCTCCGATCACGCAGAGACCCACATGAGGGATCTTCTTCGGCTCGCCGCCGCTGGGCGTGTACCCGAAGCCGTCCACGCCGATGCGCACACCCGCGTGGAGCACCACCCGGTTGCCCACGCGGGCCTGGGGATAGAGGACCACGTGAGGATGCAGGACCGAATCGTCGCCTATCCGCGCGTCCTGCCGCACCACGACGTGGGCGTGGAGCGTAGCCCGGTCGCCGATGACCACATCGTCCTCCACCACCACGTACGGCCCCACACTGACGTCCAGACCTAGTTGGACCCGCTCGCCGATGACCGCCGTGGGGTGGATGCCGGGGCGGCGCGGCGGCTCCGGATGGAAGTGGCCGATAAGGAAGGCCAAGGCCTCGCGAGGATTCTCGACGACCAAGCGGTTGGGCGCGTCGGTCACTTCGGGGTCAAGCTCTTCGGAGATCAGGAGCGCGCCGGCGTTGCTCTCCGATACTCCTTTGAGGTACGTGCGATCGGCCAGCAGCCCCAACTCGTCGGGTCCCGCGTGAGCGAGGGTGGCGATCCCTTTGACGGAGAGTTCTACGTCTCCTACGGCGCGTCCCCCCACCAGGGACGCCAGATCAGCTAGGGTGTGGCCCGCGGGGCCGGCCTTCACTGTGTCAGCCTCCTTGGGTGGCCAACCTCTGGATCACCTCGTCCGTCAAGTCGAAGGCCTCGTCGGCTGCGATCAACCCACCGGCAGAGACGTCGAAGATAAACGTGTACGAGCCCTCCCGCCGGATATCCTGGATGATGGCGTTGATGCGCTCCATGATGGGCGCCACGAGCTCCTGCTGGCGCCTGGCGGCCTCGGCCTCGATCTCCCCCATGCGATTCTGGTATTCCTGCTGCTTCTGCAGGATCTCCTGCTGGCGGCTCCTGCGGGTGTCGGGACTCAACGTGACCTGCTGCGCCTGATAGCGGTTTAGCAGCTGACCGATCTCGGTCTCAAGGGCCTTCAACTCGCTCTCGAAAGGTACCATCTCCCTCTGGAACTGCTCCTGGGCTGCCATGGCATCCGCGTTCCCGGCTACGATGGCCGAAGAGTTGATGTAGCCGATCCTGAGACCACTCTCCGCAGTCTGCGCCCTTGCGGTCCCACCCAACATGAGGAGGGCGCACGAGAAAAAAACGACTCTTCGCATAAAGAGATACTCCCTGATCAGAACCCGCCGCCGCCCAGGTTGAAGTGCAGTTGCCAACCAGGCTCAGGCTTGTCGAACCCGTACGCATAGTCCAGCCCCACGGGACCGAACGGTGTTACCAACAGAATGCCGACGCCCGCGCCCCTCCGCAGCCTCGTGGGGTCGAATTCCCGGGGGCTGCGCCAGACGTTGCCTGCATCGAAGAAGAGGGATACGGAGAGCTGAGCTCCCATTCGCAATGCCAGTTCTGTGGTCATGGAGAAGAACGCCGTCCCCAGCCTGTCGATGTCGAGAATCTCCCTGGACCGGTCCGGGAAGAACCCTTCGGGCGTGACGGTGGTCTCGTCATACCCCCTGAGCTGCTCACCGAACTGCACACCACCCATCCAGAAGCGCTCAAACGGGAAGCGCTCGCTGTCTCCCTGGATGGCGCCGGCCCTGAAGGTCATTCCCAGCGCAAACGTGAGGCCGGAGCCGGGTTGATTGGGATCACCACCCGCCACCCCCACAGGAATCCACCACGCACCCTCGGCCGTCGTCTTGACGAACTTGCCGTTCCCTCCGAGGGGCCCGCCGTTGAGGTCCACGTTCACCGTCTGGCGGCCACCCACGGTGGGGAACAGCGGATGGTTCAGGGTCGCGCGAGTGATGCCCACCGAGATTGTGCTCTGGGTGCCCGGAGGAAGACCGAAGAGGGACTGATCGATGTTGCTGCCCTGCAGCGTGAACTTCGTGTGGGACAGGCCGTAACCGACAAAGAGCCGTGTGAAGCGCGCACCGGCAATCGGAAATCCGAAGCGGAGGAAAGCACCTGACCTCCGTCGCCGTCCGGATTGGAAGCTGATGAACCGGTCACGGGTGTTGAACAGGCTCAGCGACCCACTCACGAGTGACTCGAAGATTCCGGGGTCCGTATAGCTCAGCGTCTGGTTGTTCGCGAACCGGCCGAAGTCCCATCGTACGCTTCCGGACTTGCCCTTTCCGAAGAGGTTCGGTTGGTCGTAGCCGACGAACCCGGAGACGCCCGTAAATCCGCCGACGGAGGTACCGAAGTTGATCGCCCCGGTCGGCTTCTCGGCCACGTTGAAGGTGACGTCTACGTCCCCGTCATCGTTGGGCTGGATGGACGGAACCTCCATTGGCACGTCGAAGTAGCCGAGCGAAGAGATGCTCTGGAAGCTCTGAATGATGCGCTCCTGCGAGTACACGTCTCCTGGGAGGATGAAAATCTTGTCACGGATGACCCGCGCGTACGTGTACTCGTTGCCTTCGATATCGACTCTCGCGATGTACGCCTGAGCTCCCTCCCGAATCGTCCAACCCACGTTCACCGTAGCGGGCTCCCCCTCGCGCGCCGGATTCCGGTTCACGTACGGAATGATCTCGGAGTAGAGATATCCCTCGTTCTGGTAAAGCTGCCCCACGTCGTCGGTGGCCGCCTGGAAGGCGACGGAGTCGAAGACCGGGAGCCGCTCCTCGCCGAGAACGGTCGTGAAAAGACCCGTCTCCTCCGGCCGGAAGAACCGTTCCAGCCGCTCGGCGGGAAACTCCCTGTTCCCCGTGATGGAGAAGTCCGCGAGATGGTACACGACACCCTCCTCCACCGTCACTTGGATTCGGGTCTTTCCGGTGGTCGGATCGATGATCAGGGAATCCCTCTGAGCCCGGAAATCCAGATAGCCTCGAGCGGCGTAATAGGCCGGCAAACCTACACGGAGATCCTCGTCCAGACGCTGCTGGTCGTACGAGCCCGACCTCCACCACCAGAACCCCTCCGGTTTCACGGACATGGCACCCCTCAACTCCCCGTCCGAGAAGAGCTCGTTTCCCGTGAAGACGACGTCGGCCACGGTGATCATCGTGCCCTCCGTCACATCCAGGTAGAGGATGATCTCCTTTTCGCGGTTCGTGATGAGCTCGGTTCGCTCCACGATGTCCGCGAACGGTATTCCCTTCGACGCCAGCTCGCGCCGGATGAACTCTTTCGCTTCGGCCACTCTCCTGGGCGAGTAGGGCAGCCCCGCCTGTACTCCCGTGGTGTCACGAACCTCGTCTGCGTCCGCGTTCACCAAGCCCGTGATCACGACGTTCCGCATGAGATCCTGCTCTTCGACCTCCCACACCAGGGTGACGTGCTCGCCGACGTTGCCTTCGATGTGGGCGGTGATGTCCCAGAACTGCCCAGAGGCCCACAGCTCCTTGGTGGCCTTCTGGATGTCGAAGATGGTGTAGGCGGTGCCGCGGTTGATGCTCGCCATCGTGATGATGGTGAGATCGGACAGGCGTACGTTGCCCCTCACCGCCACGGAGTCGATGAGAATGGGCCCACCCCCCGTGTCCTGCTGCGCCTGAGCGATGGGGGGCGCCATCACAAGAGCCAACAGGACAGCACACAGCGGGAATGTTCTCACGGCCCTGAGCATCGAGTTGGACAAAGGTCTGGCCCCGGGCGTCACGTCTTGCTCTGTGAGGCCGCAGCCAAGGTGAGCGCCTCTCCCTCGTCGTCCACGTCGACGGCGATCTCGTCACCCGCCGAGAAGTCCGCCGTCAGGATCCCCTCCGAGAGAGGATCTTCGAGATAGCGCTGGATGGCCCGCCTGAGGGGCCGTGCTCCGAATTTCTCGTCGTACCCCTTCTCGACGAGGAAGTCGATGGCCCCGTCGGAGAGGTTGAGGCTGAGCTCTTCCTCCGCCAGACGCTCGCTGATGTCCCTGAGCAGGATGAGGACGATCTGTCCGATCTCGTCTCGGTCTAGCGTGTGGAACACGATCGTTTCATCCACCCTGTTCAGGAACTCGGGATTGAAGGCCTTATCGATCTCGTCACGCACCTTTCTCTGCATGATCTCGTACGACGTCCTGGGATCGTCGTCGTGGAAGCCGAGGCTTCCGCTCTTGGAGATGTCCCGAGCGCCCAGGTTGGAGGTCATGATGAGAACCGTGTTCTTGAAGTCGATCATACGGCCGTAGTTGTCCGTGAGATGTCCCTCATCCAGCACCTGCAGAAGGATGTTGAAGACGTCCGGGTGGGCCTTCTCGATCTCGTCCAGGAGAACGACGGAGTAGGGCCGGCGGCGCACCGCTTTCGTGAGCGCACCGGAGTCCTCGTAGCCCACGTATCCCGGAGGGGCTCCAATAAGTCGCGAGACGGAGAACTTCTCCATGTACTCGCTCATGTCCACCCGAATCAGAGCGTCGCGATCGGCGAACAGGAATTCCGCGAGGGCCCTGGCCAGCTCGGTCTTGCCGACTCCGGTGGGGCCCGAGAAGATGAACGACCCGATGGGGCGGTGAGGATCCTTCAGCCCCGCACGGCTGCGCCTGATGGACCTCGCGATGGCCGTGATGGCATCGTCCTGGCCCACCACACGCTGGTGGATCTCCTCCTCCATGTGGACGAGACGCTCCGTTTCGGCCTGTTGCAGCCGGGTGACCGGAATGCCCGTCCAGCGACTGACGATGAAGGCCACGTCCTCGGACCCGATCTCGGGGCGGTGACGCTTCCGCTCTTCTTCCCAGTCGTCCTGCTCGCCCCGGATCCTCTCCTGTAGCGCCCGCTCTTCGTCGCGGAGCTCCGCAGCGCGCTCGAAGTCCTGGTCCCGGATCGCCCCTTCCTTGCGATCGGCGATCTCGGCCAGCTCGTCCTTGAGCTCCTCCACCTGGGGCGGCGGCACCTGCGCGGCGATCCGAGCACGGGCCCCGGCCTCGTCGATGACGTCGATAGCCTTGTCCGGCAGGAACCGATCCGTGATGTAGCGATCGGAGAGCTTCGCGGCCTGCTTGAGGGCCTCATCGGGGATCACCACACGATGGTGATCTTCGTAGTGCGTCCGCAGACCATGGAGAATGTCGACGGTCTCTTCGACAGACGGCGGATCGACGATGACGGGCTGGAAGCGTCGCTCCAACGCTCCGTCCTTCTCGATGTACTTCCGGTACTCGTTCAGAGTCGACGCGCCGATGCACTGCAGCTCACCCCGGGCGAGGGACGGCTTGAGCATGTTGGAGGCGTCGATGGCTCCCTCGGCGGCCCCAGCGCCCACGAGCGTGTGAAGCTCGTCGATGAACAGGACGACCGTCTGATTCTGGGAGATCTCGTTCATCACCGCCTTGAGGCGCTCTTCGAACTGACCCCGGTACTTGGTCCCGGCGATCACCGCGGCCATGTCCAGGGCCAGCACTCGGTGGTTCTTGAGCGACTCGGTGACCTCGTTCCGGGAGATGAGCTGCGCGAGTCCTTCCACGATGGCGGTCTTGCCGACGCCGGGCTCACCGATGAGGACCGGATTGTTCTTCTTCCGCCGGCACAGGATCTCCACCACGCGCTCGATCTCCGTCGTGCGTCCGATGGTGGGATCCAGCTTCCCCTGCCGCGCCAGGCTGGTCAGGTCTCGGCAGAAATGATCGAGGGCCGGGGTCTTGGACTTCTTTTCGCCCTTGCCCGTTGGCGGCGTGGCCGGTGCTCCCCCACCGATTCCCGCCGGCTCCGAGGGTCCCACGTCCGAGCCCAGGACCTTGAGCGTCTCGGACCGCGCCTCCTCCATGCTGACCCCCAACGAGTTGAGGACCTGAGCGGCGATGCCCTTCTCCTCTCTGAGAAGCCCCAGGAGCAGGTGCTCGGTACCGACGTACGAATGATTCAGCTCCCGGGCCTCGGCCATGGCGAACTCGAGAACCTTCTTCGCCCTGGACGTATACGGAAGCTCACCGAGGGCGATCGTCGCCTTCCCCTTCTTGACGGACTCTTCCACCTGATCGTGGATCTGGTCCAGATCCACGTTGAGGTTGGTGAGAACCGCAGCAGCTACGCCTTCACCCTCCCGGATGAGTCCCAGGAGTATGTGCTCGGTGCCTACGTAATCGTGTTGGAGGCGGATGGCCTCTTCACGGGCCATGGCCAACACTTTTCGAACGCGATCGGTGAAGTTGTAATTCATTCTGCTCGGCGGCTATCCCTGCGTGGGCGAGCCATCCTCTTCAGTTTCCTCATCCGGGGGCGAAGCCCCCTCGGTGGCCAGGATCCGTCGCACATAAGCCGCCCGGTGAGCATCGCACTCCGAGGGCGGCAGGTCTCGTCCAGCTGCCTGCTCCAAGTGAGCAGTCTGGGTAAAAATCATCAATTTGTTCAGCGTATATACCCGGAGTTCTGGAAGGAGTTTCAGGCCCACTCCCAAGCGAATCCCCGACAACAAATTCATCAATTCCTCGAAGGAAAGCGACCTCGCGTACCGTAGGAGACCATATGCTCGCCAAATCTTGTCTTCCGTAACCTGAGGTGCATCCCTCAGGAGCACCTGCCGCGCGTGGCTCTCGTACTGGATCACCTGACGCACAACCTTGTCCAGGTGCTCGACCAGATCCTCCTCGCTCTTGCCGAGCGTCGTCTGGTTCGAGACCTGGAAGAAATTGCCCACGACCTCGGAGCCCTCACCGTACAAGCCCCTGAAGGTCAGGCCCACCTGCCCCAGGCCCTGCAGTACCTTCCCGATCTCCTTGGTCAAGACAAGGCCGGGAAGGTGCACCAGCACCGAAGCACGCAACCCGCTCCCCACATTCGTGGGGCAGCTGGTCAGGAAACCGAATTCGTGGTGGTACGCGAACGGAAGCTCCTGGCCCAGCTCCTCATCTAAGCGATCGGCCAGATTCCACGCTTTCTTGAGGCGAAGACCCGAGACCAGCCCCTGTATCCGGAGATG